>NC_014041.1:0-600000 GCF_000023465.1 Zunongwangia profunda SM-A87
GTATGTCCCGGCATATCCACTTCGGGAATAATCATAACATTTCGCTCTTTTGCGTATGCCTGTAACTCTTTATATTCTTTTTGCGTTAAAAAACCGGCACGACCATTTTTTACGGCAGACTGCCCTCCTATTTCGGTTAATTTTGGCCATTTCTTAATCTCAATTCTCCAACCCTGATCATCGCTTAAATGTAAATGAAAACGATTCAATTTATATAGGGCCATGCGATCTACGTGCTTTTTCAAGTAATCCAAATCAAAAAAGCTTCGTGCCACATCAAGCATACTGCCGCGCCATTCGTAATAAGGCTTATCGGAAATGTTAGCCGCCGGAATATTAAATGCCGAGCCAATTTTACCTGATTCCACTTCAGCAGGAAACAATTGTCTAAGTGTGGTTATTCCGTAGAAAAGTCCGGCATTATCTGCCGCTTCAATCATTATTTTTTCTGAAGTAACCTTGAGTTGGTACCCTTCATTTCCTAAGGAAGAAGAAAGATCCTTATTGATTTTTAATGAAATCTTAGCTTCTTTCTCTGAAGCTTTTTCAAACTCACTTCCTGTAGTATTCAATAAAGCTTTAAGCCATTTTAAACTTTCTTCGGCCCTGGCATCTGCATAAAAAGTTACGGTAGACGGAAACTGAAATTCGCTATTTTTCCATTCAATTTTGGAAGGCATTGGAATAATAGCTGGTTTATCCTGAGCGTAAGCACCTATAAAAATAAAGGCTACAAGGAAAACAGAAAAGAAAGAACGTTTCATACTTATATTTTTTACACGAATAAATTTAGGCTAAACATTTAATTTTCCAATTTTTAAATAATTAAACAGCTTTCCCTGGCTTTAATTCTCTTGATATTTGGCCTTTAGAGGCATTTTGGTTTGGCTATTCAAACTCCTCAATAAGATTTTTATCTAATTTTATATCCCTTAACCGCAAAGAAAAGGATATATAAATAACATGGAATCACCACCCAGTATGCCTGTTGCAATCCGAAACTATCTGCTAAAGAACCATAGGCTAAAGGTACAATCGCACCACCGGCAATCGCCATAATTAAAAACGACGAAGCAATTTTGGTAAACCTTCCCAAACCGTCTAAGGCTAAAGGCCAAATGGCCGGGAAAACTACTGCATTTGCCAATCCTAACATCGAGATACAAAGTACAGAAACAAAACCATCAGTAAAAATTGCAGCTAATCCCAGCAAAATACCCAAAATTCCGGAAATTCGAAGAGCTTTTGCCTGACTAATATATTTTGGAATCGTTACAGTCCCTATTAAATAACCAACGATCATCGCTGCTAAGGTATACGAAGTAAATTGTAAAGCTGCTTCTGAAGGTATTCCCTGCCCGTCTTTCGCGTATGTAATTACGGTATCACCAGCAATTACCTCAACTCCTACATATAAGAACATGGCCAATGTTCCCAGAAGCAAATTAGGAAACTGGAATACACTGGTTTTATTTTTATTAGCTTCAGCAAGACTTTCATCTTCTTTATCGGTTTCGATTTCTGGTAAAGAAGAAAAATAAATAAGTACCGCTAAACCAACAAGAACAATCGCCATAACGATATAAGGCATTTCTACCCGGGACGAAAGCAAATCTAATTCGGCTTCACGCTCAGCACCGGTCAATGTACTAAGTTTAGCCTCAACCTGATCCATATTTTTAAGCAAAATAGCACCAATGGTTAAAGGAGCTAAAATCCCGGCAACCTTATTACAAATTCCCATAATACTAATACGCTTTGCTGCACTTTCAATAGGCCCTAATACGGTAATATAAGGATTGGCAGCAGATTGTAACAGCGCCAATCCTGTACCCTGAACAAATAATCCTGTAAGGAATAAGGCATACGTTCTGGAGGCTGCCGCAGGAATAAATATCAAAGCACCTACCGCCATTACTATTAATCCCAGCCCCATCCCTTTTTTAAACCCGGTTTTCTCTAAAACCTTTGCTGAGGGAATAGCCATTACGAAATATGAAATATAAGAAGCAAAAGCCACAAAAAACGATTGGAAGTTATTCAGCTCGTTTGCGGTTTTTAAATAAGGGATTAACACTGAATTTAACCAGGTGACAAATCCAAAAATAAAAAATAAGATTCCTATAATAATGATCGACCTGCTGGTTCCTGAAGTATTCGAGTTATTGCTCATAATATTTATTTACCCCTATTTTAAATTAGCATATTAAAAAAGCTTAAATTCAAATCATTAAAATTTTACAGAAAGCCTCTTACAAAAAAAAGAAACTTTTTTATAAAACTTAAACACTTTATTAACTTTTTTTATAATTAAAAAGAACATAGATTAAATTTTTACTTAGAATTATGTATTGAAACTTTTAAATTCCTGAATTTTTAAACAGCTTCGTAAAGTTTATATCAGGTATTTGAAATACACTATATTTGCAGCCCAAAAATTTTATAACTATACTGTCAAAAATCGATATTTTCTGACTTTTTTTATTTTGGATTTTTGGATGGCGTTTATTTTAATAAGTCACGAAGGCTTTAAGATATTGAAAAACGCTTAATAATTTTAAAATATCCGAGTTTTAAACTCAGCGAATAAAGCCTTATAGGTTTAAACAAATTAATGTTCACAATTGCATGAAACACATTCGTAATTTTTGTATCATCGCCCATATCGATCATGGAAAGAGTACACTAGCCGATAGACTTTTAGACTTTACAGGATCGGTAACAGAACGAGAAAAGCAGGCACAGCTTTTAGATAATATGGATTTGGAGCGGGAGCGTGGTATCACTATTAAAAGTCATGCAATCCAAATGGATTATGTTCATGAAGGTGAGCATTACACGCTAAATTTAATCGACACCCCGGGACACGTGGATTTCTCTTACGAGGTTTCCAGATCTATCGCCGCCTGTGAAGGTGCTTTACTGGTAGTTGATGCCGCACAAAGTATACAGGCACAAACAATTTCTAACCTTTATCTGGCTTTAGAAAACGATCTTGAGATTATCCCGGTTTTAAATAAAGTAGATCTTCCCAGCGCAAATCCCGAGGAAGTTACCGATGATATTGTGGACCTTTTAGGCTGTGATCCTGATGATGTTATCCCTGCAAGTGCTAAAACAGGAATTGGTATAGAGGAAATATTACATGCTATTATTACCAAAATACCAGCTCCCAGCGGCAAAGTAGATGCACCATTAAGAGCTTTGATTTTCGATTCGGTTTACAATCCGTTTCGCGGAGTAGAAACGTTCTTTAGGGTGATTAACGGAAGTATTAAGAAGAACCAACACATCAAATTTGTGGCAACTGGTAAAGATTATTCCGCAGATGAAGTTGGTACACTAAAGCTTATTCAGCATCCAAAACAGGAAATTAAAACCGGAGATGTTGGTTATTTAATCACCGGAATCAAAGACGCTAGAGAAGTAAAAGTAGGGGATACCATTACCGATGCTAAAAATCCAACTACCGAAGCTGTTGCCGGATTCGAAGATGTAAAACCTATGGTATTTGCCGGGATTTATCCTGTAGATACTGAAGATTATGAAGAATTACGAGCTTCTATGGAAAAACTTCAGCTTAACGATGCCTCTTTGGTGTTCACTCCAGAGAGTTCTGCAGCATTAGGTTTTGGTTTTAGATGTGGATTCCTGGGAATGCTTCACCTGGAGATAATTCAGGAACGATTAGAGCGTGAGTTCGACATGACAGTAATTACCACCGTTCCCAACGTATCTTACAACGCTTATACCAATAAACATCCGGACGAGGTTATTTTGGTAAATAATCCATCAGATCTACCCGAACCCTCTACATTAAATAGGGTAGAAGAGCCATATATTAAAGCGACGATTATTACGAAATCTGATTATGTTGGCAATGTAATGTCTCTTTGTATCGAAAAACGAGGAGAAATTACTAACCAGACATATTTAACTACAGAGCGTGTAGAATTATCTTTTGATATGCCTTTAGCTGAAATTGTTTTTGATTTTTATGATCGCTTAAAAACAGTTTCCCGTGGTTATGCTTCTTTCGATTATTCTCCTGTTGGATTACGTACTTCTAAACTGGTAAAAGTTGATGTTTTACTTAACGGAAATAAAGTAGACGCGCTTTCAGCTTTATTACACCAGGATAATGCTTATGATATTGGTAAGAAGATGTGTGAAAAACTGAAAGAATTGATCCCAAGACAGCAGTTTGATATTCCTATTCAAGCGGCGATTGGAGCAAAAATTATCTCCAGAGAAACCGTAAAAGCGCTTAGAAAAGACGTAACTGCGAAATGTTATGGTGGAGATATCTCCCGTAAAAGAAAGCTCTTAGAGAAGCAGAAAAAGGGTAAAAAACGTATGCGCCAGGTTGGAAACGTAGAAATACCTCAGGAAGCATTTATGGCGGTATTGAAATTAAACGACTAGTAAAAGTTTAAAAGCTGATTTTATATAAAAAACCCCTCATAGTTTTGAAGCTATGAGGGGTTTTGTTTTTCATAAACGCTTCAGACATTTTAAATCATTTAAACCACTTAAGCTGTAAAAACTTCTAATTAGAATACGTTTACTCGAACCTGTAAAACTTCAAATTTTAGCATTGTACTTCAATTTCTTAAATTTGTGAAAATTGCTTCATTTTTCATTAAAAACGACCTAAATTGAATGAAAATTGAGTAAAAAGCACTAAAAAGAAGAGGAAAATGGCTGGACATAGTAAATGGGCGAATATAAAACACCGTAAAGGGGCACAGGATAAAAAACGGGCTAAACAGTTTACCCGGGCAATTAAAGAAATTAGTGTAGCTGTTAAAGAAGGTGGAGGGGCAGATCCTGAAGCTAATCCAAGCTTGCGTAATGCGATAAGCAACGCAAAAGGGGTTAATATGCCCAAAGACACTATAGATCGTGCAATTAAAAAAGCAAGTGGGGCAGATGCGGATAATTACGAAACCGTAACTTTTGAAGGGTATGGGCCTAACGGAATTGCCATTTTTGTAGAATGCACCACAGATAATACCAATAGAACTGTAGCCTCAGTAAGATCAATTTTTACTAAAAATGGTGGAAGTCTGGGAACTAATGGTTCGTTAGAATTCTTATTCGATAAAAAAGGAGTTTTTGTGCTGGAAAAGGAAAAAATTGAAATGAACCTTGAAGAATTTGAGCTTGAACTTATTGAAGGGGGTGCGACCAAAATCGAAAAAGAGGACGACCTCATGACGATTTATACCGATTTTAATGACTTTGGAATGATGTCCTCCAAACTGGAAGAATTAAACATCGAGACAAAATCTTCTGAGGTACAACGAATTCCTTTAAATACCTTAGAACTTCCGGTTGAAGACGCTAAAAAGATCTTAAATCTCGTCGAAAAATTTGAAGATGATGATGATGTTCAAAATGTATATCATAACCTTGATATTACAGACGAACTGATTGGGGCAATGGAAGCCGAATAATGCTAAGAAGGCTAGCATGATTAAATTCAAAAAAATTAGCTAAAAATATAACTAGAAACGCCCAATTTCAATAATTGAAATTGGGCGTTTCTCATATAATCTGAATCTATATTAATCTTCCTCAGTATTGGTTTTCGTATCTTCTGCGTCTCCAGTATTCGAATTATCTTCAACCTCCATCTGCTTTCCTAAATACACCAGCTTAAAACCTTCTTCAATTTCTACTTCTTTACTATTAGACGGAATAATACTAAGATTTCCTTCGTTATTTTTTACAAATAGTGGAATAATATCTGGATCGGTTTTGGAAATTTCTATTAATCCTTCATAATGCTCTTTAGAGTTCAGCGTAATCTCATGCACCTGTGAATATTTTCGGGCAAGATTGGTAAGTTTAACATAATCATCTGTTTGAGAGAACAATCCTTCTTTTGGATTATTTTCGGGATCCTGCATTTCTTCTGGAGAAACTACTCTAAAAGAGCCGTTTTCACCAAAATGCTTTCTAAATTTTTCTATGGCATTCTTATTAATTTCACTGTTACTGGTCATCGCCATTAAATAACCTATGTCATTAAGCTCGATATTATTAATAAGATCTTCAGAATACACATTTTCTTCTATCGCATCTAAGCCCATGCTCTTGGCCTTTCTAACATTCATCCCATTATTATCAACCAAAACAACATGTCTTCCATTCTCCTCCATATACTTACCGATAATTCTTGAAAAAGACGAAGCTCCAATAATTAAAATTCCTTCAGAATCCTTTAAAAATACACCCACAAGCTGAGCAAATAAACGGGCAGTGGTAGCGTTTAATAATACCGTTCCCAACACGATCATAAACACCAGCGGTGTAATATATTCAGCACCTTCCACACCTTGATTCGCCAGCTCTATACCAAATAAAGAGGCAATACCCGCAGCTACAATTCCGCGAGGTCCAACCCAGCTTATAAACAGTTTTTCATTGAATTTTAATGAAGAATTGATACTACTTATAAAAACACCTAACGGTCTTACGACAAAAACAATTACTGCAAATAGCCAGATCGCCTTACTGGTAAATATCAGGTACAGATCTTCCATATTGATATTTGCAGCCAGCAAAATAAATAAAATAGAAATTAAAAGGACACTTAAGGATTCCTTGAAATATAACAGCTCTTTTAAGTTTGGAAGGTCGATATTTCCCATCACCATCCCCATCACTACCACAGCCAAAAGTCCGCTTTCGTGAGCAAACTGATCTGATAACACAAAAACCCCTAATACAGCGGCCAGGGTAAGCACATTTAATAAATAATGCGGAATAATATTTTTCTTGATACTGTAGGCCAGGGCATGGGCAAAAGTGAAGCCGAAAGTGAAGCCGAAAAGTACGATTTTACCAAATTCCAGTAACACGGTTGAAGTATACTCTTTTCCTTTTCCTGCACTAATAAACTCAAAAACCAACACGGCAAACAATGCCCCTATAGGATCGATAAGAATCCCTTCCCATTTTAAAATGGTAGAAACATCTTTTTTAAGCGGAATATTACGTAGGATAGGCGTAATTACTGTAGGACCGGTAACTATAATTAATGAAGCAAATAAAAACGAAATTTGCCAGCTTAGATCGAAAATATAGTGAGCAGCTATCCCTGCTCCTATAAATGTTATAATTACAGCAACCGTAATTAATTTCACAATTACAAAACCTACGTTTAAAATTTCTCCCTTTTTAAGGGTTAAACCACCTTCAAAAAGGATAATCCCAATGGCAAGCGAGACAAAATAAAATAAACTTTCGCCCGGGAACAATCCAGATTCCCCAGTCCAAATAGGCTCTATTAGTTTACTTCCATCATCTGTAAACATGGTAGCAATTGGCCCTACACAAAGTCCGATCAAAATCAATGGAAGGATTGCAGGAATTTTAAATTTCCACGCCACCCATTGTGCCAATATTCCTAAAATTACTATACCTGCTAATTCTAACATTAATCTTTTTGATTTGATTTAAAAGCTAAAAATATTAAAAATAGTTTAGTTTGCTCACAAGCTCGTCTTAAACTAAAATTATTTGTAATCTGATGTTAAATAGATTCAATAAACTGCTTTTAAGCATTTGATTTAATAATTTGCGATATATTTTGAAAATTTGATAATTTATGCAACTATATCCTATCGAAGCAGGGAATTTTAAGCTGGATGGCGGGGCTATGTTTGGCGTGGTTCCAAAAAGTATTTGGCAAAAAACAAATCCTGCAGATAGCAATAACATGATCGATATTGGCGCTCGAAGCCTTTTAATCGAGGATGGTAATCGATTAATTCTTATTGATACCGGCCTGGGAGATAAGCAAAGTGAAAAATTCTTTAGTTATTACTACCAGTGGGGCGATGATTCGCTAGACAAATCTTTACAAAAAAACGGATTTCACCGCGACGATATTACCGATGTATTTACTACCCATCTTCATTTTGATCACTGTGGTGGTTGTGTACAATGGAATAAAGATCGCACCGGTTATGAAACGGTTTTTAAAAATGCAAAATACTGGAGTAATAAAGATCACTGGCAATGGGCAACAACACCTAACGCTCGTGAAAAGGCCTCTTTTTTAAAGGAAAATATCTTACCAATAGAAGAAAGCGGACAATTACATTTTGTAGATAGAAACAATAAAGAGCATTTTACAAATATTCCAGAGCTTGGCTTTGGCGTACTCTTTGTAGATGGGCATACTGACAAACAAATGATACCTCATTTGGAGTATAAAGGAAAAAAGCTGGTTTTTATGGCAGATTTGCTTCCAACGGCAGGACATATTCCATTACCTTATGTGATGGGATACGATACCCGCCCGTTATTAACCTTGCCGGAAAAGAAAAGCTTTTTAGATAAAGCCGCAGATGAAGAAATTTATCTTTTTATGCAACATGATGCGCACAACGAAGTTATAACCGTAAAACACACCGAGAAAGGTGTAAGACATGACCAAACATACACGTTTAATGAATTATTTAACTAAAATGAAAATTCCATTTTATAAACCATTACTGGCTGCTACCTCAGCAGCCATTCTTGCGTCTTGTGGGAGTAGTGCTCCTGCAATTGTTTCAACTCCAATTGCAAGTATCGATACGATTCCGCTTAAGGTGACTGCACTTACCGATGCTCAGTTTAAAAACTGGCCAGAAGCCGATTTGGTGTATGATACCATTCCGGGTATGAGTGTAGATAGGGCGTATTCAGAAATTATCAAAGATCAAAAAGGCACCAAAGTGATTGTGGGGGTAATTGATAGTGGTACAGATATCGAACACGAAGATCTTAAAAATGTTATCTGGACAAATGAAGATGAAATTCCGGGAAATGGAATAGACGATGATAACAATGGATATATCGACGATATTCATGGCTGGAACTTTTTAGGCGACGCTGTAGATGAAAATTTAGAATTTGTAAGAATTTACAGAAAATTAAAACCTAAATACGAAGGAAAATCGGCAAGTGCCATCAGTGAAGCCAATCGCGAAGAATTTATTCTTTACAAAGATGCTGAAGCCGAATACAACAAGAAATTAACCGAAGCACAACAAAACCTGGCGCAGTACCAACAAATAAAATCTCAACTGGTAGCTGCACATCAGGCGGTTTCTTCTCAATTAGGAAAAGAAGATTACACGATAGATGAACTAAAAGCAATGCAGGCTACCGCACAACCTTTAAGCCAGTATAAAGCCATGTTGCTTCAGATTCAGCAAAATGTAAATGAAAATATTCCAAAAGCAATTGAAGAATTAGATGGTGCCATTGATTATTACTCAGATCAGGTTAAAATCAATTTAAATCTGGATCTTAACGGTAGAGAACTGGTTGGTGATAATCCTGATGATCTAAGTGATCGTAATTACGGAAATAACAACGTCATGGGACCTGAAGCCGATAAAGAAAACATAAAGCATGGTACGCACGTAGCCGGTATTATTGCCGCCCAAAGAAATAACGGCATAGGAATGAACGGTGTGGCGCAGAATGTTGAAATTATGGCCATAAGGGCGGTACCAAATGGAGATGAGTACGACAAGGATATTGCTCTTGCTATTAGATATGCAGTGGATAATGGTGCTAAAGTAATCAATACCAGTTTTGGTAAATATTTCTCTACACACCCAGATTGGGTAAGAGATGCTATTAAATATGCAGCAGATCACGATGTATTAATTGTAAATGCAGCCGGTAATGAAAGCTTAAACCTGGATGAGAAAATGGTGTATCCAAACGATCAAACACCAGATAATGCCATAGAAATTAGCGATAACTTCTTAACTGTGGGTGCCTTAAATTATGATTATGGTTCTAAACTGGTAGCCGATTTCTCTAACTACGGGAAGAAAAACGTAGATGTGTTTGCTCCGGGAAATAAAATCTGGTCTACGACACCAAATAATGAATATGAATATTTACAGGGAACTTCTATGGCTTCACCTGAAGTTGCCGGTATTGCAGCAATGATTAGATCATATTTTCCTAAATTAACAGCACCACAGGTTAAAAAGATTATTATGGATAGTGGTTTACCGGTACAGGCCAATGTAATTGTTGGTGGCGATCGTTTAAACACGCAGGAATTTAGTGAACTTTCTACCTCTGGAAAGATTGTTAATTTATATAATGCACTAATTTTAGCATCTAAAGTTTCTAAATAATAACCCACATTTATGAAAAAACTAATTTTTAGTCTGGCACTTTTGGTTTCTGCATTTTCGCAGGCACAAAATAATACCTGCTACTGGCAACAACATGTAGACTACGATATGAACGTAGATATGAATGTTGAAAATTACCGTTATACCGGTACTCAGGAGTTGGTTTATACCAATAATTCACCAGATACCTTAAATAAAGTATATTACCATATGTTCTTTAACGCTTTTCAACCGGGAAGCGAGATGGATCGACGTTTACAGGATATCAAAGATCCGGATGGAAGAATGGTAAATAATAAAGGAGATCGACAAAATCCAGATTACGAGAGTAGAATCGCCAAACTTAAAGAAGATGAGATTGGTTATTTAAGAGCTACTTCGTTAACCCAGGATGGCAAAAAAGTAGAAACAGAAGAAGAAGAAACGATTCTTATCGTACATCTTGCCGAACCTATTTTACCAGGAAAATCTACTACTTTTAAAATGGAATTTGAAGGCCAAGTACCCGTACAAATCAGAAGATCTGGTAGAAATAATGCCGATGGTGTCGCGCTTTCCATGACACAGTGGTATCCTAAATTAGCTGAATATGATTTTGAAGGATGGCATGCAGATCCTTATATCGCCAGAGAATTTCATGGCGTTTGGGGTGATTTTGATGTAACCATAAATATCGATAAAGATTATATTATCGGTGGGACAGGTGTTTTACAAAATCCTGAAGAAATTGGTTACGGATACGAAGAAAAAGGCACTAAAGTAAAACATAAAGGTAAAAAACTGGCCTGGAATTTTAAAGCCGAAAAAGTACATGATTTTGCCTGGGCTGCAGATCCAGATTTTATCCATGATAAACTGGAAACCAAAAGCGGTGTTATGCTTCACTTTTTATACAAAGATGATCCAAAAGTAACTGAAGCCTGGAAAAAAATTCAGCCCGAAACAGCTAAATTATTGGCGTTTTTTAACAAACATATAGGTCCTTATCCATGGCCACAATACTCTGTTATACAGGGTGGCGATGGTGGTATGGAATATGCCATGTGTACTTTAATTACCGGCGGAGAAGACTACAATAGCTTACTGGGCACTACTGCTCACGAATTTGCACATTCCTGGTTTCAACAATTATTAGCTACTAACGAATCTGAGCATCCTTGGATGGATGAAGGTTTTACCACTTATATTTCTGGGCTGGCTCAAAAAACGATCAAAGGAACTTCGGGAAATCCTTTTGCCGGATCTTATAGAGGCTATAACTACATTGCTACCTCTGGAGCAGAGCAACCTCAAACAACCCATGGTGATCGTTACGATATCAATACCGCTTATTCTATCGCCGCTTATAGCAAAGGAGCTGTATTTTTAGCACAACTGGGATATATTATCGGGCAGGAAAATTTAGCCAAAACGTTAAATCGCTATTACGACGAATGGAAATTTAAACATCCAACACCTAATGATTTTATTAGAGTTGCTGAAAAAGTATCTGGAGCCGAATTACACTGGTATCTAACCGATTGGACAGAAACTACTAATCAAATCGATTATGCAATCAATAGTGTAGAGGAAGCTGAAAACGGAACAAAAGTAACTTTAGAAAGAAAAGGTTTAATGCCCATGCCTGTTGAAGTTACGGTGACTTTAAACGATGGTAGTAAGAAATTATACTATATGCCATTACGTATGATGCGTTGGGAAAAACCGGCTGAAGGCGATGTAGAACGAATTGTAAAAGAAGACTGGCCCTGGGCTTATCCAACTTACGATTTGGAAATAGATACTCCTAAAGCTAATATAAAATCTATAGAAATTGACGAATCTCAGCTTATGGCTGATGTTAATCGTAGTAACAATACTTACGGACAAGTAGATTCTGAATAAAATATTATTATATTCTATTAAGGTCCGGCATAAGCCGGACTTTTTTATTTTAAAAAGCTTCTATTATAAATTTCATTTAAACCCTCAATTTTATATTTTTAAATATTCAAGATCAGAAAAATGAAATTAGCCTTTTTTAGCACTAAATCTTACGACAAAGAATTCTTTGATCCTTATCACAAGAAGGACATCGACTTAAAATACTTTGAGGTTAGATTATTTAAAGATACCGCCAATCTTGCCAAAGATTATGATGGTGTTTGCGTCTTTGTACATGATGATCTTAATGAGAAACCTTAGCTATTTTAGCTAAAAATGGCGTGAAATTCGTGGTTTTACGCTGTGCTGGTTTCAATAACGTGGATCTTGTCGCAGCGAAAAGATTTGGAATTAAAGTTTATCGAGTGCCGGCTTATTCACCCGAAGCAGTGGCAGAACATGCTATTGCCTTAATCCTTACCTTAAATCGAAAAACACATAAGGCCTATAATAGAATCAGAGAAGGTAATTTTTCTTTAGAACGCTTACGTGGTTTCAATCTTCATGGGAAAACAGTAGGTGTGATTGGTACCGGGAAAATAGGTAGCATTTTCGCCAAAAACATGATAGGTTTTAGTTGTAACGTTATCGCCTACGATAAATTCGAAAATCGAGAGATTTTAGCGCATGGCGGTACATATGTTTCTTTTGAAAAGCTTTTAGAGCAATCTGATATCATCTCTTTACACTGCCCATTAAATCCAGAAACCAAACATATTATTAATAAAGAAAGCTTTAAACTAATGAAAGATGGCATGATGTTAATCAATACCAGCCGCGGCCCATTAATTAACACGGTAGACACTATTGAAGCTTTAAAATCTGGAAAATTAGGCTATTTAGGCATCGATGTTTACGAGCAGGAAGAACAATTATTTTTTAAAGATTTATCTGAAAGTGTGATCAAAGATGATGTCATTGCTCGATTAATTTCGTTTCCAAACGTACTTATTACAGCCCATCAGGGATTTTTAACCAAAGAGGCATTACAGCAAATTGCTGAAGTTACCATACAGAATATTAAAGATTATAAAGCAGGAAGCGAGACCCAAAATCAGCTTAAGCTTTAGTTTGTAAATATCCATTTACAATACCTATTTTTGGGGCATGGAAGAAGGCTTCAATAAACAGGAAAAATTAAAAAGTAAAATTCTTATTGATACACTTTTTGCGGAAGGTGTTTCGATAAAGAATTATCCGTTACGATTGGTTTATATTCCTATCCCTTCCAGGAATTCAAAAACAGTTTCAGTTAAAAATCCATATTTTAAGACGGGATTTTCTGTTCCTAAGAAATTTATAAAAACTGCCGTACAGCGAAACCGCATTAAGAGACTAATGCGAGAATCTTTCAGAAAAAATAAGTATATTGTTATGACCGGGGCAAAGCAGCAATATGCATTGATGTTTATTTATCTTTCCCGGGAAGATATTTCTCAGATAAAGATGGAACAGTTGATGGTGAATCTACTGGAACGCTTAAAACAAAAGGAAAAAATAAGCGTTTTAAACTAGGATGAATCCATACTTCATCTTTAAACTAAAAAAAGGATGAAAAAGAAATTCTATAAAAAAACACTAATCTTAATTTTTGGTGGTGCGGTATTATTCACAAGTTTTGGTTTTAAATCTGATTTCTTTGAAATCGCCAAACAAATTGAAATTTTTACCACGCTTTTTAAGGAAATCAACATGAATTATGTTGATGAAACCAGCCCGGCAGATCTAATGGATACGGCAATAAAATCGATGTTGACCGATTTGGATCCTTATACCAACTTTTGGAGCGAACAGGATGTGCAAAGCTCCAGGATTAATATGGAAGGAGAATATACCGGCATTGGTGCTGCTTTAAAACAAGATGAAGATGTATTGTTAATAACTGAAGTTTACAAAGATTATCCTGCCGATAAAGCCGGACTAAAACCCGGCGATAAAATCACTAAAATTGGAAATACCAAAGTCTCAGATTTTACTGAAGGTGCGCAGGCATTATTAAACGGTTCTGTAAATTCTGCAGTAAATATTACCTACCAGCGGCAGGGCAAAACTCAACAAACCAGCATTAAAAGAAGTTCGGTTGAATTAAAAGCTGTTCCGTTTTATGCGCTTTTAGAAGATAATAGCGGCTATGTGGTGCTTAGCAGATTTAACCAAAAAGCTTATGAAGAAACCAGTAGAGCGGTAAAAGATCTTAAGAGCCAGGGCGCAGATAAAATTATTCTGGATCTTAGAGGTAATCCCGGTGGTTTATTGAGCGAAGCAATAAATGTAAGTAACATTTTCCTTGACAAAGGAGAATTGATTACCAGCACCAAATCTGTTATTGAAAAATATAATAAGGAATATTATACACAAAAAGAACCTATAGACACCAAAATTCCATTAGTAGTTTTAGTGAACGGTCAAAGTGCCTCGGCTAGTGAAATTGTATCTGGCGCCATTCAGGATCTGGATAGAGGAGTCGTGGTAGGTGCGCGTACTTTTGGTAAAGGTTTGGTACAACGACCAAAGGAAATCGCCTATGGCACTCAACTTAAAATTACGATCTCACGTTATTACACTCCAAGCGGACGTTGTATACAGGCCTTAGATTACCGCAAACGGGATGAAAACGGTAAAGCCGTTCGCACCAAAGTAGAAGATTATAACGCTTTTAAAACAAAAAATGGAAGAACGGTTTACGATGGTGGCGGAATTTTACCTGATGTGAGATTAGAATCCTCAGAATACAGTAGTATTACCAGAGCCCTTTTAGAGAAAAATGCAATTTTTAATTATGCTACTAATTACTATTATCAACATGATGTTCAAGATCCGGTAAAATATACGTTTAGCGATGCCGACTTTAATGATTTTAAAAGCTATTTAAAATCAACAGATTTTACCTATAAAACCAATACTGAACAGGAATTAGAAGAATTGTTGATAACTGCACAATCTGAAGGTTTTCAGCAAGATATACTTGATAGTTATAAACAAATCTCCTTAGAAATCGATAAAAGTAAGGCTGAAGAATTGGATCATAAAAAAGATGAAATCAAGTCGGTTTTACAAGACCAGATTATTAAACACTATTTTTACCAGGAAGGTTTATATCAGAACCATGTAGCCAGCAGCCAGGAAATAAAAAAGGCCAGGGAAGTTTTAAACAACCCAGGCCAATATGCTAAGATTCTACAAAATTAAACACTATTTTTTCATGGCAATGTGCGGGATACCATCTTCCAGGTATCCTTCGCCTTCACTTTTAAAACCATGACTTTCATAGAACTTGATTAAATATTGCTGTGCGGAAAGTTTTATATGATCTGTATTAAACCGATCTTTAATCGCTTTTATGGATGTGGTCATAATTTGGTGACCATAACCATATTTTCGCTGCTCCTGTTTTACGACCACACGACCAATCGAAGCTTCTTCAAAATAAAAACCTTTATCAAAACAGCGGGTATAAGCAACCATTTCACCATTATGTTTTCCTATAATATGTAAAGCTTTTTCGTCCTTTCCATCAATATCCTGGTATACACAATCCTGCTCTACCACAAAAACTTCAGCTCTCAATTGTAAAATATGATATAATTCGCTTAAGCTAAGTTGGTTGAATTTTTTTATACTTATTTCCATTATTTATCTTTAAAAAAATATATCCCGATTTTTTATAAAACCGGGATATAGCAAAATAGTTTATTAATTACTGGCAGGGAATCTTATCAATCCTCTTTTGGTGTCTTCCCCCTTCAAATTCAGTATTTAAAAAGATCTTTACCATATCTACCGCCTGTTGTGTCGACACAAAACGTGCGGGAATACTTAAAATATTAGCATCATTATGCGCTCTTGATAATTTAGTGATTTCACCGGTCCAACATAATGCACAGCGTATTTTCTGGTGCTTATTAGCGGTCATACTGGCACCGTTACCGCTACCGCAAATAATAATTCCAAAATCTGCTTTTCCGCTTTCAACATCTTCTGCAACGGGATGTACAAAATCGGCATAATCTACACTATCATCTGTATTCGTACCATAATTTTTTACTTCTATACCGGCTTCGTTTTCTAAATATAGCTGAATAAGATTCTTATACTGCGTCCCGGCGTGGTCATTACCAATGGAGATTTTCATAATACTGGTTTTATTAACTACATACAAAGGTATAAAAAGTGCTTATTAACCTACGAATATTGCATTGTTAATTACTTTTAAAACATCCTTTATTATCAGCGTTTTACAATTGACAACAACATGTGGATAACCTTTGATGAGAAAATAAAAACCTAATTTGTTTTATTGATTAAAAATTACAATACCAGCTATAGAAGCATATATCCAAATTATAAGTGGGTTATTTCTCTTCAAGTTTTCAGCAATCAATAACAGGTTATAAACAACCGATGAAATTTAAAGTTTCAAGATTTTATATGTTAATTGAAAATTTTAAAATTGTTAAGTAAAGCTTAAAAGTATAAGAAGATCAATAACTTAAGATTTTAATCACCTGTTGATAAGTTGTTATCAAATAATCACAAGTCAAATTCCAAATTATTCATCAGAATTTTATTGCACAAATTAACACGCAATCATATACCATCATTTAAGTTTAAAAAAAAAGAAAAGAAAAATAATAGATATATATAATGTGAATAACTATTAAAGATTAAACGATACGAAGATGATTGTTACGTCTAAAAGTTTGGTCTAAAATTTTTTTTGCTTTAGTTAGATGTGATTTATGAATATAAAGTTTAATCCCACCCAATGCAAATGAAGATAAAGGAATTAGATCGATAAGTGTTTCATTTTTAATGTAATAGATAATATTTTCATTATCTAAAAGATGTCTAACCACATGACATTCGTAGGTATATGTAAAACTTTGTAGGTAAATATAATCTTTCATGAACCTGATTGATAGGTACTTAAAGATACATTTTATTTATTAATTGTAATAGGTAATTTTATGCTGGCCGGAAGTTTGTGTAGGATGTAGCTGGGATCTATGATTTAATGACTTGTTGATATAAGTAAAAAATCCAATAACCCCAAGTAGAAAAATGAGGAAAAATAACAGAAAAAATCTTCTTGATTTGGAGGCTAACAACTTCATTGGTTTAAAACTAGCTAAAATTCTCTCTGAAAATTAGATTACAAATTTAAGAAATTATTAAGATAACTATAACATTTTTAACGTTATAAAATAAAGTTTATTTTATCCCAGAACCGTTAAATTTTGACGGTTTTAGTAAATTTTATCGAAATCACTTAACAAAACTTTACATTCATTTTCATCTAAAATCAGTTATATACACTAATTTTACCGGTATATGAGAATGAAACGAAAGAAAAAAAACAATAAATCCAGTGCAAAACTGGGAAATCTTGATAAAAAGATTACAGATATCCTGCGAAAGGATGCAGGTAAAGCTTATAATTACAAACAAATTGCATCGAAGTTAGGTGTAGACGATCCGAGCAGTCGAAACCAAATTACCAAAAAATTAGCTCAATTAGCTGCAAAAAAAGAAATTAACCAGGTTGATCGTGGTAAATTTATGATAGAAAAAGGAGCTAATTACTACACAGGCGTGCTCGACATGTCGAGCAAAGGATACGGATTTGTAATTGTAGACGAATTTGAGGATGATATTATGATTCCTCAACAAAACTTAAATTCCGCTTTTCATGGGGATGAAGTTGAAATTTATGTTTATAAACATCGACGTAGAAAAAAATCTGAAGGAGAAATTACCAGGATCATCAAACGTAAACGAACCAGTTTTGTAGGGGTGTTGCAACTGAAGAAGGACTTTGGTTTTGTAGTAGTCGATGATCCTAAAATGTATACCGACTTTTTTGTTCAGAAAAATAAGTTGGGAGAAGCGCAGGATGGGGATAAGGTTTTGGTAGAATTTGATGACTGGCCAAAAAAAGCCGATTCTCCTTTTGGAGTGATTACCAGAGTGCTGGGTACTCCAGGACATCATAATACAGAAATACATTCGATTTTAGCGCAATACGGCTTACCGGCAGATTTTCCTGAAGAGGTGGAAGAATTTGCTAATAAAATCGATACTTCAATTTCAGATCAGGAGATTAAAAAGCGTCGTGATATGCGCGATGTGCTCACTTTTACCATAGATCCAAAAGATGCCAAGGACTTTGATGATGCTTTAAGCTTTAGAAAACTTGACAACGGAAATATAGAACTGGGAGTTCATATCGCCGATGTTTCACACTATCTGCAACCTGATACTATTTTAGATCAAGAAGCCTACGATCGTGCGACTTCGGTTTATTTGGTAGATAGGGTAGTACCGATGCTTCCTGAAATTTTATCAAACGGCGCCTGTTCCCTACGACCAAATGAAGAAAAATATACGTTTTCTGCGGTATTTGAATTAGATAAAAATGCTAAAGTAAAAGATCAATGGTTTGGTAGAACGGTGACTTATTCTGATGCCAGATTTGCTTATGAGGAAGCACAGCATATTATCGAAACCATGGAAAATAAAATTCCGGAAGATATTTCTATTCGTGAAGAAGGTTCCTATACGGTGGATAATGCTATTGTAGAAGCTGTTTTAGAATTAGATCGTTTGGCAAAGAAAATGCGATCGGTAAGAATGCGTGAGGGTGCAATTTCCTTTGATAAGGTAGAAGTGAAATTTCATTTAGATGAAGAAAATGAACCTATAGGGGTATTCTTTAAAACTTCTAAAGATGCTAACAAACTTATTGAAGAGTTTATGCTCTTGGCCAATAAAAAAGTAGCGGAATTTATAGGAAAGCAAAAACCTAAGAAAACTTTTGTTTATCGATGCCACGACGAGCCCAATGAAGAGAAATTAGCGTCTTTACAAACCGTTGTAGGTCGCTTTGGTCATTCGCTTAATCTAAGTGACAGAAAAAGCGTTACGAGCTCTCTAAATAGCCTTTTAAAGAATGTACAGGGTAAAAAAGAACAAAATCTTGTAGATACGCTGGCAATTCGTACCATGAGTAAAGCTTATTACGGAACAGAAAATATAGGGCATTATGGTTTAGCTTTTGAGTATTATACTCATTTTACTTCACCAATTAGGCGTTATCCGGATGTGATGGTACATCGTTTGTTACAACAGTATCTGGATGGTGCAGCATCAGCCAGTGAAGATGTTTACGATGAAAAATGCCATCACAGTAGTGAGATGGAAAATCTTGCGGCGAATGCCGAGCGGGATTCCATAAAATACATGCAGGTGAAGTTTATGCAGGATCATCAAGATGAAGAGTTTCTTGGGGTAATTTCTGGAGTGACCGATTGGGGAATTTTTGTGGAGATCGAACAAAATAAATGTGAAGGAATGATTCGTTTAAGAGACTTATCAGACGATCATTACGAATTTAATGAAGAGCATTATGCTGTGATTGGCCGAAAAACCAAAAAGGTATATCAGCTTGGGGACGAGGTGTATGTAAAAGTTAAAAATGCCGACCTGGTGAAACGTCACCTGGATTTTACCATGTTGGGATTAAAAGAAGATTTTAAAGGATAGTTTTTAATAATTGTAAAAATGAAAAATTTATTAATTATTGCTTTTATGGCTTTTGGATTCGCTGTAAATGCGCAGGAAACAAAACATGATCTTGCCGATTTTCAGAAGATTTTCGTGTATGATGGTTTGCCGGTAAAACTGGTACGATCTGATGAAAATAAAGCGGTAGTAACCGGA
Organism: Zunongwangia profunda SM-A87; assembly: GCF_000023465.1. Lineage (NCBI taxonomy): Bacteria > Pseudomonadati > Bacteroidota > Flavobacteriia > Flavobacteriales > Flavobacteriaceae > Zunongwangia > Zunongwangia profunda. The sequence continues at coordinate 19,806 of NC_014041.1, forward strand.
GAGAGTAGGGAAGATGTTGAATTTGATATCGAAAATGCGACCTTAAAAATTAAATTAGGGATTGATAACATTTTTGATGATGACGATGATACTCAGGTGTTGCTTTATTATAAAAGTATCGACGAAGTTAGAGCAAAGCAAAATGCTTCAGTGATGATAGCTGACAAAATTAATGCTGAATTTTTCACGTTGGAAGCTCAGGAAGGGGCTGATATTACTGGAGAATTTGAGGTGGATAATTTAATTGCTCTTATAAGAAGTGGAGGAGAAATAACACCCTCAGGAAACGTAAAACATCAGGAAGTGAATATTAATACCGGAGGAAAGTATTATGCTAAAAATCTTCAATCTGATTATTTAAACGTAGATATTAAGGCAGGCGGTGTAGCCGATGTTACTGTTTCTGGAAAAGTAACCGCTAAGGTTAGGGCGGGAGGTACCGTAAACGTTTATGGTGATCCCGAAGAGATCGATAAAAGCACTTTATTTGGTGGTAAAGTCGTGAGAAAAAACTAATCTTTTATTTTTGCACTCTAAATAAAGCTTATGCTACATGATATTTTAGCAGCCATGCCATTAGGCTTATTTCTGGCTTTTATGTTAGGACCGGTATTTTTCGTATTACTGGAAACCGCAGCCATAAAAGGATTTAGGGCAGCTATATCTTTTGATTTAGGTGTAATAATAGCAGATACCGTTTTTTTATTTATTGCTTATCTAAGTACAACTAAATTACTGGAAAGAATAAAAGACGATCCTGCATTGTTCATTTTTGGAGGTGTAATTCTTACCACTTATGGTATCATGACTTTTATCCAAACCAAAAAAGCATTGCCACAGGAAGAAGAAAGTCCGGATATTCGTAAACTCGGCAAAAGTGACTATCTGGGATTGGCATTAAAAGGTTTTTTACTTAATTTTATTAATGTTGGTGTACTTGGTTTCTGGTTGGGATTAATCATTGTTTTTGGTCCGCGATTAGAAATGGATGGTAATAGAATCCTTGTGTTTTTTAGTACTGTTTTAATCACTTACCTAATTGTTGATATCTTTAAGATTTTACTCGCCAAAAAATTAAACCGTAAACTCACTCCGGGTAGAATTTACATCATGAAAAAAGGTATTAGTGTGATGTTAGTGGTCTTTGGTATTGTATTGATATCACAGGGTGCATTTCCAGGTGAAGTAAACGAAATAAGGGAACAAATCGACAATATTACTCCGGGAGAAGGCATAGGCTTTTTCGAATAAAATGAAATAATTAGTCCTACTGAAAATCTAATTTTTATCCCTGATCCAGGTTCTAAACAAAGAATTATTTTTTAACAAATGCCTCATGATCTTGCACTGAGTTAATTTACTGAAAATAATAGCTATAAAAAAAGGCTTTCCATCAATATGGAAAGCCTTTTGTTTGTAGAGGCATCGAGCGGATTCGAACCGCTGTACATGGTTTTGCAGACCACTGCCTAGCCACTCGGCCACGATGCCCTTTTATTAGGGAACGCAAATGTAATAAAAATTTTAAGTTCTAAAACTAAAAATCTATCTGGATTTACTTCTGGTTACGCTAACCATTGCCACATTGCCTCCTATTGGAGGATTAATTTTTGATACTGAAACGGTTACCTTTTGTACCAATATAATTTCTTTTAGTACCCGATTGTTAATTCGTTCTGCAACACTTTCTAAAAGTTTAGAACGTAAAGCCATTTCTTCTTTCACAATGTTATTTAAATGAACGTAATCGATGGTATCTGCTAATTCATCAGATTTTCCCGAATTAGAGAGATCGCCCTTTACTTTAAGATCAACACTATAATCACTTCCTATCTTTCCTTCTTCCTCCAAACAACCGTGATAAGCGAATACCTTGATATTTTTTAATTTTATACTTCCCAAAATTATTTTTTTGTAAAAATAAGGTTTAAAATTTTTTCTTGGGTGTTTCGCCGGTAACAACTTTTAAGCTATCAATATATTTTCCTTCGATGCCCATAATAAAGCAAGTATATAACTTTTGAGATTGAATAGCGAGTTGTTCTTGTGCTACGTTTACTTTACTTCCTTTTAATTTCCAGTTCACTTTTTGCTGAAGTGGCAAAAGCGCTTTTGTCTTGGAAACTTTGGGATAGGTAAGTGAAGACAGTGACACTGTTTTTTTATCTGAAGTGGCTACTGCCGAAATCTCTTCTACACCGGCAGCTAAATGAACCCATCTTATTTTTGCTTCGTCTTTACCGCATTCAAATTCATCGTTCAAAATTTTGAATTGCGGTAAATTTCCGTTTGGCATCGTCGCTTCTTCACCTTCTACAATTTCGTGTAATTTTGTTTTGCTGGTTTTTTCATTGGTAGTGGGATTTTCCTGTAAAATTCCATAAAGCATCAAAGTATAAACTCCGCTGTTACCAATACCTACTTTTTTCTTTAACAATGACTGGTTTTCAGCTTTTACTTCTACTGTATAAGTTCCAGAATTTATAGATTGATAATCTGTTAATTCGGTATACTTCAGTTGTTGTTGAAGAGTAGATTCACCATCTTTTGTAAAGATAATTTTTACCGGGCGATCAGTGAACATAAACTGTCCTATGCGTAATTTTGAAGGTTTTTGTTGAGAAGAATGACAACTAAAAAGCAGTAGCATTCCCATGAATAGCGTTATAAATTTAGTTTTCATCTACCTGGGCTTTTTGTTGTGTTTTTTCTTTCTTCTTCAGTAAGTAGGGTCTTCCCATAATGATAAGTAACACCACGGCTAAAATTCCGCCTAGGGCAACGGGTTTAGAAATCACCAATCTAAAAATTAAGGCTACTCCCACTAGAATCCCAATGATAATGCCCATTAACGGGATCCATTTTCGTTTTTCAGATTCGCGATAAGCAATCCAGTTTACAATCCCAAAGGTAAATAAGAAGGCCAAACTTGCTGCTTCTACCAATGAACTCAACGAGCCTACAATAGCTAAGGTCCCGGCTAAAGTACCTAGAACAATGATCGATCGATCGGGTACATCGTTTTTATTGGTGTGATCAAACCAGGAAGGAAGTTCGTTTTTAGAGGCAATACGTTTGGATAAATTGGCCGTGGAAAATAGAGTGGAATTGATGGCTGCGGCTGTTGCAAATCCTGCAGCAACCGTCATTACTATAAGTCCGGTTTTTCCAAAAGCCGATTCGGCCGAAATGGACAAAGCAATTTCTTTAAAACTAATCATAGACGTAGCACCACCCACCATGGTTGCTCCTAACGCTACTACCGCATAAAGGATGACCACAAATATGACAGCGCTCATTAAAGTAGGCATAAAGCTCTTTTCAGGATTTTTAATTTTATCGTATTCGTAGGTAAGTAGCTGAAAGCCTTCGTATGCCATAAATATGGAAGCTCCTCCAATTAAACTTGACCAAATAGGTCGAGGACTGATTCCCGCGGTAAGTTGAGAGGTGTCCCAATTGGCCAGTCCGTAAATGCCTAAAGCCAATAATACTAGTAGGTTCACCGATACGATAATAATCTCTACATTGGTCAGTTTTCCTACTCCGGCTAAATTCAATAAAATTAAAGCGATGACAATCCCGGCGGCAAGTAAACGCATTAATAAAGGATTGCCATGAAAAGCAAACGATAGGTAATGTCCAAAAGCATAAGCGTAAACCGATATCGTTAAGACATACCCGATAATTAACAACCAGCTGAGGTTTCCGGCCATTTTTTTATCGTTTACTTTTTCCAGAAATACAAAGGCACCGCCTTCTTCGTGAAATTTATTAGTTAGGAACACATAACTATAGGCTGATGGTATGGCGATTAGTCCTGTAAGGACAAAAGCGAGCCAGGTCCACTGTGCCGAAACGGCAATGACAACACCCAGCACGGTGTATATACCACCGCCTACCATTCCACCTGCGGCAAGTGCCCAAACTGATAACGGATTTAGTTTCGAGGAATTATTGCTCATCTTAATACAGGTTTTAAAGATGGAATAATAGAGGTTTTGTAGTAGTTCATCATTATTTTTTTTGCTCTTATAAAATTAAAGAATATCGATGTGAAGAACTTTGTATAACTTAGGTTTAGGTTTATTTTAACCCAATTAGTTCATTCCGGTTAGTCTCCAGTGAATTATAAATCAGGAAACTTATCTAAGATTTAGAGACGTGATTATGGGATTATACTTTTAAAGAATGATTATTTTTTATTTTCTAATTGTTTTACTCCTGCAAGGCGATTTTATTTTTGATAACTTTGCTTTTTTACAAGAAAAATTATGGCGGAAGAAAAGAAGTCTCTAAATTTTATTGAGCAAATTATAGAAGAAGATCTAAAGGCAGATTATAAAAGGGAAAAACTGATGTTTCGTTTCCCACCAGAGCCTAATGGCTATCTGCATATTGGGCATGCTTCTTCTATTTGTTTAAATTTTGGTTTGGGAGAAAAATATGATGCTCCTGTAAATTTAAGGTTCGACGATACCAATCCCATAAAAGAAGAAAAGGAATTTGTTGAAGCTATTAAGAGAGATGTGGAATGGCTTGGCTATAAATGGGCTAAGGAATGTTATGCATCAGATTATTTTCAGCAGTTGTACGATTGGGCGGTAGAAATGATTAAGAATGGCGATGCATATGTAGACAGTCAGACTTCTGAAGACATTGCGCAGCAAAAAGGAACACCAACACAGCCAGGTACAGAAAGTCCTTACAGGAATCGTAGTGTAGAGGAGAATTTGGATTTATTCGAACAAATGAAGAATGGAGAAACTCCTGAAGGTGCTCATGTGCTTCGCGCTAAAATCGATATGTCCAGTGGTAATATGTTAATGCGGGATCCTATTATGTATCGATGTGTTCATAAACCACATCATCGTACGGAAGGGGAATGGAAAATCTACCCAATGTACGACTGGGCACACGGGGAAAGCGATTTTATCGAGCAGGTTTCCCATTCTTTTTGTACCCTGGAGTTTTTACCGCATAGAGAGTTGTATAACTGGTTTATTGCCAAAGTAAGTAAACCTGGAGAGTTTATCCCAAAGCAGCGGGAATTTGCGCGAAGAAACCTTAGCCATACAGTGGTAAGTAAACGAAAACTGGCACAACTTGTAGAAAAGGGAATTGTAGAATCATGGGATGATCCCAGGATGCCAACCATCTCTGGGTTAAGAAGACGTGGATATACTCCTGCCGCTATTAAAAATTTTGCTGATTCTATTGGTGTTGGGAAGCGTGAAAATATGATCGATGTAGCGCATTTAGAATTTTGTGCACGTGAAGATCTAAATAAAATCACACCCCGTGTAATGGGTGTTCTAGATCCTGTGAAGTTGGTAATTACTAATTATCCTGAGGGAGAAGAAGAGTGGTTAGAAGCCGAAAATAATCCGGAAGATGAAACCGCGGGTACAAGACAGGTTCCCTTTAGCCGCGAATTATATATCGAGAGAGAAGACTTTAAAGAAAGTGCAAATCGTAAGTTCTTTAGATTAACTTTAGGTAAGGAAGTTCGTTTAAAGAATGCCTATATTATTAAAGGAGAAGATGTAGTTAAAGACGAAGAAGGTAATATTCTGGAAATTCATTGTACTTACGATCCCAAGAGTAAAAGTGGTAGTGGGACTGAAGAGTCCTTAAGAAAGGTAAAAGGAACATTGCACTGGGTTTCTATAAAGCATGCATTAAAAGCTGAGGTTCGTCTTTATGATCGCTTGTTTACAGAAGAAGCTCCCGATGGAGTAAAGGATAAGGATTTTCTTGAATTTGTAAATCCCAATTCTTTAAATACTATTACAGGTTTTGTTGAACCGAGTTTAAGTACTGCTGAAGAATTAGAGAAATTCCAGTTCCAGAGAATAGGTTATTTTTGTATTGATAGAGATAGTACTAAAGATCATCTGGTTTTTAATAGAACAGTGGGTTTAAGAGATAGTTGGGCCAAAATGCAAAAGTAAATTTTGGATAAGTGCTTGTTTAAGAATATTTTAGTATTGGTAAAATACATATTAACCGGTTATTAACAGGGCTTAAGCTGTTGATACCGTATATTTGATAGAAAGTATTAATCAAAAACTTATTTATTATGGCAAATACAGGAAGCACATTGTTAGCATTAGTAACTGGCGCAGCTATTGGAGCTGGAATTGGGTTATTATATGCTCCTGATAAAGGTGAAAAAACAAGAAAGAAACTTAAGAAAGATGCTTTAGACGCACAGGATCGTTTTAATAAGAAATATAACGAAACAGCTTCTAATCTAACAGAGAAAGCTAAAAAAGCAAAATTTGATTTTGAAGAAAGATTAGAAGAAACACTTTCTAATGCGAGCCATAAAGCAGATGATATCCTTTCAGCAATGGAATCAAAATTAGAAGAATTGAGAAAACAAAACGCGAAGTTACAAAAGGAAGTTAAGAAGGAAGAGGCTGAAACTAAAGCGAATAAAGTAGTGGTATAATATTTATGGCGTTTGAAAAACTAAGTAATAGTATAGACGAACTTAATGACAACGTTAGGGCATTTACGCATAGTAATGCTGAATATTATAAACTTTTAATATTTAAACAAACAACAAAGTCGGCAATATTGCTGGTGATGTTTTTGATTGTAGCTTTTGCGCTAAGTACTGCCGTGGCTTTTTTATCCCTTGGGGTTGCTTTTGCAATTAGTGCTGCCTTGGATCAACCATCTTCTGGATTTTTTATAGTCGGTGGTTTTTATTTGGTTGTGATTGTTTTATTTGTGATATTCGGAAAAAAACCGCTAAGCAAGTTTATGCTTAAGAAGTTTTCACGGGAAATTTTTAATGAAGAGAATTAAATGAAGCAGTATACCAGTTTTGAAGAAATAGACAGGGATCTGAAAATTTTAAAACTTCAGGCTCAAATCGATAAGGAAGAAATTAAACTAACGATAGAGGAAGTGAAAGATTCTTTATCTCCACTTCGTATTGTAGGAAATACTATTGGCGCAATAATGCAAAAAGCAATCGTTTTAAAGGCTGTAGCGAAGATGTTTGGAATAAAACGTGTATAACCTTACCTAATTTAAGAAACTCGCTTAAAAGATATTAAAAAGGCTTCTAATTTTAGAAGCCTTTTCTTTTTTTTATTACATACTCAAATGTTAGCGAAGCGTTTCATTAGCTTTTTTAATTCGTGCTATCGTTTCGTGTTTTCCAATAGCTTCAGATATTTCAAAAAGATCTGCTCCCTGTAAGGATCCTACTAAAGAAATTCGATAAGGTTGCATTATTTTACCAAAACCTATTTCTTTTGCGGTAATCCAGGATTTTACTTTTTCAGCAATTATATTGGCCTTAAAATTTTCAATGCCCTGTATCACTTCTATAAGTTCAGTCATTAAAAGATGGGTATCTTCTTCCCAGGCTTTTTTGGTATTTTTAGGATAGTATGAAGTAGGGGAGGTGAAAAAATAAAATCCCTGCTCCCAAATGTCTTCGATAAAAATGGCCCTTTCTTTTACCAATTCTATAACATGTTTAGTATATTCTTTAGTAGCTTCAATTTCTTTCTTTTTTAAAATGTCTAAAAATTGTTCAGCTATAAAATTATTATCGGCTTCCTGTAAATAGTGTTGTTGAAACCATTTGGTTTTCTCAGGATCAAATTTTGCGCCGCCTTTATGAACACGTTTAAGATCAAAAGCTTTTGTCAATTCTTCTAGTGAAAAGAATTCCTGTTCGGTTCCCGGGTTCCATCCCAAGAAAGCTAACATGTTGGTAACGGCTTCCGGGAAATAACCATCTTCGCGATATCCAGCAGAAATTTCTCCGCTCTCTGGATCTTTCCATTGCAAAGGAAATACTGGGAAACCTAATTTGTCACCATCACGCTTACTCAATTTGCCTTTACCCTGAGGTTTTAGAATAAGTGGTAAATGCGCAAATTTTGGAGCAGCCCATCCAAAGGCACGGTAAAGCATAAAGTGTAGAGCTAATGAAGGTAACCATTCTTCACCGCGAATTACATGAGAGATTTTCATTAAATGATCATCTACGATATTGGCTAAATGATAAGTTGGCATGCCGTCACTTTTATATAGTACCTTATCGTCTAATATATTCGTATCGATCTCCATATTTCCCCTAATTTCATCTGAGATTTTTAAGATTTCATCTTTGGGAGATTTAAAGCGCACTACGTAATGTTCGCCATTTTCAATTCTCTTTTTAACTTGCTCTTCCGGTAGTGCTAAAGAATTATCAAGCTTTTCACGATTATGCCAGTTGTAAATAAAAGTTTTACCTTCTGCTTCGTGAGATTTTCTATGCTTATCTAAATCCTCTGCGCTATCAAAAGCATAATAAGCATTACCGCTTTCAATTAATTTATCTGCATAGGCTTTATAAAGACTTTTACGCTCACTTTGGCGATAAGGGCCGCAATCTTTTTCTTTTCCTGGTCCTTCGTCATATGGGATGTTACACCAGTTTAAAGAATCAATAATATATTTTTCAGCGCCTTCAACATAACGGTTTTGATCGGTATCTTCAATTCTTAATATAAAGTCACCGCCATGTTTTTTCGCAAACAAGTAATTGTATAAAGCTGTTCTTACTCCGCCAATGTGTAAAGGCCCTGTTGGGCTAGGTGCAAATCTTACGCGTACGTTAGAAGACATAATTGGTTTTATTTTTGTAGCAAAGATACAACCTAATTTATGCAATCCTAAAATATGTGATCTTTCGATTTGGGTTATTGTTGAAATTTTAATCTGCTGTTATTTATGATGAATATTACTTACATTTAGGCAAATCAATAGGATAGAGAATTTGAGTGGAATTTTAAAGGAGGAATTTCTTTAAATTGTTGATGTCCATCCTTTAAAATTAGTCGCGTAAACCGGGAAGTGAAGATAGAATTTTATGGCAGAGTTTGAAGCAATTAAAAATCAATTACAGTCTTTTATCAGAAAATATCAATTAAATCTTCTGATTAAAAATACTGCGTTGTTTATTTTAATCGGATTATTATTTTGGCTGCTTCTAGTGCTTTTTGAGAATTTTATTTGGTTTGATACGAGTGTAAGATTCTTACTTTTTCTTTTTTTTATCATTGTTGAATCCGCCTTATTAATTTTTTTTATCGGCTTACCGCTTATAAAATTTTTGGATATAAGACGTGGAATTTCTGATAGAAAGGCCGCTGTACTTATTGGAGACTATTTTCCTGAAATTGATGATAGGTTGCTAAATTTGATAGAATTAAAATCACAAGATAATTCTGAATTTCTACAAGCTGCTATTCATCAGAAGTCTTTGGAATTAAAATTCTATAATTTTAAAAATGCGGTAAGTTTTGGTGAATATTTAAAATACGTACTGTCCGCTGGAGTTCCTTTATTGTTAATTTTAGCTTTAATGATTAGCGGAAGAGGGGATTGGTTGTTTAGTTCTTTTGACCGCTTAAAAAATTATGATCAGGTCTATGAGAAACCAGCTCCTTTTAGTTTTGTACTGAAGGAAGAAAATCTTAGAGTTATTGAAGGCGAGGATTATAATTTAGAAGTTAATGTGGTGGGGGATGAAATTCCAGGTCAGTTAAAGATAATATTTAAGGATTCAGAATATTTCATGAGGCAGTTGGAACCAGGCCGATTCACTTATACTTTTAAAAATATTACTAAAAATCAGGAATTTAGACTTTTAGCTAATAATATAAGTTCAAGAACTTATAATTTGGCCATTATTGCTATACCTGAATTGGTTAATTTTAATATTGAAATTGTATATCCTAACTATTTGGGTCTTGAGGATGAACAAACAAACGGAGAGGGAAATCTAACTATTCCTGAAGGAACATGGCTTAAATGGAGGTTTGAACATAGAAATACCGAGACGGTCAATTTGGAATTTTCTGATACACTGGTAAGCGTAAAGAATAGTTTCGAAAGTCGCTTTTTGCAATCTGTAAATTATACCTTATCAACTTCAAATTCTTTTTTAAAGAACTATCAACCTCTTTCTTTTCGGTTGGAAATTATAAAAGATAAATCGCCATCAATACAGGTTGAGGAAAAAGTGGATTCATTGAATCCATCTTTAAAGTATTATGGGGGTAAGATTAGTGACGATCATGGAATCTCTGGTTTAATGTTACGTTACAGAGAAATAGGAGAGGAGAGCTTTCAATCTGAATACATTAACTTTAGTGCAGGTACGATTAGTCAATTTTATGTTTCTTTTCCGGGTGATTTGGATTTAAAAGCTGGAAGGAATTACGAATATTTTTTTCAGGTTTTTGATAACGATGCCGTGAATGGTAGAAAGTCCGCTTCATCATCATACTTTACCTATTATAAAAAGACTGCTGAGGAAATCCGTGATCAAAATTTACAAGGCCAGAAGGAGAACATTGGTAATTTATCTGATGAATTAGATAAGTTTAAACAAGAGGATCAATTAAATAATTTACTGAATGATGAGTTGGAAAACAAAGATTTTGATTATGAGCAGCAACAAAAGTTAGAGAGTTTTATTAAATCTCAGGAGCGTGAAAATGCTTTAATGAAAAAGTTTTCCAAGAATATTAAAGATAAATTAGACACTGAAAATCTTGAAAATGACAAGGGGAGACGGCTTAAAGAGAGACTGGAAAATACTGAAAATAAGCTACAGGATAATAAAGCCTTATTAAATGAATTAAAGGAATATTCAGACAAGATTCAAAATGAAAACTTGCAGCAAAAATTACAGGAATTATCCAAAAACAAAAATTCTTCTAAGCGTAGTTTGGAGCAGTTAGTGGAGTTAACAAAGCAATACTATGTAGAACAGAAGTATAATCAATTAGTAGATAAGTTGGATAATTTAGGAGATGATCAAATAAATTTAGATAAATCCGGAAAATCCCAAAAGGAAATTGATGAGAAATTTGATGATATTCAAAGGGAACTGGATCAGCTGGATAAAAAGAATGGTGAACTAAAACGTCCAAAATCTCTAGAACGTAATAAAGAGGCAGAATTAGATATTCAAGAAAAATTAGAGAATTTAATTAATACTTCTGGATCTGCAGAAAGGGAAAAGAAAAACAAGCAGGATAATACGGGTCACAAAATGAAAGAGCTCGCGAAAGAAATGAAGCAAAGTTCTGCCAATATGGATATGCAGACCTTAGAAGCAGATATTGAATCGCTGAGAAAGGTTCTTGACAATTTGGTTATTTTTTCCTTTAAGCAAGAAAATTTAATGAATGCTTTTCGTGATATAAATACCGGTAGCCCGGAATTTTCTTCTCAGCTTAAAGAACAATATGTCCTAAAAGAAAATTTTGAGCATGTAGATGATAGTTTATTTGCTTTGGGGTTAAACAATCAATTTATAGCTGAAAAGGTTTTTGAGTTTTTGGAAAATGTGTCTTTTAATTTAATTAACTCTTTAGAAGAATTAGCTGATCTGCGTCTTTCCAAGGCACTTTCTTCCCAACAATATACAATTACAGGAGCGAACGATTTGGCGGTGTTATTGAATGAAATTTTAGATAATATGAATGATCAAATGAATTCTTCTGGAAGTGGAGGGGAGGGAACAGGTCCACAATTGCAGGATATTATTGAGAAGCAGCAAGATTTAGGGAAGCAATTAAAAGAACAAATGGGTAAAAATATGAAAGGAGAGGGCCAAGAAAATACTGACGAAGGAGAGCATTCTAAATTATTTGAAATCTATAAGCAGCAGGAGGAAATTAGAAGAAATTTAGAGCGTATTCTGAAGGAAAATGATGAGCATCTTAATGATTTAAATCAAGACTATGATGAGCTTGAAAAAGATATTTTAAATAATGATATTAATCAAAATTCATTAAATACCTTAAACAAGCTTAATCAAAAGATGCTTAATCTAAAAGAATCTTTAAACGAGAAAGGAGAGCGTAACGAGAGGGAAAGTAAAACAAGTATGCGCGATTTTGATAATCAGTCTCCTAAAAACAATATAGAGATTAAAGATTATTTTAATAGCATTGAGATATTAGATAGACATAGCTTACCTTTGCGGCCCAATTTGAAACAACGCGTTAATACTTATTTTAATGATTAATCAAGACGGTATTATTAATTTTTATTCTGAAAATGACTTTGATATAATTGAGAAGGAAGTCTATAAAAAATGGATAGAACGTGTAATTTCTTCGGAAGGAAAACGACTTGGAGAGATAAGTTATATTTTTTGTGATGATGATTATTTGTTAGATATTAATCAACGTTTTTTAAATCATGATACGTATACAGATATTATTAGTTTTGATGATTCTATTGGAAATCTTTTAAACGGTGATATTTATATAAGTACTGAAAGGGTGCGTGAAAATGCGCTTGAATTTAATGAAGATTTTGAGACCGAATTAAAAAGGGTCTTAGTTCATGGTATATTGCATTACTGTGGTTATAAGGATAAATCTGATGAAGAGGCTATGCTAATGCGAGAAAAAGAAAGTGAGAAAATTAAATTGTTCCACGTGGAACAATCATAAATAATTCTAGATTTTATGTTCAATAAGGAGTATGATGTTATTGTTGTAGGAGCTGGACATGCCGGTAGTGAAGCTGCAGCCGCAGCCGCAAATATGGGTTGTAGTACCTTGTTGGTTACAATGAATTTGCAGAATATAGCGCAGATGAGTTGTAATCCTGCAATGGGTGGCATTGCAAAAGGACAAATAGTACGTGAGATAGACGCTATGGGAGGTTATAGCGGATTGGTAAGTGATACAAGTGCTATTCAATTTAAAATGCTAAATAAATCTAAGGGACCTGCGATGTGGAGCCCGCGGGTACAAAGTGATCGTATGCGCTTTGCTGAAGATTGGAGATTACGTTTAGAGCAAACGCCAAATCTTGATTTTTATCAGGAAATGGTGCATGGTCTAATTATAGAAAATGGCAAAATAAAAGGGGTTCGTACTTCTTTAGGAATAGAAATTAGGGCCAAATCTGTGGTGTGTACCAATGGTACTTTTTTAAACGGATTAATTCATATTGGTGATAAGCAACGTGGTGGCGGTAGAGCAGGAGAAGCTGCCGCAACGGGAATTACTAAAGATTTGATCGATGCAGGTTTTGAAGCAGGTCGTATGAAAACCGGAACTCCTCCAAGGGTGGATGGCCGTTCATTAGATTATTCAAAAATGATTGAGCAACCTGGTGATGAAGTACCCGGAAAATTTTCATACTCGGATGAGACAAAACCGCTAAGTAAACAGCGTTCTTGTTATATGACGTATACCTCGAATGAGGTTCACGATATTTTACGTTCCGGCTTTGATCGTTCTCCAATGTTTAATGGAAGGATAAAAAGTTTAGGTCCGCGTTATTGCCCCTCTATTGAAGATAAGATTAATCGTTTTGCGGATAAAGATCGTCATCAACTTTTTGTGGAACCTGAAGGCTGGAATACGGTAGAGGTTTACGTAAATGGCTTTTCAACTTCCTTACCTGAAGATGTTCAATTTGCTGCATTAAGCTCTGTCGCAGGCTTTGAAAATGTAAAATTTTTTAGGCCTGGTTATGCTATTGAATATGATTATTTTCCGCCTACACAGTTACAACATACCTTAGAAACTAAATTGGTTGATGGTTTATATTTTGCCGGACAGATAAATGGAACGACAGGTTATGAGGAGGCGGCTTGCCAGGGAATGATGGCCGGTATAAATGCTGCTTTAAAAGTGCAGGAAAAAGATCCTTTCATTCTGCAAAGAAATGAGGCTTATATAGGGGTATTGATTGATGATTTGATTACAAAAGGAACAGAGGAGCCTTATCGTATGTTTACCTCCAGAGCAGAATATAGAACTTTATTGAGGCAGGATAATGCTGATTTTAGGTTGACTGAACGTTCTTATAAATTAGGTTTGGCTTCGGAGGATAGGATGAGAAAAATGGAAGAAAAGAAGGAGAAATCTTTAGCTTTTGTGTCTTTTTTGAAAGATACTAGCGTTGTTCCCGAAGATGCAAATCCTGTATTGGCTGACTATAATTCTTCACCTATGAAACAGTCTGATAAGATTTTTAAGATATTTTCAAGGCCTAATATTGCAATGGATGATGTACGAAAATTTCCTGGTGTAGAGGAGTATATTCAGCAGCACCATCTAGATACAGAAATGCTGGAGCAAACCGAAATTCAGATTAAGTATTCAGGATATATTCAGAAGGAAAAAAATAATGCCGATAAGCTTAATCGATTGGAAGATGTGAAAATTCCTAAGCATTTTGATTATTCTAAAATCAAATCTATGTCGTTTGAGGCACGTGAAAAATTGAATAAAATTCAGCCTGCTAATGTATCACAAGCCTCAAGAATTAGTGGTGTAAGCCCAAATGATATTTCGGTTTTATTGGTTTACATGGGGCGTTAAAATACAACGTTCCACGTGGAACATTCTATTTGAATGAGGCAAAAATTTATAATTTCAGGATTATTATTTGTTATTGTAGCGTGCCAGGTTACCACTCATTCGGTACCGGATATCGAAGGGTCGAGAATACTAGAAAATAAAGATCATTTTAATTATTATCTTTTTCAAACAAAATTACAACGGCCTATTGCTAAATCCTGGTTTAAAAAATATCTGGGTTTAAAAAGAGAAAATGATTTAATAAATAGTGAAGTTATTCTTTTTCCAGAGTTAGAAAAAGAGTTTTTGGTTAGCATAATTGTAAAAGACGATCGTGAAGAATATACGGATGTGCCTATTGTAGAAAAAATTTTTGATGGAATTTTAGGAATTGATGATGACGATAAACCAATCAAGAGGGAAGAAGATGAAGAGGAGCAAACCGGGCCCGTAAAATTTTTTGTAAATATTACAATTTCCGATCGAAAAGGTGTCGATCATATTTCAACCTCGTCTTTATATTCCAGTAGAGTTAGAAATTATCTCCAACAATTAGAGAACCATTTTTTCGAATATCAGAAAAATTATAAAGCATTACCTTAAGTGGAAGATTCAACATTTTATTGCAAAGATTATTTAGTAAGTGGGGAAATGTATCGATTGGAAAGATGGAAACATTACGATATTTTAAAAACTGAACCTGTTCCAGAAAATCTTTCAGCATATTATAAAAGCGAAAGCTATATTTCGCATACCGATGCTTCAAAATCTTTTACTGAAAAATTATATAATATTGTAAAAACCTATATGCTTCAGAAAAAAGTTGGATGGATCTTAAAGGAAAAATCTGCCGGAAAACTTTTGGATATTGGAGCAGGTACCGGAGATTTTTTAAAGGCAGCTTCACGTTATTTTAAAGTAGAAGGAGTAGAGCCTAGTAAAGTCGCAAGAGAAAAAGCACAAAAGAAACATCTTAGGCTGAAAAAGAAATTATCAGAAATTTCTGATAAATATAATATAATTACGATGTGGCATGTTTTGGAACATGTCCCTAATTTAGAACAGCAATTTAAAGAATTTCATAGATTATTAAATGATGACGGACTATTAGTCATCGCAGTTCCTAATTATAAAAGTAAGGATGCTGATATTTATAAGGAGTATTGGGCGGCTTATGATGTGCCCAGACATCTTTGGCATTTTTCTAAAAAAGGAATTCAGACATTGTTTTTTGAAAACGGTTTTCAGTTATTTCATTCTAAAGGATTAAAATTTGATTCTTTTTATGTGAGTATGCTTTCTGAAAATCATCGTGCTGATAAACAAAATTTATTTAAGGCCTTTAAAAACGGACTAAAATCAAATTTGTCTGCGGCTCGAAGTGGCGAATATAGTTCGATGGTCTATTTCTTTAAAAAAACCTCCAAATAATCGAAATTAGCCATTTTAAGAGCTTTTTATCTGTTGAATATAAAATGCCCTATTGAAAAACAGATTTGTGTTTACGGGGCTTTTAAATAGCTAAATATTAATAGTGATTATTAATAACTATTTTTGTATTAATAAGAAATATTTATAGTTGAAAGATCAGCCAAATTTTGCCATTTAAGACATCAGTTAATAGAATAGATATTCTTCATACTTAATTTTATAAAGCTTATACTTAAAATACTTTTTTTACATTTGCGGCCAATAAAACTAAAAATATGAAAAAATTAATCGCGATAGGAGCAGTAGCAATTTCATTAATTTCCTGCAACCAGGAAAAAACGGCTTATGTAGATACTACTAAGGTTATTCAGGACTATCAGGAAATGAAAGATGTGGAATCTAAGTTTGAAGCTCGTAGAGACTCACTAACTCAGCTTATCACCGGTCCTCAGCAACAATTTCAGCAAGAAGTTCAGGAATATCAGCAAGGCATGAATTCTATGTCGGCTTCACAAAGACAGGCTAAAGAACAAGAACTACAGCAAAAAGGGCAAAGATTACAACAACAACAACAAATGATTGGTCAGCAATTAAGAAATGATAGCGATACGGCTATAGACGAGGTTGTGGAGAAAGTAAAAGATTTTGTAGCAGAGTACGGAAAAGAAAATGGATACACTTATATCTTTGGAAGTAATGAATCTGCAAATATTATGTATGCCAAAGACGGCTTGGATATTACCGATGAAATTGTAAAGAAACTAAACGAGAGTTACAGTGGAAAGTCTGGTAGCAATGCTGCTGTTAAAAAAACTGAGGAAGATACTACTTCAGCAAAATAAAATATTCAATTTTATAATTTAAAGTCCGGTTTTTTAACCGGACTTTTTTATTTGGTTTGATGCTGAGAAATTACTGTGCCAAAGCGAAGAATCCCAGGATCACCAAAATAAAATAAATGGTAATTCCTGCCGAACTTTGGTAATCTTTAGCCACTCTTTGCCCAATTAAGAGCATCATTAGGCTTATGGCACAGGCTATAAGCGCAAATGGGCTAAAATTAATAGTGATGATCGTAAAAAAATAATTCAGAATCGCTAAAATCAGCATAATTACGGCTATCAGCTCTACAGCAACTAAAATTGGTAAAAGGAAAGCTATTTTTTTTGCTAAAAAGGTATTTTTAAAATGGGATTCCATAAAGGATTTTGTACCCGGATAATCACAAATTTTTTCGAAAAACGACATGAAAAATGTGATAAGTAAAAAGAAGAGTATAAATAATAAGGCAATATTCATATCTATATTTTCCATATTTTAAGCATCTTTAATATGTAAAAAACGGGTAAGCCTTATAGAAAGATCGGTTAGTACGATCTTTGCATTAGCATTTCTTTCGATGTGGTAAATGGCATCTTCAATAGCCTTTGTAATGGGTAAAATATTATTACCATGAACAAAAGGAGCAAATTTTTTAAGTTGGAATCCTTTAGTTTTAGGGGATAGGAAAACAAGAGGTTCAGCTTTGTAATTTAGCATTAATGCTTGTCTAAAAAAATCCAGACAATACAATAAAAAGCTTTTCTGTTTTTCACGTCCCATGGTGGCAATTTCTTCACTCCAGCTAATCAACTCGAGCACTGTGGCCTTATTCCCTTTAGCTTTAAAGGCAGTACGAACCCATTCGATAAACCATTGCTCATACTGGTCGTCTGCCGTGTCTTTTTCTAAAAGATGTAAAGCCCTGGTGTAACTTCCGTTTGATTGATGCGCTATTAAACTGGCTTCCTGCGTATTCATATTTTTAGAAGCCATCAGTTTTTCAGCAATATCTGCTTCTGCCAATGGAGGAAATTTTAGCGTTTGGCATCTTGATTTTATGGTTTGTATAATCTGCTCTTCATCTTCAGCAATAAGTATAAAGATGGTTTTATTAGGCGGTTCTTCAATCAGTTTCAGTAATTTATTGGCTGCTGCAGTATTCATACGATCGGCCATCCAGATAATCATTACTTTTAAGCCGCCTTCATAGGCTTTTAAGGATAAAGATTTTACGATATCCTGGGCTTCATCTACACCAATCTGGCCCTGTTTATTTTCAATCCCAATATGTTCATACCAATCGGTTAAACTGCCATAAGGTCGATGTTGAATAAAACGACGCCAATCTTCCATGAAATTTGCTGATACCGGATGACTTTTTATCGTTTGATTGGTTGCTACCGGAAAAGCGAAATGAAGATCAGGATGCGAGAGATTGGTAAACTTTAAATTACAGGAGGGATTTCCATGCTGGTTCTCGCCATCCTGGTTTTTACATAGTAAATATTGCGCATAAGCAATTGCCATGGGCAAGGTACCACTACCGCTATTCCCAATAAATAATTGGGCATGCGCTATACGGCTGTTATCGGCCGTAGTGGTAAGATGATTTTTAATATGTGGTAGTCCTACAATTTCTGAAAAAAGCATGAGCAAATATAAAAGTTATATGCGGTTTTATATCTTCGGAAAAAATTATATTTGTAATAAACCGAAATTATGAAAACAGTAGACGATTTTAATTTTAAAGATAAGCAGGCTTTAATTCGAGTAGATTTTAATGTACCCCTTAATGATGATCTTAAGGTAACTGATGCTAACCGTATTGAAGCTGCTAAACCAACTATAGTAAAGATTTTAGAAGACGGTGGTAGCGTAGTTTTAATGTCTCACCTTGGAAGGCCAAAAGGAAAAGAAGCGAAATTCTCTTTAAAAAATATCGTAAGTAAAGTATCTGAAGTTATTGGTGTAGAACCAAAATTTGTAGAAGATTGCGTTGGTGCAGAAGTAAAAAAAGCGGCTGATTCTTTACAATCTGGAGAAATTCTTTTACTTGAAAATTTACGTTTTCATGACGAAGAAACTGCAGGAGACGAGGATTTTGCAAAACAACTTTCAGAATTAGGTGATATTTATGTGAACGATGCCTTTGGTACTGCCCATAGAGCACATGCATCGACCACTGTTGTGGCTCAATTTTTTGAAGATAAATGTTTTGGATATCTATTAGCGAAAGAAATTGAGAGCTTAGATAAGGTTTTAAACAGTAAAGAAAAACCAGTAACTGCTGTTTTAGGAGGAGCCAAAGTTTCTTCAAAAATTACGGTTATTGAAAATATTCTGGATGCTATTGATCATTTGATCATAGGTGGAGGTATGACGTATACTTTTATTAAAGCGCAGGGAGGAAAAATAGGGAATTCCCTTGTAGAAGATGATAAGCAGGAATTAGCTCTAGAGATTCTTAAGAAAGCAAAAGAAAAAGGGGTACAGGTACATCTTCCCGTAGATTCTGTGATCGCAGATAGTTTTTCTGAGCAGGCAAGCACACAGGTAGAAGCCGTTGATAATATTCCTGATGGTTGGATGGGATTAGATGTAGGTCCTGAAACTTTAAAACATTTTTCTAATGTTATTGCAGAATCTAAAATAATCCTTTGGAATGGTCCGTTAGGAGTATTCGAAATGGAAACTTTTGCCAAAGGAACGATCGAGCTAGGAAAAGCAATTGCTGAGGCAACCAAGAACGGAGCATTCTCTCTTGTAGGAGGTGGAGACTCGGTAGCTGCCGTAAAACAATTTGGTTTTGACGATAAAGTTAGTTATGTTTCAACCGGTGGTGGAGCAATGCTAGAAATGCTGGAAGGGAAGTCTTTACCAGGTATCGCTGCCATTGGCAAGTAAATCTTTTTTCGAATGATTCATTTTCGATAAAATAAGGTATACTTTTTGATCAAATTTTAACTAAATTTAAGAACCTCGAAATGAACTTTCGAGGTTCTTAGTTAGCGATCAAAATTAAAAGATTAAAAGCAAAATTTAATTCCTAAATTAACAGGTAAAAACGTTCTAAACTAGATATGAAGAAGCAGGTATGTTTATTACTGGGTTTGTTTTCAGTGTTTGCTGTGAGTGCCCAGGAGAAAGAAAAATCTAAAAAGCAGGTCGAAAAAGCTAATTTTAGAGTTCAGATTTTTCAAAAGGTGGATAGTACAGAAATCATACTTGCCGATCCAGATCCAGAGTTTCAGGAAAAGCTACCAATTTCTGCCGTTATTAGAGACTCTTCTAAAGTATCACTGGCTGATATGCCTCAAGCGGCTAAAATCGATTCGGTTTGGCGGGCAGAACTTACCAATTCAGACCTCTATGAAACCATACAAAAATCTATAGCCGAACAGGATTATGATGAAGTTGTTTATGACGAATTACCTACTGATACTTTAAAAGCACGTTTGGCAAGATTAAATGCCAGAACGCCATTTAATATAGAATATAATCCAAGTTTAGAGAGCGTTATAAAAATGTATTTAAAACGCAATAAACAGGCAATGGAACGCTTAATGGCCTTAAGCGATTATTATTTTCCGATGTTTGAGCAGGAACTCGATAAATACGATATTCCCTTAGAGATTAAATATCTGGCGATTGTAGAGTCTGCTTTAAATCCAAGAGCAAAGTCCAGGGTAGGGGCTACCGGTTTATGGCAATTTATGTTTACTACAGGAAAAATGCATGATCTTAATGTGAGCAGTTACGTAGATGAGCGTATGGATCCTGTAAAAGCAACAGAAGCTGCTGCGAAATATCTTTCAACTCTATATAAAGTTTTTGGAGATTGGGATTTGGTGTTAGCCTCCTATAATTCGGGTCCTGGAAATGTTTCCAAAGCTATTAGGCGAAGTGGTGGTTCTACAGACTACTGGTCGATGAGGCGTTATTTACCTAGAGAGACAGCAGGATACGTACCGGCTTTTTTAGCCACATTGTATATTTTTGAATATGCCGATGAGCATAATTTTCAGCCTAAACGGCCGGAGATTCCTTATTTCCAGACCGATACTATTCAGGTAAAGGAGTTATTAACTTTCGATCATATTGCTAAAGTAACTGGGGTAAATAAAGAATTACTTCAATTTTTAAATCCAAGTTATAAGCTGGATATCATCCCGTTTGTAGAAGATAAAAATTATGTAGTTAGGTTACCAAGAACAAAAACAGGAGCTTTTGTAAATAATGAAGCTGCCATTTACCAATACGCCGAACAGGAAATTGCAAATAGGGAAAAACCTTTACCAAAGTACATAGAAACTGAAGATCGAATAAGATATAGGGTAAGAAGTGGTGATTTTTTAGGAAGGATTGCAGAAAAATATGGTGTAGGTGTAAGCAGTATTAAACGTTGGAACAATCTAAGAGGAAACAATATACGGGTAGGGCAATATTTAACAATATATCCGCGAAAACCCGTGTCTGCCAGTCAAAGTGCCACAGCTTCCAGCAGTGCTAAAACAAACAAAAAAGGAGACACAAAACTTTATACGGTACAGCAGGGAGATTCATTATGGAGTATTTCTAAAAAGTTTCCTGGCGTTACGGTACAGAATTTGAGGACATGGAATGATATGAGCAGTACACGCCTTAAACCGGGTATGAGGATTAAGGTGTCTAAAGGCTAGAAACCAAACTTAAATTCAAAACTAATAACATGAAAAAATTAGTATTTCTTGCGCTTTCCTTTCTGATTGTCGTTTCCTGCAAAAAAAAATCTGAAGAGCCGGAATCACGGATCTTAGCAGATTCTTCAGGAAATATCAATCAGCTTTCCGTCATTGTAGATAATAGCCTTTGGGAAGGCCAAGTAGGCGACGCTCTAAGAGATAATCTGGCGGCACCGGTAGAAGGTTTGCCTCAGGAGGAACCTTTATTCAGTTTAAGTCAAATTCCGCCAGAGACTTTCACCGGGTTTGTACGTAGAAGTCGGATTTTTATAAAAATCGAAAAGGGTAAGGATAGTCTGGCAATTATCAAGGATGAATATGCGACACCCCAAACGGGCATTATAATTAGCGGGGAAAATCAACAGCAAATAATAGATAGGATTAATGCATCTTCAGACAGTATTATAGATGTATTAAAAGCCACTGAAATTAAAGAAAAACAGCGAAGGATTGGGAAATCACCAGAGTCTGATGAAGAATTGGAAAAAGCATTTGGGGTTTCTATGAAGTTTCCAACAGCGTATCGTTATGCTGCGCAGGAAGATAATTTTATCTGGATTAGAAAGGAAATACCGAAAGGATTAATGGAAATTTTGGTGTATCAGGTGCCATTAAATACCATTGATAAAGACTCTAGCGTGATTGCCAATATTGTAAAGATGCGAGATAGTATAGGCGAAAAGTATATTCCAGGGCCCGTAGAAGGAAGCTATATGATTACAGAAGAGGCTTACGCTCCTTATTTATTCGAAACCAAAATCGATGGGCATTTTGCTTATGAAACCAGAGGTACCTGGGAAGTAAATAATGCGTATATGGCCGGTCCTTTTGTAAATTATGCTATTCGTGATGAAAAGAATAATCGATATATTATTGCTGAAGGATTTATCTTTAGGCCAGCCAGCAGTAAAAGAGATCATGTATTTGAGTTGGATGCTATTCTAAAATCCTTAAAATTTGATTCCAATTAAATCGAATTTTAATACTGAAACAAATAAAAAAGCCCATTTACTGAAAAAATGGGCTTTTTTATTAATTTTTTAGGAACTAAACTACTTAGGATCTTCAACTTTTTTAGCATCAGAGGCAGAACTGGTAGTGGTATCGTCATCATCTTTAGATGCATCCTTAAACTCCTTAATCCCACTTCCTAATCCTCTCATCAATTCCGGAATTTTTCGACCTCCAAATATTAGTAAAACCACAATTACGATAAGTACGATTTGTGGTGCTCCTATAGCTAACGGTAACATAAATGCATTCATAACTCGATATTTATATTTACAAACTTAACAAGAATAAACCAATATATAAGTTAATATAGACAAAATATATGCAATTTGTTAATTATAATGCTTATAGCTGCGTTGATTAGAACAATTGTTTTGCATTATTTTTATAAAGCTATATTTCTTTTAAATTTTAAAAAAGCTAGGATTTATGCATAAATATCTTCTAAAAGAAGCCAATTTCAATTCTCAGGTAAAACTGTCATTATGCATAAATTTTCCAGTATCTTTGTTTTAGGTTTTTATGTATGTCGAAAAAGAAAAAAAATAAGAAAAAATTTACCAGAAAACTTCTTCATAAATACCGAATGGTAATTTTAAATGAAGATACTTTTGAAGAAAGATATTCATTAAAATTAACCCGTTTAAACGTATTTGTTCTGGTAACTACAAGTGCTATATTATTAATAGCAGCAACTACTTTTATCATTGCTTTCACTCCATTAAGAGAATATATTCCTGGATATTCTTCGCCAAAATTAAAAGAACAGGCAGCGCAATTGGCCTATAAAACAGATTCCTTACAAAATGTTTTAAAACTCAATAATCAATTTTTGGGATCAATAAAGGGAGTACTGTCCGGAGATTTGCAAACCTCAGATCTTAACAGGGACTCTATTGCCAAATTTTCGCAGGAAAACATGGAGGTTGAAGTTATTCCACCTTCTAAAGCAGATAGCTTATTAAGAGAAGAGGTCGCTATGGAAGATAAATATAATATTTTGCCTGGTGCGACAGATGATATTGATTTCTCCCTTTTCCCGCCGGTAAAAGGAACGATCTCTGAAGGCTATGATGCTGAAGAAAAACATTATGCCGTAGATGTGGTAGTGCCTAAGAATTCACCGGTAAAATCTGTTGCCGATGGGCGGGTTATTTTTGCGGAATGGACCACCGAAACCGGTTATGTAATTATTGTAAAGCATGATTATGGTCTAATTTCAGTGTATAAACATAATGCCTCTTTAACCAAAGAACAGGGTGATTTTGTAAAAGCCGGAGAGGTAGTCGCAACTGCCGGTTCTACCGGAGAATATACCACCGGCCCGCATTTGCATTTTGAATTATGGAATGAAGGAAACCCTGTAAACCCAACCGATTATATTGATTTTGAATAGTCTATGTCTTTAAAATCCTTTGCAGCTAAAATATTCGCTAAAACCGTAAGAAAGAAAATCCAGGCCTGGTCCTCGAAGCCTGTTGAAGTTCAGGAGAAAATTTTTAATGAATTAATTTCTAAAGCGAAAGACACCAGTTTTGGTAAAGATCATCATTTTGATCATATAAAAACCCATGCCGACTTTGTAGAGAAGGTACCCATAAGGGACTATGAAGATTTACGAGCCTATGTAGATAAAATGGTGGCCGGTGAGGAGGATATTTTGTGGCCTGGAAAACCGCTATATTATGCCAAAACTTCTGGTACTACCAGTGGCGCAAAGTACATCCCGATAACCAAAGAAAGTATGCCAACACATATTGAAGCGGCAAGAAATGCTATTCTTTGTTATATCGCTGAAACCGGAAAAGCGAAGTTTGTAAATGGCAAAATGATCTTTTTACAGGGAAGTCCAGAACTTACTGAGAAGAACGGAGTAAAACTAGGCAGATTGTCTGGAATTGTGGCGCATTATGTGCCTGGATATCTTCAGAAAAACAGGATGCCGAGTTGGGAAACCAATTGTATCGATGACTGGGAAACTAAAGTTGATGCCATCGTTGAGGAAACTCGAGACCTGAATATGACCGTGATAAGCGGAATCCCTAGCTGGGTGCAAATGTATTTCGAAAAATTAGAGCATAAAACCGGTAAAAAAATAGGGGATATTTTTAAGAATTTTGAGTTGTTTATTTATGGTGGCGTAAATTATGAGCCTTATCGCTCAAAATTTGAAAATCTTATAGGCCGAAAAGTAGATAGCATCGAATTATATCCTGCATCTGAAGGCTTTTTTGCTTTCCAGGATAGCCAAAGGAAAAAAGGAATGCTACTTCAGCTTAATAGCGGTATTTTTTACGAGTTTATTAAAGCGGAATCATTTTTTGATGAAAACCCTAAGAGGCTTACCATTGCAGAGGTAGAGCTTGGGGTAAACTATGTAATGATCATTAGCACCACCGCCGGTCTTTGGGCTTATAATGTAGGTGATACCATACAATTTACGAGCTTAAAACCATATCGAGTGATGGTTTCGGGTAGGATTAAGCATTATATTTCGGCTTTTGGAGAACATGTAATTGCAAAAGAGGTAGAAGAGGCGATGCAAGTAGCATCAGAAAAAACAGGCGCCAGAATTAATGAATTTACGGTGGCCCCACAGGTAAACCCTGTAGCAGGAGAATTGCCGTACCACGAGTGGTTTATAGAGTTTGAAAAAGCGCCTGAAAATTTAACGAATTTCAGGAATATCCTGGATCAGTCTCTTCAGCAGCAAAATTCGTATTATTTCGATTTAATAGAAGGGAATATTCTACAACCGGTAAAAATCACTAAAGTCCCTAAAGAAGGATTTCAGGCCTATATGAAGTCCATTGGAAAATTAGGCGGTCAAAATAAGTTGCCAAGATTATCAAACGATCGTAAAATAGCAGATGCTTTAGAAGCAATAATAAAAAAATAAAAATTTTGAAGTTGAAAACAGACGGAAGAACAAGAGCGCAGGAAAGTACCAACGCGATAGAACGTATGTATATTACCATGAGACACCTTTTTAATAGAGGGTTTTATAAACCTATGGGTGTTTCTGGAGAAACTTTAAGAGAAGGCTTATTGGCCTTACGACCTGAAATATATGGCTCTGTAGCAGAAGATAAGGCTGAGCTTAATGGATTGTTATACGTTTTAGAACGTCTTCCTATAGGGATCGAGCAGTGTCGCTATATCAATCTTACCAGTGACGAGGGATACGGAGATTCTCATTTTCAGCCTATTGTGCCGCCAAAACGTCGAAGAAATTGCTATCGTATAGATGAAGAGCAAATGAATATCGAGATCACCAGAGGCCGATCTGAAATCTATGATATTCTTACACATCTAACCTTCTTATTTATCGAATCGCATAAAATTATGAGACGTGTGGTTATCGATGAAGATGGTAGTGTAACCCGAGACTGGAAAAAACTTGAAGCGATCGTGCTTTCTAAAGAAGACATCGATAAGGCCGAGCGTGAAGTAGCTTTAACCCACGCTGCTAATATTTTAGGACGTACTTTTTATGAGGTTTCTAAGATCTATCCCAAGTTTTCTACACCAAATAATCCAGAGCAGTTTTTGCATATTATTTACTGGATGGGAAAACTGGCGATTGAAGAAACCGTAAATAATGATAAAAGAATCATCACTTTTAGTCCTATTCTTAGAGAACGTTTAGGACACCATATTCACGGGGAGGTATGGGCAGATAAAATCAAGAAATATCTGGTAGAAGAGCAATTATTACAGCGGCCTATTCATATTATCAGCGCCAATATGCATAGTGTAATGAATACGCTTTATGCGCCATTAGCACTAAAAGCTGAGATTAAAAAGAAAAATATTCTTCAGATTTATGAAACGCTGAGTGATTCATCGAACGGGCAGGTTCGTCAAAAAGTTTCGAAATCTGCTCTTTCTGGTGGGATGAAGTTTATAGAGGATACCAGTGGTACCAATATCGATGTTCAGGTTTTTGATACCGCAAAACTGGAAGAAGGTTTTAGAAATAAAGGTTTTAAATCCCTAAAAGAAGAAGAAAAGCCGGTAATAATCGTGATGGACTACGCCTTTGGAGAACAGGCTTATGAAACCATGGATGAACTTCTTAAACCTTATATTCTGGATGGTGAAGAGATAAAAATGAATGTAAAATCAGTTTCCATCATGGGAAAGGCTGGTATTTTAGAAGGTGGCAAAGGTGATATAATGATTCCTTCAGCCCATATTTTTGAGGGTACGGCCGATAATTATCCTTTTAAAAACGAATTGAAAAAAGATGATCTTGAAGGTCATGGAATAAAAGTAGTAGATGGTAGTATGATTACCGTTTTGGGAACATCCTTACAAAACCGTGATATTCTTAAGTTTTTCCACGATTCTACATGGAATGTAAGTGGTCTTGAAATGGAAGGAGCGCATTATCAAAAAGCCATACAGGCAGCCAGTAAATTAAGAAAAAGTATTGCTGAAGATGTGAAGGTAAGATACGCGTATTACGCATCTGATAATCCATTAGAAACCGGAAGCACTTTAGCCTCTGGCGGGTTAGGAACAACAGGTGTTAAACCAACATATTTAATAACCGAAAAGATACTGGAGCAAATCTTTAACTCTTAGGCTTGTGTCGTAAATTGAAACTGAAATGTTTTCTGAGTGATTTTTAAATCGATTAATAAAAAGTAAATGGGCAAAACTGTATTAATTACAGGAGCAGCAGGTTTTTTAGGTTCACATTTGTGTGATAAATTTATTAGTGAAGGTTTCCGTGTTATAGGAATGGATAATCTTATAACGGGTGATATTCGTAATATAGAGCATCTATTTAAAAACAAGGATTTTGAATTCTATAACCATGATGTAACCAAATTTATCCATGTTCCCGGAAAATTAGATTACATTCTTCATTTTGCGTCGCCCGCAAGCCCTATTGATTATCTAAAGATTCCTATTCAAACTTTAAAGGTAGGCTCTTTGGGAACACATAACTGTTTAGGGCTGGCAAAAGAAAAAGGAGCCAGAATACTTATCGCTTCAACTTCTGAAATTTACGGAGATCCACTGGTGCATCCACAATCTGAGGATTACTACGGAAATGTAAGTACCATCGGGCCACGTGGGGTCTATGATGAAGCCAAACGATTCCAGGAATCTTTAACAATGGCTTATCATCGATTTCATGGCTTAGAAACCCGCATCGTAAGAATATTTAATACGTATGGGCCAAGAATGAGGTTAAATGACGGCCGGGTAATTCCTGCATTTATTGGTCAGGCACTAAGAGGAGAGCACTTAAGCGTTTTTGGAGATGGATTGCAAACTCGCTCTTTTTGTTACGTAGACGATCAGGTTGAAGGGATTTACAGATTACTCTTTAGTGAGTATGTCGAGCCGGTAAATATTGGTAATCCAGACGAGTTAACCATAAAAGATTTTGCGGAAGAGATTATTAAGTTAACCGGCACCAATCAAAAAATCGTATATAGAGAATTACCAAAAGACGATCCGTTACAACGCCAGCCTGATATAACAAGGGCTAAAGAGATTCTTGGTTGGGAACCTAAAGTTTCCCGGGAAGAAGGGATGAAAATCACTTATAATTACTTCAAAAATCTATCGAAAGAAGATTTACTGAAGAAAGAGCATAAAGATTTTAGTAAGCATAATAGAAAATAAATAATGCAAAACCCTTTGGTTTCTGTGATCATGCCCGCCTATAATTCCAATGAATTTATTGCGTTGGCTATCGAATCGGTTATTGCTCAGGAATATAAAAACTGGGAGCTTATTATTGTAGACGATGCTTCAAAAGATGCTACCGTTAATACGATTCGGAATTATATAAAGAAAGAGCCTCGTATCAAAATTTTTAGAAATCAAACCAACCATGGTGCAGGGTATTCAAGAAATAAAGCGATTAAGGAGGCTTCAGGAGAGTTTATAGCTTTTTTAGATGCAGATGATCTTTGGAAACCAGAAAAGTTATCTCTGCAGCTTAAATTTTGCGAAGAAAACAATGCAAAAATTGTATTTAGCAGTTATGGCCGCATTAAAGAAAATGGCGAAAATTTAAATGAAATAATCGAAGCTTTACCTTTTGTTAATTACCCTAAATTGATTAGGAGTAATTATATAGGCAATTTAACGGGAATGTATAATGCTGGTAAAATTGGTAAAGTGTATCATCCCGACATACGAAAAAGGCAGGATTGGGCTATGTGGCTTGAAGTAATTAGAAAAGGAGGAACGGCCCATGGGATGGAAGAATCGCTGGCTTTATACCGAATAAGAAAAGGATCTGTTTCAGAAAACAAATTTGAAATGCTTTCCTATAATTTCAAAATTTATAATAAAGTTTTGGGCTATGGAAAGCTAAAAAGTATGTATTGGGTTCTTATCTTTTTAGGAGAACATTTTTTTGTAAAATCCAGGCAACTAAAATCAATTGATTAAAGAAGTAAACTGTTTGAGCTTCCCGCTTTTGCTTCGGGTTAAGCTCTGTTTTCTTCTAAAATTAACGTTCAAATTTTTCCCTACATACTTTTCTACCGCTTCAGCGATTTTGGTCGTTTCTTCAGCGTCAAAATCAGTATCTCGTACATATTCAATATCAAAAGAATCTATTTTAGTTTGGGTCACTATAAATTCTTTGGTGCTCCCGGTATCGTCGATAATCGTTTTAGTTACGTAATAAAATGTAAGTCCGGGAACTACTTTTCCATCTGCAAGTTTTGCCACATCACTGGTTCTTCCTATCAAAGAGGCTAATATTGGCTTTTTGGGAGTACTTTTTTTAGACATTATACCAATGTCTCCAATAGCATACCTAATTATGGGATGGGCTTTATTATACAAGGAGGTTATTATTATTCTTCCTTCTTTACCATGTGGTAAAGTTCTATTGTCTTCATCCACGATTTCTATAAAAAGATCGCTGCGATTAAGACACCATTCTCCGTTAGGGTTTTCGAAAGCGATAAGGCCTACTTCGCTGGCGCCATATTCGTTTACTACGGGTATGCCTATAGCCTCTTCAATAACTTTTTTATCCTTTTCAAATAATCGCTCTGAAGTTACAATGCAAAGTTTTAAACTAGGACAAATCTCTTTAAGTACAATCTTTTCTTTTTTTAAAAACTTAGAAAAAAGCAGGATAGCGCTGGTGTAACCGTTTAAATAATCAAATTTACTTCTCCTAAACCGATCAAGAAAGCCTTGCAATTTAGTCTCGCTAAGATCAAAAATACTAAAACGCCTTCTTAGGCTTATCTGGTCTTTAATTCGTTCTTGAAGATGACCGTAAAAATCTAACGGAATTCCATAAAATCTTGCCTGTAGTGATTTGTTGAGATCTATACCGTGCCAGTTATAATGATTGTTAAAACCTTCCCAGGTCATGGCATGGCAAAGTTTGTCTTTGGCAAAAGTAAAAGGGTGGCCGCTACTTCCAGAGGTCTTACCCACATAGCTATTCTTTAAATTAAAACTTTGGCTTAGGCGGTTCTCTAAGGGTTGTTGTAGATCGGTTTTGGTCATAATAGGAATATCCTCCCAATTTGGGATCGCCTTACTTCCTATAAAGCTCTTATAGAAATTATTGTTATTTAAATGATAATCAACAATTTCTTTTTTTTTAGTTTCAATATATTGTGGGTACTGGTTTGCGGGAATATTGTCTATTTCATCCAACATTTTTCGGGCCCGATTTACAGGAAATTTATTGAGCTGAAGCGAAAGTTTAAACCAATCCAAAACTTAACAATGCTTTTTTATTCGATTTTATTGGTGCTTCAATTTACAAACAATTATTTTTGAAGTCCAAAATAAATATTTCTAAAAAAATGAAAATCTTAATACTAGGTTCCGGCTTTTGGGGGAAAAGGAGATATTTTTGAGCCGGCCAAGATCTATTATCGTATTGTGTTGTACGGGGTGCCCATCCTCGCGCTTAATATGATGGGGAATAATGTGATAAGAGCTGAGGGCAAACCCACGTTTGCCATGGTCTCGATGATTATTCCATCTGTAGACATGTTGGTCGTGGGGCCAGAAGATCCTCTTGTCAAGGGAATTACAGACTTTTGTAAGGGAGAGCCAGACTTAAAAGACCTTTTGATTGTGGGGCCTTCAAAGCGCGGTGCACTACTGGAAGGAAGTAAAGAGCGTGCCAAAGAATTTATGGCAATGTATCAAATCCCAACAGCGGCGTACGAAAGTTTTACTATAGAAAGTTTAGAAGCCGGTAAAACGTTTTTGGAAACTTTAAGTGCCCCTTATGTGCTTAAAGCCGATGGTCTTGCTGCAGGAAAAGGCGTTTTAATTTTAAACGATCTTGCTGAAGCGAAAACCGAATTAGAAAATATGCTGAAAAATCAAAAATTTGGAGAAGCTAGTGCCAAAGTGGTGATCGAAGAATTTTTGGACGGAATAGAACTTAGTGTTTTTGTCTTAACCGATGGTAAAAATTATAAAATCCTGCCAACAGCTAAAGATTATAAGCGAATAGGAGAAGGCGATACAGGCTTAAACACGGGTGGAATGGGAGCAATATCTCCGGTACCTTTCGCTGATGCCGAATTGATGCAGAAAATCGAAGAGCGTATTGTAAAGCCTACGGTAAATGGTCTTACTGAAGAAAATATAGACTATAAAGGATTTATTTTTATCGGTTTGATAAAAGTAGGAAAGGAGCCTTATGTGATTGAATATAATGTACGAATGGGAGATCCTGAAACCGAAGTAGTCTTACCAAGGGTAAAATCAGACCTGGTTGAGGTACTTGCAAAAACCGCAGAGGGGAAACTTAATGAGGTCGATCTAGAGATTGACGAGAGAGCTGCGACAACAGTAATGATGGTTTCTGGCGGATATCCAGAAGCTTATGAAAAAGCTAAAGAAATAACCGGTATCGAAAATGTAAACGTTGAAGATGCGCTCGTATTTCACGCAGGAACTACGTTAAAAGATGGTAAAGTAGTGACCAATGGCGGGAGGGTAATCGCCGTAACCGCGTTTGGAGAAGATTATAAACAGGCACTAAAAAAATCTTATCAAAATGTAGAGAAACTACAATTTGATAAGATGTATTTTAGAAAAGATCTAGGGTTTGACCTTGCTTAGGATTATCCTAAGTAAGGCTTAGACCTTGTGTTTTCGTCATCGGCGTCTTGGAAAATCTTTAATTGTTTGCACCAGTATGCAAAAGCGATCATTCCAATGATAATAAATACAAAGTTGATGGCGTTAGCACCCCACCAGGAGTCTAGTTCTAGAGAACGTAGCCAATCAAGAGGAACAAGAAGTACATTTTCAAAAAGCCACGAGATTCCTTCAAAAAATTCAGTCATCGTTTAACATTGTTAGTTTAACACTACAAAAATAGAAAAAAGAGCAATGCTAACAAGCTTTTTTGCCAAATCAAAGCCAATTAATATTACGCTTGTCCTCGTATTGCTATCTGGGTTTTTTATAACAGCTAACTTTCATACCTGGTTTTTAGCTTTCGAAATCTTTAAATTCTTTAAAATTTTAGGCGTTTTTTTAGCGCTGATGTTGTCCTTATTTTTGCTGAATTTTATAGCTAAAAAAAACGACCTTACTCAGCGGAGTGCATATAAAGTCCTTTTATTTTCGGTATTTTGCGCTTCTTTTTTTTCCTTGCTTAAGGATTATAACGTGATTGTTGCCGCAACGCTTATTTTATTGGCACTACGCCGAATTATAAGCTTAAAATCACAAATAAGCGTACAAAAGAAAATATTTGATGCTGCTTTTTGGATTTGCATTGCTTCCTTATTTTATTTCTGGTCCATTTTATTTTTATTTATTGTACTAGGCGGAATTATAATTTATTCGCCCAGACCCAAAAACTGGTTAATTCCTATAACTTCAGCAGTTTGTGTATACATGATTTACTGCTCCATCCATTTGTTGGTCTACGATCAGTTTTATTTAATGGCAGATTGGTACCAGCCCTATAATTTTGATTTCTCTAACTATCAGTCTTTTAAATTCTTAACACCAATAAGTATCATTTTAGCTCTTACGCTATGGTCTCTTGTATATTACTTTTCAATTATTCAAAAAGCAGGTGTTAGTTTACGACCCTCCTTAAACCTTATTTTGTTTACGCTTATTATCGGTATTTCTGTAGGCATACTGGCGCCGAGTAAAAATGGAAGTGAGCTTATTTTTTTCTTCATTCCACTTAGTATTATTGTTTCCAATTATTTTGATACCGGCCGGGATAAAATCTTTAGGGAAATACTATTATTAATATTGATTTTGATGCCCTTTGGAGTGCTATTTATTCAGAGTTAAAATTGCTTCAGAAATATATTTGTGGTATTTGAATTTTTGGTCATTTAAAAGGAATGTTTAGCAATTATAGATTTTGTAATACCTTTGTATTTCAATTTAAAATAGTCATTAAAATCGCCAAATCCTGAAATTTTCAGATTTTAGAGGCGTTTAAGCTATTCAGTTTTAAAAAATCAACATAATGTTTACAGATAAAGCCAATAAGATCTTTCAGGAAGTGATCAAAAAATATCATGAAATTGATACTGTAGATCAGCTTTTTACAAACCCTTATGATAGCGATTCCCAACTTATAGAGCATCTTCTTTATAGAAAATGCTGGATAGATACCGTACAGTGGCATTACGAGGATATTGTAAGAGATCCTAATATCGATCCTATAGCCGGTTTAAAATTGAAACGCCTTATTGATGCTTCTAACCAGGATCGTACCGATACGGTAGAATATATTGATAGTTATTTCCTCGAAAAATATAAGGCGGTTGCGCCAAAAGAAAACGCGACTATTAATACAGAAAGCCCGGCTTGGGGAGTAGACAGATTATCGATCTTAGCACTTAAAATTTATCACATGCACGAAGAAGCTACTCGTGAAGATGCTTCAGCAGATCATAAAGAAAAATGCCAGGCAAAGCTTGATATTTTATTAGAGCAGCGGGTAGATCTTTCTTCAGCAATCGATCAGCTTTTAAAAGATATAGAGAACGGGGATAAATATATGAAAGTCTATAAGCAGATGAAAATGTATAATGATGACGAATTAAATCCTGTTTTACGAAATAAATAAAATTAGATGAGCACTGCACATCAACATATTCCCAATGAAAATAGAGAGAAAGGTGCTCATATTCTTGCTATCCGTTTATCAGCAATGGGAGATGTTGCCATGACGGTTCCGGTGATTAGAACCTTTATGGCGATGTATCCCAATTGTAGGATTACCTTTCTTACCCGGCCTTTTTTTGCGCCCATGTTTAAGGGCATTCCCAATATAGAAATTTATGAGGCCGATATTAATGGCGAACATAATGGCGTGATGGGGTTGGGAAGGTTGGCCCGGGAATTACGAAATCATGAGATCGAAATGGTAGCTGATCTTCACAATGTTCTTAGGAGTAACGTATTGAAATCGGTTTTTTATTTCTTTGGAATTCCAGTAAAACAAATCGATAAGGGTAGGGCTGATAAAAAGAAATTAACACGTGAAGATCATAAAGTTTTTAAAGAGTTGAAAAGTACACATCAACGCTATGTAGATGTGTTTACGGCTTTAGGATTTCCTCTTGATTTTAATAAACATATTTTTCCGGAAAAGCAGCAAATTCCCTCCAAAATACATGAAATTGTAGCTCATTCTTCTAAAAAATGGTTAGGAATAGCGCCTTTTGCACAACATAGTTCCAAAGCTTATCCTGCAGATTTAATGGAAGAAGTTTTAAAAAAACTGAATAAACAAGACAATATTCAGGTGTTTCTTTTTGGCGGTGGTAAGGCAGAAATCAAAAAACTACGATCTTGGGAGCAGCAGTTTGAGAATAGTATAAACGTCGCCGGGCTTTTATCTTTTGAAGAAGAACTGGCTTTAATATCTAATCTTGATGCCATGTTATCTATGGATAGCGGCAATGGACATATGGCAGCGATGTACGGGGTTCCGGTAATTACCATTTGGGGAGTCACACATCCTTTTGCCGGTTTTAAGCCTTTTCAGCAACCTTTCGAAAATTCAATGATTCCAGATTTAGAAAAGTTTCCCAAAATACCCACCTCGGTATATGGTAATAAATATCCTGAAGGTTACGAACTTGCTATCAGGACTATAAGTCCGGTTAGAGTGGTAAAAAAGATAAATTCAGTATTAAATTAAAAAAGAAAAAGGCTTTCACTAATACTGAAAGCCTTTTTTATATAAAAAATTGAAGATGATTTAAACATCGTCATAATCTACTTTAATGGTAGGAGTGAGTGGATGTGCCTGGCAGGTTAAAATCAATCCTTCTTCGATCTCATCATCGGTAAGAATCTGATTTTTACGCATTTCAGCTTTTCCTTCTACAATTCTTGCGATACAGCTACTGCAAATACCGCCCTGGCAGGAATAAGGAACATCAAGGTCGTTTTCCAGCGCAGCATCCAAAATTACATCAGTTTGATTCATCACAAAGCTTGTTTCCTCATCGTCAACCATTACTGTAATTTGAGTTTGGCCTTCAAGATTGGCTTCAACTTCGCCGCTATCATTACTGGTAAATAATTCGTAATAAATATTTTCTTCAGCAATTCCGTTATTGGTAAGGACTTCACTTACATGATTAATCATTTCTTCAGGCCCACAAAGATAAACAGCATCAAAAGGCTGATCTTTAAATTTGTTTTTCATTACGAAATTAACCGTACTGGTTTCTATCCGTCCAAAATGTGCATTGTCTTCTCTTGCTCTACTAAATACAAATTCAACAAAAAGACGATCTGGATAAGCGGCCTGAAGCTCTAAAAGCTCTTTAAAAAAGATGGTGTCTTCTGGAGATTTATTGCCGTAGGTAAGAATAAATCTACTTTTCGACTCTTCAGATAGTACTGTTTTAATAATCGATAAAACCGGTGTAATACCACTACCTGCTGCAAATGCAGCATAGGTTTTGGCACTTGTAGAAGGTTCTAAAACAAATTTACCCTCAGGAGGATGAACTTCTAAAATATCGCCCGCTTGCAGACTATTGTTGGCAAGAACGGAAAATTTACCACCTTCAACTTCCTTAACCGTTACTTTAAATTCTTCTGAATTTGGAGCTGAACAAAGGGAATAAGCTCTACGCAGTTCTTTGCCATCAACATCTGCTTTTATAGTAATATACTGCCCGGCTTTAAATTTGTATTCCTGCTGAAGCTCTGAAGGAATATCAAACGAAATACTCACAGCCTGAGGTGTTTCTCTAATGATTTCCTTTATTTTCAGTTTATGAAATGTACTCATCAAAAAATAATTTGTGGGCAAAAATACAAAGTAAGCGGCGTTTTGAAAGATTTAAAATTTAAAATTACATACCTAAGAATATTATGCATAATAAATTTATGTATATTTATCATCAAGAAATCTTTTTTCAATGTCGAATTCAAAATTATATAAGGGTAGTTTATCTACGATTATTTTAAAGCTTTTAGCTGAGAAAGATAAAATGTATGGTTACGAAATTACTCAGAAGGTAAAAGAAATTACCAATGGCGAATTGAAAATCACTGAAGGAGCGCTATATCCCGCATTACATAAGCTTGAAGCCGACGGCTTTTTACAGGTTGAAGTGAAAAAAGTGGATAATCGTCTTCGTAAATACTATAAACTTACCGAAGCCGGTATGAAAGAGAAGGTGCATAAAATCAATGAATTAGAGCAATTTATTGAGAACATTCAGGGAATCATTAATCCTAAATTCAGCATTTAAGATGAAAAAGTTGAACCCGGTACAGCTAGAAGAAATTCGAAGTATCCTACGACACAAAGGAATTATTTTCTTTAATATTCAGGAAGAACTTCTAGATCATATTGCCAGTGAAATAGAAGAGAAAATGGCTATGGAAAGTTTAAGTTTTGAAGCCTCTTCGAAAGCTGTTTTAGGCTTATGGGAAAATTCCTTTAGATTAAAACAAAATAGATTATTACTCGGTAAGGACTTGTATCCTAAAATTATTTACGAGGAACTTAAGCGTAACTCGGTAAAAATGCTTTGGCCATTATTACTGTTATCTTTGGTTTTGACAAGTCTTTTGGTCATTCTTAATTATGAAACCAATGAGTTATTTAAGGATTTTGCATACCTCATTGGTTTCTTTTCCCTAACTGCCGGAATCATTTCATTGTTCCTCTATCCTCAATTAAAAAATGGTAAGCAAACGATTTATAGCCATCTGCTTTTAAAAGATTTTAAAATATTTATTCCGATGGCGACTACAGTAATTTTACAGGTTTACGAACAAAAGTTGGAGAATGCCTCTATGTATCAAAGTATCCTTTTTTCTTTTTTTATGGCTATGATGCTTTGCTTTTTAATCTATTTAGTCATGTTGTATTTAAAGCATTTAGATCTTCACAGAAAGTATGCTTTATCCTAGGGGTCATGAAAAAATCATTTTAAAACGCTCGTGTGATGCAAAAAGTGAATTCAAATCAAATAGATAGACTTTATCGTTTTACTCGTGAGCATTTTGTAGAATATTATGATGTACAAACTGAGTTGGTAGATCATTTAGCCTCTGTTATAGAAAAGCAATGGAGAGAAGATCCGGCTATAGGCTTTGAAAATGCTTTACAGGAAGAATTTAAAAAGTTTGGGATATTTGGTTTTTTGGAAGTTGTTGAAGAACGACAGAAAGCAATGACGAAAACTTATTGGAATCTGGTTTTAAAAGAAAGTCTGGAATTTTTAAGGCTACCAAAAGTAATTCTTATGATAAGTATTGTTTCTTTTATTTTTTGGAGCTTAAGTGAGTTTGAGTACGGAAAAATAATGATAGGTTCGATTGTTTTAATTGAGATGATCTTTCTTTTTTATCACCTTATTAAACTTAACCGTGAAAAGAAAAAGCGGGTAAAAAGAAAAGGTAGAATATATCTTTTAGAAGATATGATTTTAAACGTTGGTCAAATTGTAGCGACATCTTTTTATCCAGGTTATTTGCTTTTGTATTTTGATAAAATAATTCCAAACGAAATCGCGTCTATTGTCATAGCAATATTGATCGCATTCGCATTTGTAATACATTATGTAGCAGTTATTGTCCTTCCTGAAAAAACGAAAGATATTTTATTAAGAATATATCCAGAGCTATCGTTAAATTATTAAATCACGTGTAACAAAAGTCAAAATCTAGACACAAGTAAGTAAAGCATTTTTTTATGGTAGGTAAATTACTCAGTTTAGAATGGAAGTCATTTACGCGTAGCGCAAGTTTTGGCAAAAGTCTCGGACTTAAAATCTTTATGATCTTTATCGCGGTATATTTTGCTGTTATGTTTCTTTTTATGGGAATAGGACTTTATCCTATACTAGAAAAAATGTATCCTGCTGAAGATCCGCTTTTTAAATTAAACGAATATATTTTAGCCTGGCTGGCATTTGAACTTATATTTCGGTTTTTTATGCAAAGTCTTCCGGTGGTACAAATAAAACCTTTATTACTTCAGAATATTAAAAAGCATAAGGTTATAAATTTTGTGCTTTTAAAGTCGTTATTCTCATTCTATAATATTTTACCAGTTTTAATTTATGTGCCTTTTGCTGTGGTGGTAGCCGTAAAATCTAATCATAGCGTAATTTCCATGATTGCCTGGGCGTGTAGTGTATTGTTCTTTAGTTTTTCAGTCAATTATTTTAATTTCCTAATCAAAAAGAAGTTTGCAGAAGATTTAAAATCATTCTTACCAGCGATAATTTTTATTTTGGCTTTAGCAGGCTTAGAATATTTTAATGTTTTTCCGGTAAGTGAAAAATTTGGTATCTTCTTAAATTATGTGTTGGAAATGCCGTATTTGGCTGTTTTGCCACTAATTCTTGTAGTAATGTTTTTTGTTTGGGTACGAAATACTTTAAAAAAGAAATTTTATTTAGATACGGGATTAAAAACAAAACAAAGAGAGGTTAAATCCCAGGATTTTGAGTGGTTAAAAAGATTTGGTGATGTAGCGACTTTTCTACAGTTGGATATGAAGCTTATCTGGCGTAATAAACGACCCAAAACAACGGTGTATCTTTCATTTTTCTTTTTACTGTATGGCTTATTGTTTTTTACCAATTCAGTTTACGAAGGAATGCCTGTAATGTTTGTTTTTGCAGGTATTTTTATCACCGGAATATTTATGATCAATTTTGGCCAATTTGTACCCAGTTGGGATGCTTCTTATTATCAAATGATAATGTCGCAAAATATCCCAATGCGTAAATATCTGGCTTCTAAAGCTGCGTTGATAAGTTTTAGTATTATAATACTAAGTATTTTAAGTACGCCTTATGTTTATTTTGGCTGGAATATTTTACTCATCATTTTTGTTTGTGCATTGTATAATCTTGGAGTAAATGTGCCTTTATTAATGTTTACAGGTTCATTTAATAAAAAACGTATTGATTTAGAAAAAAGTCCGTTTATGAATTACCAGGGAACAGGCGCAGCACAATGGTTGGTGGCCATACCTTTATTGGCAGTTCCGCTGGGTATTTTCTACTTATTTTATAAAGTATTCAGTTTTAATATAGGTCTTTTAGCGATAGGAGTGTTAGGTATTATAGGTATCGTTCTTAGAAATTACCTAATGGACAGAATAACCATACAATATAAAAAGAATAAATATGCCATGATTCATGGTTATAAACAAACCGGGGATTAATCTCTAAGGGCCTGCCCAGATGTGCTTGATTCTATCCAGTAACCAAAAAAGACTAAAGCTTAAAATTCAATTCTAATTATTAAAATCTCGAATACCCCAATAAATAGCATATTATGATCACAGCAACCAATCTATCTAAAGTATATAATGGCACCAAGGTTTTAGATATCGACCATTTAGAAATTCCTCAGGGTCAAAATTTCGGACTCGTGGGAAATAACGGTGCCGGAAAAACAACCTTTTTCAGTTTATTATTAGATTTGATAAGACCTACCACAGGTAATATATTTAATCAGGATATCACCGTAAACGAGAGTGAAGACTGGAAAACATTTACCGCGTCTTTTATCGACGAGAGTTTTTTGATTGGATATCTTACGGCCGAAGAATATTTTTATTTTGTAGGCGAACTGCGTAATCAAAATCGTGCCGATATTGACAGTTTTTTGAAGCAATTTGAAGAATTTTTTAATGGCGAAATTATTGGACGGAAAAAATACCTTCGAGATTTATCGAAAGGTAATCAGAAAAAAGTGGGTATTGTTGCTGCGTTAATAGGCGAGCCCAAAGTGGTAATTTTAGATGAGCCATTTGCTAATCTGGATCCTACAACACAAATTAGGCTGAAGAAAATTATCAAAGATCTTTCTGAAATTTCGGGAACTACTGTTTTGGTTTCCAGTCATGATCTTATTCATGTTACTGAAGTTTGTGAGCGCATCGTAGTGTTGGATAAGGGGAATATTGTACGGGATATAAAAACTTCTGAAGCCACTTTAAAAGAACTGGAAACCTATTTTTCTGGAGAGCAAATTCCTGAAGAAATCAAATTATCTGCGGAAGAAGAAACAGGAGAAGCTAGAACTAATAATCCTGACTAATCACCATCTGATTTTTCTTATTTAAAGCGCAAACCTTTGTATTTGTAAAAAGAAACTTATTTTTACATACTAAATCCTGCGTAACTGAGTTATGATGGTAATAAGAAAGGGTTGATTTTGAGGAGATTTACACAAGCTTTTTTCATTTTCATCCTTCTGGGGGCAATAATTTCATGCTCCAGAAAGAAGGATACTTTTATTAGTCGAAGCTGGCATTCGGTTACTGCTGAATATAACACGCTTTATAACGGAAATCTTGCCCTGGAAACTGGACGTGAAGAACTAAACCAAAATTATCGGGATAATTATTGGGATGTATTGCCTATAGAGCGTATGCAAATCGATGAAGAAATCTTACTTCCCGATAGCATACGCAATCAAAATTTTGGTGTAGCCGAACAAAAAGCGGTAAAAGCAATACAACGACATTCGATGTTAATTGCCGGGGAAGAAAAAAATCCGCAAATCGATGAAGCTTATATGCTTTTAGGAAAAGCAAGATATTTTGATCAGCGTTTTATCCCGGCTTTAGAGGCTTTCAATTATATTTTACAAAGATATCCCGCCAGCAATAGTATTCGAAATGCGCAGATTTGGCGAGAGAAAACCAATATCAGGTTAGAGAATAACAGGGTTGCGATTAAAAATCTAAAAAGGATTATCGAAAATTCGCAATTCGAAGATCAGGAATATGCCGATGCAAAAGCAGCCATAGCACAAGCATATATTAATTTAAAGTATCCCGATAGTGCACTGGCACCCTTAACCACAGCGGCTAACTTCACTAAGAAAAACGAGGAGAAAGGACGTTACTTTTTTATTTTAGGCCAGTTGTATAACCAACTCAATCAACCTAAAAATGCCAATTTAGCTTTTGATGAGGTGATTGATTTAAACCGCAAATCACCGCGCATTTATATGATTAATGCGTATATCCAAAAGGCTAGAAATTTTAATGCCGAAGAAAACGACGATCAGCAATTAAAACAAATGCTTACTGATCTTGAAGAGGATCGTGAAAACCGCCCGTTCTTAGATAAAATTTATTTTCAAATTGGTGAATATTATTATCAGCGTGATTCTATAGATACCGCTATTGTTTATTATAATAAATCGCTTAGGAGCAGAGCTAACAGTGATCCTTATCTGCGATCTATAAATTACGAGATCCTGGCAAATATTAATTTTGACCAATCAGAATATCAAACTGCCGCAAAATATTTTGATAGTACGCTTTTTGAAATGCCCTCTAATTTAAGGGAATATCGTACTATAGAAAAGAAGCGTAAAAATTTAGATGATGTGATTTTCTATCAGGCTATCGCCGATAAAAACGATAGTATCTTAGATTTAGTAAAATTACCACGTGAAGAACAAATCGCTTTTTACACTGCTTATACCGATAAATTAAAAGAAGGCTACCAGAAGGAAATTGAAGCGGGGGAAGCCCAGGCAGCTTTAGCTTTAAACACAGCAGGTCCCGGCGTTCCCAATATAGGAGTACCAGTAGAAGAAAATGCAAGTAAGTTTTATTTTTATAGTGAAAACCGCATCAATAGGGGAGAACGCGAATTTTTAAGGATTTGGGGAAATCGGGAACTCGCGGATAATTGGCGATGGATGGCTACCGGAAATACCGGCATCAACACACAAGATGAAGATAGTATAGCCGAATTTGATTTTTCCAGCGATCCAAGGTTTGACCCTTTAACCTATGTAGAAAAGCTCCCTACAGATAATAAAGTTATCGATAGTTTGTATGAGGATCGTAACTATGCGTATTATCAATTAGGTTTAATCTACAATGAGAAATTTGGTGAATACCAGTTAGCTGTAGATCGTTTAGAACAAGTGCTGGCCAGTAATCCTGAAGATCGATTAATTCTACCTTCAAAATATAATCTTTATAAAGCCTACGGAAGATTAAACATGCTGAATCAACAGGACCGGATGAAAAACGATATTATTTCTAATTATCCCAATTCTCAGTATGCGGTTTTTATTCAGAATCCACAAAGCTTAGCCGATGGGGAAAGTCTGCCTAAAATGAGTTACGAAAAGACTTTCGAACTTTACGAAAATCAGCAATTTGTAGAGGTGATTTCTGAAAGCGATAAGTTTATAACCCGGTATACTGGAGAAGAAATCGTCCCGAAGTTTGAATTATTAAAAGCTATGGCTATAGGGCGTTTAAGAGGTTTGGCGGAATATCGAAAAGCCCTTGGGTATGTTTCTTTAACCTATCCGCAATCCCAAGAAGGACAAAAGGCCAAGGAAATGATTAGCCGTACGCTGCCCAGATTAAGCAGGCTCCAACTGAAGGAAGATAGTCTGGCAACTAATTATAAACTCATCTACGAATTTGAAGCTTCTAAAACAGAAGAAGCCCGGGAACTTCAGCAAAAAATAGATTCGGCTTTAGTAACATTGGGTTATTCGGGTCTTTCAACCTCTATAGATCCCTATACAGATGATCGCATCTTTGTAGTTGTACATGGTTTAGAAGATCGTCCCAGAGCTTTAGGCTTTGGTGAATTATTGCGTGAAAATGATGATTATAAGGTTAAAAATGATTTTCTTGCAATCTCAACAGACAATTATCGGGTAGTTCTTTTAAAAAAGAACCTAGATATTTATAAAACAGATTATTAACACTCACTCTTAATACGATGTTTTCAGAAAAAAAGAAAGGAATGTCCGGCAAAGAAATGTTTAACGAACAAAATAAAATTGCTGCAGGAACACAGATTACCGGAGATATAACAGCAAAAGGTGCTTTTAGAATTGAAGGCTTTTTAAAAGGATCTTTAATGACCACTGGGAAAGTGGTCATTAGCAAAAATGGAAGCATAGAAGGGACATTAGAATGTGAAAATGCCGATATTGAAGGTAATTTTAATGGGAAACTAACAGTAAGTGGGGTATTGAGTTTAAAATCATCTGCAATTGTAGATGGAGAAGTGGTTGCTGGTAAACTCGCTGTTGAACCTGGTGCAAATTTTAATGCTACTTGCCAAATGCGCGGCACAATGAAGTCGGTTAAGAATGAAAAACAATCAGCGTAATAAATATCTTGTATTTGTAAATGTAGGTTTCCAGATGGCAATTATCATTGCCGGTGCAGTCTTTTTGGGGATTTGGTTAGACAAAAAATTTCCTAATAAATTTTCTGCATACACAATTTCAGTATCACTATTAGGTGTTTTTATTGCTTTATTCCAGGTAATAAGAAGTGTTAAAAATATAAGTAAAGACGACGAATAGATGGGAAAACCATTATTAAATTTCCTTAAGGTATTCTTACCTTTTTCTTTAATATTATTTATAATTCAATTTCTGGTTATTTCAAATTTCATAGAAGCAAGCCTATATTACAGTACGCTTGCTAATTATGCCTTTCATATTTTCGCCACATTGCTTATTTATACCCTCTTGCTATATATAAACCTTAATTTTTCAGATAAAACGGGTTTTGCTTTTATGGGGTTGGGTTTGTTAAAAATGGTTTCGGCGGTTTTGTTTTTGTTGCCGGCATTGCTTGATGATGAGGTTTCAATTTTTGCTCAGGTTATCGCTTTTTTTGTGCCTTATTTTATTTTTTTGATTTTCGAAACCACTTTTGCCGTAAAATTGATTAATCATAATAAATGATTGAATATCAATAATTTTTAAGATTAATTGAAATCTAAATAAAAAATTAAAATGTGGACTTTCACATAAAAAATAAAAGTATACCTTTGCACCGAAATTTAGAGCCCATAATTTTATAAGTAGACCAGGTATTATGATAGCACAGAAATCGTTAAAGATTATAGTGACATTTGCACTAGCCTTACTTCCGGTTTTTTCTTTTGCATCAAAAGAGGACTCTTTAGTAGAAGCTGAAAAAGAATTTAATGCTACAGATATGATTCTTCACCATATTGGTGATGCACATGGCTGGCATTTTTATGGAGAAGGAGAGAATTCTTTCACACTACCACTTCCGGTGATTTTATATACCGATAATGGTCTTGTAACTTTTATGTCTAGTGAATTTCACCATGATACCGAAGGGCATCATGTAGTCGAAAAAAACGGAATGAGTTTCGTTAATCTTCACGAAAAGATTTATCAATTAGAAGAAGGTGCTCATGAGGTTGAGTTTGATAAGGAACACCATCCTTTAAATGCAGAGCGTCCTATCGATTTATCGATCACTAAAAACGTAGCGGCTATGTTTATCACCGTTATCATTATGTTGATCATTTTTAGTCGTTTAGCCTCCTTCCACAAAAAGAATAAACACGCTCCAAAGGGCTTTAACAACTTACTGGAGACTTTCGTTTTATTTGTAAGAGACGAAATTGCGAAGCCGCAAATAGGAGA
This sequence comes from Zunongwangia profunda SM-A87, assembly GCF_000023465.1. Classification (NCBI taxonomy): domain Bacteria; kingdom Pseudomonadati; phylum Bacteroidota; class Flavobacteriia; order Flavobacteriales; family Flavobacteriaceae; genus Zunongwangia; species Zunongwangia profunda. The sequence continues at coordinate 64,066 of NC_014041.1, forward strand.
GAAAAAATACATGAAGTTTATGCCATTTTTATTAACGGTATTTTTCTTCATATGGATTACAAACTTGATTGGCTTATTGCCAGGTGCAGCCAATGTTACCGGTAATATTGCCGTAACAGTATCCCTTGGGTTATTCACGTTGGTATTAATTGTAATTAACGGGAACAAAGATTTTTGGAAGCATACCTTATGGATGCCAGGAATCCCAACTTTTGTAAAACCTATTTTAACGATAGTAGAAGTTGTTGGATTGATTGTAAAACCTGTGGCCCTGATGATTCGTTTATTTGCAAATATTACGGCAGGGCATATTATCATATTGAGTTTAATCGGACTGATCTTTATATTAGAAAGTGCTGGCGTAGCTGGTATTTCAGTGCCTTTTGCATTGTTTATTTCAGTTCTGGAATTGCTTGTAGCATTTTTGCAGGCATTTATTTTTACTATGCTGTCGGCCTTATTTATAGGGATGGCAGTACAAGAACATGAGCATCATTAATTTTAATTTTAATTTTTTACTATGGAGTATTTACACATTGGACTTGCAGCTTTAGGTGCTGGTCTTGCAGTTATTGGAGCAGCGATTGGTGTTGGTAAAATCGGTGGTTCTGCTATGGACGCTATTGCCCGTCAGCCAGAAGCTTCCGGAAAAATCCAAACAGCTATGATTATTGCTGCCGCTCTTGTTGAAGGTGTTGCCCTTTTTGGAGTTGTTGCTGCATTACTAGGGGTACTTACCGTACCAGCATAGTCTAGGAAAATTAGAAATCGGTTTGTAACGGTTGGTTACAAACCGATTTTAAACCCATTAAAAATTGAAAGTTTTAATTTAAAAATATTATGGATTTAATCACTCCTGAAATTGGTTTACTTTTTTGGCAGACAATAGTTTTTCTTGTACTTATTTTAATTTTAGCAAAATTTGCATGGAGACCTATTCTTGGAGCTGTTAAAGAACGAGAAGACTCGATTAATAATGCGTTATCTTCAGCTGAAGAAGCTAGAAAAGAGATGCAAAATCTTAAGGCGGATAACGAGCAGTTAAGAAAAGAAGCCCGTGCTGAAAGAGATGCTATTCTTAAAGAAGCCCGTGAGTTAAAAGAAAAGGTATTGGCTAGTGCTACAGAAGAAGCACAAACCAAAGCAGATATGATTGTAGCACAGGCTAAGGAAAGTATAGAGATGGAGAAAAAGGCAGCTATGGCAGAAATCAAATCTCAGGTTGCTAATTTATCTATAGAAATTGCAGAAAAAGTAATTCGTAAGGAATTATCAAGTAAAGAAAAGCAACACCAGATGATCAACGAGATGCTAGGTGATGTTACTTTAAATTAATACTTTGTGATGAAGGGAACCAGAGCAGCACAGCGTTACGCAAAAGCCATTCTTGAATTAGCAAACGATAAGAAAGTAGCTAAAGATGTTAAGGAAGATATGCTTAGTATTTCTAAAACAATCGAGAATAGTGAAGATTTAAGGAGTACTTTAGCAAGTCCTGTAATAAAGCCCAGTCTTAAGAATCAAATTTTAAAAGCGATCTTTAAAGATGTAAATGGGTTAACTACAGGAGTTTTTAATTTGCTGGTAGAGAATAATCGTATCAATATCTTAGATGTTGTTGCTAAACAATATTTATCCTTATTTGATACTTCTATTTTGGTACAAAATGCTGTGGTAACTACTGTAGTTCCTTTAACAAAAGAGCTTGAGGTTAAAATTCAGGCCAAAATAAAAGAGCTTACCGGTAGGGAAGCAACGATCGAGAATAAGATTGATGAAATTTGAAACTGACTAATATTCTTTCCTTTCAGCGATTGGTCTCTTTTTCTGTTGGGCTACAACTTAAACAACTTAAAGACAGAATTTAAAACAGGCAACAACGCATACGTTTCTAAAATTTAATAAAAACCGCCCGTATTTAACGAGGCATTTTATCTTAAATAATTATGGCAGAAGTAAATCCTGCTGAAGTATCAGCAATATTAAAGCAACAACTTTCCGGATTCGAGGCAAAGGCTTCTTTAGACGAGGTTGGTACCGTACTTACAGTTGGTGACGGTATTGCAAACGTTTATGGGCTTTCTAATGCGCAGTACGGAGAATTAGTTCAATTTGACAGTGGTCTGGAAGGAATGGTACTTAACCTTGAAGAAGATAATGTTGGGGTAGTACTTTTGGGACCTTCAAAAGAAGTTAAAGAAGGTTCTACCGTAAAAAGAACACAACGAATTGCTTCGATCAATGTTGGTGAAGGTATTGTTGGAAGAGTAGTAAATACTTTAGGAGAACCAATCGATGGTAAGGGTACTATTGAAGGTGAAACTTTTGAAATGCCTTTAGAGCGTAAGGCGCCTGGTGTGGTTTTTCGTGAGCCAGTAACAGAGCCTATGCAAACTGGTATTAAGTCTATTGATGCCATGGTGCCGGTAGGAAGAGGCCAGCGTGAGCTGGTAATTGGTGACCGTCAAACAGGAAAAACAACTGTTTGTATCGATACCATTCTTAACCAGAAAGAATTTTATGATGCCGGTAAACCGGTATACTGTATATATGTAGCTGTAGGACAAAAGGCGTCTACAGTTGCTGGAATTGCTAAAGTTTTAGAAGATAAAGGAGCCTTAGCTTATACCACTATTGTAGCTGCAAATGCATCAGACCCTGCGCCTATGCAGGTTTATGCTCCGTTTGCCGGTGCTGCAATTGGTGAGTATTTTAGAGATACAGGACGTCCTGCATTAATAGTGTATGATGACCTTTCTAAGCAGGCAGTAGCCTATCGTGAGGTTTCTCTTTTATTACGTCGTCCACCAGGACGTGAAGCTTATCCAGGGGATGTTTTCTTCCTTCACTCAAGATTATTAGAGCGTGCTGCAAAAGTGATCAATGATGATGATATTGCAAAGACCATGAATGATCTTCCTGATTCGCTTAAAGACAAAGTAAAAGGAGGAGGTTCTTTAACAGCACTTCCAATTATCGAAACGCAGGCCGGTGACGTATCAGCATACATCCCAACTAACGTAATTTCGATTACTGATGGTCAGATTTTCTTAACATCAGATTTATTTAACTCGGGTGTACGTCCTGCAATTAACGTTGGTATTTCGGTATCTCGTGTAGGTGGTTCTGCTCAGATTAAATCGATGAAAAAAGTAGCGGGTACGCTTAAATTAGACCAGGCACAGTTCCGTGAACTTGAAGCTTTTGCTAAGTTTGGTTCAGACCTTGATGCAGCTACTATGAGTGTGATCGAAAAAGGTAAGCGTAACGTAGAGATTCTTAAGCAGGGACAAAATGATCCTTATCCGGTAGAAGATCAAATCGCGATTATCTTTGCAGGTTCTAAAAACTTACTTAGAGAAGTTCCTGTAGAAAAAGTAAGAGAATTTGAAAGAGATTATATCGAATTCTTAAATGCTAAGCATAGAGATGTTATGGATACGCTTAAAGCCGGTAAACTTACCGATGAAGTTACAGATACATTAGCTTCTGTAGCAAAAGAGCTATCTGAAAAATATAAAGGATAAAAGTTTATAAGCGAAGAGTGCAAAATAGCATTGCACTCTTTGTTCTATTTAGTATTTAGGCTAGTCCAATTTTAAAAATATGGCAAACTTAAAAGAATTACGTAGCAGAATTACCTCGGTTTCTTCAACCATGCAGATCACCAGTGCCATGAAAATGGTATCTGCGGCAAAGTTGAGTAAAGCGCAGGATGCTATCGAGTCTATGCGCCCTTATTCACAAAAGCTATCCCAGCTTTTACAGGATCTTAGCGCTACCTTAGATGATGATACTAGCAGTAAATATGCAGAGCAGCGTGAGGTTCAAAAAGTACTGGTAGTTGCGATTTCTTCTAACAGGGGTTTAGCAGGTGCTTTTAATGCCAATATCATTAAAGGCGTAAAAAATGCTGTGGCTAAAGAATATTCAAATAAGGATGTTCATTTATACAGTATTGGTAAAAAAGCCAACGATATATTAAAACGAAGCTTTAAGGTATATAAGACAAATACCGAGATCTTTGAAGATCTAAGTTTTGAGAACGTATCTGTTATTGCTGAGGATTTAATGGAGCAGTTCTTAGAAGGAAATTACGATAAGATTGTACTGGTGTACAACCACTTTAAGAATGCTGCTACACAGGCTGTTTTAACTGAACAGTTTTTACCTATTCCTAAGTTTGAAACTGAAGAAGAAAAACAACTTGATTATATTTTTGAGCCTTCTAAACTCGAAATCGTAAAAGATTTGATCCCAAAGTCGCTTAAAATGCAGTTGTATAAGGCCTTAAGGGATTCGTTTGCATCAGAGCATGGTGCCCGTATGACGGCTATGCATAAAGCAACTGAGAATGCCACAGAACTTAGAGATTCACTTAAATTATCTTATAATAAGGCTAGACAGGCTTCGATTACCAACGAAATTCTTGAGATTGTTGGTGGTGCGGAAGCGCTTAATAACTAATAAGTTTATTTTATATATTTAAAAGCCCGGTTTTTCCGGGCTTTTTTGTTGTAAAAATCTATGAGCCTTATTGGCTATTTTTTAAGCATATTCTTCTTTGGCACTCGTTTTGATTTTAGTAAGTAAACAATCAAACCATTACGATTATGAAACATACTTATGTTATGCTTAGCCTTTTTTTCTTTACGCTTTTTACGAATTGCGGAACAAACAAAAACCTGCAGGAAGAAGCACCTGCGGAATTTCAGCAGGCATTCTATACCACAGTTGATGGGCAGATGACCTTTTATCTTCCGGTGACTGCGATCCAAAAAAATCGTATAGAATTAAAAAACATTTATTTTAAGGGATTAAAATCCCCAATTGTTTATAACGAAGATGGGCAAAATCGATACACTGCTAGCTTCGGTATTCGCCAGTCTGATTATGTAATGAGCTCAGATCCTCGTGAGGAGTACGGGAATAAAATGCCGCAAAAACCAGAAAAAAGTCCGGTTAGTATCGCAAAAGATCAGGCCTTATTAGAATTTCAGGAAAATGGTGAAACCAAATATTATGTAATTAGTGATATCGAGGAACGCAAATAGGTATTGTTCTCCTAATTATTAGGATATTTGCAGGAAACCCAGAGCCTGTTGAGTACTTTAAAACGATTTTTTCAGGATACAATTATTTACGGTATTGCTACTGTAGTACCAAGGTTACTAAATTTTATTTTAGTGCCCTTACATACCGATGTACTGGATACTAAAGATTATTCTGTAAATACAACATTCTATATTTGGGCTGCCTTGTTCAATGTATTGCTCACTTACGGTATGGAGACTTCGTTTTTTCGTTTTTTTAGTAGAGCAGAGGATAAAAACAAAGTGTATTCAACATCTTTTATTGCCTTAACCATAACAACATTATTATTTTTTGGTTTAGGAATGCTCTTTCAGGATTCGTTTATAAGAGTAGTAGATTTAGATCCTTTCTTTTTTAATATCTTTTTTTCAGTCATAATTTTAGATACGCTGGTAGTCATTCCTTTTGCCTATCTACGAGCGACCAATAGGCCGGTTAGATTTGCCTTAGTTAAGCTGTTAAATGTATTTATCGTGTTTGCGATTAATATCTATTTTTTATGGCTCGTACCAAAGTTTCCGGCTTTTGCCCCTCAATATGTCTTAAATCATTTTACTCAAAAAGATATTTTAGGCTATATATTTATGGCCAACCTTGTCGCCAGTGGGATTACGTTTTTAATTTTGCTACCCTATTTCTTTAAGACAAAAATTCAGTTTAGTTTCTCACTTATAAAGCAAATGTGGAAGTACGGCTGGCCAATTATGCTAGCGGGAATATCATTTATCATTAACGAAAATCTTGATAAACTGCTGCTTAAAGATATTCTTTCCGAAGAAATTATGGGAGCTTATTCGGGGTGTTATAAACTGGCGGTTTTTATGATGATTTTTATCCAGGCCTTTAGAATGGGAGCCGAGCCTTTCTTTTTTAATCATGCTAAAGAGAAAAATGCGAAAATAACCTATGCCCGAATTTTAGAGTACTTTGTAATATGCGGGGGCATAATACTCTTGGTTTTGGTATGTTTTATAGATATTTTTAAACAGTTTATGATCCCTAACCAGGAATATTGGAAGGCGATGGCTATCGTACCCATTATCCTTTTGGCTAATTTATTTTTAGGAATTTATCATAATCTTTCTGTTTGGTATAAGCTTACCGATAAAACAAGAATGGGGATGTATATTTCTCTTTTTGGTGCTTTAGTCACCGTTATTTTAAATATTACCTTAATAGGCAAATTTGGATTTATGGTAGCTGCCTGGGCGACATTGGCCGCTTATGGGAGTATGATGTTGATTTCATATTTCTACGGAAGAAAATACTACCTGGTGCCTTATAACGTTAAGAAAATAGGATTGTATTTACTGCTTTCTGTGGGACTATCGGCCATTAGTTTTATATACTTCAGGCAAAATTATATAGTTGCAACCTTATTTGTTCTCATATTTGTGGGAATTACGTATTTTAAAGAACAAGAAGACATAAAGAAAATATTAAAGCGATCATGACGATTAAAATCATTAACAAAAGTTCACACGATTTACCAGGTTATGCTACAGAAGCTTCTGCAGGAATGGATCTAAGAGCCGAATTATCAGAGCCGGTTACTTTAAAACCATTAGAAAGAGCAATCGTAAAAACAGGCTTGTTTATAGAGCTACCAGTAGGGTACGAAGCACAGGTACGACCAAGAAGTGGTTTAGCCGCAAAAAAAGGAATTACCGTTTTAAATGCTCCCGGAACAATTGATGCTGATTATCGCGGCGAAATAGGGGTGATTTTGGTGAACTTATCGAATGACAACTTTATCATCGAAAATGGCGAGAGGATTGCGCAATTAGTAATCGCCAAACATGAACATATTAAATGGGAAGAAGTTGAAGTACTTACAGATAGCGTACGCGGAGCTGGCGGGTTTGGCAGTACGGGAACAAAGTAATTTCAATTTTTTCGAAAAACTATTCTAAAATCAAACAAACAAATGAAGATTATTGTACCCATGGCGGGAAGAGGTTCGCGCCTTAGGCCACATACACTTACCACTCCAAAACCATTAATTCCTATTGCCGGTAAACCTATTGTACACAGATTGGTACAGGATATAGCAAAAGTGTTGGACGAAGATATCGATGAAGTTGCTTTTGTAATAGGGGAAGATTTTGGAGAGAAAATAGAAAACGACCTTAAGGACATCGCTGAAAGTTTAGGAGCCAAAGCAAGCATTTATTATCAAGATAAACCATTGGGAACCGGCCACGCCATTATGTGCGCCAAAGAGTCTTTAGAAGGCCCTGCGGTAATTGCTTATGCCGATACCTTGTTTAAAGCCGATTTTACTTTAGATAAAGATGCCGATAGTGTTATTTGGGTAAAGCAGGTAGACAATCCTTCAGCTTATGGAGTAGTGAAACTTAACGATAGCAAACAAATAACCGAGCTTGTTGAAAAACCAGCTGAATTTGTTTCAGATCTGGCGGTGATCGGGATTTATTATTTTAAAGAGGTGGCTGTTTTAAAAGAAGAGCTTCAAAAGGTATTAGATAATAATATCGTTCATGGCGGCGAATATCAGATTAATGATGGGATTAAAGCCATGCAGGCCAATGGACTAAAATTCGTTCCGGGTAAAGTAGAGGAGTGGATGGACTGCGGAAACAAAAATGTAACCGTAGAAACCAATGGGCGTATGCTTAAATTTTTACACCAGGATGGTGAGAAACTCATCGCCGATAGTGTGAAAATAAAAGATGCTGAAATTACCGAACCTTGTTTTATCGGTGAAAATGTAGAACTGATCAATGCGAAGATCGGCCCAAATGTTTCTATTGGCAACGGAACAAAAATCGAGAATACCACTATAAGAAACAGTCTTATTCAATCTTTTGCTGAAGTGAAAAATGCAAACTTGAATAACGCTATGATTGGTAATTTTGCTAAATTCAATGGAGAGTTTACCGAAATCAGTATTGGTGATTATTCTGTATTGGAATAGTTATTGAACCCCAAATCTCAAAAACTTTGCTGAAACAGATCTTAATATTGGCCTTTTTTGGACACCTATATTTGGTGCCGGGAAAGGCCTTTGCTATAATTCAGCAACCCGAAGATAAAAATAGTGCCACTGTAAATAGTGATCTTGGAGAAGTAAACGATGATTTTCAAGAGTATTTTTTTGAAGCTTTAAAGCAACGCGGTATTGAAAATTACGAAAAAGCAAACGAAGCTTTGCAAAAATGCCTTGCTATAAACGACCAGAGCCCGGTGATATATTACGAAATCGCCAAAAATCATTATTCCTTAGAGGAATTTGAGCAGGCAAAAGCCTATTTTCAAAAAGCACTAGATTTAAAACCGAACGATGAAAACATTCTTAGGGAGTATTATGAGAACGAAATTGCTTCGGTAGATTATGAAAGTGCTATACAAATACTTCAGAAATTAATTAAAATCGATACTAAATACCGCGAAGACCTTGCTGATTTATATATCCTAAGTGATCGCTATGACAATGCTTTATCCCTTATTGATAGTTTAGATATCCAATATGGCGAAAATGAGTATCGCACCCATTTACGTCGCCAAATTTATGCCCGTACCAATAATACAGATGCCCAGATAGCCAATTTAGAGAAAGCCATTAAAGATGATCCTAAAGAAGAGGAAAACTATCTTAACCTTATTTATGTGCTTAGTGATGAGGGTATGGAAGAGGAAGCTTTTAAAACGGCTCAACAGCTCTTACAAGTTAGTCCCGGTTCGAGTCTGGCCCATTTGGCGCTGTATAAGTTTTATCTTAACAAAGATCAGCCAGAAGAGGCCATGCAGTCGATGCAGATGGTTTTTAAAAGCGAAGAGATCGATGCGGCTTCAAAATATAAGGTTTTAAATGATTTTTTATTATTTGTAAACCAAAATCCTCAATGGGAAAATGAGCTTATGGAAGTGAGTCAAATGCTTTCTAAGCAGGAAAACGAGCCCTCATTATATCGAAAATTGGGCGAATATTATCTTAAATCAAATAATAAAGCAGATGCCCTTCGTTATTTTGAAATGGGATTAAAAGAAGATCCGGCAAACTTCGAAATGATTAAAAACACGCTGATCCTCAGGATCGATTTAGAGCATTTTGAGAATGCGGAAAAATTAGCTTCAGAAGCTCGTGATATTTTCCCGGCACAGCCTATTTTTTATCTTTTAAATGGGGTTGCCTTAAATAAACTTAAAAATTATTCTGAAGCAGTCGAAATTCTTACTTTTGGATTGGATTTTTTAATTGAAAACCCACGGATGGAAGCCGATTTTTATCAGCAGATTTCGGTGTCTTACGCCGGGCTGGAAGATAAAGAGCGAGCGAATGAGTATAAAGCGAAAGCTATTAAAACCTTAAAAGAAGCAACTAAATGATCAAAAGAATAATATTTGCCCTTCTGTTAACGCTTAGTATTGCGGCCTGCGGAACCAAAAAAGCAGCATCTGGTTTCGAAAGAAGCAATGCAAAAGCAGCAGGTGTTATAAAGAATCATTACGATAAAGCCATACAGTTTAATACTTTGTCTGGAAAATTAAGAGCCACCTATCAGGATGCTGATAGGACCCAATCGGTAAATCTTAGTTTTAGAATGGAAAAAGACAAGGCCATTTGGATGAGTGCCAGTATTTTGGGATTCCCCATGGCCAAAGCCTATATCACTCCGCAAAAAGTGAGCTATTATGAAAAGGTAGGAAAAACCTATTTTGATGGCGATTTTAGTTTAGTAAGTCAGTGGTTAGGAACTCCTTTGGATTTTGAAAAACTTCAGAATTTGTTATTGGGTCAGGCTATTTATGATCTGCGAGAAGATGTGTATACTTTAAGTGAATCTCCAAGAGGTTTTCAATTACTTCCTAAGAAATCATCTGATGTAAAAAAGATGTTTATGTTAGATTCTGAAACCTTTAAAGCCAAAGCACAACAGTTAGCTCAGGATTCAAAAAATAGAAGTGTTACGGTAACTTACGGCGATTATCAGCGCGTTGCGGGCAGGCTTTTTCCTGAAACGATTACAATCATTGCAAATGAAGGTGGGGAAAGTACCAATATTACCCTGCAGTATCGTTCAATAGAGTTTGATGGAGAGGTAAGTTTTCCATTTAGTATTCCCTCCGGTTACGATGAAATTTCGGTAGAATGATATTAGGCTTTTTTAAATATATTTTTTGTATCGCTACTTTTTTAGTGGTGACCAGTTCTTTTGCTCAAAACACCCGGGAAGCTTTAGAGAAAAAAAGAATTGAACTTCGTAATGAAATCCGTCGAATTTCAGAATTAAGAACGAGTAACAAAAAGAAGGAAAAGTCGATTTTAAACGAAGTTCAGGATTTAAATCAACAAATAAAAAGTACAGAGAATTTAATAAAAGTCACTAATCAGCAGGCAAATCTTCTCACAAAGGAGATGAATGAAAATGAAGCTAAAATTGCCAAATTCAGAAAAGAGCTGGAAGAATTAAAAGCCGATTATGCCGAGATGATCAAAAAATCGTATCGTAGCAAATCGCAGCAAAGCCGAATAATGTTCTTACTTTCCTCTGAAAGCTTTTTACAGGCTTATAAACGGCTTCAATATTTAAAACAATACGCAGACTACCGTAAAGAGCAAGGTGAGCAAATAAAGACCCGTACGATGGATTTACAGCGTTTAAATAAGCGGCTTGCTTATCAAAAAGAAGAAAAGAATAAATTAATTGCCGAAAACAGGGCGACCAGGGCGCGACTGGAAGAAAATAAAAAGTCGCAACAGGAATTAATGAAAACCATTACGGCAAAAGAAAGCCAGTTCGCATCACAAATTAGAAAGACGCAACAAGAAATTGATGAAATAGAGCGTAAAATCGATGCCATGATTAAAGCTTCGATTGCAGAAACCAATAAAAAATCGGGTTCTTCCAAACGTGATGTATTCGAACTTACTCCTGAAGCAAAAGCCTTGGCGAAAGACTTTGCCAGTAATAAAGGAAAACTCCCCTGGCCAGTAGCGACGGGTACAGTAAGTATGAAGTTTGGTAAACAGCCCCATCCGGTAGTAAGTAATATTACTATAAACAATAGTGGAGTAAATATCGATACCGATAAAGGCGGAAAAGCCAGAGCCGTTTTTGAGGGGACCGTTAGTGAGGTACAGATTTTAAAAGGAGCTAACAAAGCCGTTATGCTTAGGCATGGTGATTATATCACCATTTACGATAATCTTGAAGAAGTTTATGTGCGTAAAGGTGACTATGTGAGTACAGGCCAGGATTTGGGAGTGGTGGCTACCAGTAAAAGTTCCGGAAAAACAACGCTTCATTTTTTAATCTTCCAAAATACCAAAAAGTATAATCCAGAAAGTTGGATTTTAAAACGCTAGTTTTTAGTTGTTAACGCAACCTTTTTAGTAAATTGCATCTTACTGTTGTAATTCATAGTTATGAAAAAGAAATACTCGGTAATCGCGATTAAATGCACCGAGGCTTGCCTTAAGGTCGTTTATTTTTTTGCGACGATTGCTTTTATTCATCTTTTTGGTTCGTGCAATAGCGACGATGTATTGGTTACCGAAAATAAACGAATGGCTGTTTTTGCCACTGTTTTAGATTCTAAGAATGTAGCTTTACCAGATATTCCAGTAAATGTTACGACCAATGCTTTTGAAGATTATAATATACTGGGAGCATCCCGCAGTAAAGCAGGCGGTAGCGTAGATTTTGTTTCTTTGGTTTCTTATAACCGGGGTGTAGCTATTAATTTTAATCCGGTTTCTTCAGCAGTTTATAATCCTAATTTTACCAACGTGAGTTATATCGATCCCAGAGAAATTGTGGATAGGGAACAACGTATTGATCTGGATGTGGTAAAGCTAAGTAGGGTACAGGATGTAAATGTTTCTATCAGCCTTTTATCACAGACCAGTAATCTAGTTGTAAAAATTCAATATTATAAAAGTATACAGTCTTTTGCCTTAAATCAAAACATCGATCCTTTACTAATTCCTGAAAATATCACTAGTAATTACCTAAAATTGGATGAAGAAAACCCAACTTTTGAAAATTCATGGAAATTACCGGTTGGTTCGCCCATCAAATTTTTTTATAAAAAAGAAGATGAGATTCAAAAAGATACTACAATAACAGTAAATGCCACAACCAATAGTATTGACTTAGAATTTTAAATCGAAGAGCTTATTTTTTATTGATTTCCATCATAAATTTTTCAGATGAAAAACATATTGCTTTTAGCCATAATATTAAGTTTCTCTTTAGCAAACGCACAGCAGGATCTGTATTTACCAAACCCGCATCGAAACTGGTACGAGCCTGAAGATCCCGAAACCGTATTTTTTGGATTATCAACTTATTTTCCTATTGGCTTAAGCCATTCTAGTTTAAGTAATGATTATGAATTAAATGCCGGGATTCAACTTGAAGTTAATGTTTTTATCACCCCTCAATTTGTAGCCGGAGTGTATGGAAAATGGCATGAAGGAGAAGTAAGTAATATTGAAAAAATTGGAAATATAAGTGAAACCAATTTTAGCGAATATGGGGTAAGCCTGGGATATTATCAGGCCATAAATCGAGAATTTAACTACCTTATTACAGCAAATATTGGAGGTGTTTCCCAAAGGAATAGTGTTCCCTTTTCTTCCGGTTCCTTTCGTGAAAACGGAACCAGTTATAAATTAGGAGGAGAATTAGGGTATAGGTTTAATCAAACTATAGCAGTTTTTGCTAGAGTTTCCCCATATTATTTAAATCTTGATATTAATAATGCAGCTTATATGGATTATTTAAATAAGCACTTTTTAGTAGATGTTGGTTTTGGCTTACGGGTTCACTTACATAATCCAAACGGATAATTTTAAATAGCGAAGCCTTACTTGGTAAATAAAGCTTTAAGTTCGGTAGCATCGTTGGGTTGCATTTTACCGGCAAGAACAAGGCTAAGTTGTTTTCTTCTTAAGGCAGCTGCATACCGTTCTTTTTCCAGGTCGGTTTCCGGTTCTAATGGAGGGACGGGAACCGGAGCTCCGGTTTCGTCTACGGCAACAAACGTGTATATTGCTTCATTTGCTTTACTTCTAAGCCCGCTTTCTCGATCTTCTACCCATACATCTATAAAAATTTCCATAGACGATTTAAATGCCCTTGAAACGACTGCTTCAACTGTCACTACACTTCCTAAAGGGATCGCTTTATTAAAAGCTACATGATTAACAGAAGCGGTCACTACAATACGTCGGCTATGTCTTCTGGCGGCGATACTGGCAGCACGATCCATACGAGCTAACAATTCCCCTCCAAATAAATTGTTTAAGGGATTAGTCTCGCTTGGTAAAACAAGATCGGTTAATGTAGTTCTAGAATCTTTTGGGTATTTAGAATTCATATTTGCCAATTTTTGGCAATAATAGTGAGCTTTTAGATAAATATCACTAAAAAAAGATTAAAGTTCCTCTACCAGTAACCAGGCGGCCTGGTTTTCTCGTTTTAATTTATTTAATGCGTTTACCGCATCGCGCCTTGTTTGATGACTGGAAAAAACCACTTGATGAAGTCCGTATTTATTGGCGCCTATAAGTCGGGCTTTATAACCTTCTTCTTTAAGCTCTTCTACTTTTTTCTCTGCATTCTCTTCCACTCTAAAGGCTCCCGCAACCAGGTGAAAATTACCAGGTTGTTTTTCAACCTTAAATGTGATAGCGGGTAACGGATTATCGATTACAAAAGTAGCTTCGTGAATTTGTTGCTGTAACTTATCTTCAGCTTCCTGTTGTTCAGCAATATTATGCTCGGCAACCTGATTGCTGTAGATATTTAAACCTGCAATACCCGATAAACCTAAAGCAAGAATTCCTACCGCAGCATATTTAAGAAATGCAGCTTTACGGTTTCTTCGTTCAGGAGTAAAGTGAATTGGTGCTTTCTCTTCGATTTTCTGAACCTGAGATTTGTAGACTTCACGCTGAATTTTTGTGGAATGAACCACATCCAGGCCAAAAGAATCGGCCAGGTAATTTACTTTGTTAAAAGGTTCAAACTGAAGGGTATAATCTTCAGAAACAGTAAAAGCACCAATATTGGCAATCTCGGCTTTTTGCTGCTCTTTCAAAGCATTCTCCAACTGATGTACAAAATCTGCAATTTTATTGAGCGCTGTAGTGTAGTTAATACTTTCAGCATCTGCGATATAATTAGCCAACAATCCGTCGTTTTTTACTAATTGACGGTTAAAGGATACAGTCTTCTTTGGCGGATAAAGATTATTAGTTGCTGCATCGATAAAAGCAGACTCTCTTTGAGATAGAAATGCACCAAATCCCGGTACGATAACACACTCGTAGCGGTAAAGTAAATCCTGTATGTAGTTAGCTATTTTCATAATTGCAAAAATAATACGAATGTGAAGTATATAAAAATAGCCAAACAATTTTTATTAACAAATCTTTTTTTGCGTAATTTTAGTTGAAAGTTTTGGCATGGATATTAACGATTTAAGATATGTGCTGGCATTGCAAAGAGCACCAAATCTGGGAGATAGGAGTGCAAAAAAACTTATTGCGAGACTGGGCAGTGCAGAGGCAATTTTTAAAGAAAAGAGACAAAGTTTATTGAAAATTGAAGGGATAGGCGAGCTTAAACTCCAGGCGTTGTTTGATCCGGCAAACTTTGAAGCGGCAGAGAAGGAAATTGAATTTATCAAAAATGAGCATTTAGAAACCCATTATTTCTTAGATGAGAACTATCCTGAAAAATTAAAACATTGCCATGATTCTCCTATTATATTGTTCTCCCGAGGAAATATTCAGCTTAATAATCGCCGAATTGTAAGTGTTGTTGGAACGCGAAAGATCACAAGTGCCGGGAAAACATTTGTGACGCAATTTATTGAGGAATTGAGTCCGCTTAATCCTATAATTGTTTCGGGGTTTGCTTATGGAGTGGATATTGCTGCGCATCGGGCAGCCATCGATTGTAACTTGCAAACCATAGGTTGTTTAGCACATGGTTTAGACCAGATTTATCCGAAACTACATGCTAAGTATGTAGATGATGTTTTGAAAAACGGTGGCTTTTTTAGTGATTTTTGGAGTAGTGATAAATTTGATCGGAATAACTTTTTAAAACGAAACCGAATTATCGCAGGTTTAAGTGAGGCTACCGTAGTTATTGAAAGCGCTGAAAAAGGCGGTAGTCTGGTCACTGCGGATATTGCAAATTCATATAACAGGGAAGTTTTTGCTGTGCCGGGTAGACCAGGTGATAAATATAGCAAAGGCTGTAATGAACTTATTAAATTGAATAAAGCTCATTTACTGAGTAGCGCAGCCGATTTGGTATATATGCTAGATTGGAAATTACATGAAGATGTTAAACCGGTACAGCAGCAATTATTTGTAGAATTGGATGAAGAAGAGCAGCAAATATATGACCTGCTAAAAGAAAAAGGCAAATCACAGTTAGACGCGATAGCACTTTATTGTGATTTTCCAACTTTTAAAACCGCTTCAATTTTATTAAATATGGAACTTAAAGGGGTGATTAGGCCTTTACCAGGTAAATTATTTGAAGCCATTTAGGATGTTTTCCCGATAATCGAGATGAAATTTTCCGATCCCATCGCGATGGGATCGGAAAATAATATTCTAAAAAGTACCTCATGAGCTTGCCCAGAGGTGTTTACTAATATCCTAATTTTTCGCGAACACGTTTTAAAACATCTTTAGCCACAGTTGTTGCTTTTTCTTTACCAATAGCTAAGGCTTTATCTACCTCTTCAAGATTATTGATATAGTATTCGTATTTTTCCCGTGGCTCAGCAAAAGTTTCTTTTACCAGTTCAAATAAGGCCTGCTTCGCGTGTCCGTAGCCAAAACCACCGGCTTCATATTTTTGGCGTAGTTCTGCTGTTTGCGCTTCAGATCCTAATAATTTATAAATGTTGAATACATTACAGGTATCCGGGTTTTTTGGTTCTTCAAGCGGCGTACTATCGGTTTGGATACCCATAATTTGCTTTCTGAGTTTTTTATCGGTCTGAAAGATATTAACGGTATTATCTTTTGATTTACTCATTTTAGAGCCATCAGTACCAGGGACATACAAAATATTCTCTTCTACTTTAGCTTCGGGTATTACAAAGGTTTCTCCCATTTTAGCGTGAAAACGAGAGGCTACATCTCTGGTAATTTCTAAGTGTTGCAACTGGTCTTTTCCCACCGGAACAATTTCAGCATCATATAAAAGAATATCAGCTGCCATAAGCATAGGATACGTGAAAAGTCCAGCATTAACGTCCTCTAAACGATCGGCCTTATCTTTAAATGAATGGGCTAACGTAAGGCGTTGATAAGGAAAAAAACAGCTTAAATACCAAGAAAGTTCACTGGCTTGCGGGATATCACTTTGTCTGTAGAAAACGGTTTTTTCGATATCAATACCGCAGGCAAGCCATGTTGCCGCCACAGAGTAGGTGTTGTTCCTTAACGTCTCAGCATCTTTAATTTGTGTTAGAGAATGCATATCCGCAATGAAAATGAATGAATCATTCTCTGGGCTGTTCGCCATTTTGATAGCAGGCATAATTGCCCCCAGTAAATTTCCTAAATGAGGAGTTCCTGTACTTTGTACTCCCGTTAGTATTCTAGACATGTACTTATTAAATTTTTATACAAAGGTACTTTTTTTGTGGAATTCACTTGATTGTATTTACTACTTTTGAAACCTATGCGATTTTTTAAAAATATTGCTATTGCGTTATGGAGAATATGGTTCTATGTATTACTCGTGGTACCTATTATCCTTATGCTTCCTATTCTAATTGTTTTTACCTCCTCAGAGCGATTTTATCCTCAGTTTTTCTTTTGTGCCAGGATGTGGGCAAAATTCATCATTTTTGGTATGGGTTTTTACCGGCGTACTCAGGGTAGCCACAAATTGGATAAAAATGGCAGTTATATGTTCGTAGCCAATCATTATTCGATGTTGGATATCATGTTAATGTTGGCCACCGTTAACCATCCTTTTGTATTCGTAGGTAAGAAAGAGCTGGCAAAAATTCCTATTTTCGGATTTTTCTACCGTAAAACTTGCATTTTGGTAGATCGTAAAAGTCAGCAAAGCCGCCAGGCGGTTTTTAACGAGGCCCAACGACGCTTAAAACAGGGGAATAGCATTTGTATTTTTCCTGAAGGTGGTGTACCCGACGATGAAAATATCATTTTAGATGAATTTAAAGAAGGGGCTTTTAAACTGGCTATCGATCATCAAATTCCTGTCGCACCGTTAACGTTTCATGATACCAAGAAGCGCTTTTCGTATACTTTCTTATCGGGTAGTCCCGGTAAATTACGTGTTACTATCCATGATTTTATTCCTACAAAAGGAAAAACTCAGCAGGATCGTAAAGAACTTAAAGATAAAACCCATGAGATTATTTATGAAGAGCTAAAAAGTCCTAGTCTATAATACCTAGTTTAAGCATTTAGTTGGCTTGAATTTTTCTCATTCAAATTCATTTCATAAAAGAGATTTTAAACCTTGATTATTGAGTTAAAATTCAAAACTAAAACCGGTATAAACTCCAAAGAAATAGGGATTAACTCCATTTGTATTGCTAAAACTGTTTAACTGGTATTTAAAAGTAGGTTCTAAATTCAGTCTAAATTTATCATTTAGCTGATAATCTATACCCATCCCGATATTAGTGGTGAAACTAAGGCTTTCCAAATTGTTGGATTCTCCAAGTTCTATAGTACCATTTTGGCCGTTAACGCTAACCGAGTTTTCATCTAAAAACAAGCTACTGGCACCCCCGATTAATTTTAAGCCAATTTTTTTATCGATTAGGTTGTATTCTATTTCTACCGGAACTTCAATATACCCAAAATTCTGACTCAAAGAACCGTTTTCTCTAGGCATATTTAAGCTGGGAACAAATCCATTTTCTTGACCGTCAAAAACTGGACTCGCAGGGGAGTTTTTAGAATTACTTGCAATTCTTATGTTCTCGCTTCCGGTATCGTAGTTAATGTTCGCCAGACTGCTGGAAGCTATAGCGTAATTATAAGCGATATCACGGGTTTGATAATTCATGCTTACCTTATTGATCCCAGATCGAATTTTTATTTTTTCTGACACTGCATAGGCCACCTTAACACCGTATGCCATGGTTACTTCGCTACTGGTCTGATTAGATGCAAAAGAAGGATCTATAGGGTTTCCACTTCCTAAATTATCGTAATAAACCGGCGCTGCAAAGGGAGAAATACTTACTTTACCTTTTTTAGAAGCTGTTTTTACTTCTTCTGAAGTTGCTTCCTGGTTTTTCTCTTTTTCGAAAAGCGCCACGGCATTTTCATAGTCCTCATCGGCTTTTGTTTTGACAGAATCAATAGCGGTAATCTGATCTTCCCCGGTTTTATTTACCAAGGAGATAACGTCAGTTGATTTACTTTGATTTTCGGTAGCTTTATCTTCATTTTTCTGATCAAGATGAGCTAAATCCTGTTCGTTTTTTGACTGATGAGAAGTGATATTCGATGACTTTATGTTCGTTTTTTCTGAAGCTGAATTATTAGAGGGTGTATCGCTACCAGAAATAGTTTTTGATGTCTGGTTGGCCACAGCACCTGAAGGTATTAAGGCATCCTGCCTCTGTTCAGCTTTTTTAGTTGTTTTACTAGAATTTTTAGACGTTTCAGTGATTTTTTCTAATGTTTTATTAGCCGTATTTAAAATAGAATCCGAAGGTGTTTTAATACTGGGGAGTTGGGATTCTTCGATATCAAATGTGATTTGGGGTTCAGTAAAATTTGCGGGACTGTTTTGTAAAAAATATACACCGGCCAGAATAATGGCCAAAACAGCTGCAACACCACCCAGTTTGTACCAGAGTGGTAGGATTACAGGTTTTTTCTCTTGTTTTTCCTGTAATTTTTCTGCGATATTTTTCCAGACGTCCTCTTTGGGAGTGTGTTCAAAATCTTTGAACTTCTCCTGAAAAAGTCGGTCTATATTCTTTTTCTCTTTCATAGGGTTTTTGCAGAAGAATTATGTTGATTACTTTCTATGCTTTCTTTTAATAAACTACGCGCTCTCGATAAATTTGATTTAGAAGTTCCTTCAGATATTTGTAGTATTCCGGCAATTTCTTTGTGGGAATAACCGTCTAAAACATACATATTAAAAACTTCGCGATAACGCTGTGGTAACTGTTGTACTATGCTAAGCAGAAAATCCAGCGGTAGTGAAGATTCTTCGTACTCTACCGTTGTTTCTTCTATTTGATCTTCGTTTGATATGCTATATAATTTTTCTTTTCTGTATTTCTGTAAAGTAGTATTTATCATTATGCGTTTCATCCAACCTTCAAAAGAACCCTGATGTTTGTATTGACCAATTTTATCAAAAATGGTCAAAAAGCCATCTTGCAGGTTATCTTCGGCCTGTGCATAGCTATCAGAATACTTTAGGCACAGGCCAAACATTTTACCGGCATATAAGCGGTACAGTTCTTCCTGTGCCTTAATATCATTTTGCTTACATCTTTTTATGAGCTTTTCTAGCGACAAAAAGTTATGTTTGGTTTAGTTGGTTTTACTCGATAATCGAGGTTAAGTGCTTCGATGCTTCAAAATTAAAAGCAATGTTTTAACGCAAGCCTTATGGTAATCTCTTATTAGACTCTATTCCTGTGTTGGTTCTTCGTTTTCTTCAGGTTTTCCAACAGGAACGGTGATATCCAGATACTTTGCTTCTTCGTTTTCTTCTCCGATCCAAAAATGAAAAATATATTCGGTATTCTCATTTCCGGTAATCACAATATCTTTTAATGTTCTTTCCTGCTCGGTGGCCTCATCACAATCTGTCCTGTCCAGGTATCTTGCGGTAACCGCAAAAACATAAATATCCCGTACATTACCATTAATCTCTCTATTTATGTCAAAGCCATAAAATTGCTCACATCCGTTTGCCGGCATGTAATTAATGGGGAAATTATAAATTTCACCGGTCTCAAAATAATCCGGCAATTGGGCATCTGTAATTTCAGCTAAGCTAAGTGATAGCGATGAACCATCATCATCTATCGAGCATCCGCTTAGGGTACAGATACATGCTAAAATTAATACTATTCTTTTCATTAAGCTAAACAATTATTTTTTAGTGTTTTGTACTATCTAGATACATTAGGATTTAAAAGGTTGCGTACCCTAAATAAAAAAAGCTGAAATTTTAAAACTTCAGCTTTTAATAAAAAAACTACTATTGTATTTCCATTAGCTTACTCTGTAGTTTCTTCGGGGGTGTCCTCTGGTTCACCAACTAATATATCTCTTGTTAAATATTTAGCAGTATGATCTGTATTTGTTCCACTCAAAAAGTTAAACCGAATCACCTCGTATTGATCAGAATTTAATTTAAAATTTTCTGTCCAATTGGTAGTTTTGATAAGTCCGGTGTCTGTACAATTTGCCACATTATTAGGATCGTAGGAAACGATGGCATTTACATAAAATTCGAATATAGAATCGTGCTCCTGGTGTGGTCTTCCATTATATTCAAAGCTGCTAAAAGTATTGCAATCGCTACCGATATCGTAAGTGATATCAATTTCGTATTCTTCATCAACGATAAAATATGCCGGTAATGTCGCATCCAGGATTTCAACATAGGTGTACGAAATACCTGGGCCATCATCATCGATATTACAGGCAGCAAAGCTAAAAGCTATGCTTAGGAATAGTATAATTTTCTTCATTTTAATTAAGGCTTTTATTATAGATGGTTATTTTTAAAAAGGTTGCGTGTTTAAAACAAAAAAGCTGAAATTTTTTAAAATTCCAGCTTTTTATAACTATTATTGGTTCTATTAATTTACTCTGCAGGTTCTTCAGGTGTTGCTTCTGGTTCTCCTACGGGTACATCTACCGTTAAAAATTCATATTTATTAGTTGCAGAATTAATTCCGTTTACAAAGCGAAATCTAACGCTCTTATAGCGATCCTCATTTGACGTAATTTTACTTAAGTTAAAATCATTCTGAAGAATGGATTTTGTTTGAGTTAAATCTCCTTCTTCGTTACATTCTGTAACATTAGGATCGTATGAAGTTAAGGCCACTATATCAACAACTAATGTGTCTTCAGCATCTTCCATTTCGTAAAATTGCCCATTAAAATCTACAAATTTATGGCAGGCATCTGGTAATTCAAAAGTAGCTTTTAAGTCGTAAGTTTCAGAATATTCAATAAAAGCCGGCAAATTATGTCCTGTGATTTTAGCATATTGATAAGCTATGCTTGGCCCATCATCATCATTACAACTAATTAAACTTACTGCAAGAGCCAGAAATAAAATTAAACTGGTTTTTTTCATTTTGTTTTTGGGTTTTGTTTTTTTGTAGATGAATCATTCTGTTAAAGGTTGCGTAGAAAATGCATAAAAAAATCCCCAGGTAGGGGATTTTTTATAACAAAATGGTTTATAATAACTTAAGCTTCTTCCTTGGCCACTTTAATGGCGTCTTTTATTTTAACTTCTAACTCATCCATTAAATCTGGATTGTCTTTTAAAATAGTTTTTACCGCATCACGACCCTGCCCAAGTTTAGTGTCTTCGTAGCTAAACCATGATCCACTTTTCTTAATGATTTCATAGTCTACGCCTATATCGATAATTTCACCAATTTTAGAAACTCCTTCCCCATACATAATATCGAACTCAGCGGTCTTAAACGGTGGAGCTACTTTATTCTTAACCACTTTAACTCTGGTTTTATTACCCATTACTTCACTACTGCTATTTTTAATTTGCGTAGAACGTCTAATATCTAAACGTACAGAAGCATAGAATTTTAGCGCATTACCACCTGTAGTCGTTTCTGGGTTTCCAAACATTACCCCAATTTTCTCACGAAGCTGGTTAATGAAGATAACGGTACAGTTGGTTTTACTGATCGTTGAGGTTAATTTTCTAAGTGCCTGAGACATTAAACGGGCATGAAGGCCCATTTTTGAATCGCCCATTTCTCCTTCGATCTCACTTTTTGGTGTTAATGCCGCGACCGAGTCGATTACAATAATATCAATAGCTCCAGATCTAATCAAATTATCTGTAATTTCTAAAGCCTGTTCTCCATTATCTGGCTGAGAAATAATTAAGTTTTCAATATCAATACCTAGTTTTTCAGCATAAAAACGATCAAAAGCATGTTCGGCATCAATAAAAGCGGCGATCCCGCCACTCTTTTGTGCTTCAGCAATAGCATGTAACGTAAGTGTAGTCTTACCAGAAGATTCTGGTCCGTAAATTTCAATAATTCGCCCTCTTGGATAACCACCTACGCCTAAAGCAAGGTCCAAACCTAAAGAACCGGTAGAAATCGAAGGGATATTTTCAATTGCCTGATCTCCCATTTTCATTACCGTTCCTTTCCCATAGGTTTTATCCATTTTATCAAGGGTAAGTTTCAGTGCTTTTAGTTTTGCGTCTTTTTCTTTATCGTTACTCATTTTTATTCTCCTTTTTTTGCAAGTTGCTAAATTACTATAAGTTTTACTAGGTCACAATTTTAAATGCTCAGGATTATCCACTCTGCGATTTTTCTTCAAAAAGACTTAAATAATTTATCGATTTTGAAGGCTAAACTTCGAAAGTTTGGAGGTGTTTAAATGTAACCAATAATTGAAAGATATGTATCTTTGCACCCCATAATTTTATTAAAAATGACGAGTACAGGAAAGATAGAACTTATGGCGCCGGCCGGGAATTTTGAGTCTTTGCAGGCGGCATTGGATAATGGCGCTGATTCCATTTATTTTGGAGTAGAACAGCTGAATATGCGAGCCAGGGCAAGTATAAATTTTACACTAAATGATTTGCCAGAGATCGCTAAGCGTTGTGAAGCTAAGCGAGTACGTACTTATCTAACACTAAACACAATTATTTATGATCACGATCTTTCGATTGTAAAAACCTTACTCGATAAAGCAAAAGCTGCAAACTTAACTGCAGTTATTGCTATGGACCAGGCGGTTATTGCTTATGCCAGACAGATAGGTATGGAGGTTCATATTTCTACCCAAATTAATATTACCAATATCGAAACGGTTAAATTTTATGCCCTTTTTGCCGATACGATGGTGTTAAGTAGGGAATTGAGCTTACGGCAGGTAAAGAAAATTTGTGATCAGATAGAAAAAGAACAAATAAAAGGGCCTTCTGGAAACTTAGTTGAAATCGAAATTTTTGGTCACGGAGCTTTATGTATGGCGGTTTCAGGAAAATGCTATTTAAGTTTGCACTCTCATAATTCTTCTGCTAATCGTGGTGCATGTAAGCAAAATTGCCGAAAAAAATATACGGTGATCGATCAGGAAAGTGGTTTTGAAGTAGAATTGGATAATGAGTATATGATGTCTCCAAAAGATCTTTGCACCTTAGATTTCTTGGATCAGGTAATAGATGCAGGAACAAAGGTTTTGAAAATTGAAGGTCGTGGACGAGCACCAGAATATGTTGCCAAAGTAATCAAAACTTATCGTGAAGCTATTGATGCCTATTATGAGGAAACCTACTCCAAAGAAAAAGTTGGCATCTGGATGGAAGAGCTAAAGAAAGTATATAATCGTGGATTTTGGAGTGGCTACTATTTAGGTCAAAAACTGGGGGAATGGAGTGATGGCTCAGGATCGCACGCCACTCAAAAGAAAGTATATGTAGGTAAAGGAATGCACTATTTTCCTAAAGCTAATATAGGTGAGTTTAAGATCGAAGCCTACGATATCAAATTGGGCGATACACTTTTAATCACCGGACCAACCACCGGTGCGCAGGAAGTAGAACTTTCTGAAATGCTGGTTAACGACGAGCAATTGGAGACAGCATCAAAAGGGGATTCCTGTACTATAAAATTACCTTTTAGAATAAGAAACTCAGACAAACTATATAAAATAGTTAAGGCCTAATGGTAGTAGTAACTTTACAGCGGGATAAATGTATAGGTTGTAATTATTGTGTAGAGATGGCACCTTCAGAATTTCAGATGTCTAAGAAAGATGGGAAGAGTGTTTTATTACATTCTAAAGAAAAAAAGAGCTTTTATACCCTTAAATCCCACGATGATAGTATCTTTGCCGAATGTTTGCAGGCTCAAAATGCCTGTCCGGTAAAAATAATTACCGCTAAAAAACTATAATATTTCTTTAATTCTTAAAATTAGTATAGCATGCAACTGTACAATAAACTAAGCGCTAAAGAAAGAGAAGCATTGATCGAGGAAGCCGGTGAAGACAGGCTTACGCTCTCTTTTTATGCCTACGCAAAAATAGGCAACCCTAAACTTTTTAGAGATCATCTTTTTGTTGCCTGGAATTCGATGGATGTGCTGGGAAGAATCTATGTAGCCCACGAGGGGATAAATGCCCAGCTTTCTGTTCCTGCTAAAAGATTCAATGAATTCAAAGAATTTATAGATAACATTTACTTTTTAGAAGGATGCCGACTTAACATTGCGATCGAGCAGGATTCAAAATCTTTCCTTAAACTAAAAGTGAAAGTTAGGGATAAAATTGTGGCCGATGGCTTAAATGATGCAAGTTTCGATGTTACCAATAAAGGCATTCACGTAGATGCCGCCACTTTTAACCAATTATTAGATGATCCCAATACGGTTTGTGTGGATATGAGAAACCACTATGAAAGTGAAATTGGTCATTTTCAGGGGGCGGTTACTCCAGATGTGGATACCTTTAGGGATTCTTTGCCAATTATAGAGAAAGATCTTGAAGAACACAAAGAAGATAAAAATCTGTTGATGTACTGTACCGGTGGAATTCGTTGTGAAAAAGCGAGTGCATATTATAAGCATCGCGGTTTTCAAAACGTTTATCAATTAGAAGGCGGAATCATAGAATATGCCCGCCAGGTGAAAAACCAACAGTTAGAGAACAAGTTTATTGGTAAAAACTTTGTGTTTGATCATCGTCGATCAGAGCGAATTAGCGACGATGTGATCGCCCATTGCCACCAATGCGGAAAAGCCTGTGATACTCACGTAAATTGTGCAAATGAAGCATGTCACTTACTTTTTATCCAATGTGAAGAATGTGCCATGGAAATGAATAATTGTTGTAGCGAAGATTGTATGAAGGTAAACGCCCTTCCCTATGAAGAGCAAAAAGAGCTTAGAAAGGGAAAGCGAAATAGTAATAAAATTTTTAAAAAAGGCCGCTCTGAAGTTTTAAAATATAAGAGTTAAGCCTGGGTTCTATCTGGTGATGCCAATTAATATTGGTATCTTTACTGTTTAAGAACTTATTTATGAACCTAAAGGAGCGTAATTATAAAGCCGAATTTTTGAAATAGACCTTTGAGGTGCCGGGATTTAGAAGTGAGATGATGGTCGGTATATCGGGTGATTTTTAAAAATAAGATTCGGTTTTTTAGTACTCCTTATCAAGATATAAAACATTTATGGCGTGTAGCAGTTGCTCTACCGATAAAGACGGTAAGCCTAAAGGATGTAAAAGTAATGGAACCTGCGGAACAGATAGTTGTAATAAACTTACGGTTTTTGACTGGCTCTCTAATATGTCCCTTCCAAACGGAGTAGAACCTTTTGACTGTGTTGAAGTACGTTTTAAAAACGGCAGAAAACATTTCTTTAAAAATACTGAGAATCTTAGCCTAAGTATGGGCGATGTGGTAGCTACCGAAGCTTCACCAGGCCACGATGTAGGTATGGTGAGTCTTACCGGAGAACTGGTAAGAATCCAGATGAAAAAGAAAAAAGTCACTCCAGATAGTGAGGAAGTTTTAAAAATTTATCGCAAGGCCACCCAGAAGGATATTGAAGTATGGGAAGAAGCCCGTGCTCGAGAAGAAAAGATTAAGACCCGTGCCAGGGAAATCGCTATTCGATTAAACCTTAGCATGAAGATTAGCGATATCGAATTTCAGGGTGATGCTTCAAAAGCAACCTTTTATTATACTGCAGATGATCGTGTAGATTTTAGGCAGCTGATCAAAGAATTTGCCCGAGAGTTTAATACCCGTATAGAAATGCGCCAGATAGGCCTTCGCCAGGAAGCAGCAAGACTTGGAGGTATAGGTTCTTGTGGGCGAGAATTATGTTGTTCTACCTGGTTAACAGATTTTAGATCTGTAAGTACCAGTGCGGCAAGATATCAGCAATTGTCTTTAAATCCGCAAAAACTTGCTGGCCAGTGTGGGAAGCTAAAATGTTGTCTTAATTACGAATTAGATACCTATCTGGAATCCCTTAAAACTTTTCCCAAGTCAGATATCAAACTTCATACAAAAAAAGGTACCGCGGTATGTCAGAAAATTGATATTTTTAAAGGCTTTTTATGGTATGCTTATGAAGGTGAATGGATGACGTGGCATAAGCTCACCGTAGATCAGGCAAATCAAATTATTGAAGCGAATAAAAAAAGGGAAAGTATCGGCAGCCTGGAAGAGTTTGAAGTGATGCTTCAAATGGAGGAAGAACAACCCGATTTTAACAATGTTGTTGGTCAGGATAGTCTAACAAGGTTCGATAATCCACATCCTAAAAAGAAACGTAGAAATAAAAAAAGAAGAAAGAAAAATAAACCATCTTCCTCGAGAAATGAGAAGTAA
The DNA here is from genome assembly GCF_000023465.1 of Zunongwangia profunda SM-A87. Lineage (NCBI taxonomy): Bacteria > Pseudomonadati > Bacteroidota > Flavobacteriia > Flavobacteriales > Flavobacteriaceae > Zunongwangia > Zunongwangia profunda. The sequence goes on from NC_014041.1 coordinate 90,765, forward strand.
TTTTATTTTGATTTTAGCTATTTCAAGCCTGTGTTTTTGGAGTTGTGATTCCAAAATGGTTTATGATGAATATAAATCTGTAAATCAATGGAATAAAGATTCGATTGTTTCGTTTGATATAGGAGAATTAGATTCTTTAAAAGCATACAATTTATTTATAAATATTAGGAATAACAGCGAGTTTAAATACAGTAACCTGTATTTGATTACTGAAATTCAGTTCCCAAAGGGAAAAGTAATTAGTGATACCTTAGAATACGAAATGGCTAGACCAGATGGAGAATGGCTTGGTACGGGATTTGGTGATGTAAAGGAAAATAAACTTTGGTATAAAGAACATGTCAGGTTTAAAGAACCCGGGGAATATCGGGTAAATATTAGGCACGCCATGAGAAAAAATGGTGAGGTAAATGGAATACAAAATTTAGACGGCATCACAGATGTTGGTTTCAGAATAGAAAAAACGACACAGAATAATTAGAGCAAATGGCTGAATCTCGTAAAAAGCAAACTAAACCTAAGCAAAGTAATCGTAAGTATATCATTGGTTTTTGGACCCTTTTTGGTGTTGGGGTTCTGGCGGTTATCTTTTTCTTTTTATTAGCAGGATGGGGTGTTTTTGGTAAAATGCCCACTTTTGAAGAATTAGAAAACCCGGAAACCAACCTTGCAACCGAGCTAATTTCTTCAGATGGGGAAACTTTAGGTAAATATTACAGGGAAAATCGTACACCAATAAAATATGACGACCTTCCTCAGCATTTAGTACAGGCGCTGGTAGCTACAGAAGATGAACGTTTTTATAAACACGCCGGTATCGATGCACGTGGTACGGTGCGTGCAGCAGTTTATCTTGGAGCCAAAGGTGGGGCAAGTACTATTACTCAGCAGTTATCAAAGCAGTTATTTACAGAGGACTTTTCTACCGATAATACTTTTGAGCGCGTACTTCAGAAAATGAAAGAATGGGTAATTGCTACTCGTTTAGAAAGACAATACACCAAGGAAGAGATTATTACCATGTATTTGAACAAATACGACTTCCTTTATCAGGCGGTAGGTGTTCGTTCAGCTTCCCGAATTTATTTCGATAAAGAACCCAAAGATCTGAAACCTGAAGAGTCTGCCGTGTTAGTAGCAATGCTTAAAAATTCGGCATTATATAATCCGGTACGTCGCCCCGATTTAGTAGAGAATCGAAGAAATCAGGTTTTTGTACAGATGTATAAAAATGGTTTTTTAACCGAGCAACAAAAGGATTCTTTGCAACAAACAGAGATGAAAATAACTTTTTCTCCTGAAGGTCACGACGATGGAATTGCTACTTATTTTAGAGAATATACGCGACAATTTTTAACAGATTGGATTGAAGAAAATCCCAAGCCAGATGGTGAAAAATATAACCTGTATCGCGATGGTTTAAAAGTATACACCAGTATCGACTCTAAAATGCAGGAATATGCCGAAGATGCGGTAACAAAGCATTTAGCTCATATTCAGCAGGAATTCGACCGTCAGAATAAAAATAATAGAACATCTCCTTTTAGGGATATCGATCAAAGTATGATCGATAATATCATTAACGGATCTATAAAAAGATCGGCCAGGTATAGCAAAATGAAAAGGGAAGGGAAGTCTGAAGAAGAAATTTTAGCTTCTTTTGATGAGCCTCGTGAAATGCGTATTTTTTCCTGGAAAGGTGATATTGATACTACAATGACACCAAGAGATTCTATTAGATATTATAAGTCCTTTCTACAGGCGGGCTTAATGTCTATGGATCCTACAACCGGTGAAGTAAAAGCATGGGTAGGGGGTACAAACTTTAAACACTTTAAGTACGATCACGTAAAGCAGGGGAAACGTCAGGTAGGTTCAACATTTAAACCTTTTGTATATGCTACCGCAATCGATCAGCTTAAAATGTCACCATGTGATACACTGCCATTAAACAGATTTACCATTCCGGCGGGTAAATACGGGAATATAAAAGACTGGTCTCCAAGAAATTCAGGAAGTGGTGACGATGTATATTCCGGCATGATGAGCTTAAAAGAAGCTTTGGCAAATTCAGTCAATACCGTTACCGCAAGGGTAATCGATAAAACAACTCCGGGTAACGTAATAAGTCTAATTTCAAAATTAGGAATAGATACTGAAGGTTTCCCAACCGGGCCTGCTATTGCTCTTGGAACCGCAGATATTAGCCTATATGAAATGGTATCGGCTTACAGCACTTTTGCAAATAAAGGTGTTCGTGTAAAACCAGTGCTTATTACTCGTATCGAAGATAAAAACGGAACTGTTTTATTCCAAAATGTACCAGAGACTTACGATGTAATGAGTGAAGAAGCGGCTTATGTTACTGTAAACCTTATGGAAGGAGTAACACGCTATGGTTCGGGAGCAAGGTTAAGAGGAACTGGAAGGGAAGTCCGTTTAGATTACCAAAGAGCAGTTACAGGATATCCTTATGATTTTAAAAATCCAATTGCAGGAAAAACGGGAACAACACAAAACCAAAGTGATGGTTGGTTTATGGGTATGGTACCTAATCTGGTAACCGGGGTTTGGGTTGGTGCCGAAGATCGTGCCGTGCATTTCCCGGGAATTACTTATGGACAGGGAGCAACAATGGCCTTACCTGTTTGGGGAATGTATATGAAAAGTGTCTATGCAAACGAGGATTTAAATATCTCTCAGGATGACTTTGAAAGACCAGAGAATTTATCGATCTCGGTAGATTGTGCTACTTACGGAAAATCTAATAATCCAGATAGTGGAGCAGTAGAAGAACTGGATTTCTAAAAATATCTACAGGGATTTTACCCTAGATTATTCACGACAACTAAAAGCTCAGATGGTGTATTCGATCTGGGCTTTTTTATGCTTTCTTCGGAAGAGAAAAATAGTTGTTTCCAATTTTAAATGTGTGGAATGAATCATAATAAGTTATATCTCCCCTAAACTTGATTCAGGGTTTCATCTTCAATATTTTATTTCTCAATAGAATATGAGATTCCGGATCAAGTCTGGAATGACAAAAACATCAAGGTATTACAAATTACAGATTAAAGATATTCAATTATGAATATCACATAATTTATTAAGGACTTTTTAAAATATTGTAATTATCTTGAAATTTCTCTATTTTTAAAGGAAAATAGCAATCAATGATTAGTAAAACAGTAAATAACGTTGCAGAAGCTTTAGAAGGGGTTCATGATGAGATGACGTTTATGCTTGGTGGTTTTGGGTTAAGCGGAATTCCGGAGAATGCCATTTCAGAATTAGTGCGGTTAAACATTAAGAATTTAACCTGTATTTCCAATAATGCGGGTGTTGATGATTTTGGATTGGGGCTTTTACTTCAGAAGAAACAGATTGATAAAATGGTGTCTTCTTATGTAGGCGAAAATGCTGAATTTGAACGACAAATGTTAAGCGAAGAGCTGGAAGTCGAGTTAATTCCGCAGGGAACATTAGCAGCGCGATGCCAGGCAGCACAACAGGGATTTCCGGCAATTTATACGCCTGCCGGTTATGGAACCGAGGTTGCCCTTGGAAAGGAAACCAGAGAGTTTGATGGTAAAATGTATGTTTTGGAGGAAGCCTTTAAGGCCGATTTTGCCTTTATCAAAGCATGGAAAGGCGATAGGGTGGGGAATCTGATTTTTAAGGGAACTGCCAGAAATTTTAATCCGGTGATGTGCGGTGCTGCAAAAGTTACAGTTGTTGAGGTAGAAGAACTGGTAGAGCCCGGCGAACTGGATCCTAATTTTATCCATATTCCCGGAATATTTGTACAACGTATTTTTGAAGGTAAAAATTACGAAAAACGAATCGAGAAAAGAACGGTAAGAGAAAGATAATATGATGATAAGATAATGCGAAAATGTGCTAATACGTTGATGAAATTGGAGTACAGAAAAGAAAATATTATTTTAAAAATATCCGTCGAGTTCGCTCTAGTGATAATCGATTACTCTGAACAACTAAAAGTGCATAAGCATTATGAGATTGCTTCTCAACTTATAAGAAGTGGTACTTCGATTGGAGCAAATATTTGGGAAGCACAATCTTCAGAAAGCCGAAAAGATTTTGGGCATAAGCTAAAAATAGCCGACAAGGAAGCAAAGGAAGTTGAATACTGGCTTTTACTTTGTAAGTCTTCAGAACATATTAAAAATTATGATGAAGAATTGGACGGAAAATTACTTTCAATTCAAAAACTTCTTAGTCGAATAATTTCAACAAATAAAAGTAGAGGATAATTTAATTATCACATTATCACATTATCACATTATCACATTATCACATTATCAAATTAACACATTAACACATTAAACTAATGTTGGACAAAAACGGAATAGCACAACGTATCGCAAAAGAGGTAAAAGACGGGTTTTATGTAAACCTGGGGATTGGAATCCCAACTTTGGTAGCCAATTTTGTGCGTGATGATATACAGGTAGAATTTCAGAGTGAAAATGGGATTTTGGGGATGGGCCCTTTTCCATTAGAAGGCGAAGAAGATGCCGATTTAATTAATGCAGGTAAACAAACCATTACCGCGCTACCGGGAGCAAGTTTCTTCGATTCAGCTTTAAGCTTTGGGATGATTCGGGGAAAGCATGTAGATCTTACAATTTTGGGTGCTATGGAAGTTGCTGAAAATGGAGATATTGCGAACTGGAAAATTCCCGGAAAAATGGTAAAAGGTATGGGAGGCGCGATGGATTTAGTAGCTTCTGCAGAGAATATCATTGTCGCTATGATGCATACGAATAGAGCCGGAGCATCGAAATTGCTTAAAAAATGTACACTTCCTTTAACCGGAGTAGGCTGTGTTACTAAAATTGTGACCAATCTGGCCGTGATTGAAGTAACCGAAGACGGCTTTAAACTTTTAGAAAGAGCTCCGGGAGTAAGTGTAGACGAAATTAAAGCCGCAACGGAAGGAGAACTTGTTGTTGATGGAGAAATCCCTGAGATGAAATTATAAGGGAACAGTACTGATTTCTGAATCTTTTAGAAGAGCTTCCTGTTTTAAACGCAAAAGGATTTGTGCAATTGCGACCACATCGCGTTCACAATACTTAATAATGCGTTGGACATCATTTTCAGTATAAAAAACCTCATAAACCTGTGAACCTTCAATATCGTTTTTAGGGGAAGGAATGCCAAGCACGTTGGTAAGTAATTTTAGTGAAGTGAAATGTTTATAATCCCCAAAACGCCAAAGTTCCATAGTGTCCAGATGCGGAATTTCCCAGGGTTTTCTACCTATACTGTTTAATTTTTCAGGAAGTTCGATATTATGGATAATCATTCGTCGGGCAATAAACGGGAAATCAAATTCTTTTCCGTTATGAGCGCAAAGCAAATGATAAGGCTTACTAAAATGTTCATTTAAAAGACTGCTGAAATCGATTAAAATCGACTTTTCTTCGCCCCAAAAAGTTTTAAGTCGGAAATTCCGTATCCCATCTTTCAGACTTAAAAATCCAACTGAAATACATACAATCTTACCAAACTCCGCCCAAATTCCAGCTCGAGGATAAAAATCAGCCGGAGAATGCTCATCTTTCCTAATATATTTTGTTTTTTCAGTCCATAGTTGCTGTTTAGTTTCATCCAAATCCTCAAAAGAAGCATATTCAGGAACGGTTTCAATATCCAGAAACAAAACATGTTCTATATTAAGTTTTTGAAGTTCCATGTATTCTGATTTTCAGTATTTTAAGTTATACTTTTGTTTTCTAAAATCAAAATCTACTTTTTTAATTATAATTGGTATTAATTATCTTTTTGCTAGCTAAGCCCTTATTTAAATCTTGATTATCCGATAAAATTAGGGATCTAAGGCTTAAATTTGTGGACAAATCATCTTTGTAAAAGAAAATAATGTATAAACCTATGAAGAAATTAATGCTGGTTATGAGCTTAGTGTTTAGTGGTACTTTTGTATTTGGGCAAAAAACAATGACACCCGAAAAATTATGGCAGGTAGAACGAATTAGTGTTTTAGGACTAGATAAAAATGGGGAACAGTTATTCTATAAAGTTTCGATCCCTAATATGGAAGAGAATGATTATACGTCTAAATATTATCAGATTCCTGCAGAGGGTGGCACCGCAAAGGAGATTAGCAAAGAAGAAGTTGCTGTAGCAAGTGATAGAAATATTTCTCCCAATGGGGAATACCAACTTTTTAATAAAGAAGTTCATATAGAGAATGTACAATCCAAAGATATTTATAAGAATTTAGACAAATCTGATGCGTATGTATATTCAGATTTAGATATTCGTCACTGGGACACCTGGCAAAACGGAAATTACTCGCATGTATTCTATAAAAAAGTTGGGGAAGAAGACAGTGAAGGAATAGATATTATGCCTGATGAGCCCTATTACACCCCACAGAAACCTTTTGGGGGTGAAGAGGATTATTGTTGGTCTCCAGACGGTAAAAGTATTTATTACGTATCTAAAAAGCTAAAAGGTAAAGATTACGCGATAAGCACAAATACCGATATTTATAAGTACAATCTGGAAACAAAAGAAACCGAAAATATCACTGAAGAGAATAAAGGATATGATACCAATCCTGCTTTTTCTTCTGGAGGTGCTTTAGCCTGGTTGCAAATGAAAGCAGATGGATATGAAGCTGATAAAAATGATATTGTTGTTTTAGAAAATGGAGTAAAACAAAACCTAACGGCCAATTGGGACGGGACGGTAAATAGCTTTTTATGGGCAAAAAACGGAGAGGAAATTTATTTTACCGCTCCGGTAGATGGAACTATTCAGTTGTTTAAAGTGAATTATCCTGGTAAAAAGCGCATTGCAGCTGTAGTAGAACAGCTTTCTGAAGGACAATTTGATGTTACCGGTATTGTTGCTGAAAAGAAAAAAGAGCTTTTGGTTACCCGTACGGATATGAATCATGCAGCAGAAGTGTTTCGCTTCAACTTAAAGAAGAAAACTTTTGAGCAGGTAACTAATGTAAATACCGAATTGTATGCTGCCTTAGATCTGCCGAAAGTAGAAAAACGTTACGTAAGTACTACCGATGGTAAGAAGATGCTGGTTTGGGTAATTTTACCTCCTGATTTTGATGCTTCCAAAAAATATCCAACATTATTATATGCGCAGGGTGGACCACAATCAGCTTTATCGCAGTTTTATTCTTTTCGCTGGAATTTTCAGCTAATGGCATCACAGGGTTATATTGTAGTGGCACCCAATCGTCGCGGTATGCCGGGCCACGGTGTAGCATGGAATGAAGATATTAGCAAAGACTGGGGTGGCCAGGTGATGGACGATTATTTATCGGCTATCGATGAGATCGCTAAAGAACATTATGTAGATAATGATCGCTTAGGTGCAGTAGGAGCAAGTTACGGTGGTTATTCGGTGTTTTATTTAGCCGGAATTCATAATAACCGATTTAAAACATTTATAGCCCATGATGGTGTTTTTGATACACGAAGCATGTACGGAACTACCGAAGAGCTATTTTTTGTAAACCATGATTTTGGTGGACCTTATTGGGAAAAAGAGAATGCCGATGCACAAAAGGCCTATAACGAGTTTAACCCGATTACGAAAGTAGCCAATTGGGATACGCCAATTTTAATCTATCAGGGCGGCAAAGATTATCGCGTTCCTATAGAGCAAGGTTTAGGTGCTTACCAAGCTGCACAATTGCTTGGTTTAAAAAGTAGATTAGTGTATTTTCCAGATGAAAACCACTGGGTATTGCAACCACAAAACGCTTTAGTTTGGCAAAACGAGTTTTTTAAATGGTTAAAAGAAACCCTTTAAAATTAAATAAAATCGATCTGAAAAAGCTTTGCAATTTTTATTGCAAGGCTTTTTTGCTTTGAATAGTGGTTCTAATCTGAATTAGAAATTTCAATGCAATTTTATGAGTATATAACCGTCAATGGTATTAAACGTAAACTCGTTATTTTTTATATTTCCGTTCATAGTATTAATGATCAGTTTAAAGTCCCCAAATTCGTTGATTATAGTATACTCAAAGCTTTCTGCAGGAGCTTCGTTTAATTGTTGATAAAGCTTAATTTTTCTTTTTAAATCTTGGGTGAGGTTGTATTTAAATAGTTGTTTATCAGAATCTTTTAGTATTATATACTCGTTTTCTACTTCCAATGAATAGTTTGATTTTGGATAATCAACTAAAGAAATATCTATAAATTTTTCATAACCATTGATATCAATAACCCTTGTTTTTCTAAAGTTTTGAAAGTAAAAATAGTTACTGTTTGAGTTTATAGATTTACTATAATTATTTTCTCCGTAAATAGAGTCTAATATCAAGCTGCCAGAATTGTAAGAAGAAGTAATGTAATCGGTGCTAAACCCTAATTCCTCATCGATGAGGAATAGTTTATTTCTATCTTTCAAATATCTTGAAATGTTTAAAAATCGATCGATTTCTTCCTTGGATAAATCCGTTTTTTTAGTTCTTTCAATTAAACGTGAAAGTTCTTTTCCTTGAGCATTTATGGAGACTTTGAAAGCATTCCATGGCCCGGAAATACTTAATAAACAAAGTGCGAAGAAACTAATAGCTATAATTGATAATCGTTTTTTCTTACTTGTTAGAACATAAACACTTATTCCTAAAATCCAAAGTGCAATAACCAGTAAAAAGTATCTCTTTTCTGTAAAATTATACTCCGATAACCTGGTGAAAATAGCTACAAATAATAAAATAAATAACGGAAATAAGGAGAGGTAGAAGAACGGATAAAACTTATTTACTACGAGATCTTGATGCTTCTCCCTAACAGGTTCGATAATTATATGAATAATAAAACCGGTGATTGAAAGTATCGTTATTAAATAAGAAACCCAACCTTCCGGAAGTTCCCAGGTAATTAAAATTTTTAAGGAATAAGCGTAAACAATTAGCAGATACAATAGAACAATAGGAATAAGAATGTATTTTATTAATACATCTAATGCTTTAGAGTAATTGAGTTGTTGTGTTTGATGTATAGTAGTAGGGAAATCGGATAAATAGATGAAGGTATTTATTATGCCAAGGCAAATCACAAGCAAATCTGCATAAATTTCATCTCTAATATTTATTGAAAATAAATTTTCAATAGCTAATAATGCAAGTGATAATCCAAGATAAATGATTCCTGAAAATAAAGCACTTCTAGAAATGGCAATTATTATTCTATGTAAATAATTCCAGTAATCTAATGTACTCCACTGTCTGGTAAAAGGAGCAAAAAAGATTAAAACATGGCCGGAAATGAATAAAATAAACCATCTGGTAAAAGTTATACTTGTCGAGTTTTCATAATCTGGAAAGCTAAGATAATAGAGTATTAATCCGGTTAGTGTCAATAACCTTATTACCCAAACGGTTAAGTTATTTGAAAAACCTTCATTAAAAAATTGAACTCCAATAAGCCAACTAACTCCTAAAATCAAAACTAAAGTTTCAGCATAAAAACCTCTAAATAGATTGGCATCAGTTTCTATTAAACCAATCATATAGATACTTCCAAAAAGTACCCAAACTAAGGTTAAAGGAAATCGCCTAAAGGCGATGGCCATTTTAGAAGGGAGTTCTTTTAAATAGTTCATTTTTGGATGTTTAACATCTTATAAGCCTCATCGATATATCGATAAAAATCGGGACTATGCTTGTCCTCTCCGTTGCGTTTTAAAAGCCCCTGGCCTAAGCGAACGATAATGACATCATCTTCAGGAATTACAATAACGTACTGCCCTAAAATTCCGCGCATATAGAAGATTTCTTTGTCTTTATAATCACTAAGCCAAAGTCCGTATCCATAATACGGAGTATCCTCGAATCTTGGATTTTTCATGGTTCGAACAAAAGAAGGGTTTATAAGTCGCTGCCCGTTCCATTGTCCATTTTGTTTAAAAAGCTTCCCAAATTTTGCAAAATCCCTGGCATTACTGGCGATACAGCAATAGGCTTTTTCCATACCGCTTTCTTCGCTATCTAATTGCCAAAGCGCATCGCTTTGCATTCCCAGCGGCTGCCAGAAACTTTCACTTAAATAGTCAGATAAGGTTTTATTGGTCGCTTCTTCTAAAACCATCGCTAAAAGCTCGGTATTTCCGCTTAGATACTTAAAGTTTTTGCCGGGAGTATCCACCACTTTAAGATCTAAAATTACTTTACGAATATTATCGTCGAAATAGGCTTTTGCCGTTTGTCCAAAGGGATTATAATAGCTTTCGTTCCAGTTGAGCCCTGAAGACATCGACGCTAAATCTCCCACGGTTAATCGAATATCATACTGCGGATAAAAATGACTCACCGGTTCATCAATACTGGTGATATAGCCATCCCGAATAGCTTTTCCTAAAAGCGCAACCACTACACTTTTGGCCATCGAAAAGGAATTGGTTTTACTTTTTGCTGAATATTGATGGTAATAGTCCTCAAACCAGATGCTATCATTTTTAATGATCAAAAATGCAGCAGTATTAAGCTTTTTATTGAGATTTTTTAAAGAGTCGGTTGCTTTAACCGAGTTATAATTTTTGCTTTCTGGCCATGGCTGTAGGCTTAAGCTGTCCGCTTTAACTAAGCGATTATCAAATTCAGGATAATCATCGATATATGCGGTTTTATGACCTTTAAGGTAGGTGACTTTTATTCCTTTTAAGATATAATCGTAATCGAAAATATAAAGCAATGCGATAAGCAGGATCAGAATACCGAGAAAGTACTTTAGAAAGCGTAAAAATTTTTTCATGCCTAAAATTAAGTATTCTGAAGCAATAAAACCTTTCCTAAACTTTAAATACTATTGAAAAATTGACTCGATAATCTGAGATTATACATTTCAATTCCGTCCCAGTAGTTATCGGTATGCTTAGAATTAAAAAGTATTCCTCTGCCCTGGGTAATTGGGATTTATTAAAATAAACTTTGCTGTGCTGCGGGGCTTTCTAATGCTAACAGCCATTTTTTACGATAAAGTCCGCCGGCATAACCGGTAAGCGAACCATCACTACCAATTACACGGTGACAGGGCACCACAATCCAAAGCGGATTTTTACCATTGGCAGAAGCTACGGCCCTAATAGCTTTAGGGTCGCCTAGTTTTTTAGAAAGCTCCATATAAGAACAGGTTTTTCCAAAAGGGATTTCCAGTAAAGCCATCCATACTTTTTGCTGAAATGGGGTGCCTTTTGGGTTTAGTTTAAAATCGAAGCTTTTTCGTTTTTGTAGAAAATAGTCCTGCAGTTGATTCTTAGCCTGAAATACGCAATCCGGCAGCTCTTTGCTTTCCTCAAAATCTATATTTTTCTCCTGAATTTTTATTTCAGAAACTCCGTCGTTGTCACCCTTTATTCTGGCGATCCCCAGAGGAGTCTTCAGATACGTTGTCTTCATTTTGTAATTCTTCAGGTTGTGCTTCTTCACGACGTTGGATCAATCCAAGTCGTTTTGCCCTGCGTTCCCAACTTTTACGGGCAAGCTTTTGCATATCTTCTATACTGTCGCTCTCGTCCATAATTTCAAGGCCTAAAAGGGTTTCAATAATATCTTCCATAGTGACCAAACCAACAACATTTCCAAATTCGTCGGTTACGATAGAGATATGGGTTCGTTTTCGAATAAAGATATCAAAAAGGTCTGGGATAGGAACCTCAGAGGTGGTTACAAAAATCTCACGTTTTAAAGTTTCCAGCTTTGACTGTCCGTTTTGCTTAATCATCTCTTCCAGTACATCATCCTTTAAAATAAATCCTGAAATATTATTGGATTTGTCTTTGTAAACCGGAATTCTGGAAAATTTCAAATTTTTATGGGAATGGTGAAAGTCTGCAATACTCATGGATTCATCCTCAGTAATCGCTACAGAAAATGGGGTCATGATGTCTTTTGCTACAACCGATTTAAAGACCAACATATTCTTAATAACCGTACTTTCATTTTCTTCAAAAACACCTTCTTCTTCAGCAGCTTCAGTAATTGCGGCAAACTCTTCCCGGCTCATAGTATTTACCTTGGCAGATTTGCCAATAAGTCGAGTAGTTAACATTAGTAGCCATAATAGGCCGGTGTATTTTAGCGGGGCAATCATTAACCGTAGGGTGTTCGCAGTAAATGCACCCATTTTATCCCAGTATGTTGCTCCCAGTGTTTTTGGGATAATTTCAGAAAGTATTAAGATACCTAATGTCAATATTCCAGAAACTATACCTACAGCGTTGCTACCGTCACCATAAGTTTTTTCGGCCTGTACACCTACCAATATCGAACCTACCGTGTGGGCTACGGTATTGATGGTTAGGATGGCAATTAAAGGCTTGTCGATATCTTTTTTGAAATTCGCTAAAACCTCGGCATAATGCTTACCCTCTTGTTTCTTTATCTTTATGTAAGATGGCGTAAAACTTAGAAGTGCAGCTTCTAAAATAGAGCACATAAAGGAAAAAAATATCGAACATGTGGCAAAAATCAGGAGTAAACCCATTAGCGTTCTTTGGTTTTTAAGAAATCTAAATTAAGTATTAAATATCTAATTTATTTGAAAGAAATTATAAAATAAGAAAGCTGTTGTCTAAAATTTTAGACAACAGCTTTCTGTAAACAACTCAACCAATTAAAGAAATTTTACAGACTTGTCTGTATTAGGCTATTCCAGCGGGAAGCTGCAAATAATTGGGTTTCCATATCATTATTATCTGCACCATCCTCATCATAAAACAAAATTTCAGTAATACGTTTATGATTAGATTTAGAGAGAAGTTCTATACTTACCTGTATTATTTTTGTTTTTCTTCTTTCTTTTTCGGTAAAAGTAACGCTGCGTTTTATCACACTGGTCTTATTAACCTCAGAGAGATCTATAATTTGATGTTGCATCGCATTTACCGGCTCTAGGATCAAAAGTTTATGTTGGGTTTTATCCAATCCTAAAACTAAAGAATTAGAAATCTCGGTATAATCCAGATTTATATTGTTTGTTTTTGCCAGGTTTTGAAGGGCTTTTTTATTTTTTCTTTCTTTTAAACCTTGTCTGTAAAGTGCATAAAATATGGGCCCCATAAATAAAACAAAAAGAGTAAGGCCTATTAGTGTTGAAGAAGTATCCATTTTAAAATTGATTTATAATTATAAATAGCGTGCTAATCCCAAATTGGGATTACGCGTTGATTTTTGCTGAAAATCAGCACCAAATAATTATAAAATCAATTAGGAGAAAAAGTGGAATGGAAATATTTGAGTCTCCAGTTTGCTTTTGTGATCCTGGATAAAATTCCAGGAAATTTGTAAAGTTTGCTGTGGAATCGTACGTACGTCCAGCTGTAAATAATTACTAAAGAATACGGGCGAAAATGCAGGATCTTCCTGATTGGACTGAACGTCGTAACTCCCAGGTTCTTCGAACACAAATGCCTTGGTAATATCAGATTGCTTAAAACTAGAGGTGTTTTTTGCTGAATCCTGATATACGTAAGCTGAAGTTTGGGGTTGTGAAATTCCTATGGTGCTTAATAAAGCAGTAAGCACCAAACAAAATGAGATATGTAGTTTGTTGAATTTCACGCAATAAATTTAATAAAAAACCGAATGTGAATTATTAAAATATTTATAAATAATAATAGCTAAAAGTCTTCAGCAATTAGCTTTTAGTATTTAAGACTGTTTGTGAAATGATCGTTGTTGAATTATCATAAGAAGTAGATTTATCCTTTACCCGTCTGGTTGGCAGCCAAATGTTCAATGTTATGAGTGAATTCAATATAATAAGAAAGCCTCACTGGTTTGAAAAACCAGTGAGGCTTAGTCTAGCTTCTAATATCGTAAAAAACGAAGCGATATAAATTCTACCGTTATCTCTGAAGCAGTTTTGCGGCATACTTTGCAAAATAAGTCGAGATAAAATCGGCACCCGCTCTTTTGATAGCGGTAAGCTGTTCCATTACTACCGCATCATGATCTAACCATCCTTTCTCAGCAGCAGCTTTAATCATGGAATATTCACCGCTTACCTGATAAACCGAAATAGGTACATTTACATTATTTTTTAAATCCCTAACAATATCCAGATAGCATAATCCTGGTTTTACCATGACGATATCGGCGCCTTCATCGATATCCATTAAGGTTTCCCGAATGGCTTCGTCACGATTAGAAGGATCCATTTGGTAGGTTTTTTTATCTTTTGGGATATCCTGAGCGTCTACCGGAGCCGAATCTAACGCATCTCTAAAGGGGCCATAAAATGCCGAAGCATATTTAGCGCTATAGCTCATAATACCCGTGTTAAAAAAGCTATTTTGTTCCAGGATATTTCGCATCGCTAAAATGCGCCCATCCATCATGTCGCTTGGTGCTACGAAATCGGCTCCCGCTTCGGCATGAGATAATGCCATTTTTGCTAAAACTTCAACAGAGGGATCATTTAAAACCTCTCCGTTTTCGATGATGCCATCGTGACCAAATTCGCTGTAAGGATCCAGGGCAACATCGGTCATTACGATCATCTCGGGAAGTGTTTCTTTTACAGCTTTAATGGCGCGTTGCATTAATCCGTTTGGATTTATAGCTTCAGTTCCCCGATTGTCTTTTAGTTTTGCTTCAACTTTTACGAAGAGTAAAACCGATTTAATCCCTAAACTCCATAATTCCTGTACTTCATTTTTTAATAGATCAAGGCTATACCGGTAATATCCCGGCATCGAGGCAATTTCCTGTTTAATTCCGCTGCCTTCCACCACAAATAACGGTGCCTGAAAATCATCAGGAGTTACCAGGCTTTCTCTCACTAAGCTACGTATAGCTTCATTTGTTCTTAATCTTCGGTTTCTTTTAAGCATAATGTTATTTTAAGCACAAAGCTTTCAGCGATTAGCTGTTAGCTTACATTTAAAGTTTTAATAAGAGCACTAAGCATTTTTCTTGATTTCTTGAGTTTGAATTTAAAGTATTTCAAATTCTTCAGGACTAATAAAATTAAGGTCTTTACTTAGTAAAATTTGATATTCTAATTCGTTTGCAGAGCCAAATGAAATGTATAGAAATCTGGCAAAATCTTTATCAGATTTTCTCCCACATCCTTCAGCTATGTGTGTTGCGATTGATCTTGATAACCGTTTTATTTGGCTAACAAGATTGAAAATTTCTTCTTTTGGATATTTTGCAGAGAGCTTGTATACATCCAAAGTTAACTGATGTGCTTTTTGCCAAACCAAATATTTATAGTCTTTCATCTTTTAAGCTGATTGCTGATAGCTAACTGCTAGTTATGAATTGCAAACTAATTAAACCCACTCCTTTGGTTTTTCCAGCACTTCCATAAGTTTTGCTTCTTCGCTACCG
The DNA here is from genome assembly GCF_000023465.1 of Zunongwangia profunda SM-A87. Lineage (NCBI taxonomy): Bacteria > Pseudomonadati > Bacteroidota > Flavobacteriia > Flavobacteriales > Flavobacteriaceae > Zunongwangia > Zunongwangia profunda. The sequence continues at coordinate 106,129 of NC_014041.1, forward strand.
GATTGTGGGTGGTGATCGTAGACCCACTGTACATGTGGCGGTAAACTCATTAAAATACTTTCAATGCGGCCATTGGTTTTTAGTCCGAATAGCGTTCCTTTATCATGGACCAAATTGAATTCTACATATCGGCCTCGACGAACTTCCTGCCAGTCACGGTGATGTTGGTTGTATTCCAAATCTCTTCTCTTTTCAACAATAGGCACATAAGCTTCTAAAAAACTGTTTCCAACTTCAGTGACAAAGTTATACCAGTCGGTAATGCTATGGGATTCATTGTCTTTTAGGTAATCAAAGAATAATCCGCCGATTCCCCGTGCTTCATCCCGATGAGCATTCCAGAAATACTCGTCGCATTTTTTCTTGTATTCCGGGTAAAATTTAGGATCGTGCTTATCACAGGCATTTTTCGAAACTCGATGAAAATGAATAGCATCTTCTTCAAAAAGATAATATGGTGTAAGATCCTGTCCGCCACCAAACCACTGGTCTAGCGTATTTCCTTCTTTGTCATACATCTCGAAATAGCGCCAGTTGGCATGAACGGTTGGAACCATAGGACTTTTAGGATGAATCACTAAACTTAAACCACAGGCAAAAAAGTTTACATCACCCACCTTAAAGTATTGTTGCATGGCTGGATTTAAAGGACCGTGTACCGCCGAAATATTTACGCCCCCTTTTTCAAAAACATTACCGTTTTCGATCACCCGGGTGCGGCCACCGCCACCTTCTTTGCGTTTCCAAAGATCTTCTTTAAATGTTGCTTTTCCGTCGATTTCCTCCAGTTTAGACGTGATGGTATCCTGAAGGTTTTGTATATATTGATAAAATTGGTCTTTCATATTAATCATCTATCCAACTTCTAGCTTCATTAATTTTTTGGGTGAGACTAAATGAGAACGTACGACTTACCTCTTGTGCCGCTTTATAAATCAAAAGCGTTTTTTGCGCAAGATCGTTTTGTTTTTCTTCAGCTTCCAGTCCAATACTGTTTAGTAGAATATCGCCCAGTGCTTCGTAATGCGAAAACTCTAAGTCAAGATTCGCCAAGATCTCCATCAATTTTTCTTCAGGAAGATTTTCCATTTCATCTAAGCCTATACCTACAGCTTCTTTTAGCTTTCGATCCAGATCGAGCCTAATTTCTTCCCATTCGTCAGGAACATGGCCCATTTCCATGATCGATCGCAACTGTGCATCTATGCGTTCTTTTTCTTCGTCTCGGTAATTTTTGTTCAGCATAATCTAGCTATTTGTATGATCTGCTATTGGTAATTATTTCGATTTGCTTTTTTGCCACTTTTATCGATAGATTAACAATACTTAATCCTTTATAAAAACGAGTTGATTTTTATCTAATATCGATAGATTTGAAGCATTAATCTTTACTGCGGACTTCATCATATCTTGAAGGTGTTCAACGGCATTTCCTTTAGGATTATTGCTAAAGAGATTTCGTCCCACTTCGTTGTTATGTAAATCCATTGCCCGTACCAGTGCTTTATTGGGAGCTAGACGCTCGTGTAAATCGGTTATTTTCTTTGCCCAGATTAGTGAGGCTTCGACCGAGTTATTCTTGTGGAAAATTTTTTCTGCAATCAAAAAATTCCAGTATGCATGTCTAAAAGCATTTTCCCGATTATCCTGATAGTGTTTTCTTCCATACAGCCGGTCGCAAAGCTTCATTGTTTCTCTAGTGGCGTGATATGTTGGGAAAATATAAAATGGATTGGGCAGGAATAATTGCAGCAGAATAAAAATCTCTTTAAAATTAAGCCGTTGTATTCTTGCCCAAATAGCCATTATCTGGGTTTGTATTCTTTAACCGCGTCTACAAATGCCTGGGCATTTCTCACCGGAATATCCGGTAATATCCCATGTCCCAAATTGGCGATATAGCGATCTTTGCCAAATTCGTCGATCATTTGGGTCGTCATTTTCTTAATTTCCTGCGGACTAGAATACAGTCTTGAAGGATCAAAATTTCCCTGTAGCGTAATCTGCCCACCACTTAAATATCTGGCATTCATTGCAGAACATGTCCAATCTACACCCAAAGCAGCTGCGCCAGATTGTGACATTTCTTTAAGCGCAAACCAGCAACCTTTACCGTAAGCAATCACCGGAATTTCGTCTTTTAAAGCATCGATAATCTGCTGAATATATTTCCAGGAATAAGTTTGATAATCTGTTGGTGACAATAAGCCTCCCCAGGAATCAAAAATCTGAATTGCATCTACCCCGGCTTTTACTTTTCCTTTTAGATAAGAAATCGTGGTATCTGTAATCTTTTGAAGTAAAACCTGTGCAGCGTCCGGCCGTTTAAAACAAAATTCTTTGGCTTTATCGAAGTTTTTAGAACCCTGCCCCTGTACCAAATAACATAAAATCGTCCAGGGAGAACCGGCAAAACCAATTAAAGGAACTTCGTCATTAAGACGCTGTTTAGTTAATTTTATGGCATCGTAAACGTAACCTAATTCCTCGTAGACATCTGGAACGATAATATCATTAACATCAAGAGGGCTACGAACCGGATTTGGTAAAAATGGACCAACACCTGGTTTCATTTCGATTTCTACGTTCATCGCCTGTGGTACCACCAAAATATCACTAAACAAAATTGCAGCATCGGTACCTACCTGTTCGATAGGCATCGTGGTAATTTCTGCAGCCAATTCTGGTGTACGACAACGCGTAAAGAAATCGTATTTTTCCTTTAGCTTCATAAAATCGGGTAAATACCGTCCTGCCTGGCGCATCATCCAAACCGGAGGACGTTCTACCGTTTCTCCTTTTAAAGCTCTTAAGAAAAGATCGTTTTTAATCATGTTTCTATAATTTAACCCTTCTCTTTAGAAGGAAAGATTTTACCCTGATATTGGGAGTTTTATTTAAAATGTATTAACAGACCTAAAGATCTGAAATTGCGGTTAGAAGATAATGAATCCTATCTTCAACTTTTATTATATTTTTTAACCACCTGCACAATTACATTTTCAATGCTTGGCTGATTGGCTATTTTAATATTTTCGGTATGTTTTTTTACTGAATTTGCTGTGGTTGCACCAATGCAAAATGCAGTAGCTTCTACTATAGTATTTTTTCTGAAATAACTTTCTACGCCGCTTGGGCTAAAAAATAAAATGCCGTCGAACTCCTGCTTAAATTTGGCAAAATTCAGACTTGTTTTATACACCTGAATTTCTTCAAAAGATATCTTATGTTGTTTTAACTGAAGGGGCAGCTCTTCCCGGCGTTTATTTCCACAGAAAAAAATAAAATGCTTATCTCGATGATTTACGATAATTTTTTTAGCTAATGCCAAAGCATTGTCAGCAACTTCAACAACCTCAATATCATTTTTTTGAAGTAATGCAGCGGTTTTAGAGCCTACTACAAATGCCTTTTTGATCCTTATTTTTTCCTGAATAGCTTTAAATGCATTCTTACTCGTAATAATTGCATTTTCTGCAAGGTCGATATTTGATGATATTGGGAGGAATTCTATATTTATAGCGTTGTATTCCACCAAACCAATCTTAGCCCCAAGCAGTAAGTGCTTTTGTGTCGCAGTAAGTTTTTTTGTAGAAAGTACAGTGGCCATAAGCCTTAGTTTAAAACAGTCTTGATTTGCTTCATCAGTTTGGCACCGCCTTTGGCAAGAATTTCTTTAGCACAAAATTTACCAAATTCAGCAACATTATCAGCAGCGATTCTTTTTTCAACTTCTATTTTTTGCGAGCCGTCTAAACTAAAAAGGGCTCCCTTAAAGTGTAGAATATTATCGTTATCGATTTTAGCTAAAGCTCCAATCGGTGCGGTGCAACCTCCTTCTAATGTTCTTAAAAATTCACGTTCCACATGCACTTCAAGATCGGTTTGGTAATGATTTAAAGCACCAATTGCTGTTCTGGTAAATTCATCTTTTTCTAAGGCAACCACCAACATTGCTCCTTGTGCAGGTGCGGGAATCATCCAATCCAGATCGATAAAATTTTCAGGTTTTATTTCGATTCGTTCCAAACCGGCAGCGGCAAAAATAGCCCCATTCCAGTTACTGTCTTCCAACTTTTGCATGCGGGTATTTACATTGCCACGAAGATCTACCACTTCATGAGTTGGGTAGCGATGTAACCATTGCGATTTTCTTCGTAAGCTTCCGGTAGCAATTGTTCCTTGAGCATCTAAAAAATCTGTGCCTTTATGAATAAGGATATCTTTGGTATTGGCACGTTTTAAAACCGCAGCTTCTACAATGCCTTTGGGTAGTGCCGTAGGGACATCTTTCATAGAATGTACAGCGATATCTACTTTGCCGGTGAGCATGGCAATATCCAGGGTTTTGGTAAAAATTCCGGTAATTCCCATTTCGTAAAGCGGAACATCCAGATTGAGATCTCCGGTAGATTTTACGGGAACAAGTTCGGTTTGATGCCCTAGTTTTTCCAGTGCGGATTGTACGGTTTTTGCCTGCCACAAGGCCAGCTCGCTGTCTCGTGTTCCTATGCGTATCACTTTGTTCATCGTACTTGTTCTTCTAACTGAAAGACTTTTTGGATAAGCTCTAAGCTTTCGTCGGTAGTATTACTATCTTCTTTAAGATGATTGGCAAAGTGCTTCATGATCTTTTGAATAATCCTGTTGCTTACGATTTCTGCCTGCTCATCATTAAAGTCGGCTATTTTTTTACGCTGAAAATCAAGTTCAGCGTCTTTCATCATTCGTAGTTTTTTCTTCAGGGCTTTAATGGTTGGTGCAAATTTGCGGGTTTCAAGCCATTTGTTAAATTCACCTTCCACTTCAATAATAATCGCTTCAGCTTCGGGAATAAACTTTTTACGACGTTGAAGGGTACCATCGGTAATTTGAGAAAGATGATCTAAATGCACCAATCTTACATTATCCAGCTCTTCCACATCTTCAGCCACATTTTTTGGGATAGAAAGATCCAAGATCAACAAATCTTTCTTGCAGTATAAAAGTTCCTTACTAATTGTTGGATTTTGTGCGCCAGTGGCTACTATAAGCACATCGGTGTTTCTAATTTCTGCCTGTAAATCGGCATAATCTTTAACCGTTAAACTAAACTTTCCGGCAATTTTTTCAGCCTTATCTTTAGTTCGGTTAATTAAAGTGATGTGCTTATTTTGGGTGTGTTTTATTAGGTTTTCACAGGTATTTCGGCCAATTTTACCGGTTCCGAAGAGTAAAATATTTTTGTTAGAAATATCCGCTACATTTTTTAATATATACTGAACGGAAGCAAAAGATACAGAGGTTGCTCCTGAAGAGATCTCGGTTTCGTTTTTAATGCGTTTACTCGCCTGTATAACCGCATTTACCAAACGCTCTGTAAAGGCATTGGATAGGCCTATTTTTTTAGATTGTGCAAAAGCAATTCGAAGCTGACTTATAATCTCAAAATCACCAAGAATCTGGCTATCTAAACCGGTGCCCACTCTAAACATATGAGAGATAGCCTGCCTGTTTTTATAAACATAGGCTACTTTCTCAAATTCTTCAACAGTACCATGAGTGTGCTCACATAAGAGTTTAATAAGTTGAAAAGGATGTGCGGCAAAGCCATATACCTCTGTACGATTACAAGTTGAGGTGGCCAAAACTCCATCTATACCTTCATACTTCGCCTGCTCTAACAATTTGGTTTTAGCTTCTTCGGTAAGACTAAAATGTCCTCTAATTTCAGCATCTGCCTTCTTATAGCTTAAACCAATAATGTAAAAATGTCTTCCTTTAGAAATCGAACTTTCCATGAACTTTTAGGGATTGCGAGGCAAAATTAAATTATTGTTAACGTAAAAAATAACGCTGAAAGTACTATTTGTGTCGCTAACAGGGATTTTAGTATATTTATAGCTGTAAATGCTTGAAATAGCATAGTTTTGTAGTAATAACAAATGATTAGAATAGGTTAGTTTAGATTGTTTCTAAATAAATAACAGGGTTTTTAAAAGATGGAAGAGGTAAAAAATATCGCTGTAGGTATTACAGAAGAGACTAAAGTAGAAGACGGCTTTTATATTTTCAAGTTTCAGAACGAAACCTCTGATAAACAGATTGTTGAGCGGGAGGTGGATGTTAGTTTTATTCAGTTTCACTTTAATGTAAAAGGAGAAAGTAAATTCTTATTTAACAGGGGACGTTACGAACTGCCTTTAGCTGAAGAGAAATCACTTATTTTATATAATCCGCAGCTAAATTTGCCGCTAAACCTGGTTTTAGGACCTAAATCCTGGTTGATATCACTGGTGATTTCTATTAAAAAATTTCATGCCTTATTTTCTGAAGAGGCAAATTACATTTCCTTTTTAAGCACTGAGAATAAAGATAAAAAGTATTATAAGGATTCTCCAATTTCCCCTTCCATGGCCATTGCGTTGAATCAGGTGATGAATTTTAATCTTACCCCAACTATTAAAAACCTTTATTTTAAAGCCAAGGCCTACGAATTACTAAGCTTATATTTTAATAGAGCAGAAGATGCTAATATAGAGCAATGCCCATTTTTAAGTGATGAAGAAAATATCCTGAAAATTAGAAGAGCTAAAGATATTGTGATTGCAAGAATGGCTGAGCCGCCATCGCTGCAGGAGCTATCAGATGAAATTAATTTAAGTCTTAAAAAGTTAAAGGAAGGATTTAAGCAAATTTATGGAGATTCTGTTTATAGTTTTCTTTTTGATTATAAAATGGAATATGCACGAAAATTACTGGATAGCGGCGAGTACAATGTTAATGAAGTTGGTTTAAAAGTTGGCTACAGCACAGCAAGTCATTTTATTGCGGCATTTAAAAAGAAATTTGGAACAACACCTAAAAAATATCTGATGTCTTTACCGGCAACGCATTAATTTTAAATGTTTCAAGAAAGTAGACTTTTTTAATTTGAAAATGCGATGATGTGCAGATTTAAAGTCAAGATACAGGACACAAGAATCAAGATAAAAATGTTGAATTCTGATTTTTTATTTAATTTTAGCTGAAAGCTAATTGCTAAATGCTCTTTAAAAACCATCAACTATAAGTTTTTACTACCATATGAAACATCAAAAATTGTTACTTATACTGCTGTTTATCTTTTGTTTTAGCATGGCCAATGCGCAGCAAAACATATCTGTTTTCTATAAAACTGCGGGGTTTAAACATGAGTCAATTCCCACCGGTATTCAAGCTTTAAAAGAAATTGCAGCCGATAATGGCTGGAAGGTTATTGCGACTGATGATGCTGAAAAATTCGTTTCAGAATTATCAAATATCGATGCAGTGATTTTCTTAAGTACCACCGGTGATATTTTTACAGAGGATCAACAGGAAAAATTCACAAACTATATAGAAAATGGTGGGAATTTCTTCGGAATCCATGCTGCATCTGATACCGAATACGACTGGCCATGGTACGGAAAATTTATAGGGGCTTATTTTGAAAGTCATCCACGTACCCAGGAAGCTACCGTAATCGTAGAGAAACCTAAAAATCATATGGTCGCTCATCTTCCTAAAAGATGGACGCGTACTGATGAGTGGTATAATTTCAAAAATATAAACTCGAATATTCAGGTGTTGCTCACCCTCGACGAAACTTCATATGAAGGCGGTAAAAATGGCGATTTTCATCCACACGCCTGGTATCAGGAATTTGAGGGTGGCTCAAAAATGGTCTATACGGGCGGAGGACATACTAAAGAGTCTTATGCAGAACCTCTCTTTAGGGAACACTTAAAACGTTGCATTCAGTTTTTACTAGATAAACGGGATTAAATGCCCTTATCCCTATGGCACCTCTCTTAAAATATCAAGTATCGTTTAAAGGGCAGCGAATGAGAAAGTGCATTGAGAGTTCAACACTTTAGAACTGACTTTAGTAAGCAAAATTTTAGCTATTGTTTAATAAAAAAGTATAATACTAATTTATAGTTGAACAAATTTATAGGCTTAACTTTGTAGTTGTAAAAACAGAAAGACATGAGCAAAGGCGTACTTTTAGTAAATCTGGGATCTCCAGATAGTACAGATCCGAAAGACGTAAAAAAATATCTTGGTGAATTTTTAATGGACGGAAGGGTAATCGATTTACCGTATTTCTTCCGTGCGTTGTTGGTGAAGGGAATTATCCTAAATACCCGACCTAAAAAATCGGCCGAAGCTTATCAAAAAATTTGGTGGGAAGAAGGTTCACCATTAATTGTGCTTTCTGAACGCTTACAGGGAAAAGTAGACGAGACGACCTCGGTCCCTATCGCTCTGGCAATGCGTTACGGTACACCAAGTATCTATGATGGTTTAAAAGAACTTAAAGAACAGGGAGTTGATGAGGTTTTGCTTTTTCCATTGTATCCACAATTTGCAATGGCTACGACCGAGACCATTTTAGTATTAGCTGAAGAATTACGCCAAAAGCATTTTCCAGAGATGAAATTCACCTCGGTTCCCGCTTTTTATAATCACCCGGATTATATTCGTGTTTTAGGGAATAGTATTCAGGAACGTTTGCAAAATTTAGATTTTGAGCATTTATTATTTTCGTATCATGGAGTGCCCGAGCGGCATATCAGGAAAAGTGATATTACGAATTCACATTGTAAAATAGACGGTAGTTGTTGCCAAACGGCCTCTTCTGCTCATCAATTTTGTTACCGTCATCAATGCTATGAAACAACCAGGCTGGTGGCTGAATATCTGAATTTAAAAGAAGGAACTTATAGCGTAAGTTTTCAGTCCAGGTTAGGATTCGATCCATGGTTAAAACCATATACCGATAGAACGATAGAGCGTTTTGGAAAGCAAGGAATTAAAAAAATGGCTATTGTAACTCCTGCTTTTGTTTCCGATTGTTTAGAAACCCTGGAAGAAATTGCGATGGAAGGAGAAGAGATTTTTCATGAAGTTGGTGGTAAAGAATTTACTGTAGTTCCCTGCTTAAACGATCGTGAAGACTGGGTGAAAATGTTGTCTCGCTGGGTAGACGAGTGGGCGCATCAAAAACCTGTTGAAGCATAATGGCAAAAGTAAGCTCTGAAGCGCTTGGAAATGAATCGATAGGAAAACTTTTAATACGCCAGGCATTGCCAGCATCTGTAGGGATTCTGGTAATGTCGCTTAATATCCTTGTAGATACCATTTTTGTTGGAAACTGGATTGGTTCTACCGCAATAGCCGCAATTAATGTGGTGTTGCCTATTTCGTTTTTTATCGCCGCTTTAGGGATGAGCATCGGCATTGGGGGGTCTTCAATTATATCCCGTGCACTAGGTGCCGATAATCATAAAAAAGCACTTAAAACCTTCGGAAATCAAATCACCCTAACCCTGCTGCTATGCGTGACTTTGGTAATTTTAGGACTTGTTTTTATCAACGAGCTTATTCCGGCTTTTGGGGGAAAAGGAGATATTTTTGAGCCGGCCAAGATCTATTATCGTATTGTGTTGTACGGGGTGCCCATCCTCGCGCTTAATATGATGGGGAATAATGTGATAAGAGCTGAGGGCAAACCCACGTTTGCCATGGTCTCGATGATTATTCCATCTGTAGGAAATATTATTGGTGATTACCTTTTTATTAATGTAATGGATCTTGGAATGTACGGGGCTGCATGGGCAACCACAGGATCATATATGCTTTGCTTCCTTTACATTTTTTGGTTTTTTGTGTTCTCGGGTCATTCAGAACTCAAAATCGATTTCAGTCATTTTCGACTGGACTTACCTATTCTCCAGGAGATAGGTTCCTTAGGATTCGTAACATTGGCGCGACAGGCAGTGGTAAGTGTGATTTATTTATTAATGAATAATATTCTTTTTGATCTTGCCGGTGAAGATGGTGTCGCCGTTTACGCGATTATCGGGCGAATGTTGATGTTTGCATTGTTTCCGGTTTTAGGAATTACCCAAGGATTTTTGCCTATTGCCGGCTATAATTACGGAGCTGAAAAATATAAAAGAGTACAAAGCACTATCAATAAAGCTATTCTATATGCTTGTTTGATGGGCTGCGTTGTTTTTGGTTTGATAATGGGATTTTCTAAAGAAATTGCCATGGTTTTCACTCAAAATGAAGCGATCATTGAGCGTACACCTGGAGCCATGCGCTGGGTTTTTGCCGCAACACCAATAGTTGCTTTACAGCTTATTGGAGCTGCCTATTTTCAGGCGATAGGAAAAGCTGTTCCGGCTTTGTTATTAACACTCTCCAGACAGGGATTTTTCTTTATTCCGCTAATATTAATTTTACCAAATTATTACGGAGAGATCGGAGTTTGGATAAGTTTTCCAATTGCCGATGTGCTTTCAACAATGGTAACGGGATATTTCTTAAATCGCGAAATCAGGAAGAATTTGAAACAGGATTAAGAGAAATCCTTTTAATTTGCATTCTAAATAACACACTTTGGAATATTATAATTACATAAAATCCCTTCATCTTATTTTTGTGATCACCTGGTTTGCCGGGCTTTTTTATATTCCGCGTTTATTTGTGTATCAAATTGAGGCCTTCGATAAACCAGAACCAGATAAGTCGATTTTAGGTAATCAACTCAAACTTATGGCTAAGCGTCTATGGTTTATTATCACCTGGCCCTCTGCTATTTTAGCGACCTTATTCGCCATAATTTTATTAATCATGCAGCCCGTTTGGTTACAACAGGGATGGATGCATGTAAAGTTAGGTTTTGTGATCCTTTTAATTGCCTATCATTTAAAAACACATCATATTTTTAAACAATTACAGGTAGATAAGGTAAAATATACTTCAGGTCAAATGCGTCTTTGGAATGAAGGCTCTACCTTGATCCTTTTTTCGGTTATATTCCTGGTTATTGTTAGAAATGCGCTGGATTGGATCTATGGAGTGATTGGGATTTTTGCCCTCGGAATTCTCCTAATGCTTGGGATCAAACTGTATAAAAAGATACGTGCTAGAAATCCCGATGCGTGATTGGTGTGATAATTGATTCTTTTCCGGAAAATGTCTGAGTCTAAAATCATCGACTATTTATCCCAATGATTTTGATTAATTTGCGGTAATTAGCAATTTATGAAGCTTTTAAAATTATCCTTAAGAACGCGTATTTTTATTTCCATGATCCTTTTGGTATTGGGAGCTTCTATCTTGATCGCAGGGGTTACCATCTATCAATATAAACAAGAAGCAGAAGCTTATCATCGTGAGCGCCTGGAGCGTAAAGAACAAGCTATTAGGGAAAATATAAACTTTGTACTTGCCAGTACGACCTATATGGTGAATACCGAGAATATACCTTCTATTTTTAAACAAAACCAGAAGATTTATGAAATGTCTCAGGTACACGAGATGCAAATCAATATCTATGATCTGGAAGGAAAATTATTAATAAGTTCTAAAGAGAATTTTTTTAAAGATACCACAGACTATCAAATCGATAAGCCCATTTTAGCCAAATTGGATGCCTCTTCTAACCGAAGATATTTAATGAAGGGCGAAACCAACGGCGAGAAATTTCAGTCATCATATACCTATATTACCGATCAGCGCTTCAAACCTTTGGCGATCTTATATTTACCCTATCTTCAGGATGATAGTGTACTAAACCGTGACCTTAATGACTTTTTGATGCGCCTGGGAGAAGTTTATCTTTTTATGCTGGCGCTGGCGATAATTTTATCTTATTTCCTTTCAAAATATATTACCAAGTCTCTTAAGATTATTTCAGAAAAAATTAATCAAACCCGGTTGGATAAACGAAACCAGAAGATTGAGCTTAGCAATGCTTCTGAAGAAATTTATGCACTTATTTCGGCTTATAATTCGATGATCGATGAGTTAGAAGAAAGCGCGGTAAAACTAGCGACCGGTGAGCGAGAACAAGCCTGGCGAGAAATGGCAAAACAGGTTGCGCACGAAATTAAAAATCCGCTTACGCCAATGCGTTTAAGTGTCCAAAGTTTTGAGCGCAGGTTTGATAGAAATGATCCAGAAATTGAGCATAAAGTCAACGAATTTTGTGATACTTTAATTAATCAGATCGATACGATGAGCTCGATTGCCTCGGCGTTTTCAAACTTTGCTAAAATGCCAGCGCAGCAAAATGAAACCTTAAATGTGCCTAAAATCACCAAATTGGCACTCGATATTTTCAACGAAAATTACATCATTTTCAATTCAGAAAAAGAGGAAATTTTAGCCAAGTTCGATCGTACACAGCTTATACGAGTAGTGACCAATCTGGTAAAAAATGCCATTCAGGCTATGGACAACACAAAAGATCCAAAAATTGTGGTGAGTATTGATGAAGAGCCCGATAATGTGTGTATTAGTATTTGTGATAACGGGCATGGAATTTCAGCAGAAAACAGAGAAAAGATTTTTGAGCCTAAGTTTACTACAAAGAATAGCGGAATGGGATTAGGTCTTGCAATGGTTAAAAATATTGTAGAAACTTATAAAGGAAGTATAAATTTTACCTCAAAACCCGGCAAAGGCACTATCTTTAAAGTCCGTTTTCCTAAGTAACGATCACCAGGTTTTTGGGAAGACTGCAGTAAATATGCTAACTTTAATAAAAAACCAACACGATGAGTTATCAAAATATTTTAGTTGAAGAAGAAAACGAAATTCTTTACATTACCATAGATCGTCCTTCTAAGCTTAATGCTTTAAATAGAGATACGATACAGGAGCTTCATGAAGCTTTTTCTGAAGCAAAAGATGATAATGAGGTAAAAGTTATTATCCTTACTGGAAGTGGAGAAAAGGCCTTTGTTGCCGGTGCAGATATTAGTGAGTTTGCTGATTTTTCTCCGGAAGAAGGAAAGCAACTGGCTGCTGAAGGACATGCCAAATTGTTTGATTTCGTGGCTAATTTCCCAAAACCGGTAATTGCCGCCGTAAATGGGTTTGCTTTAGGTGGCGGACTAGAACTGGCAATGGCGGCACATTTTAGAGTTGCTTCTGAAAATGCTAAAATGGGATTGCCAGAAGTTTCTTTAGGAGTGATTCCCGGTTATGGCGGCACACAACGTTTATCCCAAATTGTTGGAAAGGGTCGTGCTATGGAAATGATTATGACAGCCGGAATGATAGATGCCAATCAGGCTTTGCAATATAATTTAGTAAACCACGTAACTACTCAGGAAGAACTTTTAGAATTTACGGAAAAATTAGCCGGTAAGATTCTTAACAATTCACTAGTGGCTATTGAGGGGGCGATTAAAGCCATTAATGCCAGCTACGAAAAAGGAGTAAACGGATTTGAAGTTGAAATGAATGAATTTGGAAAAGCTTTTGGAACTGAAGATTTTAAAGAAGGAACTTCTGCTTTTTTAAATAAACGAAAAGCAGAATTTCCCGGGAAGTGATACTTGATCCCTGTGAAAATGCAGGGATTTTTTATTTAAAATAAAGTGGAAAATTTCCTTATAACTGGATTAATTCCATAATTTTGTGAAATGTCCAAATCACAAGAATATATAAAAGGCAGAGGAGCACAGAGCAATGTGGCTAATCGATTTGATGCAAATACTCACGAGTTTCGAGATGATTTTTTAAATTACTGTGCTGCTGAAGGTGATGATTTTCAGGAAAGCAAAACCGTGACGATCGATACCTTTCCTAAAACGATTGTGAATAAAGTAGAAAGTCCAGATGTGGGTATGGCGTATTCTCTAAATCCATATCAGGGCTGTGAACACGGATGTATTTATTGCTATGCGCGGAATTCTCATGAATATTGGGGATTTAGCCCTGGACTGGATTTTGAGCAGAAAATTCTGGTGAAAAGAAATGCGGTAGAATTACTGGAAAAGAAACTCCGAAGCAAAAAATGGCAGGCTAGACCTATTGTTATGTCTGGCAATACCGATTGTTATCAACCGGTAGAAAAGCAATTGGAGATTACGCGAAAATTGCTCCAAACCTTTTTAAAATATCGGCATCCGGTGGGAATCATTACCAAAAATGCTTTAGTGCTGCGTGATCTTGATATTTTAGAAGAGCTGCATAACGATCGCTTAGTTCATGTAAATATTTCGATCACCAGTTTACAGGAAGAAACACGCCGAATTTTAGAACCTCGAACCGCAAGTATCAAAAAGCGATTGGAAACTGTCGAAAAACTCTCGGCAAAAGGAATTCCGGTAAATGTAATGATGGCGCCTATAATTCCGTCGGTAAACAGTCATGAAATTATGCCTTTGGTAAAAGAAATTGCCAATCGGGGAGCGCTGAGTGTTGGCTATACGATTGTACGATTAAACGGTGCGATTGGTGGAATTTTTACCGATTGGATAAAGAAAACAATGCCGAATAGGGCAGATAAGGTACTGCATCAAATTGAAAATATTCACGGCGGAAGTTTAAATGACAGCCGGTTCGGAACACGAATGAAGGGTGAAGGTGAATTTGCCGATCAGGTAAAACAACAGTTTAAAATTGCCAGAAATTTATATTTAAAAGATCGCCAACGCAGGGTAGTAAATTGCAATTTACATGAAGAATATAAAGATGGACAGATGAAACTATTTTGATAATAGCTTGAAAATAATTTAATTAGGGTTTCGTTCTGTAAATATTAGTTTTTTAAACAGGCATAATTCATCAATCAAAAATTATGAAACTCACGTCGATTAGCGAAGGATTACTTAGATACGTAATTCTTTTTTTCTTTATTTATTCGGTCATCTATATTTTCCCTTTTCCTCTAAATGGTTTCGTTCATATATATTTTTTCGAAGAATTTTTCAATCAAAATACATGGCATATTATAGTACCGTGGTTCTCAGATAATGTTTTGAATAATACAGATCCGGTTTATATACGACCTACCGGAAGCGGTGATACCTTATTCGATTTTGTTAGATGCTTACTGGTGGGTATCTTTAGTTTAGCACTTGCTACGCTTATTTTCCTTATTTTTCGTAGTAAATTAAATTATAGGAAACTCGTTTACATTGGCGGACAATACGTTCGATATTACCTGATTTTTGTGCTTCTTACTTATGGGACCATCAAGATTTTTAAACTACAGTTTGGAGAACCCTATTTAATAAGATTAGTAACACCTTTGGGAGAAATGTCGCCTATGGGGTTAGCCTGGAACTACATGGGATTTTCCAAAACTTACACGGTTTTTGCAGGATGGTCTGAGACTATTGCTGCTATTTTACTTATGTTTAAGCGAACCAGGACTCTTGGAGCTGTGGTAGGTTTTGGGGTAATGCTTAATGTTTTTATGATGAATATCTCTTATGATATTCCCGTAAAATTATTTTCCCTGCATTTGTGTGTTTTTTCAGCCTTTTTGATTTTGATAGACGGCAGGCGAATGCTTAATGTTTTTGTACTTAATCGTGATGTTTCTAAGTATAAATTTGTAAGCCCGTTTTCTAAAAAGTGGAAGAACTATACGCTTCAAATTGTGAAGTTCCTGGTATTAATTCTTATTGTTTATTTAAATCTTATTAATGCGATGAGGAGTCAATATCTATATGGAGATCTTGGCCCGAAGCATAAGTTATATGGAATTTATGAGTTGAACGAATTTGCGCTGAATCATACGAAAAGACCTGCTTTGCTAAACGATAGTGTTCGATTTAGACGCCTTATTTTTGATAGTCCAAATAGAGTGTATATTCAGAAAATGAATAATGAAGGGATTTATTATCAGACGGAAACCGATACGATAGCTCAAAAGATTTATTTAAAAGAACAGGACTCCACCAAAGTAGGGGTTCTACATTATAAAAATGAAGCTGAATCTGATGCTGATGTTTTTGAGTTTGAAGGTATTTTTAAAAATGATAGTGTTTATTTTAAAACTGAACGGAAAGGACGTGAAGATTTCTTACTGAACAATAGAGGATTTCATTGGATTTCAGAATATCCTTTTAATCGATAATGCCTTTAGCTTTTCTAAATTTTAGCAGGAATTTAGCGAATTCTGGGGTTAAGATTTTTAATTTTAGAGACAAGAGACAAGAGACAAGAGACAAGAGACAAGAGACAAGAGACAAGAGACAAGAGACAAGCCTTATTCTGAATTTTAAACTTTCAATTTTGAATGAGTTTTGGGCCTATCGGAAATTGATCGTAAAATTAGAAGTGAAAGAAGCGTTCAAATTTTAGGCTGTTTGAGCGGATCGAGTTTCTAAAATTTAGCTTCAGAACGAAGAATTTAGATCAACTTTCGTAAGCCTAAACTTTTTTGTTTCTTTTACTGCGTCCGACGACCACAGGGAGAGGAATGCATATGAAAAAAGAAAAGATTAGAATCAATGAGCTAAAAAGCTAATAGCTAAAACTATCGACTAAAGACTATTGAATTCTAAAAAATGCCGAGCTTAATCGGGGCTAAAAACCTTAAATCTTAAACTAAAGCACAATGCCAGAATTACCAGAAGTTGCTTACCAGAAAAAATACGCTGATGCTACCATTTTGCATAAAAAGATTGTTGAGATTGAAACCGGTGATAAAAAGATCTACCAGTCGGCTAAAGCCGATTTTGAAAAGATCCTCACAGACAATGCATTTGAATCCACGTCGCGAATAGGCAAATATTTATTTCTGAAATTAAAGAAAAACGGAGTGCTGGTAATGCATTTTGGAATGACGGGGAAACTTGATTATTATCAACACGATGATACTCCAAAATATACTCAATTAAAATTAATTTTTGAAGATCACTCCAAACTGGCCTTTACTTGTCCGCGTAAATTTGCTAAGCTCTATCTGGCAAAAAGCGTTGAAGAATTTCAACAATCTCACAATCTTGGAGCAGATGCCCTGGCTATAACCGAAAAGGAATTTCTAAAGATTTGTGATGGGAGAAGCGGAACGATAAAAGGCTTGTTGATGAATCAAAGTTTAATTGCCGGTATCGGGAATATGTATGCAGATGAGGTATTGTTCCAAACTAAAATTCATCCAAAAACAAAGGTAAATACCCTAAGCCAAAAACAGCTAAAATCAATTTTTGATAAAATTGAGGAGGTTTTAAAAGTAGTAAAAGAAGCCAGGATCGAAGGAAAGCGCGTGCCTGAATCTTATCTTACCCGGATACGAAAAGAAGGCGAAGGCGCAGATTGCCCCAGAAATAATGGTAAAATAGAACAAACTAAAGTCTCTGGGAGGACCACTTATTTTTGCCCTGTTTGCCAGAAGGAAATTCAATAAACTACCTAAGGGCGAACGCATCAGCATTTAAGCTTGATGATTGATTAAATAAAAAATCATTGCTTAAAAATAACTTTGAATGTAACAAATCCTGGTTTAAGTTACCAATAGTTTGAATCCACTTTATCTAAATCAGGAATAAGAAAGCATTAATTACAATCTTATTTTTATTCGTTAATATGCTTTCATACAAGCACAAAAACCAGATTTCTCTTTTAGCGGAGAACTCGAGGTGCAGGGCATGCAACTTGAACTTATTTTTAATATTACCCCAAGTGAGGATGGCTATACAGCCACCTTAGATGTTCCCGCCCAGGGTGCTTCGGGAATCGAATTAGATTCGGTAATTTTGCAGGATGATACGGTGACGATCAGGTCTGCAAAGATGCAAATGACTTATACCGGTAAAATAACCGGTGATAGCATCGAAGGAACTTATAAACAAAGGGTACAGGAGTATCCTTTAAAATTAAACAAAACTGTGAAGAAAAAACCAGGAAATACCGCATTGCCATCAAGTGAAGAAGAACTTAAGAAGCTTGCCGCCAAGGAAACCGGAGGCTATAATTATTCCGTAGAAGACTACTTTAGAACTCCGCAAACTTTTGCTTTTCAGTTATCGCCAAATGGTGACCATATCGCATACATGAAACGTCGGGACTCTGGCGAGCGCGATTTGTATTTAATGGATACTGAAACCAAAAAAGAAAGCCTGTTGAAGAAACAGGAACAGGATTTAATCCGCGGATTTTCCTGGGCTAATGATGAGCGTATTCTATATCTTCAGGATAAAGGTGGAGATGAAAATTACCATGTTTACGGAGTAGATATTAATGGCGCAAATGATAAAGAGCTCACTCCTTTTGAAGGTGTGCGTGTGAATATTATAGAATCGCTAAAAGAAGATAAGGAACATATAATTATCCAAATGAATAAGGATAATCCACAGCAGGAAGAGCCTTATCGACTTAATATCAACTCAGGAGAGATTACCAAATTATATACAGTTAAAGAAGGCGAACCGCCGGTGGCGGGTTATGATTTTGATCGCGAAGGAAATTTAAGAGCGATAAGCAGAATTGTAGATGGTGTAAATACTGAACTCCTATATAAAATCGATGGAGAATTTAAATTGGTAAAGTTGACCGAATTTGGAGATGAATTTGGTATTTCTTCTTTCAATCCGGGGAGTGCTAATCCAGATGATGCCTATGTGATATCTAATCTTGAAGGAGATAAGATAGAAATTCAGCTTTACGATTTAAAGAAAAATAAGAAGATAAACACAGTTTTTAGTAATGATACCTATGATGTATCGGGTATGGCGCTTTCTAAAAAGCGTAACTATGAGATCGATTATTTTTCTTATACCGGTGAGAAAACACAAATTATTCCTGTTAGCGATACTTATAAAAAAATCTATAATAGGTTAAAGCAGGAATTTGGAGATAAACAGTTTTTTACCGTAGGTAGAACAGATGACGAATCCAAATATATGATTGCGGTAACCAGCGATAAAATTGTAGGAGAGTACTACCTATATGATGTAGAAGCTGATGAGGTAAGTTTACTCTATAAATTATTACCGCATCTAAAAGAAGAAGATATGGCGAGTATGAAGCCTATCACTTTTAAAAGTCGGGATGGATTAACGCTACACGGTTATATTACTTTGCCGCATAACTATCAGGAAGGAATGCAAGTGCCATTAGTGGTAAATCCTCATGGCGGGCCACAGGGAATCCGTGATAGCTGGGGCTTTAATCCAGAAGCGCAATTATTCGCCAGCCGTGGCTATGCAACCTTACATGTAAACTTTAGAATTTCTGGAGGCTATGGAAAAGAATTTTTAAAGGCAGGCTTTGGAGAAATTGGTCGTAAAGCAATGGACGATGTGGAAGATGGCGTAGATTATGTAATCGAACAAGGTTGGGTAGATAAAGATCGCATAGCGATATATGGCGGCAGTCATGGTGGTTATGCCGTATTACGCGGAATGACAAAAACACCGGAGAAATATGCCTGCGGAGTAGATTATGTAGGTGTGAGTAACCTAAATACTTTTATGGAAACTATCCCGCCATACTGGGAAAAGTATCGGGAGTTATTATATAAGATATGGTATAATCCGGGTATTCCGGAAGAGAAAAAGATTATGGACGAGATTTCGCCCGCCTTACATGTCGATGAAATCAAAAATCCGTTGTTTGTGGTTCAGGGGGCTAATGATCCTAGAGTGAATATTAACGAAGCCGATCAAATCGTAGAGACCCTTAGATCTAAAGGAGTAGAAGTGCCTTATATGGTGAAATACGATGAGGGTCACGGTTTTGCTAAAGAAGAAAATCGATTAGATCTTTATAAAGCGATGATGGGTTTTTTTGCGGAACACTTGAAGAATTAGAATTGATCAATTTGATAATTTGCTAATTTGAAGATGTGGCGATGGGGATTAAGAATTTAGATCGCTGCGCTGCTAGAATATAGGTCAGATAAAAGAGATTTCGCAAATCAAGAGCCAGGAAGCTATTTTAAAAATTTTGAATTTTAAATGCTGAATGTTGAATTTTTTTTAAGCTGACTGTTTAGAGTTTTGTACAGGTTATTGTTAATGGTCAATGTAGATTGACTGCTATCATCCTGGGCACTTCGATACGATTTTTGAAATCACTCAGTTACCTAAATGCTAATGAGGGCCGAGTGATTTTTTCAAAAGCAAGATTAATTGAATCTATGATTTGAAGTGCTTTATACGGTGATAATCTAGAATATAGAGAAGAGAAAATAGACGAGATATTCAAGAATCAAGAGCCAGGAAGCAGGACAAGAAGTTGAATTTTAAATGTTGAATTTTGAATTATTCTGAAAGCTGATGCCTTTTTCCGTTTACTGTAAAATAATTCAAGCTTCCCCATTCCATTCTGCGTAAAACTGATCTAAAAAGCTTTCCATATATTGATGGCGTTTTTGTGCAATTTCAGTACCAGTTTTGGTGTTCATTCGATCTTTAAGCAATAACAACTTTTCGTAGAAATGATTGATCGTTGGAGTATTAGAGGCTTTATATTCTTCTTTTGTCATATTTAATTTTGGCGCTATTTCAGGGTCATAAAGCGGTCTTCCCTTAAAGCCACCATAATTAAAGGTTCTTGCGATCCCGATGGCACCAAGGGCATCTAAACGATCGGCATCCTGAACGATATCTAATTCGGTCGAATGAAATTGTTGCTCTACATTTCCGCCTTTAAAAGAGATATTCTGAATAATTTTTACCACATGCTCGATAACATCTGCATTTACCTGCTGAGATTGTAGAAATTCGGTAGCTACTTTTGGCCCAACCGTCTCATCTCCATTATGAAATTTAGAATCGGCAATATCATGAAGTAATGCGCCAAGCTGAATGATAAAATCATTGGCCTCTTCTGTCTTAGCGATAAGTTTAGCATTATTTAAAACACGTTCTATATGAAACCAGTCATGCCCACCTTCAGCGTTTTTAAGTGTATCTTTTACAAACTGAATGGTGTTTTCAATAATCAAATCTTTGTTAGTCATAGTTTATCGAATATCAGCAATTATTGTACGCTCTACCAGGGCTACCAGGCTTTCCGGATCGGTAGAATCGATTTCAATAGGTTTATGAACTTTCATTCGTAATTTTACCCCTATTGTTAAAGGGAAACTTCCATCCTTTAAAAGTTGCCAGCAGTTATTAATGGTTATTGGTACCACCAGCGCATGTGGCATCTGCTTAAAAAGCATCTGCATTCCACTGGCCGCAAATTTTTTAGGTTGGCCATCTCGACTTCTTGTACCCTCAGGAAAGATTACGGCAGAGCGATTGGTCTCTTTTAAATATTTGGCAAATTTTGCCATTTTTAATAAACTTTCTCTACGGTTTTTACGATCGATTAAAACCGATCCACCATGTCTTAAATTAAAAGAAATACTGGGAATCCCTTTGCCCAGTTCTTTTTTACTAACAAATTTGGGATGGTGTTTTCTTAAATACCAGATAATGGGTGGGATATCGTAAACGCCCTGATGGTTAGCAACAAATATACATGGACGCTCTACCGGGATATTATGTTTGTTTTCAACCACAAATCGTGTTCCTAATATGTTAAGGCAGCGCAGCAAGAAAAAATTAAAAATATCTACACTTTTTTTATGTGCAGAATAACCTCCCAATTTTAATGATATCCATTGGACTGGATGAAATATTAGTAAGGTAAGAAAGAAAAAAAAGTAAAAAATTACCGTTAATGGATATGATAGTATTTTCTTCATTATGCAGTTTAAAACTACAAAAATAAGTTTTTAAAGGAAATAGCCACAGATTTCTTATACGATCATTCCATGTCATTCTGGACAATATGGGAAAACAATGGTGATAAAAAAACCGACAAGCAATTTGTCGGTTTTTGATATTTTAAATGTGAATGCTGCTTAGCAGAATTCGTCGTAAGCACCGGTAAGGTTCTCTGCAATCATTTCAGCAGGACGTCCTTCAATATGGTGGCGCTCTAACATGTGTACCAGCTCACCATCTTTAAATAAGGCCATAGAAGGCGACGAAGGAGGGAACGGTACCATAAAACCACGAGCAACATCAGTAGCTTCACGATCTACACCGGCAAAAACGGTATATAAGTTATCTGGAGTTTTTGCATTTTGTAAAGACATTCTGGCACCAGGACGAGCATTTGCTGCAGCACATCCGCAAACCGAATTTACTACAACTAACGTAGTTCCTTCTTTTTTCATTGCCGCTTCTACATCTTCTACGGTATGTAATTCTTCAAAACCTATGCTAGTAAGATCTTCTCGCATTGGCTTTACTAAATCTGCTGGATACATATATTGTAATTTATTATTAGACTTTATTAGTTTACAAAGATATTAAATTAAGTTCAGCTTCATGAAAGTCAGCCGTTAAACCTAATTTCTTATAAAGTTGTCGTGCGTAAATCGCTGCCCTTACAATAAAAGCGGTTAGTTTTGTAAATGTTATCTTTGCTAAAAAATTTCGATCTATGATAAAGTGGCTTTTAGCTGTTTTAGGTTTTATGTACATGCGATATCCCGGGGCCATTATTGGTTTTATCATTGGGACACTTTTAGATAATTGGAATCGCAGCAGTGGTGGCTTTTTACAGTCGATGATGGCAGGGAAGCAGGCGTCGTCGGTAAGTCCGGGTGATTTTGAACTCAATTTATTGTCACTTTGCGCCCTGGTTATTAAAGCAGATGGTAAAGTTTCGCAAACCGAACTGGATTATGTGCGTTCCTATTTTGTTCGTGCTTACGGGAAAGAACGGGCCAATGCTACGTTTAGAACTTTTAATGATGTCATAAAAAACCGCGAATTATCGGCCTCCCGAATTTCACAATATTTGGCCAGCCGTACTCAGTATCCCACCCGATTGCAAATTACGCACTTTTTATTTGGGATTGCCCAGGCCGATGGCTCGGTAAGTACCTCAGAGGCTAATATGATCCAGCAAATCGCCAGTTATCTTAAGATTGGTGCTAAGGATTTTGAAAGTATTAAGGCCATGTTTCTTAAGCAAACGCCAGAGAGTGCTTATAAAATACTGGAGATTGATAAATCAGCCTCAGATGCCGATGTGAAAAAAGCCTATCGTAAAATGGTAAAGAAATACCACCCCGATAAGTTAGAACACATGGATGAGGCTTATAAAAAAGGGGCTCGTGAGAAATTTGATAAAGTACAGGAAGCCTACGAAACCATCCAGAAAGAACGTGGCTTCTAAGGCTCATCGAGCCATTTTTAATTGATGTAGTAAATGTTGGTTAATAGACGTTGCCTGCGCCGGGCTTTACGCTACAATCTTATGCTCGTTCCTCACAAAAGGATTTTCACTGCAATCCCTAACGCAAATTATTTTTGGATGGTTACGCAACTATTTAGTTGTTTAGGTATCTATTTATAAAACAGGGATTTATGAGAGCTACTTTACGATTTTTATTTTTACTGGTGTTTTTGGTAGGTTGTGCAGGTGATGATGAGGAGGAAATTGAATGTTCTTTGGAAAAAAATGCGCTTTTAGACTCTTATTATTCTCCACAATTTTTAATAAGACTGGTAGATGCTTCGGGGGAAAATCTTCTTGAAAACGGAAGTATTGATCCAGAGATTATTACGATACAATCAGCTTCGGGGAATTCTGATTTTGTTTATATACCCGAAATTGAAAATACAGCAACTAATACTATAGCTAGTGAAATTCAATATTCTTTGGGAGTATTTATGGCAGGCGGTAAGGAAACTTATAAATATCAAATAAGTGTAGAGGGATTTGAAACGACCGATTTGGTGATTCGGGCAGAACAAATTGAAGAACCTTGTTATTCTTATATTATTCCGATAAGTGCATCGATAAATGGGGAAGTTCTAGCGCAGATAGAGGTTTCTGAAACTGAGCTGCTTGTTATTCTGCCTTTAGTAGCGCAATAATGATATGCACTTAGCTTAGTGGATGCTTATCAACTCCATCATTTTTTTAGTCGTTAAATATTCAAATTCGCGGTTTTTAACCCTAAATTTTTCGTCTAAAATTAGGATCACTGGTAAGCTAAATTCAAAGTTTTCTCGACTAGCTAATAGAAGTGGAATCTGATGAATGCCATTTCGCATGCTTTCGGCTTGTTGATTATAGAATTTCTGGCCCTCAAAATTAATTGTATCAGTACTTTCGGCATTCATTTTAACCGCGTAGAAATCAGAGTTTAATTTTTCAATAATTTCAGCATTTTTAAATGCATTTTGCTCCATCTTTTTGCAGTACACACACCAATCGGCGTAGAAATAGATAAAAGTTTTTTTCGGTTTTCTGGCTAAAGAATCTTCTAATTGCTCAAAATTCAACCAGTTTATAGTATTGACTTTCTGGCTATAGCTGAGTATGGGCAAGGCTAAGAAAAGGATGAATATTTGAAGATTTTTAATCATTTTTTTAGCCATTACTATTTACTGTAAACTGTAACTTTCTATTTATCCTTCAGCTTTTTTAACTGCAAATCATTTCCGTCGAATTCGGCATAGGTATAATGTGTAATCCAGTCGCCGGTATTGATATATTTAGAATCTTCTTTCAGCTTAATTTCCATAGGTAAATGGCGGTGACCAAAAAGAAAATAATCATAATGTTTAGTTTCCAGTTTACGCCTACAATACTGGATTAACCATTCGTTATCTTCACCTAAGAATTCAGCATCTTCATCTCCTGAGATGAGCTTATTTTTTACTGAAAAATATTGGGCTAACGGAATGCCAATATCAGGATGCAGCCAACGATACAACCATTTTGCAAAGGGATTGGTAAATACCTTTTTCATCCGCTTATAGCCATAATCTCCCGGACCAAGTCCGTCCCCATGACCTATTAAAAAATTCTTTCCGTTAAATTCAAATTCCTGTGCTTTGCGATAGGTGGGGATATTTAGTTCTTCTTCAAAATAATTTTCCATCCATAGGTCGTGATTTCCGATGAAAAAATAGATGGGAATACCACTGTCTTTTAGTTCGGCCAGTTTTCCTAAAACTCTAACAAAGCCTTTAGGCACAGCATGTTTATATTCAAACCAAAAATCAAAAAGATCACCTAGCAAAAAAATAGCAGCGGCATCTTCTTTAATTTCATCCAACCATTTAACGAATATCGCCTCTCTGGGTTTACTGGCTTCTTTGGTGGGAGCACCTAAGTGATTATCACTACTAAAATATACTTTTTTTCCTTCGGGAATGATCATTGCTCGTTACTTAACTTTTACAAAGTTAACAGAAACTTGTAAAGCACGATTAGTTTCTGTTTTCAGAATACGCTATTAATTTCTGGAGGTCTTTTATCGAACCACCGTTAGTTACTTTAAAACCGTTTTCTTTTAAAATTTTGCTGGCTTTTACACTGCGTATTCCATGTGCGCAATAGGTGATATAATTAAGCTCTTTATTTAACTTTTTAAGGCTGTCTGAATTGATAATGCCCAGCGGAAAATTAATGGCATTTTTTATATGTCCCTGTTTAAATTCCCTTGGAGTGCGAACATCTAAAATTTGAAACTGACTAATATTCTTTCCTTTCAGCGATTGGTCTCTTTTTCTGTTGTTATAGTTTTTCAGCACAAAATAGGAGCCCAACAGTATTACGATGACAATGGCAGGAATAATCGGATTCATTTTTTAGTTTAATCAGTAAGATATCAAAAGTCTCGAAAATCAAGATTTCTAATTATCAATTGCATACCACTCTGCAAAGCTGCTTTCGGTTTCCTGAAGTTTTAAAGAATGTAGTTGAATATGATCCGGTAAATGTTTCTTTATTTTTTCAGCAAAATCAATTACCATATTCTCACTGGTGGGTTGATAGTCTACTAAAATTACATGATGACCACGGTTTTTTAATTCTTTGGCAAGCTCGATATGTGGGGTGTTTTGATTAAAAACTGTAGCATGATCAAATTGGTCTACAATTTCAGATTTCACGATCTTTTTTAGATCACCAAAATCGATTACCATTCCGTATTTTACATTTTCAGTATCTGTGATTGGCTCTCCAATAACAGTTACGCTAAGTTTATAACTGTGGCCGTGAACATTGCGGCACTTGCCATCATAGCCGTAAAGCGCGTGTCCTGTTTCAAAAGAAAATTGTTTGGTAATCCTGATTTTTGCCATACCGAAATTTTAAGTCTGCCTTGTGTAATTATTTTCCCTGTAAAATTTAAGCTGAAATTATATAAGATCGACTCTGGATTTTTCAGGGAATATTTAAAAGCAAAGGTATTAAAAGTGTATCCAATTTTGAAGATTATAGCTTCAGCATTTTTTTATCCCGGAAAATTTGAGTTAACTTTGAAGATGTAAACTTTAGGGGTGCCAATTAAATTTGGCTGAGATAACACCCTTTGAACCTGATCCAGATTAGCATCTGCGAAGGAAAAAGCACGAAAATTTTGAATCGAATATGGCCAATATCAGGCTGAAATCTTTTTGATTTGTTTAAAAACCAGACTTACTATTTATAATCTGGTTTAAGAGTAAAAATTAAATTTCGGTTCATAGCTCGTGGATTTACCACGAAATTACTCACTTTTCTTCAGGGACAATTCCCCTTGGTTTACAGCTATTAAAAATCTAAGGATATGATAACTGTAAACGTAAACAACCAAAATCATTCTTTTAAAGAACCGGTAAAGCTTGATGAACTGCTGGAGCAGCTGAATATTCAGCCTTTAGGAATTGCCATCGCTATTAACAACGAGATTATTTCTAAACCCCAATGGGAGCATACCCTGTTGGAAGAAGGGAATAACGTACTGGTGATTCGTGCTACGCAGGGTGGTTGATTGATTTACAATAGTAATCGAATTTTAAAAATCAATCTAAACCTTTTTAGTATGAAACCTAACCAGTTACCACGGGGAGAAGCCATAAGCAGAACGCCTTTTCCCAACTCAGAAAAAATTTACGTAAGAGGGCAGCTTCACGAAAATGTGAATGTGCCGATGCGTAAGATCAATCTAGATGATACCGTCGATAAATTTAACGGTATCCGAACGCCAAATGAGCCTGTTTTGGTGTACGATACCAGCGGTGCTTACACCGATCCTAATGTAGAGATCGATGTTCGCCGGGGTTTAAAACCTATTCGTCAGCAATGGATTGCTGCCAGGGAAGATGTGCAGCAGTTAAGCAGACTTTCCTCGGAATACGGCCGGCAACGAGAGGAAAATAAAAAGCTGGAGAAACTTCGGTTTCAACGAATCAGGAAACCTTTAAAAGCAAAGCCGGGACAAAATGTTACCCAAATGCATTATGCACGTAAAGGAATAATTACTCCTGAAATGGAATTTATTGCTATTCGTGAAAATCAGAAACTTCAAGAAATAAATCAAATTACTCAGCAACATCCGGGAGAGAGTTTTGGAGCTAGTATTCCCAAAGTGATCACTCCTGAATTTGTTCGGGATGAGGTAGCGAAAGGACGTGCAATTATCCCTAGTAATATTAACCATCCTGAAAGTGAACCTATGATTGTAGGGCGAAACTTTTTGGTAAAGATCAATGCCAATATTGGGAATTCTGCCGTAAGTTCTTCGATTGAAGAGGAAGTAGAAAAAGCGGTTTGGGCATGTCGTTGGGGTGCCGATACGATCATGGATCTTTCTACCGGAAAGAATATTCACGAAACCCGTGAATGGATTCTTCGGAATTCTCCGGTACCCATCGGAACAGTACCTATTTATCAGGCTTTGGAAAAAGTAAATGGAAAAGCTGAAAATCTTACCTGGGAGATCTTTAGAGACACTTTAATTGAACAAGCCGAACAGGGTGTCGATTATTTTACCATTCATGCCGGAGTTCGTTTAAAATATATCCCGCATACTGCAAAACGGCTCACCGGTATCGTGTCTCGGGGAGGTTCGATCATGGCAAAATGGTGTTTGGCGCATCACCAGGAAAGTTTTTTATACACGCATTTTGAGGACATCTGCGAAATCATGAAAGCTTACGATGTAGCTTTTTCACTGGGCGATGGTTTGCGTCCTGGTTGTATTGCAGATGCGAACGATTATGCGCAGTTTGCCGAATTAGAAACGCTTGGCGAATTAACCAAAATTGCCTGGAAGCACGATGTACAATGTTTTATTGAAGGTCCCGGGCATATCCCCATGCACATGATTAAAGAAAATATGGACAAGCAGTTGGCAGAATGCGGGGAAGCGCCTTTTTATACACTAGGGCCATTAACAACCGATATTGCACCGGGTTATGATCATATCACTAGCGGAATTGGTGCCGCAATGATCGGCTGGTACGGTTGTGCGATGTTGTGTTATGTGACGCCAAAAGAGCATTTGGGTTTACCCAATAAAGAAGATGTAAAGGAAGGTGTGATTACCTATAAAATTGCAGCACATGCGGCCGATTTGGCAAAAGGTCATCCAGGAGCACAGCATCGCGATGATGCCATGAGTAAGGCGAGGTTCGAATTTCGATGGGAAGATCAGTTTAATTTAGCTTTAGATCCCGATACGGCGAGAGCTTATCACGATGAGACCTTACCTTCTGAAAACGCGAAAGTGGCTCATTTTTGTTCGATGTGCGGCCCTAATTTCTGTTCGATGAAGATCACACAGGATGTACGGAATTATGCTAAAGAAAACGGACTCGACAGTGAAGAAGCAATCAAAAAAGGCATGGAAGAGAAATCAGAAGAGTTTAAAAAGAAAGGCAGCGAAGTATATCTGTAGAGGTGTAAGTTTTTAAAGTTTGAAAGTTAGAAAGGTGAAAGTGTGAAGTTTGCGAGCTTCAAGTAATAACAAAGCTTAAAATTATGCTGATTGTAATTTCTGCGGAAAAGTTGATCGAGAATGAAGAATCTCAGCTGAAATCGATGTTCGATGCAGGTTTAGAAACACTTCATATTCGTAAACCTGAAGTTTCTTTTGAAGAGCTGAAAACCTGGTTAGAAAACTTTGAGCCGGGATATCGTTCTAAAATGGTGCTGCATCAGCATCACGAATTAGCACGAGAATTTGGGTTGAAAGGGGTCCATCTTCCGGAATATTTCAGAACAAGTCTGAAGGAAACTTTAGAAGATTATGTCAACACATTTCAGCATTTAAAATTTACAGTGAGTACCTCGTTTCATCAAAAAGAAGAGATCTCGAGAACATCGATTTTCGATTACTGTTTTTTGAGTCCGATTTTTAATTCCATCTCTAAAACCGGGTATGTGGGAAAAACGTTTCAAGTCCTGGACATCCAGCAAAAAGTGATCGCGCTTGGCGGGATAGATGCAGCGAAAATTCCACTTGCCTATAATATGGGGTTTTATGGTGTGGCTGTTTTGGGAGCGGTTTGGCTACAGGAAGATCCAATACATAGTTTTATTAAAATTCAGCAACAATATGAGTCAGTTTTCAACTAAACATTCGGTGAATTTACCAAAAGAAATCTCCTGTTTGCATTATATCTCGCAGGGTAAAGATCGCGAGGAACACTTAGCAAATATAACACGTGTTTTAAAGGCAGGTGCAAACTGGATTCAGTTACGAATCAAAGAGATGCCGCAAAAAGAAATACTGAAAACGGCGATTTTGGCAAGGGAATTATGCGCCAAATACAAAGCAAAGCTAATTGTAAATGATCATGTAAAAGTGGCGAAAACCTGTAATGCTGACGGAGTTCATTTGGGACAAGAAGATACAGATGTTTTAGAGGCTAGAAAGATTTTAGGAAAGGATAAAATCATTGGCGGAACGGCGAATACGCTTCAGCATTGTTTGGAGCATCTGGAAAACGGAGTTGATTATATTGGTTTGGGGCCTTTACGATTTACTTCCACCAAAAAGGAACTGAGTCCTGTTCTTGGTTTTTCAGGTTATCAGGAATTGATAGAGAAATATTCGCAGCAGGAGAATACAGTTCCCATAATTGCCATTGGCGGAATTAAAGTAAACGACATTGAAGAACTCCGTAAAATTGGTTTAAGTGGAGTGGCTATTTCCAGCTTACTAACACATTCAAAAGATCCCAAAAATGAAATTCAGCAGATTTTAGATCGCTTTGCTGTGAGAGTTTAGATTTGAGAAAATAGTCAATTTGATGATGTGGTAATGAGCTGATTTGAAAATGAATTGAAGCAAGATTCAGGACTAATTTATTTTGAATGTTAAATGTTGAATTTTAAATGAAGATCTGAAGTCACTTTTGAGAAACGCTTGTCACTTCGAGTGCTTGCGAGGTAAGGAGCAATTTTATCGAGAAGTGGATTTAAGTTCGTATTTAGATTTGAGAAAATAGCCAATTTGATGATGTGGTAATGTGCTGATTTGAAAATGAATTGAATCAAGAGTCAAGAAGCAAGATTCAGGACTAATTTATTTTGAATGCAAAATGTTGAATTTTAAATGAAGAAATGAATTCACTTTTGAGAAAACGCTTGTCACTTCGAGTGCTTGCGAGGTAAGGAGCAATTGTATCGAGAAGTGAATTTAAGTTCGTATTTAGATTTGAGAAAATAGCCAATTTGATGATGTGGTAATGTACTGATTTGAAAATGAATTGATTTCAGAATTAAAAATCAAAATATAAAATTCCCTTTTTGGTTGGGGGCTAGGGCGATAAAAAAATACAAAATGAAAAAACTAAAAATAGCAGATAAAAGCTTTGATTCCCGATTATTTACGGGAACGGGAAAATTCAGTAATTCAGGTTTAATGCGCGAAGCAGTTTTGGCTTCAGAAAGTGAGTTGGTTACGGTGGCTCTTAAAAGGGTTGAGGCTGGCAATACAGAGGATGATATGATTAGTAGCCTGGCGCACGAAAAATTAAGTTTGTTACCCAATACCTCAGGAGTTCGGGATGCCAAAGAGGCTGTTTTTGCTGCCCAGATGGCCAGGGAAGCGCTTGGAACAAACTGGGTGAAAGTCGAAATTCATCCTGATCCTAAATACTTATTGCCCGATGCGATAGAAACCCTAAAAGCCTGTGAAGAACTGGTGAAATTGGGCTTTGTAGTCATGCCGTATATTCATGCCGATCCGGTGCTGTGTAAGCGTTTGGAAGATGTAGGTGCGCAATGTGTAATGCCTTTAGGTGCTCCTATTGGTACTAATAAAGGCTTAAAAACCTTCGATTTTTTAGAAATTATTATCGAACAAAGTAATGTTCCGGTGATTATAGATGCCGGAATTGGTGCTCCTTCGCACGCGGCTTTTGCGATGGAAATGGGAGCCGATGCCGTTTTGGTAAACACCGCAATTGCCGTTTCTAAGAATCCGGTACAAATGGCAAGAGCCTTTAAAATGGCCGTAGAATCCGGGCGAATGGCTTACGAAGCAAAACTTGCCGGAACCGGTAAGATTGCCCAAGCCAGTAGCCCACTAACACAATTTTTATATGAGTAGTTTTAAAACCCTATTAGCAAAGTATGATTGGGATGAGGTTTTGGAAAGTATTCAACACAAAAATGCACAAGATGTAGAGTGTGCTTTAAGTGCTGTAAAACCCGATCTTGAAGATTTTAAAGCCTTAATTTCTCCAGCAGCCAAGCCTTATTTAGAGCCAATGGCTACCAAAAGTAAACTGATTACCAAAAAGCGTTTTGGCAATACCATGCAAATGTACGCGCCAATGTATTTAAGTAATGAATGTCAGAATATTTGTACGTATTGCGGATTTAGTTTAACGAATAAGATTCCGCGGCGCACCTTAACCGATGCTGAAATTTTAAAAGAAGCTGAATTTCTGAAAAAGAAAGGCTACCAGCATATTTTACTGGTTACAGGGGAAGCGAATAGAACGGTGGGCATTGATTATTTGAGTAATGCTGTTCGTCTTTTAACGCCACATTTTGCAAATATTTCTATTGAAGTGCAACCGCTGGATCTGGAAGAATACGAACGATTGGTTGACGATGGTTTATATGCCACTCTGGTGTACCAGGAAACTTATCACCGCGAGACCTATAAAATTCATCATCCTAAAGGGAAAAAATCGAATTTTGATTATCGTTTAGAAACACCAGACCGTTTGGGGAAAGCCGGAATTCACAAAATAGGAATTGGGGCTTTATTTGGATTAGAAGATTGGCGTGCCGATAGTTTTTTTACGGCTTTGCACCTTAAATATTTGCAGAAGACTTATTGGAAAACAAAGTATTCGATTTCTTTCCCAAGATTGCGACCTTTTAGCGGCGGTTTAGAACCCAAAGTTGAAATGACCGATCCCGATTTGCTACAATTAATCTGTGCGTACCGAATTTTAGATGAGGATGTAGAATTATCGATTTCTACCCGCGAACAGGAAAAATTTCGCGATCATATTGCGCATTTAGGGATCACCTCGATGAGTGCCGAATCAAAAACCAATCCTGGTGGTTATGTGGTAGAACCACAATCGTTGGAGCAGTTTGAAATTTCAGATGAGCGTAGCACCGAAAGGATCGCTACCATGTTAAGGAAAAACGGAATCGAACCGGTTTGGAAAGACTGGGAGAAGTTTTAGTTTAGTATTGTTAGTATTTAGAATGGAGTGGAATTAGTTGGGAGCTTTTAGCTTGAAACTGTCTGCTTTTAGGCGTTGGCTTTTCTTCGATGTTCCCTTGCAGGTTGTTGAACATTCCTGTTCATTCCTTTATTTTAATTACTATTTTCCATTTCAAATAAAAACACCTAAATTGTAAATTATTCGGGGGAAATAAAATATTTTTTTTAAAAAACGTATACTATGAGTGAAAATAAAATCAGTTTGAATACTATTCTTACGCTAGGATTTATCGCTATTTTTAGTGTATTGCTTGCGATTAATTTGATATTTAAAGATATACTTGGTGATAACTTAACCCCAATCTTAATGATGGGTCTGGGGTATTTCGTAGGATATTATGCTTTTAGAGGCTTACGTATTCTAGGGAATAAATAATTCTAATCTCCGGACTACGATTCAGCATCGCATTTCGATTTACGAAATTTTATAATCCTTTTTTAAATCCAACTTTTCCTTAAACGGCACCTTAAAATTCGGCGCTAAGTCTTGTCTCCTAATTCTTTTCTCTTAACTTTTAACAGCGAGGAGGCTACGCATAATTTTATCAAACTACTACTTAACTGGAGACTTCGATATAAAATCTTTTTCAAAGATTTCAGTCTGTCTCCGATTATCCTCTACACCCTATCAGGAAACATAAACTTTTCAATTTCTTCAGCAGAAAATTTAGGATTTGCTCCTTCTTGCGAGGCCACCAGGGCGCCAATCGCGCAGGCATAATTCAACGCTTTTTGAGGTGTTTCTTGTTGTAATAATTTTGAAATCAATGATCCTAAAAAGCTATCACCGGCTCCCACGGTATCTGCTACTTTTATTTTATAACCGCTGTTGTAGTATAATTTTCCTTCAGTAAAAAGAACGGCACCATGGCTGCCTTTGGTTACACAGATGGTTTTGGCATTAGTGATTTTAGCCATGTAGCTGAGGTTTTGCTCCAGCGAGTGGAAAGGCGAGTCAAACATCGCCGCGATCTCATATAATTCGTCGTCATTAAATTTAATGAAATCAGCTTTTAAAATAAGGTCTTCTAAAACTTCTTTTTTGTAATGCGGTGGTCTTAGATTGATGTCGAAAACAGAGAATTTTGCATATTGGAGTAATTCATTTAAGGTCTCTCTGCTTTTTTGATCGCGACAAACCAAACTTCCGAAGATAAAAGCATCTGAAGTATTTACTTTTTCGATCATATTTTCAGAAATATCGATTTTATCCCATGCAGCAGGATATTCGATAGTATAAGAAGCTGAACCATTTTTATCGAGCTCTACATTTACTACACCGGTAGGGAAATCTGGAGTTTTAGCAACTAAAGAATGATCTATTTTTCTGGATTTTAGGTATTCCAATAAATTTTTTCCCTTTTCATCCTGGCCAACACTACTAATCATCGTGGTGTCAATTCCGTTGGCGCTTAGGCGGGAAGCAACATTTAAAGGTGCTCCCCCAATTTTTTCTGAATTAGGGAAAATATCATATAAAATTTCTCCAAAAGAGACTGCTTTTAGCTTTTGTGTCATTTTAGTTCCAAATTTCGTTAGCTGCAGTTAATATTAAAGGAAGACCATCGGTGACCATAATAGTATGTTCATGTTGTGTTACATAACCACCTTTGTTTCCAATAAGTGTCCAGCCATCATTTTGCTCTACTGCTATGGTCGATTTTGTAGCGATAAAAGTTTCTATGGCTACAGTGGTATTTTTTTTGAAGCGTTCCCTATTGCTTTTAATTCTATAGTTTAGAATGTTTTCGGGCTTTTCGTGTAAACTTCTACCAACCCCGTGTCCTGCTAAATTTCTAATGACCTTAAATCCAGACTTTTTCGCTTCAGTTTCCATTAAATAGCCTATATCCGCGATTTTCACTCCGCCTTTAATTTGACTTATCGCTTTTTGCAGAATATTCTTCGAAGCATCTACCAGAGGTTGGTGGTTATTGAGATCTTTTCCAATAATAAAAGAACCTCCATTATCTGCCCAGAATCCATTTAATTCTGCGGACACGTCGATATTTATTAAATCGCCTTCCTTTAGAATTTTATTTTCTGACGGAATACCGTGGGCAGCTTCGTTATTTACACTAATGCAGGTATAACCGGGAAACCCATAAGTTTCGAAAGGTGCCGATTTTGCACCATAACTTTTAAGAATTTCACCGCCATAATCGTCCAGTTCTTTGGTAGAAATTCCAGGTTTTGTAAATGCTCTCATTAGTTTAAGTGTAATTGCAACAACTTCACTAATCTTTTTCATTCCGTTTAATTCTGCTTCAGTGCTTATGGACATGGATTTTAATTCGAATAGTTATTAATTAAAATTGAATTCGTTGGCTTCAATATCGATTACAGGAACACCTTCATTAATCTTTAAACTGGTATAAGGCTGCTTGGGAAAGAAGATCTCGGTCATTACTGTTTCTCCATCATCATAAAAAACTTCGATGCTCATATTATCTAAAATCATGTTTACTTGTAAGGAATCTGAAGTCGATATTCTTCTTCCGGTAGATATGGTAGAAGCAAATTCCTTTCCGAAGTCAGTAATTCCAGATTCAGATCGATCAATATAAAACTCGTTTTCTGCTTTTTTAAATCCAAATTTAAAATGATCGCCACTATCATTACTTAAAGATAAATGAACGTCTTTGGTGATCTTGGGAATTAAAAAAGAAACCTGTGCTTTGGTAAGATCAAGCTCGTTGGTATCGATTATTGCATGATCCTCGTCGGTTACCTTCCATTTGGTGATCGTTTCACCAATATATTTTTCAAGTTCTTTAACCGGGGTAGATGTGATAATATACTTATCATCTTCTTTTTTCAGCGTTAATTTTCGTGCAATTGTCATGGCGCTTCTCCATGTTTCAGTAGGAACTTCCTGAGCATAAAGCCAGTTAGACATCCAGCCCATAAATAAAGTCCGGCCATCTTCTTTTGGAATATTAGACCATGTAACTCCGGCATAATTATCTTTTCCAAAATCCAGCCAGTAAGGATGGTCTATGTTTTTTCCATGAAGATCGGCTTCAGGAGTAAAGTTCTTACCATCCCAATTACCCACAAAATATTGCGTGGCCGAGCCGCCATTGTATCCGCCGGGATTAGTACTTTGAATAAGCACCCATTTGGTTTCTTCGCTGTTTTCTACTTTCATAGGGAAGAAATCGGGGCATTCCCAAACGCCGTCCTGTGCTGCGTAATTTTCACCAAATTCCGATACCTTTTTCCAGTCTTTTAAATTTTCTGAAGTATAAAAATAGGCACGGTCTTTAGCCGAAAGCGCCATTAACCATTGATTGTTTGCTTCATCCCAGTTCATTTTAGGGTCCCTGAAATCTTGTAATTCGGGATTCTTAATTACCGGGTTTTCTTTGTATTTTGTCCAGGTTTTTCCTTCATCCAGGCTATAAGCAATAGCCTGCGATTGATAATCGATTCGGCCTTCTTCAGCAGCCTTCGCATCATGATAGGTAAACATGGCTACAACTGGCGGAGTGGTTCCATCTCCAAAGCCAGAAGTGTTATTGTGATCTACAACCGCACTCCCGCTAAAAATATAGCCTTTTTCATCGGGAAAAAGAGCGATGTCCTGTTCTTTCCAGGTAATCATGTCTTTACTGGTAGCGTGTCCCCAGTGCATTGGGCCCCATTTATTATCTTCTGGATAATACTGAAAGAATAAATGATACGTACCGTTTAAGTAAAACATTCCATTAGGATCATTCATCCAGTTTTCCTTTGGGGAGAAATGGAAAGCAGGTCTAAAATCCTCATCGGTTTGAATCGATGCTGTTTTATTTTCATCGGTTTGTGAATCCTTAGTATCGTGTTTACAGGATATCATTAATAAAAAAGCAATAAGCGCTGCAGGTCTCAAAATTTTCATAGCATCTCAAAATTAATAATCAACAATAAAAAGCAGCTAGAGGTTAAGATTTTATAAAAATAGTGAAAATTTCAGCGATTTTCCTAATGTTATTCATCTGAGTTTGATTCCATAAAATGCAGGAGGATGAGTGAAATCTTTATTGGCACCGCCAAAAGGTTTAGTACCCCGTAACGATAGCAATCGGGAGGCCTCGGAATTGAAATTTAGTCTCTATCGAATGCCTGGTGGGCTTGC
Source organism: Zunongwangia profunda SM-A87 (assembly GCF_000023465.1). Lineage (NCBI taxonomy): Bacteria > Pseudomonadati > Bacteroidota > Flavobacteriia > Flavobacteriales > Flavobacteriaceae > Zunongwangia > Zunongwangia profunda. Next base: position 142,503 of record NC_014041.1, read on the forward strand.
CCTGAGGTAGTTTACTGAAAAATTTTAATGGAGCTTCCATTTTTGGGACATTGAGTGAATTTTCAAGGAAAATTTGTATCGAAATGCCCCAAAATGTCTACCATAATCGACATCGGTTATAAATGATTACAAATTGGTAAATAGCAAAACTTTGGTACTAAAAAGAGGATGGCTTTTAAAAAACTGATTTTAGAAAAGGTGTATATCACTAATCATAACAATTTCTGGAAAGTCGAGGTACTCCTATTTTGTATTAACGGCCTTTTTTAAACGGTGAACAAAAACATAATAAGTAAGCAGTAAAATTACAATCCATCCACAGCTAATGACCAGTATTCCTGTAGATGACGTATGGTAACGGGACACCAGTTGTATATACATGCTTATGATTAGAAGGATATATATACCCCAATTTACAAACTTCCATTTACCCAATATTGAGATTTGCTTCTTTTTTCTTTGTAACGCCTTGCGTTTTAGGGTAATCCATATTCCGGTTAATATCAATGAAGAAATGCCTAAACCTATAAAAAACCAGATAATCTTTGTGGTTAGTCCTCCCCAGTATCCAAAATGAAGTGGATCGGCAATATCATTTATCCACATGATATTACTTATATTTTTAGCATTTTGGATCTTTACTACTTTGTAGTTGTATGGGTTTATATAAACCCTATTAGCACGTTGACGAACCAACGGAACATCAGAGTTGCCCCTAACATACACAGGCTCATTCTTTGTATTGGGGATGTTTATACCTTCTGGCTTAAAATAAGGAATTGCTTTTTGGGCTACCTGGGTGATACGGTCATAGTCAATAGTATAGGTAAGATTAATACTATCGTTATTTGCATTGCTATATTCCAGCTTTGGAGGTTTAGGGTTTACTGCGGTGCGTACATCGGCAATATTGGTGCGTTCTATAAAATACCATATTCCGGTAGCTGAAAACAGAATGGAAAACGGAATAGACCATAATCCCACGAGCCGGTGAAGACTTCTGAAAAACACCAATGGGCCTTTTGTTGTTTCGAGTTTAAATAATTTTCTCCACCATTTTTTATAAAAGCATAAAGCCGTTAAAAAGGAAATCAGCAACAAAAAAGCAAAGCTCAATACTACTAAATAGCCAAATTGATAAAAAGGCATAAATAAAAAATAGTGAAGATCCCTGAAAAAGCGTTGAAAGGTAAGATTGGCATTTCCCTGTATTTTTCCAGTATATGGGTTGGCGAAGACATAGGTTTGCCTGCCATCCACCTTTGTATAGATGATATCACATAAATAAGGTTCTTCTGCCCGCATCCAATAGGAAATCTGAGCATTGGGATATTGCTTTTTGAGATTACTGATAATGGTATTTCTCGAGGCAAATTCTTTTTGGGGTTTAGCCCTGATCTCAGAAATAAACAACCAGTCCATCTCGTGGCTAAGGGTTGCCATAGTACCTGAAAAGCATACTATAAAAAATAGTATGCTTAACTTGGTACCAATCCAACTATGAATTTTAAATAACTTTTTCTTTGATAATTTCAATGCTAGAAAGTATATGAAACGGTTGACATAATGTTTCGAGGTCTACCCGGGAAGGCACGCAAGAAATCGTAACCACCTACCCAATGTGTTTTGTCAAATACATTATTAATATTTAATTGTATCTGGAATTTATTCACTTTATAATAGATAGCGGCATTAAACAATCCATAACTAGGAAAAACCGGGATCAACTCTGGGTCTCTCACAATAGATCCGTTTCGTTCGCCTACATAATCGTAACCAAGTCCAAATCCTAATCCATTTAAATCTCCATGATCAATGATATATTTTGACCAAAAATTGAAGGTATTTCTGGGGGCATTGGGTTTTTGATTACCAAAAGTGGCGAGTGTAGATTCATCGGCTTCGGTAAAATAAGCGTGGTTATATGCATAATTCATAATCACACTCCAGTTGGGCATAATCTGACCGTAAATGTCAACTTCAACACCTTCTGATTTTTCTTCCCCAATTTGCTTTAGTAAATCAGAGTTACTGGCATCATTAGCATTGTATAAAGCGCCTTTCTGGCTTAGGGAATAAACAGCTAAAGTAGCGCTTAGGCGTTTATTGAACCACTCTGTTTTTATCCCAGCTTCAAACAATTCACTGGTCAAAGGATCAAAAGGCCCTCCGGCTTCAGGATTATTGATAGTGGTGGCCGTTTGCGGTTGGTAACCCTTTACCCAGGTGCCGTAAAAGTTAACATTTGGTTTAAGCTTGTATACCATTCCGATTCGTGGTATAAATTTATCCTGACTAATTTTTTCTTCTTCAGCAGTTTCATAGTTTAGATAATCGGTAAAGTCATCGTAGCGTAGCCCCACCAAAAGATTAAACTTTTTGTATTGAAATTGGTTTTGTAGATAAATACCATTTCCGGTTTGTTTGTACCGGTCATAATTTCTAATACCATACACATAATTGCTCATGTTGCGCATAGCGTTTCCGTTGGTAGAAGTCAGATCAAAAGGCGCTACATTCGCTACAGGGTTGCCATTTTCGTCAAGTACATAATTATCTTTTTTGGCAACACTGAAGGAATTTGTTGCCTTACCATTTTTTAAAAGATAAGCGTTCGCCTCTAGTTGAGATCCTCCCGGCTCCAGCTCCTGTTGAAAATAATCATAGCCCACCAAAAACTTGTTCTCTATGGCTCCAAGGTTAAAATCAACGTTAAGGTAATTGGTAAAGTTTTGGTTGTTCCATGAGCGCTTACGATTAAATACGCGCATAGCTACTTTCGTAATATCATAAGAACCGTCACCAAGAGCCAAAAAATTGTTGGCCGTTCTATGCTCTAACAAATCTTCATCGTAACCAGAATTCATATACGAACTATTAAAACTGATGTGTTCATTGAATTTATGCTGAAATGATAAAGTTACATTTAGGTTTTGTTCGTTCAGGTAATCATTTTCTGCACTTAAGGAAGTAGTTATTGGTGTAGAGTAGAGGTCACCATCACCAAAAACGGCTTGTCCACGATCCAGTCGTCCTTTATTGTCCTGGTAGACTACATCTAAATTTAAACGTGTTTTTTCGTTAGGGATAAAAGAGAATGAAGGTGCCACAACAATATTTTTGTTGAATTGCAAATCCCTGAAACCATCGGTATTTTGGTATCCTAAGTTTAGACGGTATAAAAGCTTTTTGTCTTTGCTCATTGGGCCGGTAAAGTCGCTTAACAACCTAAACGTATTAAAACTACCCATACTGGCACTTATAGATTGTTTAGTGGTTTGTAGCGGTTTTTTTGTAACGGTATTTATTGTTCCGCCTGGGGATGCATTTCCAAACAAGGCAGAAGCAGGCCCTTTAATAACTTCTACTCGTTCGACATGGGGAATAATCTGCTGACTCCAAAAACTGGTCATCATTCGGGAGCCGTTTAAAAGCATACTACTATTTCGTTGTCCCTGAACTCTAAATCCTCTAATTGTTAAGTCGTTATAAAAAGAAAACTGGTTAACACCACTAACATTCTTCACCACATCGTTTACGGTAAAGGCTGCCTGATCTAAGATAACCTCTTTAGTGACGTAGCTTACGGCCTGCGGTACGTCGATAAGCGGCGTAGCTGATTTAGTACCAATAAAAGAGGTGGTGTTCTTGTAGTTACGTTCTTTCCTACCGATAATCTCTACCCCTTGCAACTGGGTGGCCGATTCATTTAATAGGAAGTCTAGTTCAGCTTTTGTTCCTTCCTTTACAGTGATTGATTTATTTATAGATTCATATCCCAGATAGGAAGCTTTTATAGTGTATTTGCCGGGGGCAAGATTCTTAAGTTCGTAGTGTCCGTTCTTATTGGTCATAGCACCTGTGCTGGAGTTTAGTACAAATACATTGGCATTATGAATTGGAGTTCCCGAATCGGAAAAAACTTTTCCGTGAATGGAAATATTCTGACCATAGGCCGTGTTAAATAGTGCTAGTAAAAAGAAGTAGAGAAAGTAATTTTTTTTCATTTTGAATTTTATTTAAAACAATTCTAAATAATCGATTGCGAATTTAAAACGAACTAGCTTTTATCGCAAATTTTAATTAGATTAATTTTAAATAAAGTTTAGGTATGCTCCAATCTCTGCTCGATGAGTTTGAGAAATAACAGGAAAATAGAGGTCACAGCTATGTAAGATATGAAGATAACTTTAGTATTTATATTGGGAAGTAAACTCTTCGCGAAAAGAGTAGGTAAGATTATCTAAGATTTTTGTGTAGTGGATTCAGGGCTTCCAATCAATAGAATGAAAAGCGGAATACGCAGACCTTCAATCTTTCTGGTGGTGTGAGGGATGCACTCCGTCATTTGATTTCGGAGCCGTCCACTCGATTGGGGCATTGTGTTATTATTATTGTTATTCAGTTCTACTTTTAGTTTTGATATATCCTACAACGAATGATTCCTTGTCTTCAATTTGAAAATCTAAAGTTGACCAGTGGTCAATAATTACTGATGTTTTTATTAAGGTTAAAGCATCCTCATCACTTAATTCAATTCCATCTTCTGTTTTCTTCCATTTATCAGGATGTTCTTCTAATCTTCTTTTCGCCTCTTCTTCGGTAACCTCCTTAACGTCAACGATGAGCTCATTTTCATACCAATTAGGATTGGTCTTATACCTCATTTTGAACGTTACTAAACTTACAAACTAGAAATCTATTTTTGAGGAACTCGCTGAAGGATGTGTATATCGGTACACCTTGATTAAATTATATTCTTAAAATCGTAAAAACCCAGATTTTAGAATTGATCCCTATTTTCAATATCTTCGGTTTCTCCGATATAGTATTGGTCAACTTTCTGCGAATAAATAATATAAACAAAATGCATAATGGAAGATAACAAAAAAGCCACACTAAAACTAGCGTGGCTTTTTGCTCCCCTCCCGATGGCTATCGGGATTGGCTCGAACTGTTTTAATATTTTAAAAGCAGTTTTTTGGAAATATTGGGATGTTTTTCAGGTTTTGAATGTATTTCCTGCTTTTCATTTTTTTTAATATGTTTTTCTATCTTTTGTGCTTGCGTTCGATTATAGCATGAGATGGAAAAGAAAAGTTTCCAATCATTTGTTTTGGCGGTAAATGAATTTTTAAAGAAACCAGTATTGTGTTTTAATAACCTATTTTCAATATCCTCGGTTTCTCCTATATAGTATTGGTCAACTTTCTGCGAATAAATAATATAAACAAAATGCATAATGGAAGATAACAAAAAAGCCACACTAAAACTAGCGTGGCTTTTTGCTCCCCTCCCGATGGCTATCGGGATTGGCTCGAACTGTTTTAATATTTTAAAAGCAGTTTTTTGGAAATATTGGGATGTTTTTTCAGGTTTTGAATGTATTTCCTGCTTTTCATTTTTTTAATATGTTTTTCTATCTTTTGTGCTTGCGTTCGATTATAGCATGAGATGGAAAAGAAAAGTTTCCAATCATTTGTTTTGGCGGTAAATGAATTTTTAAAGAAACCAGTATTGTGTTTTAATAACCTATTTTCAATATCCTCGGTTTCTCCGATATAGAATTGGTCAACTTTCTGCGAATAAATGATGTACACAAAATGCATAATGGAAGATAACAAAAAAGCCACACTAAAACTAGTGTGGCTTTTTGCTCCCCCTCTTGGGCTCGAACCAAGGACCCTCTGATTAACAGTCAGATGCTCTAACCAACTGAGCTAAGGAGGAATATATCAATATGTCTTCAGCATTCCCGGCAGCTGAATTTGCCCTTAAAATTTTTTGCTCCCCCTCTTGGGCTCGAACCAAGGACCCTCTGATTAACAGTCAGATGCTCTAACCAACTGAGCTAAGGAGGAATTTGCAATCAATTTTGCGGATGCAAATATAACGGAATTTTTAATTATCACTAAATAATATTCAAAAAAATAAAGCAGTATTTTAAATAAAATTGAATTTGGAAAAAATAATTGTGCTATGAGTCTGAAAATCCATGGTTTATATATTTATATCAAAAATGTAAATATTGCAAGTCAACCAGATGTTGATGCTATAGTAAATGCCGCAAATGCTAAACTCCCTCCGGGGTCATCAATGCGATTTACAAATCGGGAAATAAACTTTAGGAAAACGACAAACCTGAAGATAAAATATTCTATAAGTATATTATAAAACTCACTGAAACATAAAATCAAGTAGGTGGTTATACCTGAAATTTCAACAGGAATTTTCTGTTATTCCAAAATTAATGCCGTTGAATTGGTTTTTAATACAATTTTGACGGAAGCAGAAGGGTTAAAACACTTGCAAAGGCTTAAATTTGTATTGTTCAGGACTGAAGATTTAGAATTTTATAAAAATCGATTGGCTGAAATTTAATTAACGATGTGGATAAACTGCATAGTTCATTAAAAAAATAAATCTTGATTATCGATTTACAAAACCAACCTCTTATGTTTGATTTTACGGCAACCTATACCGATCAATACCAACTTGCGATGTCGCAGGTTTATTTTAAAAATGGAAAACGAAACACCAAAGCCGTTTTTGATTATTATTTCAGAAAAATCCCGTACGGAAGTGGTTTTGCCATTTTTGCAGGGTTAGAAGATTTACTGGAAATTATTACAAATCTTCGGTTTAGTAAGGAAGATATTCAATTTTTAAAGCAATACGATTTTGAGGATGATTTTTTAGAATATCTCGAGAATTTTAAATTTTCAGGAAATATTTACTCGGTACAGGAAGGGGATGTAGTTTTTCCAACCCGACCTGTTTTACAGGTGGAAGCCAATTTAATCGAAGCTCAGATTATCGAAACGATTTTATTGAATTTATTAAACTTTCAAACCCTTATAGCAACCAAAGCCAGTAGAATGCGATTGGTGTCTCGAGAGCGGACTTTGCTTGATTTTGGGTTGCGACGTGCACAGGGTCCTGGCGGTTATTACGCCACGCGAGCGGCCATGATTGGCGGTTTTAACGGGACCAGTAATGTCATTGCCGGTCGGGATTTGGATATTCCGGTTTCTGGAACGATGGCGCATTCGTTTGTGCAGAGTTATGATGATGAGCTTACCGCTTTTAGGGAATTCGCCAGAGGCCGGCCTAAAGCTTGTGTGCTTTTGGTGGATACTTATGATACTTTAAAAAGTGGTGTCCCCAATGCGATTACAGTGGCAAAGGAAATGGAAGAACAAGGCCAAAAATTAATGGCTATTCGTTTAGATAGCGGAGATTTGGCATATTTGGGTAAAAGAGCGCGACAACTTTTAGATGCTGCTGGTCTCGAATATGTGAAAATTGCGGCTTCAAATCAATTAGATGAATTTGTGATTAAAAGTTTACAGGAACAGGATGCGCCAATCGATATTTACGGAGTGGGAACAAATCTTGTGATTGGCAAACCTGATGCAGCTTTAGATGGTGTGTATAAGCTCACATTTTCAGACGGAAAGCCAAGAATCAAGATTTCAGAAAGTTTGATTAAAACCACTTTGCCGCATCGAAAGCAGGTATACCGAATGAAAGATAAAAACGGAGAGTGTGCAGGGGTCGATGTAATTGTGATGGAAAACGAAAACGATACTGAACTGTCTAAAGTTTTTCATCCGTCAGAACCTTACAAGTTTTTAGATGTTTCCGCTTACCAAAAAGAAGCATTATTGCAACCAGTAATGGAAAATGGCATAATGAAAATCAAAAAAAGAACACTTTCTGAAATTGCGGCATACAGCAAATCTAGATTGGCAGAATTACCACTTGAGTATAAACGCTTTAACAATCCGCATATTTATAAAGTCAGTATCTCAGAAAAATTAAAGGCAGAGAGGGATCGATTAATTAGCGAACATAAAATGTAAAATGGCATGAAGGCTTTACTTCTTATAGACGTACAAAACGATTTTATGCCTGGCGGCGCCTTAGCCGTTCCCGATGGCGATAAGATTGTACCAATAATTAATAAAATTCAGCATCAATTCGATTTAGTGCTTGCTACCCAGGACTGGCATCCGGAGGGTCATGCAAGTTTTGCCAGCACCCATCATAAAAACCTTTACGAGGTAATTGATTTAAACGGAATCGATCAGGTCATGTGGCCGGATCATTGTGTGCAGGGTAGTAGGGGTGCCGATTTTCATCCTAAGCTGAAATTGAATAAAATCGAAGCGATTTTTAGAAAAGGTACCGATCCTGAAATTGATAGTTACAGTGGGTTTTATGATAATGCTCATTTAAAATCTACTGGTTTAAGTGGCTATTTAAAAGAAAAAGGAATAAACGAGCTATATTTTGCCGGTCTGGCCGGTGATTTTTGTGTAGCTTTTAGTGTTAAGGATGCTTTAGCTGAAGGTTTTGCAGCTTTTTTAATTGAAGATGCCACACGCGCTATAGATGCTGCAGGTTTTGAAAAAGCAAAAGCTGAAATTGTTGAAAAAGGAGGGAAGATATTATATGCAGATGAGGTATAGGATATTTTTTATATTCATTGTTTTTTTGAGCTTTTTCAGTTGTAAAAATGATACTTCTACCAAAGTTGAAACTGAAGTAACATCTATGGATCCTTATATGGCTCCACCAGACAGCATTCCCGAGCGCACCTCTGCTGCGGCATTAGATTTAAAAAAGTATCAACTTTTTATAGATACTACAAAGACTTCGGTTTTTTATCAGCAATTAGATTCGGTGATCACTTCCGAAGTAAGAAAACATGAAAATTCTATATTTAAACTGGTTGAGATTAAAAAATATAACGATCAGTTTTTACTTTACGAGCCTTGCGACGGTACTATTCCGCGTTATTACATTTCTAAAGGGGCTATAGATATTTACGGCCAGAACGAAAATATTCATTTTAAATTAAAGGATTTTATGCTGAGTGCAGGAAATCAGGTGTTGTTTAAAGATGAAAGGGACCGTAGCTTAAGTCTTAAGGAAGTAAATGAAAAGGTGATCCGGTTAAAGTACGGTGATTCACGTGCGGTGTATGTCACTAAAATCGAAAATATTCCGCAATTTGAAATGATGGTAAATAACTGTTTTGGCCAAAAAATAAAGGAGTTCGATAAATTTCAGGAATGAATTGCCTAAGGATGGTTTTATTCATTCTGTAAGAAGCTTTCTAAAAATTGAGATAGTGAATATATCCAAAGTTTAGCCAAATGGTCCAGTCGTTCGATTTATTTTGCGGCCCTTGTACATTTAAGCCTTCAATGTAATCACTGCCATAATACTGCCATTTAATTTCAGCCACTAAATCACTATTTCTTCCCAGTCGATAGCGCGTGCCTCCCCCAAACACGAAATTATAGGTGAACCCGCTATCTAAATTAAGTCCTCCCTGAAAAGCAGGGAATAAGACTCTAGGATTATCGATGGGTCCAAGATCACTGTACGCATCAGGGATGTAGTAAACTGCATGTATGCCTGCGGTGATATATGGAGAAAAGCGTTCTGAAAAAATCAGAAACTCCCTAATTTGGGTAAAGTGCCATTCCAGTTGTGTACCTATTTCGAATATATTGGTTTCACCGTGCATAGCTCTTAGCATTTCTCCCCTGGGGTTGTTTTGGTAAGAAATAGGGCCGTAATGGTTTAAGTAAGAATGAAAATAATCTATTTCTGTTCTTACCCTAAAAAAGTCTTTAAAATAGCTTGTGCGGTAATTATTGCCGGTGTATACAAAATTCATGTAATGCTGAAATCCTACCCCAAAACCGGTGTTGTAATAAAAGTTTCTAAATTCACCGCGTTGTCCATAATCGGAAGTAATAGCTGCCGGCCCGGCAGTAACTCCTATTTCGTGCAATACCTGCCCAAAAGAATAAGGAGATGAAATGCATAAAAAACCGATTAAAAATATGATACGAATCCGCTTCAATACAGGGGTTTAAAGGATTTATAGGCAAATATATAAAAAGAAGATTAGGTATTTTTAAATTGAGTTTTTCTTTTTTTTAATGAAATTCAATAGAAAGTTAATATTGTATGAAAAACTAAAATTTTATCGATAATTTTTATATATCTCATATATTTGCACCTCGAAAAAACATTTTTTTTAAACAAACTTAAGCGACGCCTTATGGAAAAAAATATACAGGATTTCTTGGATAAAGTGTCTAAAAGAAATCAAAATGAACCCGAATTTTTACAAGCGGTTCATGAAGTTGCTGAAACCATAATACCTTTTATTGAACAAAATAAAAAATATCAAAACGCTAAATTATTAGAGCGTATGGTAGAGCCAGAGCGTGTAATCATGTTCAGAGTATCTTGGTTGGACGATGAAGGTAACATTCAGATTAATCGCGGTTATCGTGTACAAATGAATTCGGCCATCGGACCATACAAAGGAGGTCTGCGTTTTCATCCATCGGTAAATTTAAGTATTCTTAAGTTTTTGGCTTTTGAGCAAACCTTTAAGAATAGTCTTACAACCTTACCTATGGGTGGAGGTAAAGGAGGTTCAGATTTTGATCCAAAAGGAAAGTCGGATAATGAAGTAATGCGTTTTTGCCAAAGTTTTATGCTAGAGCTTAGCAAGCACATAGGGCATAACACTGATGTTCCTGCCGGAGATATTGGAGTGGGAGCACGTGAAGTTGGGTATATGTTTGGCCAGTATAAAAGATTACGAAACGAATTCACCGGCATTTTAACCGGAAAAGGATTGTCTTATGGTGGATCTTTAATTCGTCCAGAAGCAACTGGTTACGGTAACGTATATTTTACCCAGAATATGCTAAAGACCAAAGGAGAAAAACTGCAAGGTAAGACGGTGGTTATTTCTGGTTCTGGTAACGTGGCCCAGTACGCTGCAGAAAAAGCAATAGAGCTTGGCGCTAAAGTGGTAACCATGTCTGATTCTGGTGGATATATTTATGATGAAGAAGGAATTGATGCAGACAAACTTCAATTTATCATGGAGCTTAAGAACGAAAAACGAGGCAGGATCAATGAGTATACCCAGAAATATACCAATGCTAAGTTTTACGCAGATAAATCTCCGTGGGAAGTGAAATGCGATGTTGCATTGCCATGTGCTACACAAAACGAATTAGAAGAAGCTGATGCTAAGAAATTAGTAGAGAACGGTTGTATGTGTGTTGGGGAAGGAGCAAACATGCCATGTACACCAGAGGCAGTAGAAGTCTTTCGTGGTGCTAAAATTTTATTCTCTCCTGGTAAAGCATCTAACGCGGGTGGGGTGGCCACTTCTGGACTGGAAATGACACAAAATTCATTGCGTTATAATTGGACCTCTGAAGAGGTTGATAATAAACTTCACGAAATCATGAACGATATTCATGAAAAATGTGTGGAATACGGTTGTGATGAAGATGGTTATGTAGATTACGTAAAAGGCGCAAATATAGCCGGCTTTGTTAAAGTTGCCGATGCCATGTTAGCTCAAGGTGTGGTATAAATCCTGATCTACATAAATAAGATAAAGCCGCTTGTAAAAGCGGCTTTTTTTATACCTTCCGTCACCAAAATCATACTTTAAGTTCGATGATAGTTAATTCTAAAGCAATTGTAATTAGTGCGCTGAAATACGGAGAGGCAGATCTAATCGTTAATTTGTACTCTTTAGAAAGTGGTTTGCGTACTTATATGTTACGTGGAATTCTAAAATCGAAGAAAGGAAAGTTTAAGGTAAGTCAGTTTCAATTATTAACGCAGCTTGAGATTGTCGCAAGTCATAAAAACAAGGGCACACTGGAATACCTAAAAGATGCCAAGGTGATCAATACCTATACCTCCTTGCATACCAATATGATCAAAACCAGCCTGGTGATGTTTATTGCAGAAGTTTTAAAAAGCGCGATTAGGGAAGAAGAAGCCAATCCCGCGCTGTATCACTTTTTAGAAACCGCTTTTAGCTGGTTGGATTTACATGATAAAACTGCTAATTTTCATATCATGTTTTTGCTGAAATTATCTGGTTTTTTAGGATTTCAGCCCGATGACCTAAATACCGAGCAGCCATTCTTTAATTTATTGGAAGGAACTTTTGAGCCTGTTAAAACGAACGATTATTGCGTAGAAGGAGAAAATCTTGATATTTTGCGGGCATTTTTAAATGTGAATTTCAATGATATGCAGCGGGTAAAATTGAGTGGTGAACAACGTGCTGACTTTTTAAGAATGTTGTTGCAGTACTACGAATTACATATCGAAGGTTTTAGAAAACCAAAATCCCTAACCGTCCTTAACGAAATTTTTAATTAATGCGAATTTTTGTATTTCTCTCTTGTGTTCTTTTCAACATAAATTTGTTTTCACAACATATTATTGTGCTGGATAGCGCTACTGAAGAACCTTTAAGCAATGTCATGATTTTTAATGCTGAAAAGACTAAAACTAGCCTGAGCAATTTTGAAGGTCGTGCGGATATATCTAAATTCGATAGTACTGAAGAACTTTTTTTTCAACATATCTCGCACGAGGTATTAAAAATTAAGAAGTCAGCTATTAAAAACCAGATTGTTTATCTTCAGGAAGACCAGAATAAGCTGGATCAGGTGGTGCTTTCTGTAGCAAAATTTCAGCTTCAGAAAGATGAAATTCCGCAGAAAATAGTAAGTATTGATAAAGAAGACGTACTGCTGAATAGTCCGCAAACCTCCGCTGATCTGTTAGAAAGTACCGGTAAGGTATTTGTGCAGAAAAGTCAGTTAGGAGGGGGAAGTCCTATGATCCGCGGTTTTGCAACCAATCGTGTGCTAATTTCTGTTGACGGCGTAAGGATGAACACCGCAATTTTTAGAAGTGGCAACCTGCAAAATGTGATTAATATAGACCCTTTGACGATTGAAAGAGCAGAAGTGATTTTAGGTCCCGGTTCCATGGTTTATGGGAGTGATGCTATTGGCGGGGTGATGAATTTTTATACGCTAAAACCCCGATTTTCGTTTGGTGCAGAAACTTCGGTTAGTGGTAATTTCTACGGAAGGTATTCATCGGCAAATAACGAACAGACGTTGCATGCCGATGTGAATTTAGGAAGACGAAATTGGGCATTTCAGACCTCGATTTCTTATTCAGATTTTGACGATTTAAAAATGGGAAAGCACGGTTCTGATTCTTATTTAAGAACCGAATATGCTGCACGAGAAAATGGTGAAGACGTGATTTTGAAAAATGAAGATCCGTTAATTCAAAAACCAACCGGTTATACGCAGCTTAGTTTACTGGAAAAAGTAAAATATATGCCCAATGAAACATGGAATTTTAGTTTAGGGCTAATTTATAGTGAGACTTCAGATGTTCCCAGGTACGATCGTCTTTATCGTCGTAGAAACGATCAGTTAAGGTCAGCCGAATGGTATTATGGGCCGCAAAGATGGTTTTTAGGCGATTTCAAAATTAATAAAAAAGGGAATGGCGATGTGTATGATAAAGCGCAATTTACTTTAGCTTATCAGTTTTTTGAAGAAAGCCGGCATGATCGTGATTTTGGCAAAGAAATTTTATTTAACACGAAAGAAAATGTAGGTGCTTATTCCGCAAATTTGGATTTCGAAAAGACATTTGGGGGCAGTAAGTTATTTTACGGAGTAGAATATGTGAACAATCAGGTAAATTCTGAAGGTTATCAGGAAAATATAAATTCAGGTTCCAGACAACAGACGGTTTCTCGCTATCCCGATAATTCCAGCTGGCAGTCTTTAGCAGCCTATGCAACCTATCAGTTGCAAATTCAAGAAGCCTTGAATTTCCAGTCGGGTTTGCGCTATAATCATATTTTGTTAGACGCCCAATTCGAGGAAAACCTGTATGATTTTCCGTTTCGAGATGCTGATATTAATACCGGAGCGCTAACCGCAAGTGCGGGAATCAACTGGAAACAAAACCGGTTTTTACAATGGCGTGTAAATGCATCTACTGCCTTTAGAGCACCAAATATCGATGATGTGGGTAAAATTTTTGATTCTGAACCAGGATCGGTGGTCGTGCCTAATCCCGATTTAAAACCGGAGTATGCTTACAATGCTGAAGTTGGAGTGAATTGGACACCAGCTGAAAATATCCGATTTGGTCTAACAGGTTTTTATACCTGGTTAGAAGAGGCTATGGTGCGCCGCGATTTTAACCTGAATGGTAAAACTGAAATCGATTATCAAGGCGAAGCAAGTAATGTGCAGGCGATACAAAATGCATCTAATGCGCATGTTTATGGAGTTGAGGGAAGTGTTGAGGTCGATTTTTCAGTGGCTTTACGTATGGCTTCAAAAATTTCATTTACCGATGGTGAAGAAGAATTAGATGATGGGTCCAGTGCTCCTTTGCGTCATGCTGCGCCAATTTTTGGAAATACTCATTTAATCTGGCATAAAAAGAAACTAAAGCTAGATCTTTTTGCGGAATATAATGGTGAAATTAGTTATACTGATTTAGCAACATCAGAGCAGGGAAAGGCATATTTATATGCCATTGATGCGAACGGAAATCCATATTCGCCCTCCTGGTACACATTAAATCTTACCGGCCAGTACGATCTGGATGAAAACTGGTTACTTAGCGTTTCTTTAGAAAATATAACCGATCAACGTTATCGTACTTATAGTTCTGGCATTGCCGCAGCAGGCAGAAATTTGATTATTTCAGCTAGGTTTAGGTTTTAGGGGGATTTATACCCGAAGTTGTTAGCAAAACATTGGCTATATTTAAGTAGAATGAAAATTCTTTTGTTCTGTAAACCTTACTTTCCATGAAAAAGCTACTGATTTTAATGATTTGCGTTTTAGGAGCGCTATCAGTAAACGCCCAAGTTAAACATGTAAAATTGGCCAGGGATACTTCAGAAAAGCCGGTCTTTATCATCAATGATCAGATCATTGCCGGGAATAGTATATTAAAAAGTATTCCAGAGGAATATTTTCTGAAATGAAGGTTTTTAAGTATAAAGCTATAGGTTCTAAAGTTTTATTTGTAGATCAACAAAACCCGGGAATTGTGACTTTAGAGATTCAAAAGAAATTTGGAACAAAGTCGCAATCTGAAATAAATAAATTCTTTGGCCTGGATAACGAAACAGATATTTATGTAAACGGCTATTTAGTTGAAGATAAAAGCTTAAAATTATACAGCAGCAGTATTGCTAAGGTTGAAGTTTTAGAAAAAGACCATTTAAGACTTAAAACTGCGGTATTGAATATTTCGCTAAATTGAGTTTGATAAGCTTTTTTAAATTTCAGTAGCAGGGGATTTTCACCCTATTTTAGTGATGTGCTGAATTTGAATATAATATCATTAATTTAAAAGCTAATTTCACGATCATGAAAAGAGTACTTTTGATTTCTATTATTTTCAATTTATGCTTTTGTGCGACTGCGCAAAATCTAAAAATCATTTATAAAATGGATTATTCAGCAGAGCAGAAAGATCTTTCTAAAATCGAAAATATGATGGTACGTAAATACAGAAAGAATGAAATTGCAGCTCTTCCTTATGTAGAATTAATTTTGCTGATACAAGGCAAAACTTCAAAGTTCTACACAGAATCTATAATGCCATTTGAAAATAGGGATATGCAAAGTGGTTATAATGCAGCTTTAGTGTCTGCCAATGGTAGAAGAGTTTTTTATAAAGAAAACAACGCAAAATTTATTTTTGAGGATATTGATGGTAAGAATTATAAAATTTTAGCTAATACAGAGAAATATAACAGTTGGGAGATTACTAAAGAGTATAAAATGATCTTAGGCTATAAATGTTTTAAAGCTAAAATGGAGTATAAAACTTACGATAGGTATATGGAGCCTTTATGGGTGCCTGTTGAAGCCTGGTTTACTCCAGAAATTTCTGTTTCTACCGGTCCATTAGATTTTGATGGGCTGCCGGGTTTAATTCTAGAAGCAACTAAAGACGATAGAATTACGTATGTTGTCACAGAAATAAAGCGCAGAGAGGATGTGATTATAGAAATTCCAACGGCAAAGAAAACAATAACTTATCAGGAGAAAGATACTATTGTCAAGAAACAACTCTTAGAAATTAAAAAGCGAAGTGAAATGTACGGTACAGAATTTTAGTTTATACCGTTATGATCTGTTTTTTAACTGAGTTTTTTAGGTTAATTGATTATATTAGATATACACCAATAAAAATCTATGTTTTACCCTTTGTCTTTCATTTTCTTGGTTTTTATAGTTTTTCCTACTTATGGGCAGATCAATTTCGGTGAAGTTGAGTATGCGATAGTTCTTGGTGAGTTGCCAGAGCCAGAGCCAGAGCCGGATAAAAAAGATGTTATACATAGAATGTTTGAAGTGAGTCAGCAATATGTAGAGCGGATGACGGCAATATTAAAATTCGATAGATCTAAGGCGCTTTTTAAGTTGAAAGATGGAATGGCAGTAGATCGAAAACCATATTATAATTTCTCCAAAGTCATGGTAGGGCTCGATAAGGTGTACCTAACAGAAGCTGACAGTAATAAATTAGTTATTCGAAAGGAGGCTTTTAATGAATGGTACATAATTAAAGAAAAAACCAAAGGCACAGGGGAGTGGAAGATTTCTTCAGCATATAAAATGATCGACGGTTTTAAGGTTTTTAAAGCCACTACAACTGAAGTTACTGAAAATTCTAAAGGAAAATTTAAATATGAGGTTGTCGCCTGGTTTGCTCCAGAGATTCCTTTTTTTGGTTATGGGCCTGTTGGATACGGCGGTTTGCCGGGTTTAATTTTAGAATTACAGATCAATAGATCTTATCTTCCAATGACCTATAAATTGAAAAGCATTAAGTTTAGTAATAAAGCTTTGGAAATTAAGTATTTAGAAGGTAAAGAAATTTCTCGTGAAGCCTTAGACGCCTTGTATAAAAAAGCAACAGCTAATATAATAAAGTCAAAATGATAAGAATACTGAAGTTTTGGAGTATATTACTGCTTTCGTTTAGTGCTTTTTCCCAAAAAGGCACAATCTGTCATTATAAGATTGTAGACTTTAAGGAGTTTGAAATTAAAAAGCCAGATGATGAAACTCATCGGTATGCGGTAAATACATTAAATCAAGCAGTGGAGGCTACATTAAAGTTTGATTTTGTTTTACAATTTAACGATTCGGTTTCTTCGTTTCAGTTAGTAAATCAAATGGATAATGATGCGAATAAACCTGGTGCTGCTGCTATAGGTCATGCAGTAATCGGGAAAGGTGAATTTTACCAGAATTCAAAAAAAGGAATTTGGCTAAAAACTTCAGAAACTACCGGAAAAAAATATACGGTTCAGGATTCAATAGATTTCGATTGGGTAGTGACAAAAGAAACTAAGACTATCAATGGATTTACCTGTTTTAAAGCTGAACTTCCAGAAAATAAACAGATTAAAGAAGTTTGGTTTACGCCGCAGATCCCTACATCTTTTGGGCCTTTGGGTTTTGGTGGTTTGCCGGGTTTAATTGTTGAGGTGAAAAGAGGAACCTTTGTACTTTCTTTAGTCGAGATCAGTACCAATCAACCTGTAAACATTAAAAAACCGGATTTTGGTACATTAATTTCCGCAGAAAAATATAGCAAAATGATGGATAAAATGCGAGGTACTATTTTTAAAAAGAATTAAAATGAAAAATGTTTTCAGTTTACTTTTTATGTTTAGTGTTTTAACTGGTTACGCACAGGATTCTGGAATCGCCACCTACAAAAAAGAATGGATCAATTTATATTCTGAATCAGCAGCAGGGCGACAGGATAAAATAGCGAATCCGCAGAAATATAGAGAATACCGTGAGTTGGAAAAACTTCAGAAAGAACTTACAAAGCAGTTAGCTTATAAACTGAAATTCGATAAAAATCGAAGCTTTTTTTATTTGGAAGACTTGCTGAATATTGGAAATGAAGCCGACTTAGCCTTAGCTAAAGGGCCTTATCAGGGAGAATATTATTTTAACCGAAAGACAGACTCCGTGATTTGGGCGATTAAAGCTCTGGGAGAAAAATTTCTTGTGAATTTGGATAAAATCGATTGGAAGCTGGAAAAAGAACGAAAAACAATTAGCGGCTATTCCTGTTTTAAGGCTTCGGCAAAGATTCCATTAGAAAGCGGTAAACTTCAAAGCGTAGTTGCATGGTATACTAGAGAAATTCCGCTTAATTACGGTCCGTTACAATACAATGGTCTGCCGGGATTGGTAGTGCAGTTAGAAACTGGCAGTGAACTTTATACACTCACCAAAATTCAGCAAAAAAAGATAACAATTAATGTGCCCGGAAAAGGAACATCTATTAGTGAATCTGATTTTTTTAAGCAATTTGAAAATTTTAAATTATGAAGAAATGCTATATCTGTCTTATCTTTCTATGTTTTACGTTTACTGTAATAGCACAAAGTGGAATCGCTACTTATAAAAAGGAATGGACTTCTTTTGGATCTGAAGAAGGAATGAAGGAATTAAAAAAGACCAATTCACAGCGATATAGAGAATATTCAAAAATGAAACTAGCCAGAGATCGACTCGCTAAGCGACTAAAATATGAGTTGAAATTCGACAAAAACGAAGCAGAATTTAAACTTCCTGAATTGATGAGTGTCGATGATGATCCATACATGGCCTTAGCCACAGGCCCATCAGATGGAATCTATTATAGCAATTTAAAAACTGGAAACTCTTTTTTCTTTACCGATTCTTTTAACAATAGTACCTATTTAATTGAGTATCCACCTTATAAATGGGAAATTACCAACGAGCAAAGAATGATTAATGGATTTTCCTGTTTTAAAGCTAAAGGAACTTTAAAAACCTGGGATGGAAGCTTAGAGGTTTGGTTTGCACCACAGCTAAATATCCCATTAGGTCCAAGAGGAGTTACAGGCTTGCCGGGCTTGGTGGTTCAGGTGGAATATGGAGCTGAATTGTTCACTTTAATCGACATAGATTTAGAAGAAAAGCCTGCTGAAATTAAAAAGCCTGAAGCTGCTCATGAAGTTACACTTGCTGAATGGAAAGAAATACAGGCTAAAGCAAACAATAAAATTAAAAGTTTAATAAAAAGTGATAAGGAATAATATAGAAAACTATGAAAGAGAATTTAACTATTTTAATATGCTTTTTAGGCTTTTCAATGGGCATAAATGCGCAATCTTCGATAGAAAATAATAATATTTTTTACCTGAATGTCTTTATAAATGCGAACAAAACTATTTATGTAGAAGAAGAAAAAACTTCGTTTCAAGATGTACAAAATCAGGTTACAAAGATGCTGCGCAAGCAGCCTTTTAAACTAGATCAACAAATTATATTCAGAATTTTTGGCGATAAAGATCTTGATATGGGCTATATCATCGATGTTAATGCTGAAATGAGAAAAGCAATTCAAGAAAATATAAAAACCGAGCGCTATCTTTTAGAAACAAAAAAGTTAAATATCGATGGACAAAACTGGTTTCAGAAAATCGATCTAAAAGCACTAAAACAATGAAGGATTTAAGGTGTTTTTTATTGATCTGTTTTTTTGGATTTTCTTTAAATGCACAAAGTCTGGATGTGGTTTACGGGGTAAGTACAGAACTTGCGTTAACAAAAGAACAACTCGAAAAAATACCGGCGCAAATAAGAG
Organism: Zunongwangia profunda SM-A87; assembly: GCF_000023465.1. Classification (NCBI taxonomy): domain Bacteria; kingdom Pseudomonadati; phylum Bacteroidota; class Flavobacteriia; order Flavobacteriales; family Flavobacteriaceae; genus Zunongwangia; species Zunongwangia profunda. The sequence continues at coordinate 162,069 of NC_014041.1, forward strand.
AGAATTATAAACAATTATTTAAGAATCTAAAGTATATAAAATTCAGACTCCAAATAAATGATCAAGAAAGCTTATTTAAAATGCAGGAATCCATGAAAAATGAGGCGCTTAGTGGATTTGCGTTTACCAGGATCATGGCAGTTTTTAGTGGAACTTATTATAGCAACTCTCAGGAAGATATATGCTTAAATCAGGTAAATGCTTTTGGGAGGGGTTTTATAATAAGTTCTAAAATGAGTAGTATCAAATGGCAACTCAGTAAAGAGAAAAAATCCATAAAAGGTTTTAAAGTATATAAAGCTACAGGGTTTGAAATCATTAAAAATAGTGCGAGAGAGCATGAAATATCAATTATCGCATGGTACGCACCAGAAATAAATTTAGCCTTTGGACCGGCCAATTATGTAAATTTACCGGGGCTTATTTTGGAATTGAAAAGAAATAGGAATACCTATACTGTTGAAAGTATAGAAGAAAAAGAAGTTATCGAAATTGAAAAACCAAGCAAAGGCAAGCAGGTTACGCAGGCAGAGTTTGAAGAGATTGGTGCTAAAGTGATGAAGAATTTTGGGAGTAATTAAATAGGGATGCTGAAAAATTACAGGGCGTTTTTCATCTATTTTAGACTAAGTGAATATGAAGTAAGAATAGATTGATGAAATTACAATATCTACTAATTATAGTTATTTTTTATTTCAATTCAGTTGCTTCTCAAGAGAAGAATATAACTGTTAAATTCAATGTTTCATTGAAGGAACAGTATATAAATCCGAAAGCATCTGATGATTATAAATATTTTCAAAAAGTAATGCAAAAAGAGGTAAAGGAAATTTTACCTCATTTGAACTTTTTTGTTTTATCTAATCGACAATCGTTTCAATTTACTTTTGAAAGACCTATGTCCTTAGACAATAAGCCAGATGCTTTTATTAACTACGCAACAACATTAGTTTTTAATGGTAAAAGTATATATGGGAATGTTTTAGAAAAGAAGTCCTACTATATACCTAGAGTTCTGGAAAAAACGAGAATGGTTGATCAAAACGCATTAAACTGGAAAATAACTGATGAAAAAAAAGATATCTTAGGACAAGAATGCTTTAAAGCTTACGTAATTCCTAGCGAAAGTTATGAGGATTATGATAAATATATACCAATTTATGCATGGTTTGCTCCAAATTTAAATTATCAAGCTGGTCCGACGGCATATGCAAATCTTCCTGGATTGATATTAGAATTGGAAACAAATCTTTTAAAATATACTGCAGTTGATTTATCACTTACTAAAAAAAAAGTAGAAGTAATTAATAAGGAAAATTTAGATATATTAAGCCATAAAATGTTTGTTCAATTTTATGATGAGTGGAATAAAAACAATAGGCCTTCAAAATTCAATTAAAAATAGTTTAAAATCTTTATTTACTTTAATATAACTATTTGGCGTTTGTGCGATTATTTTTTAAATTTTACTATTATTCATTTTCTTATTGTTATACTAAAATATTTTCGTTGCTAAGACTGCTGTTTTTAATAGGCATTATTACCGCTATTAGTTCACTTAAAAGCGATGCTCAAACAATCCATTCCGGTACCGTTAAAGACTCGGCCAATGCACCACTTCATGGCGCTAACCTTATTGCGATCCCGGATAGTGATGATCTTAATATGGCCTTTTCCATTTCTGATGAAAAAGGACGCTATCGCCTTAATCTGGAAAAAGACAGTAGCTATGTGATCGAGATTAGTTATTTGGGTTATCAAAAAATCATCGATTCGATTATTGCCAGTCGTGATATTCAGAAAGATTATACCATGCAGGCCAGTAACGAAAGCCTGGAAGAAGTCCTTATCAAAAAGAAAATGGCGGTGGTCGTAAAAGAAGATACTACAATTTATCGTACCGATGTTTTTAAAACCGGGGAAGAGCGTAAGCTACGTGAAGTTTTAAATAAGTTACCGGGTGTGGAAGTAGACCGTGAAGGGACCATCACCGTAAATGGCAAAAAGGTGGATAAATTAATGGTCGATGGGAAAACATTTTTTACCGGAGACTCTAAACTTGCCGTAGAAAACATTCCTGCTGATGCTGTAGATGAAGTCGAAGTGTTGGATAATTACAGCGAAATCCCGTTTTTAAAAGGTCTGGAAGACAGTGATAAAATGGCGATGAACATTAAACTTTCTGAAGGTAAAAAGAAATTTGCTTTTGGTGATATCGAAGTTGGCGGTGGCGTAGAAGATCGCTATTCTCTGCATCCTACCTTGTTTTATTACAGCCCGAAAACTTCAGTAAATGTTATAGGTGATTTTAATAATACCGGGCAAAAGTCTTTTTCCATGCAGGATTATATAAATTTTGAAGGCGGTTATTTATCGCTTATGGATCGGCCGAATGCGAGTAGTATTTATAACGATGATTTTGCGCAATTTCTGCGGAATGAAGATTTTACCTATAACAAAAATGAATTTGGCGCTTTTAACATCGCCCAGGAAATTACCAGCGCTCTCGATCTAAATGCCTACACTATTATTTCCAATAATAAACTGGAAACACTGGAAGAATATAACATTACCTATATCGATGAAGAGCGCGGGTTGGATGAATTTCGCGAAACCCGGCAAAACAACGATCTGTTTTTTACACTAAATAAATTGCAATTGCGCTATCGCCCAAATGCCGATGAAGATCTTACGTACGATGCCTATGTAAAAACATCTTCGGCTACAGCCAACGGAATTTTAAATTCGTTTACTCCGGTAGATTCTACGTTTATCAATACCATGGCAAAGCCCGATGGGATCGATTTTACACAACATGTAAACTACAGCAAACAGTTTTCTTTCGAGCATACCACTACACTAAATGTCGATTATAAATATTCTAAGAACGAAAATGACAAGGATTGGTTATTTAACGAGCCGATTTTTAATACGATTATTCCTTTTGTAGAAGAAGACAGTCTGCATTTATTTCAGCAGGTAAATACCACGCTCAACCAGGCCAGTTTGGATCTCAAGCATTATTGGGTGCTCAACAATACCAATCATATTTATCCGGCATTGGGGGTCAGTTTTTCAGATCAGCGTTTTAGTACTCTCGACGAGCAACAATTGGATTCCGGAGAAATTAATAGTTTTACTGAAGTCGATTTTAATAATGATGTTCATTACCGGTTGGTCGATCAATATGTAGGTTTTCAATATAAAACCATGTTTGGCGATCTTATTTTAAAACCCGGTCTTTTTTATCATTACTACCTGTGGCAGGTGACCCAGTTTGCTGATGAAATTACCAATGAAACAAAACCGGTTTTGTTGCCTGAATTTGAAAGTGAATATAAACTTGGCGGTTCAGAAAAATTACGATTAAATTACAGCATGCGTTCCAGTTTTGCCAATGCATCAAGTTATGCCAATCGCTATCGCTTAAGTAGTTTTAATAGGATTTACCGCGGAAATGAAGATTTAGAGAATCAATTGTATCATCGACTTTCTTTGAGCTATTATAAGTTTAGCCTTTTTAAAGGCATTAATTATAATTTCTTTTTTAATTATTCGAACAGGGTACGATCCATTTTGAATACAACCATTTTAGAAGGAATTAATCAGATCTCGAGTCCGGTGTATACCGATTTACCCAATGAAACCTATAGCTTTCGTGGCTCTTTTACCAAGCGACTCAATGATTTTCGATTGACGGTAGATGGGAATGCCTCGCTGTCCAGTTATAGCCGAATCGTAAACCAGAATACCATAGCTTATGATTCTGAACATTATGGTTACGGCCTGCGAATACGAACTACTTTTGATGACTTCCCAAATTTAGATGTGGGCTACGAACATGATTTTAGTGCTTTTGGATCGGATAATTTTCAGAATAGATTTGTACAATTTCAACCTTTTGCCCGTTTAGAATATGATTTTTTAAACGGATTTATTCTGAAAGCCGATTACGAATATAATTATTACCAAAATCAGGAAAACGACCAGGTGAACCGTTTTCAGATAGGAAATGCTTCCCTGTTTTATAATAAATTAGATAGTGCCTGGAGTTTTGAGGTTGAAGTCAATAATATGCTGGATGCCAATTTTAGAAGAGAAAATTCCTTTTCAGAATTCATTGTCACCGATAGCCGCATATACCTACAACCAAGAACCGTTCTTTTGAAAATAGCTTATAAGCTGTAGGTAGTAATTATAAGTTAGACCGCTTCGTTGTTAGATTTTAGAATCTACACTAAAATTTCTTGTCATCCGGATCAAGCCTCGCCGCAGGCAGGCGTAGTGGAGAACCTATATCATAATTAAGATCTCTCCACTCCGGTCGAGATGACATTTTTTTTCAGGCTAAAATTATGCTGAAAGCTACTTAATAATCTTCACAACTGTCACTTCGATTTCTATGACAATTCCAAGCGGTTTTTATAATTTGTTTGGTTTTTAATTAGTGCCATAGCAATGTGTAACAATTTGTTCCTGACCGCATTTAGAACACTCATTTTATTTTTGCCCTCTTCGACTTTTCTTAGGTAATATACCTGCAGATCATTTTGCATCCTTACCGCCCTCATAGCGGCCATCTGAAGTACGGACTTCAAGGCCATATCTGCCATTTTCGATACCCTGGGCCTGGTTTTTAGGCTGGTGCCGCTCTGTTGCTCAAAGGGTACCACCCCTGCAAAGCAGGCGAGCTTCCTTGGATCGGTCAAACGTTGGAAGCCTTCGGTTTTGATGGCGATCATCCAAGCGGTAACATCCCCTATGCCCGGTACGGTCTTGATCCTTTTGAGCTGTTCCTGTAAAACCGGGTCCGATTTGATTTCGGCACGGATCAAGGTTTCTATTTCGTGGATGTGCCTATCCAGTTCTTTGATGGCCTTTTGATTGATCTTGATCAGTTTTCTGGTACTGCCATTAAATACAATATCCTTTAAATCGGCCATTTGCTGTTTGATCCCTTTGCGCTGCTTGATTTTTGATCTACGTTGGCCCATCAATATCTTTAAAGACCTGATGGCTTCACTGCAAGGTTCCCAGCATTCAAAATCCTGATGGTTCCTTTCAATGAATATGGCAATCCTCTTGGCATCTACCTTATCGTTCTTACCGCGCACCAGGCCGATACTCCTTTTGATATGCTTGGGGTCTATCACATAGACGTTAAAATCAAAGCCTTTCAGGGTTTGGTAAAGGTTATAGTTATAATACCCCGTGTTTTCCATGGCTATAAAAGCCTTGGAATCTATTTTGGCTATGCTTTTCAAAAGCTTGCGGATGCTTTTGGTTTTGTTGCCGATCTTGTGAAAGCTTGCCACACCGGAAGATCTAACACAAAAATCCAACGTGTTTTTACTAATGTCGATACCTACATAAATACTTTTCATAACTTTGTAATGCTTTGTAGATAAGAGGGATTTCATCAATAACTCAACTCCTTGATAATGGGCTTATATCCCGAATTTCTATTAGAGATTGTTGATGAAAGTCTGAACTTGGGTCTGAATCGAACGATGAACTTTATGTTCTGAGCGATATTAGTGTACCCGAGTTCAGCTCTCTTTTCTTTGTTAATACTGCTATAAAAATAACAATACAAGTCTAAAGGAGTGATTGCGAGTTTATGAGCAATTGTATCGAGAAGTGGATTTTAGTCCGAATTTTGAATTCCAAAAAGCATAAAACTCAAGATTCGATAATTCCAAGCTTAAATTTTAACAATTCAGGCTAATAGCTGAAGGCTATATCTAAAAAAAAGTAATTGTGTTGTCATTTCGACTGAAGCGCAGCGGAATGGAGAAATCTATTTTGAAAGCTAATTATAATTAAGCTCTCTCCACTCCGGTCGAGATGACATTTTTTTCAGGCTAAAATTATGCTGAAAGCTACTTAATAATCTTCACAACTGTCACTTCGAGTGATTGCGAGTTTATGAGCAATTGTATCGAGAAGTGGATCTTAGTCAGAATTCAGAATTTTAACAAGTAACTATACATTTTAAAGCTGTGCAATTAAAATTTGGTCATGCTGAATTTGATTCAGCATCCCATACATCTGAAAGCTAACAGCTGAAATCGCTGTAAATTGTTAACAGTCAACTGTAAACTATATTCAAAACAAAAGAAAAAACCGGTATAAATATTACGTTTTCTTTAATTCGGTTTTACCAATAGATTAATATTTATAAGAATGGGTAATTTAAGCAGATAGCAACCGCTGTTTTAGCAAAATTCCTTATTTTCGCACATCATTAGAAATTTTGAGGAAATGAGCACAAAGTTCCCTGAATATAAAGGACTTGACTTACCAAAAGTTGCAGAGGAGACATTAAAATATTGGAAAGAAAACCAAATATTTGAAAAGAGCATAACTTCACGTGATGGTGAAAAGCCATTCATATTTTTTGAAGGACCGCCATCAGCTAACGGATTGCCGGGTATTCACCACGTAATGGCAAGATCGATTAAGGATATTTTTTGTCGCTATAAAACTCAAAAAGGATTTCAGGTAAAACGTAAAGCAGGTTGGGATACTCACGGTCTTCCGGTAGAGCTTGGTGTGGAAAAGGAACTTGGGATCACCAAAGAAGATATTGGCACTAAAATTAGTGTTGAGCAATACAACGAGGCTTGTAAAAATGCGGTAATGCGTTATACAGATATCTGGAACGATCTTACCGAGAAGATGGGATATTGGGTAGATATGGATGATCCCTATATCACCTATAAGCCCAAGTATATGGAAACGGTTTGGTATCTCTTAAAACAGATCTACAACAAAGGTCTTATTTACAAGGGCTATACCATTCAGCCATATTCTCCAAAAGCAGGTACGGGTTTAAGTTCACATGAACTTAACCAACCAGGGACGTATCAGGATGTGTCAGATACTACGGTCACGGCAATGTTTAAAACCAAAAAGGAGACATTGCCAGCAGGTTTAAAAGAGCATGAAGAAGATGTATTCTTAATCGCCTGGACCACCACTCCGTGGACGCTTCCTAGTAACACTGCGCTTACTGTTGGGCCAAAAATCGAATATGTAACCGTAAAAACGTATAACCAATATACCTTTGAGCCGATTACGATAGTTGTTGCTAAAGAACTTGCTCTTAAACAGTTTGATAAGAAGTTTAAACAGGTAGAAAGCGAAGAAGAACTAAAAGCGTATAAAGAAGGTGATAACCTGCCTGCCGGCAAGGCAGGAAAAATCCCTTTCCTAATTGGTGAAAATTACAAGGGGAAAGATCTGGTAGGTATAGCGTATGAGCAATTATTACCTTATACTTTGCCTTTCGAAAATCCTGAAAATGCCTTTAGAGTAATTTCCGGAGATTTTGTGACTACCGAGGATGGTACGGGTATCGTGCATACCGCGCCTACTTTTGGTGCAGATGATGCTCTGGTTGCAAAACAGGCAACGCCACCAGTACCTCCAATGTTGGTGAAAGATGAGAATGACAATTTAGTTCCTTTAGTAGACCTTCAGGGTAAATTCAGACCAGAAATGGGCGAATTTGCCGGTAAGTATGTGAAGAACGAATATTATGATGATGCTGAAGTTCCTGAAAAATCTGTAGATGTAGAGATCGCTATTAAGCTGAAAGAAGAAAACAGGGCTTTTAAGGTAGAAAAATATGTACACAGTTATCCAAACTGCTGGCGTACCGATAAGCCCATTTTATATTATCCGTTAGATTCCTGGTTTATCAAAGTAACCGAGGTTAAAGATCGTATGCACGAGCTGAACACCGGGATTAACTGGAAACCAAAATCTACCGGAGAAGGTCGTTTTGGAAACTGGCTTGCAAATGCAAATGACTGGAACCTGTCCAGAAGCCGATATTGGGGAATTCCGCTACCAATTTGGAGAACTGAAGACGGTAGGGAAGAAAAAATTATCGGTTCTGTAGAAGAATTAAAAATAGAAATCACCAAAGCTGTTGAAGCGGGAGTGATGGACAAGGATATTTTCGCTGATTTTAAAATCGGCGATATGAGTGAAGAAAACTACGCCAATGTAGATCTCCATAAAAATGTGGTAGATACAATTACTTTGGTTTCTGATTCTGGGAAAGCAATGAAGCGCGAAGCCGATCTTATCGACGTATGGTTTGATTCGGGTTCTATGCCTTATGCGCAGTGGCACTATCCTTTTGAAAATAAAGAGAAAGTAGAGAAAGACTGGCGTAAAGCCGATTTTATTGCGGAGGGTGTCGATCAAACCCGTGGCTGGTTCTATACACTTCATGCTATAGCCACCATGACTTTTGACGATGTAGCGTATAAAAATGTAGTTTCCAACGGACTTGTTTTAGATAAAAATGGACAAAAAATGTCCAAACGTCTTGGAAACGCGGTAGATCCTTTTGAAACCTTATCGGTTTACGGGCCGGATGCGACGCGTTGGTACATGATTTCTAACGCGAATCCTTGGGATAATTTAAAATTTGATATTGAAGGAATTGGAGAAATAAGCCGTAAGTTCTTCGGAACACTTTATAATACCTATTCTTTCTTTACCCTATATGCTAACATCGATAATTTTACGTATGCTGAAGCCGATGTTAAATTAGAAGAACGTCCGGAAATCGATCGTTGGATTCTTTCAGAATTACATACGTTAATTGAGAAAGTAGATAAATTCTATGCAGATTACGAGCCTACAAAGGCTACTAGGGTTATTTCAGAATTTGTTCAGGAAAATCTGAGTAACTGGTTTGTGCGATTAAGTCGAAGAAGGTTCTGGAAAGGCGATTACCAGCAGGATAAAATTTCAGCATATCAAACTTTATATACCTGCCTGGAAACCGTAGCGAAACTTAGTGCACCTGTGGCACCATTCTTTATGGATGCTTTATATAAAGATCTGAATCAAACTACGAAGAAAGAGAATTATGAATCGGTTCACACGGCTTTATTCCCGGTTTTCGATGAGAAATTTGTAGATAAATCTTTAGAACGTAAAATGGAAAAAGCACAAACAATTTCCAGTTTGGTACTTTCATTACGTAAAAAAGAAATGATTAAGGTGAGACAGCCGCTACAACGAATCATGATTCCGGTATTGGATAAAAAACAGGGAGAGGAAATTTTAGCGGTGCAGGATCTTATAAAATCTGAAGTGAATGTAAAGGAAGTCGAGTTAATCGATGATGCTTCAGGAATTCTGGTAAAACAAATAAAACCGAATTTTCGCGTTTTAGGGCCTCGTTTTGGAAAGGAAATGAAGCACGTGGTAGCTAAAATTAATCAACTTCAAGCCGAAGATATTGCAACGATCGAAAAAGAAGGCAAAATTGAGATTGAAGTAAATGGAGAAATGATTATTTTGGACGCCAGTGAAGTAGAAATAAGTTCGCAAGATATCGAAGGATGGCTTGTGGCTAGCAGTGGCAATATAACTGTAGCGCTAGACGTTAATATCTCGCCAGAACTCAAAAAAGAAGGAGTTGCGAGAGAATTGGTAAACCGAATTCAGAATATGAGAAAAGACAGTGGATTCGAGGTGACCGATACTATTAACGTACAGCTGCAAAAAGATGGCATTATCGAGGATGCTGTTGCAGATAATATAACCTATATCAAAACTGAAACTTTAACTGCAGCGCTCGAACTTGCAGAAGTAGTAAAAGATGGAGTAGATGTTGAATTTGACGATGTAACTACAAAATTATTAATCACAAAAAACTAAGCAGCTTATGTCAACCGAAGTAAAAGAGCGTTTTAGCGATGCGGAATTGGCCGAATTTAAAGAGCTAATCCAAGGTAAAATCGCCAAAGCCAAAGAACAACTAGAAATTTATCAAAATGCTTATAAAAACGACGGGAACAACGGTACAGATGATACATCCCCAACGTTTAAGGCTTTTGAAGAAGGTAGCGAAACTATGAGTAAAGAAGCGAATTCTCAATTGGCGATTCGTCAGGAGAAATTTATTCGTGATCTTAAAAATGCTTTAATGCGTATCGAGAATAAAACCTATGGTGTATGTCGTGTTACCGGAAAATTAATCAATAAAGAGCGTCTAAAGCTGGTTCCGCATGCCACTTTAAGTATCGAGGCTAAAAATATGCAACGATAAGAGAAAAGCTTTACTCGATAATCGAGAATAAATACTCCGATCCTTTCCTGATAGCTATCTGGAAGGGAGGGATGACTATAAATAAAAAATGGTTTTCTAGAAGCTATCTCATGGGCTTGCTCAAGGTAGTTTGGAATTTCACCGCAGCTAATATTTTATTAAAATATTTGCGCGGTTGGCCATTAGGTATTTGATCAAAAAATAAACGCTCCCGTTTTAAGGAGCGTTTATTGTTCTATAAATGATATGAAAATAGCTAATCGATATTGGATGTTTTTATTGTGTTTTTTTACAGGCACAGTTATAGTAGTTGCTCAAAAAGATACACAGAATATCCTAAATTCAGATTTTAAAGAAGTGATTATCGATGCCAATGAGGTTTTTAAAATCAATATCTTTAGCGAAAAAAGAAAGACCTTAAAGTATAGAAGTCACTCTGAAGGAGAATATTTGAATGATATCAGGCTAACAACAAGTTTAAAAAATGGGAAGCTTTATATCGAAACTCAATATCCAGAACAACTGGTAGGTGGTTTTGATAAGTTGAGTGCACATAAAGTCTTTTCTTTAGAAGTAGATCTTTATTTGCCAGAATATAAAATACTTATGATTAGTTCTAATTCTGCTTCTTTGATTGTTTCAGGGAAATTTGAAAGTTTCTCGGCCAATCTTCAACGAGGTTATTGTAACTTAAAAGATTTTGAGGGAAATGCAACGATAAATACCTACAAAGGTGATATTGATGCAGAAGTAGTTTCTGGAGAAGTAATGGCAAAAAGCAGGCACGGTAAAGTTTTGGTCGATCAAAAGCTTTATGGAATGCATCAAATTAAATTAACTTCAATTAATGGTGACATAAGCGTGCGAAAAACTAAATAATATTAGTATTTTTGGTGCGTTTTTAACAAAAAAAGAAATGTCTTTAAAGAAAGCAGGCCTAATAATATTTATTGTTCTTTTAATCGATCAGGTATCTAAAATTTATATCAAAACACATTTTGAACTTGGCGACGAGTATAAGGTTCTTGATTGGTTTAGAATTCTTTTTGTTGAAAATGAAGGGATGGCCTGGGGTACTAAAATTCCGGGACAGTATGGGAAACTAGCACTTACGCTTTTCCGTTTAGTAGCGATTTTTGGAATAGGTTACTGGCTGGTAGATTCTGTAAAGAAAAATGGAAGTCGAATTTTGATTACCTCAATCTCGTTGATCTTTGCCGGTGCTTTTGGAAATATAATTGATTCGGTTTTCTACGGAATCACGTTTAACGACAGTTATAATAAAGTAGCGACTTTTTTACCTGAAGGTGGAGGCTACGGAACACTTTTCCATGGAAAGGTGGTAGATATGCTTTATTTTCCTTTATATGAGGGATATCTACCGGAGTGGATTCCGTTTTGGGGAGGTAAGTTCTTTACCTTTTTTGAACCTGTATTTAATATTGCCGATTCTTCGATAAGTATTGGCGTGGTTTTATTGCTGTTATTCAACAAAAGAGCTTTCCCAAAAGAAGAGAAAGAGTAGTAAAGTTTATAGCCGTTAGCCTATAGCTTTCAGCTCTTAGCTTTAAAATAGTCGTCTAATGTTTTTTAATGGGCAGATTTCAATAGAAGAAGGGAAAGCAAAAAAACGTGCTTCGTCATCTCGACCGAAGCGGAGGGATCTTTTTCTGATAGAAGTTAGAATATATAGAAGAGACGCAAGAATCAGGAAGCAGGCCTATTAATTTTGAATAACTTTATTATTTAGTCTAATAGAGAAAATTTGTAAATGATTCTGCAAAAACTTCTCGATACCACAACTTTTGAACCTTGAATTTTTGAACTTTGAACGTCTATCTTGATTAAGATTTCTTCATTCCGCTGCGCTGCACCTGCCTGCCAGCGAGGCAGGGTCGAAATGACAACGAAGTTCATTCAAAGCTTAGCATCAAGAATTCAATATAAAATAGTCGTCTTATGTTTTTAATGGGCAGATTTCAATAGAAGAAGGAAAAGCAAAAAAACGTGCTTCGTCATCTCGACCGAAGCGTAGAGATCTTTTTCTGATAAGTTAGTATATAGAGAAGAGACGCAAGAATCAGGAAGCAGGCCTATTAATTTTGAATAAGTTTATAATTTAGTCTAATAGAGAAAATTTGTAAATGATTACTGTAAAGGCTTCTCGATACCACAACTTTTGAACCTTGAATTTTTGAACTTTGAACGTCTATCTTGATTGAGATTTCTTCATTTCGCTACGCTGCACCTGCCTGCCAGCGAGGCAGGGTCGAAATGACAACGAAGTTCATTCAAAGCTTAGCATCAAGAATTCAATATTAAATACTCATCCTATGTTTTTAATGGGCAGGTTTCAATAGAAGAAGGGAAAAAAAACGTGCTTTGTCATCTCGACCGGAGCGGAGAGATCTTTTTCTGATAGAAGTTAGAATATAGAGAAGAGACGCAAGAATCAGGAAGCAGGCCTATTAATTTTGAATAACTTTATTATTTAGTCTAATAGAGAAAATTTGTAAATGATTCTGCAAAGACTTCTCGATACCACAACTTTTGAACCTTGAATTTTTGAACTTTGAACGTCTATCTTTATTGAGATTTCTCCATTTCGCTACGCTACAGTCGAAATGACAACGAATTTTGTTCAAAATTTAAAATTCAGAATAATAAACCTCTATTTTATAAACACGATGTTCTTTTTTCTAAAAGAAATTGCTTCTATACTATACCAAAAATTAGCAAATCAACACATCATCACATTTTCAAATCGAAAAGTATGGTCTTTCTCTTGCTTCTTGTCTCCTGGTTCCCGATTTTCATTTCAGCATTCAGCACTCCAAATTCAGCATAAAAAAGGTAGCGTCTATATTCTAATTTTCTCATCTCTAAACTGGAAATAGTATTTCAATTACCAAATTAGCACGTCATCAAATTTTCAAATTAAAAAAGCGATCTAAATTCTAAAATCTATAAACTTTCTTCGGAGTCACACAATAATCAAGCGGAATATCACTGGGGTATACATCTTGAAAAGCTTCTTCAGCTTCGTAAAAAGAAAGTCCTATTTTAATAATGTTGGGTTTACAGTTGCTTAAAAATTTATCGTAGTAGCCTTTACCATAACCAATGCGGTGACCGTTTTTATCGAAAGCAAGTAAAGGCACAAAGACCACATCTATTTTTGCTGAGGGAATTTCTATCCCATCTACGGGCTCTGGAATATTCCACCTGTTTTTTTTGATCTTGGTGGTTTCTGTAAGTAAATAATTGATCAGATTGTTATGCTCGATATCGGTTCTGGGAATGACCACATTTTTATCTTTACCCTGAAGAATGTGTAAAATAAATTCGGTATCCACCTCTTTCTGCTCTGCAATACTAAGGAACAGGTGATAAAAATCACCTTCCCAGACATCAAGTTGAAGTAAGTTATTGGCAATCTTTAAACTATATTCTTCAATAACTTCAGGAGAAAGATCGATACGTAAAGCTTTGTATTTTTTACGGAGGTCGGTCTTATTCATCGATCACTTTTGAGGCGGTTGATATATGAAAAATAGCATCACCCTGATATACGATAGGTGATTCATTCACATTTATGATATATCCCTGATTTCTTGATTTTATCTTATGCCTAAATTTCCCGTAAGGATCGGTAATCGTGCCAATATATTCCCCTTTTTCAACAAACTTTCCGCAAGGAATTTTAAGATGTAAAAGTCCGCTGTATTTCGCACGCATCCAGGTGGTATTTTCAATCAAAATAGGTTCGGCATGGGCATCAGGTAATTCAAATTTAGATTTAAGCATATTTAGATGATCCAGGATACGCATGGTGCCTTCAACTCCTTGTTTTGCAATTTCTTTATTGCTATCCTGGGATTTTCCACCTTCAAAAAGTAAAATTGGGATCCCCATTTTAGAGCAGGTTTCACGATACGATTTGGTAATTGTCGTAGAAACGATAGTAAACGGAGCTTTAAAAATATTCGCTAATTCTATACTATGCTTATCGCCTTTTTTAACGCGTATTTGCGCTACGTTAAATCTACTTGCGCCACCGGTATGAAAATCCAGGCAGAAATCGGCAATTGGTAAAATTTCCTGCACAAACTGAAAAGCAAACCTGCTGGCCAGCGAGCCGTTTTTAGTACCCGGGAACATTCGGTTTAAATCACGGCCATCGGGAAATTCACGAGCCATATTTAAAAAACCAAACACATTAACTACCGGTATACAAATAGTAGTGCCGCATTTAGGTTTGTTAATTTCTTTACTGATGAGTTGTCTTACGATTTCTACCCCATTCAATTCATCACCATGGATACCGGCGGTAATTAATACTACCGGTCCTGGGTTCTTAGAACGCTCTATAATCACTGGCACTTCAACAGAAGTTGTGGTGTAAAGTTTCGCCATGTTAAGATTAATAGTGGCGCTTTTACCGGGTAAAATCTTTTTGCCCAGAATTTCCAGAACGTTTTCTTTGGTGATTTGAGGCATAAATTAAATTAGGCGTGTTTTTCGATATATCGAATAATGGTTTTGGCAATATCTTTTCCGGTAGCTTTTTCGATACCTTCTAATCCCGGTGAAGAATTTACTTCAAGAATTAATGGTCCGCGTGAACTTTGGATCATATCCACACCCGCAACGCCAAGCCCCATGGCTTTGGTCGCTTTTACCGCTGCAATTTCTTCTTCATCACTAAGTTCAATGGCCTCAGCACTACCACCGCGATGCAGGTTAGAACGGAACTCGCCTTCTTTTCCCTGTCTTTTCATAGCACCAACTACGTGACCATCTACGACAAAAGCTCTAATATCTGCACCTTTGGCTTCTTTTATAAATTCCTGCACGATCACTCGGGCCTGTAAACCGTTAAACGCTTCAATTACAGACTCGGCTGCATTTTTGGTTTCAGCAAGAACAACACCAACACCCTGTGTTCCTTCTAAAAGCTTAATGACCAATGGTGGTCCGCCAACCTGACTAATAACTCCAGAAACATCTCTGGAATAATTAGTGAATACTGTTTTTGGAAGTCCGATTTTAGCGCGAGAAAGCACCTGAAGACTTCTTAATTTATCGCGGCTTCTTACCAAAGCTTCACTTTCTGTCGTGGTAAAGGCCCCCATCATCTCGAACTGGCGAACAACTGCGGTACCATAAAAGGTTACCGAAGAACCAATTCTAGGGATAATGGCATCTACATCTTTTATATAGTCTCCCTTAAAATAAATGTTAGGGTTTCTCCTTTCTATGACAATATCACATTTTAAGGGGTCTACAACCTCTACGGTGTGTTTGCGTTTCATTGCCGCTTCAACAAGGCGTTTTGTTGAATATAGTTGCGTATTTCTGGAAAGGATTTTAATGTTCATTCGTTTGGTGTTGATTGTTAAATGATAAATCAATTAGTTGTGGATCCACAATAAATTTGTTGCTTAAAAATTTTCGTCCTAAAAGAACAGGGAAACGCATTTCCTGGCGTGAAGACAAAGAAAGCGAAATTTTATAAATTTTATTAAAAAGCTTTATTTTTGATTCGATCTGATAACGCTTTTGTATCATTCCATTACTACTACGAACGTAAATAATATCATAGTCTTTAAAAATGAATTCTTTACCGTTGTATAGCGCATGCTCTTCATCAAGAAATTTGCAGTATAATACATCGTCTTTTTCAATAATTTCGTCACAGTGAATGGAAGAGGTGTAAGCTCCGGTATCTATTTTTACCGAAATTCCTTCAAGATCCAGCACCGGGAAATCTGCCTTGTCAAAACGTCCAATAATTCTTTTTTTGCTTTCGCTCATATATCCAAGATAGCCAAAATAAATGTTTTATGGTTTTAAGGAATTATAAAATACCTTTAAAACTGCTAATTTCAGCAATACATTCGAGATTCAGAAATAAAAAATGAAAGAAGAATTGGTGAAAAATTGCTTCAAATTTCCCTGAATTTCTTCAAAATGGCCTAAAGATATTTTAAATTTGAAGTGATGGAAATACCTGCTTTGGATGTACAGTTAAAGACCTTACCCGATAGTCCCGGTGTTTATCAATATTTTGATAAAAATGGGAAGATTCTCTATGTGGGTAAAGCTAAAAATCTTAAAAAACGTGTAACCTCTTATTTTACCAAACGCCACGATAGTCATCGTATAGGGGTAATGGTGAAAAAAATTCACGAGATAAGACATATCGTGGTTTCTTCGGAAACCGATGCGCTGCTGCTGGAAAATAATCTAATCAAAAAATTACAGCCGCGTTTTAACGTAATGCTTAAGGATGATAAAACTTATCCCTGGATTTGTATAAAAAACGAACGTTTCCCAAGAGTCTTCCCAACCCGAAGATTGATTAAAGACGGGAGTGAGTATTATGGGCCGTTTACTAGTTTTAAAACGGTAAATACCTTACTTGATTTAATTAAGGGACTATATAAACTGCGTACTTGTAATTATGACCTTGTTGAAGATAAAATTAGGGATAATAAGTATAAAGTGTGCCTGGAATATCATTTAGGGAATTGTAAGGGGCCCTGTGAAGGCTACCAGGGAGAAGCAGAGTATAACAGAAATATCGAACATATTCGCCAAATCGTAAAAGGAAATTTTAAAGACTCGCTTAGTCAGTTTAGAGAGCAAATGCAGGAGCATGCTGAAAATATGGAGTTTGAAGATGCACAGCGAATAAAAAATAAGATCGAAGTTTTAGAAAATTACCAATCCCGGTCTACAGTTGTTAATCCTAAAATCAATAATGTAGATGTATTTTCTGTAATTAGCGACGAGGGGTATGGATACGTGAATTTTCTTCAGTTAATGCATGGTTCCATTATCAGGTCTCATACCATAGAAATGAAGAAAAAACTGGATGAAACCGACGAAGAATTACTGGAACTGGGGATTACTGAAATTAGGCAGCGATTTAATTCAAAATCACCAGAGATTTATGTGCCTTTTAAGGTAGATGCCGGTGATGATATAAAAGTAACAGTGCCTAAATTGGGGGATAAGCGTAAAATTGTAGAATTGTCTGAGCGGAATGCAAAATATTACCGACAGGAACGATTTAAGCAAATGAAAATTGTAGATCCAGATCGGCATGTAAATCGGGTAATGGCACAAATGAAAGAAGATTTGCGTTTAAGCGTTGAGCCGCGGCATATTGAATGTTTCGATAATTCTAATATTCAGGGAACAAATCCAGTGGCGGCCTGTGTGGTTTTTAAAAATGGCAAACCAAGTAAAAAAGATTATCGTAAATTTAATATCAAAACTGTTGAAGGACCTAACGATTTTGCTTCGATGGAAGAAGTGGTGTACAGAAGGTACAAGCGTCTTTTAAACGAAGGTGAAGAATTACCGCAGCTTATTATTGTAGACGGTGGTAAAGGTCAGTTAAGAAGTGGTTTAAAAGCTTTGGAGACTTTAGGCTTAAGAGGGGAGGTAGCCATAATTGGGATAGCTAAAAGATTAGAAGAGTTGTTTTATCCGGGTGATCCGGTACCCTTGTATTTAGATAAGAAGTCTGAAACCTTAAAGATTATTCAGCAGTTAAGAAATGAAGCACATAGGTTTGGTATCACTTTCCATCGAAATAAACGTAGTAAATCTGCGTTAAATACAGAGCTGGACTCGATTAAAGGAATTGGAGAGAAAACAGTGGTAGAATTACTAAAAAGCTTTAGATCTCTTAAACGGGTAAAAGAAGCTTCAGAGAAATCACTGGCAGATGTTGTGGGAAGTGCTAAAGCTAGAATTGTTTACGATTATTATCATCCGGAATCTTCAGAATAAATGAAAAAAGTCATTTGCATCCTATTCTTCTGTAGTTCACTTTTAAGTTTTTCCCAGGAAGAAAAATTAAAAGTAGGGCTTGTTTTAAGTGGAGGTGGAGCAAAGGGACTGGCACATATTGGTGCTTTAAAGGCAATTGAGGAAGCGGGTGTACACATCGATTATATTGGTGGAACCAGTATGGGTGCAATTATTGGAGGTTTGTATGCTTCGGGATATTCGGCATCCGAATTAGATTCTATCGTAAAAAACACCAATTTCAATATTCTTATTCAGGATGAAATTCCACGAAAATCGATGACATTTTATGAAAAGAGAAATACAGAGCGTTATGCTCTTACACTTCCTTTTGATCATTTTAAACTAGGCTTTCCTTCGGGCTTAAGTAAAGGGCAAAATATTTACAATTTAATGTCGGGTTTAACGGTGCATCTGGACGATGAAACTGATTTTTCAAAATTACCAATTCCGTTTTTTTGTGTCGCAGCAGATGTAGAAACCGGTGCCGAAATTATTTTGGATAAAGGTTCTCTTGCCAAATCTGTAGCGGCTAGCGGAGCTATTCCTTCCCTTTTTTCTCCTGTAAAAATTGATGGTAGGCTGCTCATTGACGGTGGTGTGGTTAATAATTATCCGGTAGAAGAATTACGACGTCGCGGTGCCGATATTATTATTGGGGTAGATGTCCAGGATTCGTTACTTAACCGAAAAGACTTAAAAGGGGTATTCGATATTTTTACTCAGGTGAGTAATTTCAGGACGATTAATGATATGAAGCATAAAATTCCGCTTACAGATATTTATATTCGACCCGATATTGCTCGTTTTTCGATTATGTCTTTTGAAGAAGGTTCAGCCATTATCGATTCCGGAAAGGTAGCGGGAGACAAGCGAATTTCGGCATTAAAACAATTGGCACAAAAGCAAAAATCCCATCCGGAACCTTATCACAGAAAAATTGTAGATACACTTCATTTAAGCCAAATTGAACTCGCAGGAAATACAAATTATCCACGATCTTTTATTATGGGGAGGCTTAGACTGCAAACTCCTGGTAAGTTTAGTCTTTCTCAGATAAACGAAAGCATAGATTTTTTATCGGCCACTGGAAATTTTGATAAGATTAACTACTTTCTAACTCAGGATAATGGCGAAGATACTTATACGTTAAACCTTAATTTGGATGAAAGTGAGAATAAAACTTTTCTAAAATTAGCCTTGCATTACGACGAGTTGTATCGCAGTGCGGCGCTGGTAAATTTAACACGAAAAAGTTCAATTTTTACGAACGATGTTACTTCTTTAGATTTAATCGTGGGAGAAAATGTTCGGTATAACTTTCAGTATTATATCGATAAAGGATATTATTGGAGTATAGGTATGAAATCACGTTTTAATTCTTTTGATACTCCGGTAGATTATGCGCTTATACAGGACGCAATTAACGGAGGTGATTTGAATGTTAATAAGATTGATGTCGATTTTAAAGATTTTACCAATCAATTTTATGTAGAGACTTTGTTTAAGCAGGTGGCTTCGCTGGGGATGGGGGCAGAGCATAAATATTTAAAGATCTCTTCAGAAACTATTAATAGCGAGGGAGAGGATGTAGACGTTCCCGGAACTGAATTTGAGAATAATCATTATTACAGTGCTTTTGGATATTTAAAATATGATTCTTTTGATAATAAATATTATCCAAAAAAGGGATTCTATTTTCATGGTGATTTTCATATTTATCCTTTTTCTTCTATTGACGATTTTAACGAATTTTCTATCGCTAAAGGAAAAATTGGCTATGTTTTTACTCCGATAAAGAATCTTAGTGTCCGCATCTTTTCTGAAACAGGATTTAAAATTGGCGATAGCGAACAGCAAAGTTTAGACTTTTTTTTAGGCGGCTACGGGAATAACCTAATAAATAATATGGTGCCATTTTATGGGTATGATTTTCTTAGCTTAGGAGCCGATAGTTACATAAAAAGTCTGGCTGAAGTGGATGTTGAAATATTCAAAAATAATCACATCACCTTAAGTGGTAATTTTGCTAATGTAGAGAACAAATTGTATTCCTCTGGAAACTGGTTGTCCATGCCAGATTATTCTGGCTACGCCTTAGGTTATGGGGTGGAAACCTTTTTAGGCCCAATGGAAGTAAAATACTCTTATTCGCCAGAAGTAAAGGAAAGTCAGTGGTTTTTTAGTTTAGGATTCTGGTTTTAATGCGTTTCAAATTAAAATACTTTTTAATTTCCTTATCGATTTTTATTATCGAATTTTTAATAGCTCGATTTATAAATGGTGGTTTTATACGTAATGTGCTTGGAGATTATCTGGTGGTATTATTTTCTGCTTACATTTTTTAAGTGGCAACAATTTAAAGTGGCCATTTTTGTGTTGCTTTTGGCTTATTTTATCGAGTTTTTACAATACCTAAAGATTCTAAAAATACTGGGGATCCCAAGATCTACATTTACAACTATGGTTTTGGGTTCTTCTTTCGACTGGGGTGATATAGTTGCTTATACTTTGGCATTTTTAAGCATTATTGGCATCGCCAAAGTATTTAATAACAAAGCTTGCTAATGATCCAGAGGATTCACTTTTGAATTCAATATTTAAAAAGAAGTTGATGGTTTAGGGTGATTAGTGAATAGAAAAGGCCATCAGCTTAAAAAGATTTAAATTTCAGTATTTCAAATTTTAGATTCCTGGTTCTTGACTCTCTCGTCTATTTTCTATTCTCTCTTTTCTATATTCTAAGTGCTCATAGCGAAGCGATCTAAGTTCTAGCATAAAACAGATTTCTGTATAATTCCGGAAAGATAGGCCTAAAAGGACTCGAAATTATAAAGAGTCTTTTCGGTTCATATCTCGCGGTTAGTATGTATTTCCCGACTTTTATAAATTTACGCTAAAAATCACCTCAGGAGGTGCTACTTATTGAAAATGCTTCAGCAACCAACTCAAAACTTTTTAAACGCAGTTCTTTATTAAAACTCATGGTAGAAATAATCACTTCATCTACCTCAAAATCCTTTGCCAAATTGGTGATTTTCTCTTTTACACGATCTGGTGTGCCAGAGATTATTCGGCCTGCATTATAGTGCAATCGCTGTTTTTCAAAAGAAGTGAACTGATGATTTCTAATGTCTTCAAATTCCGGTAGGCTTTGGTAGTTTCCTTTGTCGAATTGCAATAAAATATAATCGATATACTTACGCATTTGGTTAGCTTCCTCTTCGGTTTCCCCACACATAACAAAAGATGCGATTAAAGCTTTAGGTTCCTGTTGATCTTCGGTAGGTTTAAAATGTTTACGATAACGATCCACCACGCTGGGGGGTACACTGCCATTAATAAATTTGGCCACAGCAAGGTTTAATCCAAGATCGGCGGCAATCCTCGCACTGCCACCGCTACTACTTAAAATCCATTGCTGCGGAATTGTTTTTATCTGCGGAATAGCATATACGGGAGAATTGTTTACAAGTGCATGATCCCTAAAAAAATGATTTAGCTGCTGAAGCTGCTGAATATAATCGTCTTCCTGAAATGTGCTTGAAGGGTTTAAAAGTTTTGCGCTAACCCCATCCCCGCCGGGAGCACGGCCAATGCCAAGATCGATACGACCGGGATATAAAGCTTCCAGCATTCGAAAATTTTCAGCTACTTTAAAAGCACTGTGATTGGGTAGCATAACTCCGCCGCTACCTAATCTAATTTGTGAAGTTTCAGCTCCTAATCTTGCCATTAATACTTCTGGAGCAGAGCCGGCAATAAATGTAGAATTATGATGTTCGGAAATCCAAAAACGATGATAGCCTAAATTTTCGGCGAGGATAGCAGTTTCTATAGTTTCCTTAACCGCTTCCCCGGCTGTAGAACTGGTGCGAACGATAGATTGGTCTAAAATTCCTAGTTTAATATCACTCATTCAATGTGCTTTTATAAGTTATTCGATATTGGGGGTAATTGCTTACAAACTAATTTAGCGTATTAAAACCTAGTTTTACATTTCATTTAAGAAAGAATATAATTATTTTCTATAAATTTATTATTAGTTAATTTTATATGCTTTTTGTTGATAATTTTATAATTTTAGCTATCGGAAAGTAGTCTAATTAAATATTTAATTATGCCTTTTTATCATAAATTAGGTAAGATTCCACATAAACGACATACGATTTTTAAAAAACCGGATGGGAGTCTTTATTACGAACAGGTTTTTGGAACCATTGGTTTTGACGGGATGTCCTCGATCTCTTACCACGAGCAGCGGCCTACACAGGTTAAAGAAGTTAGAAAAAGTTATAGTGTAAAACCTGTAATTTCAAAAGTAAATAATTTAAAGTCTTACCGTTTAAAAGGTTTTCAGGTACAACCAACACGTGATTATTTAGGAAGTAGGAAGGTTATTTTAACCAATAGTGATGTCGATATTATTCTGGCAGCACCACAGAAATCAACTGATAATTATTTCTATAAAAATGCCGATAGTGACGAGCTTTTATTTATTCATAGGGGTAGCGGGAAATTAAGGACGCATTTAGGAAATCTCGATTTTAAATACGGTGATTATCTCCTGATTCCTCGAGGGACCATTTACAAAATCGATTTTGATACAGAAGATAACCGACTCTTTATTGTAGAATCCAGACGACCAATATATACACCGAAACGATATCGAAACTGGTTTGGGCAATTATTAGAGCATTCGCCTTTTTGTGAACGTGATCTAAGACAACCTTATGAATTGGAAACGAATAATGAAAAAGGTGATTTTTTAATCAAAATAAAAAAACAAGGAGAAATTTTTGATACGGTCTATGCCACGCATCCATTTGATGTTGTGGGCTACGACGGTTATAACTATCCCTATGCTTTTTCTATCCACGATTTTGAACCTATTACAGGTAGAATTCACCAACCCCCACCGGTACACCAAACTTTTGAAACCGATGCTTTTGTAGTTTGTAGTTTTTGTCCGCGTAAATACGATTATCATCCAGAAAGTATTCCAGCACCCTATAGTCACAGTAATATAGATAGTGATGAGGTATTGTATTATGTAGACGGTGATTTTATGAGCAGGAATGATATTGAATCCGGGCATATTTCGCTGCACCCGGCTGGAATTCCGCACGGGCCGCACCCGGGAGCCGTAGAACGAAGTATTGGTAAAACCGAAACTGAAGAATTAGCAGTAATGGTAGATACCTTTAAGCCTTTACAGCTTACCGAAGATGCTATGGCCATTGCTGATGAAACCTATTACAGATCCTGGTTGGAAGACGAGGATAAATAAAAAGATTAAAAAAAACGAATATTTAAGTTATGTCTAAAGATAATTCATCCTTACAATTAGAAAAAGTAATTCCTGAAGCAGAAGACTTTCTTCCCATCTTGGGGACAGACTTTGTAGAGCTTTATGTAGGGAATGCAAAGCAGGCAGCATATTATTATCAGCATGCCTGGGGATTTCAGCCGGTGGCTTATTCTGGTTTAGAAACCGGAAGAAAGGATAGCGTATCCTATGTGTTGCAGCAGGGAAAAATCAGGATCGTACTTACTTCTCCATTAGAGCCTTCCGGAGAAATAAACGCGCATATCGATAAACATGGCGACGGTGTGAAATTTGTTGCACTTTGGGTAGATGATGCTAAAAAAAGTTATGAAGAAACCACCAAAAGAGGTGCTAAAAGTTATGTAGAGCCTTACGAATTAGAAGATGAATATGGTAAAGTAGTGATCTCTGGAATTCATACTTACGGAGAAACGGTTCATCTTTTTATAGAAAGAGGTGATTATAAAGGTCCTTTTATTCCTGGTTATAGAACCTATGCTCCGCTTGCTAAATCTGAAGAGACTGGATTGAAGTATATCGACCATATGGTCGGAAATGTGGGGTGGAACGAGATGAATAAGTGGTGCGAGTTTTATGCAAAAGTGATGGGGTTTGCGCAAATGGTTTCCTTCGATGATAATGATATTTCGACAGATTATACCGCATTAATGAGTAAAGTAATGAGTAACGGAAATGGGCGAATTAAATTCCCTATTAATGAACCTGCGGAAGGAAAAAAGAAATCACAAATTGAAGAATATATTGATTTTTATAATGGTGCCGGAGTTCAGCATATCGCTTTAGCTACCGATAATATTATTGAAACCGTGACCGCATTGCGTAATCGTGGAGTAGAATTTTTATATGTTCCTGAAACGTATTATGATGATTTATTAGATCGGGTAGGAGATATCGATGAGGAATTAGCGCCACTAAAAGAGCTGGGAGTACTGGTCGATAGAGACGATGAAGGCTATTTATTACAGATTTTTACCAAGCCGGTTTTAGATAGGCCAACCATGTTTTTTGAAATCATCCAGAGAAAAGGGGCGCAATCTTTTGGAAAAGGAAACTTTAAAGCCCTTTTTGAAGCTATCGAAAGAGAGCAGGATTTGCGAGGAACGCTAAAATAATCGAAAATTGTTGATTTAAAGTAAGTTAAAACATTTTTTCGTTGTCTAAAAATCAATGTTTTAGTTAAAGTTTGTTTTTGGCTTTTTTTAACAGGATAAAATACGGAATTTTGCGCTCGCATTTTTGGAGTGGTTACCAAATTTGTTTTTTCATAATTTAAGTTTTAGTTGGTTAATAAGACAAAAAACCTCGTCATTAATTTGATGGGGTTTTTTGTTTTGATACATTTGGAATAGTAATTGTAAATCTGCTTAAGGATAGATGTTTAAAATATAAATATTTCAAATTTAAACCCATGACCCACAGACTTACGATTACGATACTGCTTGTATTCTTCGCACTTACCTCTCATCAAGCTCAAAATGCCTATGATACTGGGGAGTGGTTTAAATTCAGGATACATTATGGACCTTTTAATGCGAGTTATGCTACCCTCGAGGTTACCGATGATTATTTAAATGGCACACCGGTTTATCATATAGTAGGAGAAGGTAAATCTACTGGCATGCTTCACTGGTTTTTTAAAGTTAATGATAATTACGAAACTTTCATAGATCGTAAAAACGGGAAACCTTATAAATTCATACGGCAAATTGACGAAGGAGGGCATACCAAAGATTTAGAGATCGATTTCGATCATAGGTCCAATACCGCTTATGTTCATGATAAAAAGCATGATAAGAAAAAGACCTATTCTACAAAGGAAAATATCCATGATATGTTGTCTGCATTTTACTATCTTCGCAGCAATATAAACGAAGATGCGCTGCAACCCGGCCACGAGATATACCTTAATCTTTTTATCGATGATGAAAATATGGATTTTAAGGTAAAGTTTTTGGGAAGGGAAGTTATAAAAACCAAGTTTGGAAAAGTAAATGCGCTAAAGTTTAGGCCTTATGTAATGGCAGGCAGAGTTTTTAAAGAGCAGGAGAGTCTTACCTTTTGGGTAAGCGACGATAAAAATAAAGTGCCTTTAAAAATTGAAGCAGATCTTGCGGTAGGATCCCTAGATGCAGATCTTGATGCTTATAAAGGTCTAAAATATCCCTTCAGGATTATTATAGATTAGCATGGAAATTAAACCCGAAATAGCCGAAAGAATAGAATTGCTGGAAGAGAAATTCAGAAATTCGGGTCAGGATATGGGGTCTTACCTTGATGGTCTCTTATACGACCGCTATTTAACCTACTGGGATTATATAAGTTTAGATACGTTGTTAAGTCTGCAAAAGCCGGAAACTCATTTCCCAGACGAAGAGATTTTCCTAACCTATCATCAGATAACCGAGTTATACTTTAAGCTGATTATCCACGAGCAAAAGCAGGTGATCGAAAATCCTAATTTAACCGCACCTTATTTTATTGAAAAGCTGAATAGGATCATCCGTTATTTTAGGGTGCTTATCAATTCTTTTGATATAATGATTAAAGGAATGGAGCGAGAGCAGTTTTTAAAGTTCCGAATGGCTTTATTACCGGCAAGCGGTTTCCAGTCGGCGCAGTTTAGAATGATCGAGTTTTATTCTACTCCGGTTGAAAATCTTGTAGACCATAAGATCAGAAAGAACTTCAGTTTAAATAACTCAATCGAAGAATTATTCGAAAATATTTACTGGAAGAAAGGTGGTATAGACCTTAAAACCGGTGAGAAAACCTTAACCCTTAAACAGTTCGAAAAAAGATATACGCCCCGCTTTTTAAGGATTGCGAACGAGGTTAAGGGTAAAACCCTGTATGGCCGTTATCAGGCCCTGGCAGCTTCAGAAAAAAACAATCCAAAATTAATCGAAGCACTACGTACTTTTGATAGTAGTGTAAACGTTAACTGGTTGTTGATGCATATAGGTGCCGCATATAGACATCTGGATCATGGAAAGAAAACGGTAAAAGCCACTGGTGGCACAAACTGGAAAGAATTTTTACCACCGGGATTTCAAAAAATATCTTTTTTTCCTGAATTGTGGAATGAAGAAGAACACGAAGAATGGGGCAAAGAATGGGTAAACCACATGTTTAATATTGAAAATAAGAATTAGAAATTGAAGAAATTTAGTTTTTTATTCCTGCTGTTATTAGTTTTTGCGGGATGCAAGGAAGAAACAAAAGATAAAGCCGTAGCAGAAACTAAAAAGCCAGCACCCAAACCTATTGTAAAGGAATTTGGGTTTGTTCTGGACGATTTTGATGTAGTAATAGATACCATAGAGCGAGGGGATAATTTTGGATATATTCTGGATAATCACGGTGTAGATCGTGGTAAAGTTTTCGAAATTTCAGAAAAAGTAAAAGATACCTTTAACCCGGCAAGGATTACGGCGGGGAAAAAATATATAATTTTAAAAGCCAAAGATTCGGCTCATACACCGCTTCATTTTATTTATCAGAATAATAAAATCGATTACACGGTTTTAAACATAGGCGATAGTGTTTCTGCCTATACCTCAAAAAAGCCGGTTTCTGTAAAAAGAAGGGAAGTTTCTGGAGTGATTACATCCTCTCTTTCTGAAGCCATGCAGGCACAGGGCTTAAGCAATCTGCTTGTTTATCAATTATCGGATATTTACCAGTGGAGTATCGACTTTTTTAAACTTCAAAAAGGAGATCAGTTTAAAATGATCTATCATGAAAAGTATATCGATGATACGATTTTTGCGGGAATAGAAAGTGTGGAAGCAGCAGTTTTTAAACATTCAGATCGCCCTTTTTATGCTTTCAACTATGAAACAGATTCAGTGACAGGGCAGGCTAGTTTTTATGATGAAGAAGCAAAAGCCTTGCAAAGTTTTTTCTTAAAAGCCCCGCTTAATTATAGTAGGATTTCGTCTAGATATCAAAGAAGAAGATTTCACCCGGTGCAAAAAAGATGGAAAGCACATTTGGGAACAGATTATGCCGCACCAACGGGAACACCCATAAAAACTACGGCAGACGGAGTGGTAATCGCTTCCAGCTATACCTCTGGTAACGGTAATTATGTAAAAGTAAGACATAATCAAAAATATACCACGCAATATCTTCACATGAGTAAAAGAAATGTAAGGAACGGGCAGGCGGTAAAGCAGGGAGATGTGATAGGTTTTGTTGGCAGTACCGGGCTGGCTACGGGGCCACATGTGTGTTATAGATTTTGGGTAAATGGTAAACAGGTAGATCCTTATCGCCAAAATTTACCTACAGCCAAGCAAATTGAAGATGGTAAAAAAGACGAATATTTTGCGTTTATCGAGCCGTTAAAGACAGCGCTGGATAAAATACCTTACAAGAATATCTAAAAACAAGATTTTTGTGTAAAATTAGGTGGGTTTCTCTACTAAATTTTCGCAACGCAATAAAAAATTGAAAAATGAAGAATATAAATCCAACCAAAACCGAAGCCTGGAAAAAATTAGAAGCTCATTATAATGAGACGAAAGACCAGTCTTTAAAATCGTTATTTGAAAACGATAGTGAGCGCGCTGCAAAATTCACCACCAAGTGGGAAGATTTTTATGTAGACTTCAGTAAAAATAAAATTACCGAAGAAACAAAATCACTTCTTATCGATCTTGCTAATGAATGTGGGTTAAAAGAAGCTATGGATGCTTATTTTGGAGGCGAGGCTATTAATAAGACTGAAGGCCGACCTGTTTTACATACTGCTTTACGCGCTTCTAAAAATGCCGATATTAAAGTAGACGGTGAAAATGTAATGAATGAGGTTGAAGAGGTTAAGGCAAAAATAAAAGCTTTTTCTTCTGAAGTTATTCAGGGTATTACAAAAGGATATACCGGAAGAAATTTTACTGATATTGTAAATATTGGTATTGGAGGTTCAGATCTTGGGCCGGTAATGGTAACTGAAGCTTTGGAGTTTTACAAAAACCATCTAAATGTTCATTTTGTTTCGAATGTTGATGGTGATCACGTACATGAAACTATAAAGGATCTTAATCCAGAAACTACGTTGTTTGTTATTGTTTCTAAATCATTTACCACTCAGGAAACCTTAACCAATGCAACTACGATTAGAAACTGGTTTATGAAAACAGCTCCAGAAGATGAGGTTTCTAAACATTTTATTGCGGTTTCCAGTAACGTGGCCAAAGTAAAAGAATTTGGAATCGACGAGAATAATATTTTCCCAATGTGGGATTGGGTTGGTGGTCGCTTCTCACTTTGGAGTGCGGTAGGACTTTCTATAAGTTTAGCGATTGGTTATCCAAATTTTGACGCTTTATTAAGTGGAGCGCAAAAAATGGATGAGCATTTTAAAGAAACAGCATTCGAAAATAATATTCCTGTATTAGCCGGGTTGTTAAGCGTATGGTATAATAATTTTTATAAGGCAGAAAGCGAAGCAGTAATTCCTTATTCTCAATACCTGCATAGATTGCCGGCTTATTTGCAGCAGGCAGTTATGGAGAGTAACGGTAAAAGTACCGACCGTAATGGAGATAAAGTAGATTATCAAACCGGGGCGATTATTTGGGGAGAACCAGGAACAAATTCGCAACATGCATTTTTCCAGTTAATACATCAGGGCACCAAATTGATTCCGGCAGATTTTATAGGATATAAAGTGTCTTTATTTGACGATAAAGATCATCATTATAAACTAATGGCCAATTTCTTTGCACAAACAGAAGCTTTGCTTCAGGGAAAAACCGAAGATGAGGTTCGAGAAGAATTATCTTCTAAAGGAATGAGTGAAGATGAAATAAAAGAATTGCTACCTTTTAAATTATTTGATGGAGATAAGCCAACGACATCTTTTCTTATCGATAAACTAACACCTGAAAGTTTAGGGAAGTTAGTAGCGATGTACGAACATAAGATTTTTGTGCAGGGTGTTATCTGGAATATCTTTAGTTACGACCAATGGGGAGTTGAATTAGGAAAGCAATTAGCAAGTACTATTTTAAATGATATGGATAGTAAAGCGATAGAAAACCATGATTCTTCAACAAGTAGTTTACTAAAGGTTTTCTTAGGATAGTAATTTAACATTTTTTAAGATAATTTAAAAAGCACCTCGTTTTGAGGTGCTTTTTTGTTTTAATATTGGATTGCTGAGTAGGTCATTATTATAAATCACAGAAGTCTTATGAATACCTTAAAAACATCATTGTTTAATCACTAAATTCTCATTAAAGTTTAGTTAAAATTTATATTAAAATAAAAATAAGATAAAACTAAATATGAGTTAAAAACTTTTAGTCTCTCAATTTCAGAGGTTTGAAAAAAGTTTTAGTTTTGGCGAGCAAATTGGTGTTAAATATTGAATCCTTAACATTACGTTAAAGTTGGATTTTGGAATAATAACTTCATTTGCGTCGAACTAAAATCAAATCAAACAAATTTTACACATGAGGAAATTATTAGCTTTAGCGTTGTTTTTTGCAACGGCTACAATTTTTGCTCAGGGGACTATTACCGGTACGGTAATAGATTCTGAAATGGATGGCCCGCTACCGGGGGCAAACGTAATGGTAGTAGGTTCTAAGACTGGTACTACAACCGACTTTGATGGAAATTTTTCATTAGAGGTAAAAAGCTCTACAGGAACTTTAGAAGTGAGTTTTGTTGGGTTTAAAACTAAACAAGTGCAGTTTAGCCTTTCAGGAGGATCCCAGGATTTAGGCGAAATTGTTTTAGAGGCAGATGACAATGCTTTAGATGAAATTGTGATTACCAGCTTCTCTTTAGCAATTGACAGAAAAACACCTGTTGCAGTTTCTACAGTAAAAGCTGAAACAATCGAAACTAAATTAGGAAACCAGGAATTTCCTGAAATTCTGAAAACTACACCAGGTGTATATGTGACTAAACAAGGTGGTGGCTTTGGAGATGCCGACATAAGAATGCGTGGGTTTAATTCAGAAAACATTGCAGTAATGATTAACGGTGTACCGGTAAATGACATGGAAAATGGTCGTGTTTACTGGAGTAACTGGGCAGGACTTTCTGATGTTACCAGAACAATGCAAACTCAGAGAGGTTTGGGAGCAGCTAAAGTTGCAGTGCCTTCTATTGGAGGAACTATCAATATTGTAACCAAGTCTACAGATGCGAAAAAGGGAGGGAGTGTTATAGCTTCTACTGGTAATGATGGTTTACAAAAATTTGGTGCTACTGTGTCTACAGGTAAAACTGAAAATGGATGGGCAGCTACTATTTCCGCTTCAAAAATTAGTGGTAGAAGATTTGCAGATGGTCTTGAATTCGAAGGGTATAATTACTTTGTGAATATTGCAAAAGAGATTAATGAAAATCATGAACTTTCATTGACTGCTTTTGGAGCGCCTCAGCGTCACGGGCAAAGAGAAACTTTACATCCTATAGAGGATTATCAAAGAAGTAGTAGAGGTATAAAATTTAATAGTGACTGGGGCTATAGAAATGGTCAGGTAGTTAATGTACAGGATAATTTTTATCACAAGCCACAAATTTCTTTAAATCACTATTGGACGATAAGTGATAAAACAGAATTATCTACAGCTGCTTATGTTTCCTTTGGAACTGGTGGTGGCGGTGGTTATACTGGTAATGCTGATCTTCGTAGTGTAGATTCAGATTATAGACCAGCTCCATATCTGCCCTTAAATTTAGATCGTGTAGTAAGTGAAAATGCTGCTAATGGAGCAGACGGGTCAGAAACTATTTTATATGATTCAAGAAACGATCATTTTTGGACAGGCTTGCTTTCTACAGTTTCCACTGAAGTTGGAGAAGGATGGGATTTAGTAGGAGGTATAGATTTAAGATATTATAAAGGAAGACACTTCCAGGAAGTAAAGGATCTTTTAGGAGGCCAATACTGGGCTGATGACTCTAATGTAAATGATCCTAATAGGTCTACAAAAGAAGGAGATAAAATTAATTATTATAATGATGGTCTAGTACTTTGGGAAGGTGGATTTGCACAAGCAGAGTATTCTAACGATCTTGTTTCTGCTTTTGTGTCATTAAATGCTTCTAATACTTCTTATAAAAGAATAGATTATTTTAGATATGCAGATGATGGTCCTGATAAGGAAACAGATTGGATAAATTTTTTCTCTTACGGAGCTAAAGGAGGTGCGAATTTTAATTTAGACGACAACCACAAAGTTTTTGGGAATGTAGGTTATTTTGAAAGAGCACCATTTTTTAATACGGTTTTCTTAAATAATAGGAATATTGCAAATGACGATGCAGAAAACCAAAAGATTTTCAGTGCTGAATTAGGTTATGGGTTTAGAAATCAGAATCTTCGAGTTGACTTTAACCTTTATAGAACAGCTTGGAAAGATAAAACTTTAGCGAGATCTTTTGTTCAGGGCAATCAACAAATTTTTGCTAATATTTTAGGAGTTGATGCGTTGCATCAGGGTATTGAGCTAGAGTTTGAATATAAGGCCACAGATAGGCTTAACATAACAGGTATGATGTCTTTAGGTGACTGGAAATGGGACAATAATATTGACAATGTTGATATTTTAGCTGAAGATGGAACTACGGTCTTAGGAACAATTAATGTTGCTATAGATGGGGTAGAAGTTGGTAATTCGGCTCAAACTACAGCAGCATTAGGTCTTAATTATGAGGTGTTTCCTAGTACATTTTTAAGAGGTGATTTCACTTATTATGATCGTTATTTTGCAGATTTCGACCCTACTGTTAGAGATTCTGTTGATTTGCAAGGACCATTTGAATTGCCTGATGTAGGATTGTTAGATTTAGGTTTAACACATAAATTCGAGTTTGGATCTTTTGATGCTACTATCAATGCGAATGTATTTAACGTATTAGATACTGAATATATTTCTGATGCAAGAGAAGGAAATGTAAAAGACCCTGATTATAGAGGGCTTGTTGATTCTAATGTATGGTATGGTTTTGGACGTACCTATAGTGTAGGTGCTAAAATTAACTTCTAAAAATTTGACAATGAAAAAAATATATATATTACTACTACTTTTTATTGGAGCAACTTTAATTGGTTGTGATCCAATGGATGATATACATGAGCAGGTCAACGACCAAATTGATTCTGAAGGTGCTTTGGCAGATAAATCAATTGTATTAACTGAAGATGATTATGGTTTTTTAGGTCTTAGTTTTCCAAATTTTAACAGTGAGGATGATGCCAGATTACTCATTCCAGACTTACTTTCTGAGCGATATCCTTACTATGGTAAAAATTCATCTATAAATGTCATTTACGATATTTATGATCCTATTCGGGTGAAGCTTTATGAAGTTACCTCTCAGGATTATAGTGCAATAGGTTTAGAAGAAGGTTATTTTACTAGCTCTTCGCAGGTTTATGAAGCTTTAGGTGAGATTTTTCCTCAAGCTGAAAGTGGCGATTATGTAGATTTACAATATAGAACTGTGGCCGAGGAAATTCCTTATGAAATTAATGCTGAAGATTTTGATTTAATAGGAGAGAAGTTAGGAAGTGATTATCCAGATGCGGCACCAAGTGCTGCTCAGTACAGTAATTTCGATAGGCGTGAAGGGCGCGATGCCTACTGGGATAATGATATGATTCTTGAAGCAATAAATGTGGTACTAGAAGACAATTTTGAAGATGTTACTAATCAAATTTATAACGTTTCATATGCGATTTATGATGGAAGTGCTGGAACAGAAAGTATGACCGTGCAATTTAATGGAAATGAGTATGTAGCTTTTGGAGGAACTTCATACCAAATTAGTGCTTCTGATTTTGATGAGATAGGAAGCGAATTTGCTGAAAAGTTTCCAGATCCCGCTTCTAATGCCGCTGATTACAGTAATTTCGATAGGAGAGATGGCAGGGATACTCAATGGACAGATGCAATGATCCTTGAAGCGGTTGATTTTCTTTTAAATCAACAGTTTCCTAATGCTACAGATGGCTCTAAGTTTGCTGTAACTTACGCTGTTTATACTGGTTCAGCTGGTACAGAAGTTATAAATGTTGTAAAAACAGATGGTGCTTACGTTATAGATTCAAATGCCTCTACTGCTACAATTACTACTAGAAATGTATATGCTTACACTAACGGTTCATGGGGTAGACCATTTACTTTAGATATGGAAGATTATGAAGCAATGGGACAAAGTTACCCTAACTTCTCTAACGAAGATCAAGCCTTATATAGAATAGGTATTTATCTGGGAATGCAATATCCGTATGCAGAAGAAGGAGATGTAACTGCCGTTGCTTATGATTTATATAGTTCAGGTGAAACTTCAACAGAGTATGTAAATTATATTTTCGAAGATGGAGAATTTAACGTGGTACCTTCCACAAGGACAGCTTCTTTACAATTTGGATTAAATGATGAAGGAGTATGGGTTCCAGATAATACCATACGTTATACGCTTACCGGAAACGATTTTGCAACTATAGCTAGTGCTTTACAGGATAAATATCCTGATCCTGTGAGCAGCATGTTGCGTTATAACAACTTCGACACTAGATCTGACAATGGGGCGTATTGGAGTCCAGATATGATTTTAGAAGCTACACGTATTGTACTTAATAACATGGCTCCTAATGCTGAGGTTGGTCAGAAGTACGTTGTAACTTATGCCGTTTATGATGGTTCAAATACTACAAATAGTATTAGCTTGATTAAAAATGAAGCTGGAGAATGGGTTATTAATGAATAATCTGAATTCTTAGAATTTTTTAAAACCTTCTGTATTAATACAGAAGGTTTTATTTTTTAAAGCTCTTTTATTTAAGATATTTGTAATACTAGAATCAAATTAGAATATAAATCAAGAATTAATGAAAAAGAATTTCTTTTTTGCATTCCTTTTAGGAAGTTTCTTCCTTGGATGTAGCAGTAGTGATGAGGGAACGCCAAATGAACCTGGTAATCCTCAGGAAGAAAATCCAGTAGCGGTAGATGATAATTTTAGCACAATAGAAAATGTTGAAGTTACTTTTAGCGGAAATGATATCCTTCAGAATGATGAAATTGTAGACAAGGCACGTCTTTTTTCTATTGATATTGAAAGTAGTGAAGGGGGGACAATTTCAGATAATCGAGATGGAACCTATACTTATGTACCACCTGCAGATTTTCATGGAGAAGACACTTTTATGTATTCGCTTTGCGTTCCTGGGGATTCAGATAGATGTTCAGAAGCCACAGTAACTATTCAGGTAGATAAGCCTGGACCACCAACGGCTAATGACGATACTTATGAAGTGGCTGAGGATGGAACGCTAACAATTCGTAATTATGGTGATAATGATGACCTGGTTGGAGATGCAATGATAACAGAGGTTGAATCCTCTAGTGGAAATGCAACAGTTTCTATCGACGGTGAAAACAATATTATATATGAACCTAATGAAGGCTTTGCAGGATCAGATACCTTTACCTATACCATCTGTAATGATGATGAGAATACTTCTTGTGATACTGCTACGGTTACTATTGAAGTAATAGATGAAGGTAATCCGTATGCCGAAGATGATACGGTAATTGTAAATACTAATGATGCTGAGACGATTTTTGCAGAGCTGTTAGCTAACGATAATTTAATCGATGGAGCTACGCTTACTAGTATAGATGGTTCTTCAAGTGAGGGAACAGTAACCTTAAATAATGATGGTAGCGTAACTTATGTGCCCTCAGCTGGTTTTACCGGTGAAGATACTTTCGAATATTCTATTTGTGATGATGATCAGCCAGAAGCTTCCTGTAGTACCGCTACGGTAACTGTTCAAGTAGTAGCCCCTATAGCATTTAATATTCCGGCAGATCTACAGGATTATTATGATGATGTAACCTTTACAGAAAATTCAGATTTTTTAAAGCTTGCTCTTTCTAATTTTACTGTTGCTGCACACGAAACGATTTTAGCATACACAGATCGCCATGATTATTTATATAGTGCGGATGCCGATCCTGATACCCCTGGAAATGTAATTTTGATGTACTCTGGAGAAAGCCGCTCAGATGATGAATATCAAACTCAGGAGCCACCGGGTGATGATGAAACCTTCAATACAGAGCATATTTATCCTCAATCAAGATTATCTGCAGCAGATGCGGTAACAGATTTGCACCATTTAAGATCTATCGATATTGATGTTAATAGTGAAAGATCTAACTATCCATTTGCCGATGGCAATGGGGAATACGGTCTTGTAGGGAATAACGAACAATGGTATCCCGGTGACGATTGGAAGGGTGATGTGGCTCGAATGGTTTTTTATCTAAATATTCGTTATGGTGAAAATATTGAAACTGTAGGAAACTTAGATCTTTTCCTCAAATGGAATAGAGAAGATCCTGTTTCAGAATTCGAAATGCAAAGAAATAACGTAATCGAAGCTGCACAAGGTAATAGAAATCCGTTTATCGATAATCCATATTTAGTGACCCTTATTTGGGGCGGAAGTGATGCTGAAAATCGATGGGAATAACCTATTTTTGTAAAAAAGAAAATTATGTACCAAACTGTTCAATTTATACATTCCTACTGGGCTTATTTAGTAGTTATAATGCTTACCATCGCTTCGATAAGTGCAATAATTGGTTGGGTTTCCGGTAAAGAATATAGTGCCGGTAATTTTAGGATATCCCTTTTTACGCTTATCGTTTCTCATATTCAATTACTTATTGGTATTGTTCTTTACTTTGTAGCACCTTATTTTAAAATGTGGGGCGAAGTTGGAATGGGCGGAGTTATGGGGGACAGTACCCTAAGATTGTATAATGTAGAGCACCCCCTGATGATGATTATCGCTATTGCTTTAATTACCATAGGATATTCAAAACACAAAAAGAAATTAACTTCTACGCCAAAATTTAAAACACTGGCGATATTTTATACTATTGCTTTGGTAGTGCTTCTTTCAAGAATTCCTTGGAACGCATGGTTATAAAAAATTAACCTTCAAAATATCGAAAATCCCTGTTTTTAACGGGGATTTTTCTTTTTTATAAGATAAAGATATACTGGGAAATGGTCGCTATAGCCACCCAGGTAGCCATTATATCCATAACTTCTGAAGGGGTATCCTTTATACTGCCCCGTAGAGGTCACCAAATAATCTTTTTTGAAAACTCCTGCTTTGTAATACTGAAAATGCTCATAATTTTTAGTCATCATTGCTCCAGAGATTAAGATCTGATCAAATAAATTCCAATTGTCGCGATACGCTAAACTGCCAACACCTTTTTTATATAACTTTAGCATCGGATTATAAAACTGAAATTGATTTGGACTTTCTGAAGTCTTCAGCACATTTTTTACATTCTTGTTTTTAGGATCGTCATTAAAATCCCCCATATTGATAATTTTTAAAGAAGGATCGATAGCCCAAAGTGAATCGCATATTTTTCGGTTGACCAGTGCAGCTGATTTTCGATAATTTCGGCTTGCCTTTTCACCACCACTTCTGGAGGGCCAGTGGTTGACTAAAAATGCGAAGTTTTCATTTTGAATCCGTCCCGTAGCAACCAAAATATCTCTAGTGTAGATTCTCTTACCTTCTTCATTTCGAATTAAAACTTCAATATTTCTAGATTGTGTAGGAGTAAATACTTTGGTGTTATAAAGGAGCGCGTTATCTATTCCGCGGCGATCTGGTGAATCAAAATGAATGATTTTGTAGTTCTTATTTTGTAATTTTTCAGTGTTTAATAAGTCTTCAAGTACCCTGATATTTTCTACTTCACATAATCCAATAATTTCAGGGCTATGGCCAGATAATTCTGTCCCAATTTCAGATACTACTTGCCCAATATGGTTTAATTTCAGTTCATACTTTTCTTTAGTCCAGGCATCTTTACCTTCAGGTGTACGGTCATCATCAAAAGTAAAATCATCATTCTGGGTATCAAAAAGATTCTCTGTATTATAAAAAGCAATGGTCAAAACATCGTAGGTATCCTGATCTTGGGAAAACCCAATTCCGCAGTATAAAAGAAAAAGGACTGGTAATAATTTAGTAGTCAAAATCTTACTATTTTGAGGGATTGCGTTAAAAATCTTAATTTTTATTGATAAAGTTATACGGTTTCGAATACTATTTGTTAACTTGAATATCTAATGTATTGATTTTCAGTGAAAGGATTGGTCTTTTTTTGGATGATTTCAATGTCTTTCGGCTTTTTACAGGCCCAGGAAAGGTTAATTTCTGGAAAAATACTTAACGCCAATTCTCAGGAGGTGATTGCTGGCGTTTCGGTGAGTATAGAAAATCATTTTCTAAAAGAAACCACAGATGGCAACGGGGGATTTACTTTAAAATTCGACGATTTAGAAATGGGAAATTATATATTGAACATTTCTAAACCTGGTTTTGAGTCGTTGCGCTTACCTGTACTTCTGGATCAGGCAAGTTTAAATTTAGGGGTTATTAGGCTAATTCCAGATGTCATCGAAGAGCAGTCACAATTGGGAACTATAAATTTAAGCGAAAATCAGCTGGACGATGATCAGATAGATGCTGGATTTTCATCGATTTTAACCGCTGGCAAGGACGCTTTTTTAAATGCAGCAGCTTACGATTTTAGTCAGACCTATTTTAAACCACGGGGTTACGATAGCCAGTACGGAAAAGTTATGATTAATAGTATTCCGCTTAATAAAATCCAAAATGGCAGGCCGCAATGGAGTAATTGGGGCGGATTAAACGATGTGCAGCGTAATCAGGATTTTAATTTCGGACTTACCGCAGTGGATAATAGCTTTGGAAGCCTTGCCGGTACTACCAATTTTGTAATGCGGGCATCAAAGTACTCAAAAGGAGGTCGTCTTACCTTATCCGCAGCCAATAGGAGCTATCGTTCCAGGATTATGGCCACCTATAGTTCTGGAGAATTAAAAAATAATTGGTTTTATACGCTATCCCTTTCGGGGCGATTTGCTGAAGAAGGTTATATTGAAGGAACTTCGTATAAGGCGAAGTCAGCTTTTCTTTCCGTAGAAAAAAAGATAAACAAAAATCACAGCCTGAATGTTGCGGCAATTTATACGCCTAATATTCGGGGAAAATCAGCGGCGATCACCAATGAAGTTTTTAATTTAAAAGGAAGAAAATATAATAGCTATTGGGGATTTCAGGGAGACGAAATCAGAAATTCCCGGCAACGCCGGGTAGAGGAGCCTATTTTGATGCTGAATCACTTTTGGGATCTTTCAGAAAATACGAAGATAAATACCAATGTTGCTTATCAGTTTGGACATATCGGGAATACCAGGATCGATTATGGAGGTACTAATTTAGTGCGATTTAACGATGAGGTTTCTTATGAGGGCGGAGGGCAAAATCCAGATCCCGCCTATTATCAAAATTTACCGAGTTATTTTTTAAGATCTGAAGGTAGAGAGAACTATGAAGCAGCATACAAAAGCGCGGCGGCATTTAGGGAAAATGGACAATTAAACTGGCAGGCGATTTATGACGCGAACATGGCTGAAACCAATAACGGGAATAATGCGGTGTATGCTTTAACTGCAGATCGCTATGATGATCATTCCATGTATCTGAATGCTATTGTTGATCATACCATAAATGCAATGTTTAAACTGAATGGCGGAATTAATTTTCGGCATTTGCAAAGTCATAATTATGCGAAAATCGACGATCTTTTTGGTGCAAATCATTTTCTGGATATCGATTTCTTTGCTGAACCCATAAATGATTATTCGTTAGAGCAGGTTGCTCAAAGCGATGTACAAAACCCCAATCGTTTAGTGTCCCAGGGTGATATTTATAAATATAATTATGATCTAAACGCCACGAGTCTTCAAGCATTTTCACAACTTCAATTCGCTACGAAGAA
Source organism: Zunongwangia profunda SM-A87 (assembly GCF_000023465.1). Lineage (NCBI taxonomy): Bacteria > Pseudomonadati > Bacteroidota > Flavobacteriia > Flavobacteriales > Flavobacteriaceae > Zunongwangia > Zunongwangia profunda. Next base: position 201,208 of record NC_014041.1, read on the forward strand.
TATTGAAACTTACTTTTCTGCAAATGTGAGTTCAACAAGTTATGAGCGTTTTGGTAATTACCAAAACGGATTATTCCCGGATAATTCACTTGGGAGAAGTAAGGAACTGAATTTTATCGATTTCGGATTAAAATCTGGGATAACGTATCATTTTACAGGTCGGCATTCCGTTTCTTCTAATCTGTTTTTTGCCAGTAATCCACCAACACTACAAAATAGTTTTGCGAATCCGCGGCAAAATAATACGGTGGTTCAGGATCTGGATAGCGAACAAATGTATAGTGTAGATGCCACATACCGTTATCGTTCGCCAAATTTCAATTTTAAAGTCAGCGGCTATTTTACACAATTTCGAAATGTGACCGATGTTTCTTTTTATTATGTTGATGGTCTTTCAGGTTTGGGGAGAAATACAACAACTGCTTTTGTCCAGGAGATTCTATACGATGCCGAAAAACAACATTTAGGAATCGAATTTGGTGCTGAAGCTCAGGTGACTTCAACCATAAAATTAAAATCGGCTGTAGCACTAGGGCAGTTTATCTATTCCAATAACCCTAATTTGTATTTAACCAGCAATAGTTTTGCTGGAAATGTGAATTATGGAGAAACTCGATTGAAAAATTATCGGCTCGCAAATGGGCCACAACAGGCTTTGCAGTTAGGTTTTGAATATCGTGATCCCAATTACTGGTGGTTTGGTTTTACGGCCAACTATTTTGCAAATGCGTTTATCAATGTGAGTCCGTTGCTTCGAACGGCAAATTTTGCTACCGATACCGATGGTTTGCCGTTAGAAAATTATGATGCGCAATTAGCCAGAAAATATCTTAAACAGGAAAATTTAGGGAATTATTTTCTGCTGAATGCGATTGGAGGAAAATCCTGGAAATTGGGCGATTATTATGTGGGCGTTTTTATAAGCCTGAATAATATCCTGGATCAGCTTTATAAAACGGGAGGTTACGAACAATCCAGAAATGCAAATTTTACCAGTTTGCAGGAAGATCGGCAACGCGAAACACCGGTTTTTGGGAATCGTTACTGGTACGGCTATGGTACCACTTATTTTGCTAATCTTTATGTTCGGTTTTAAAATGAAGAAATTTCTAAGCCTTTTTATACTCATTTTGATCAGTTGTGTGAAGACCGATGATTATGAAGTGCCACAAAGCCAACTTCCCGAGAATGTAAGCACAGAAGGCACCAAAATCAGTCTGCGTGCTGTAAAAAATAGTTATAATGAAGAAACAGGGGAGATCTATACATTTTCAGGAGATCAGTATTTTGAAGCTTATGTAATTTCGTCTGATCGTGCCGGTAATTTTTATAATGAACTCATTCTTCAGGATCATCCTGAAAATCCCGAAGCCGGAATACAAATTTTGATTGATGAAAATGCACTCTATCAACGTTATAATTTCGGAAGAAAAGTTTTTGTAAAATTAAACGGACTCAGTATTTCGAAAAATAACGGATTAATTCAGTTGGGGAAACAAAATAGGGGCGATCTTGACCCTATAGTATCTTCAGAAATCGATGAGCATCTAATCCGTTCAGAAATTGTGGAAGAAATCATTCCGCTGCAGATTAATATTGGTGATTTTTCCTCAGATTTACTAAGTACTTATGTGCAGTTGAATCATATTCAGTTTAACCGAAATTTATTTAGTCCCTCCAATAGCACTTTTGCGGCTGAAGTTTTTGATCAATACGATGGGTTGCGGCAAATAGAAGAATGTGGTAGTGATGATACGGCTTTGCTAAGCACAAGCACTTATGCCGATTTTAGATGGCTTAATTTACCGGAAAATTCAGGAAGCATATTGGGTGTTTTAGGACGTGATTTTTACGACGATTTTTATATTATTCAGGTGAATTCTTCGGAAGATCTCTTGTTTAAAGGTGAGCGCTGTGACCCCGAATTTTTTAGCTGCGGAACTAACACTACCGAAGGGGAAACGATTTTATTTGAAGAAAACTTTGCTGAAATCACCAACGAGAATAAATTAGATCCTTTAGGGTGGACTAACCTAAACGTAAACGGAGGAGAAGAGCGATTTGTGGATGCCACTGCTAACGGGAATAGAACGATCAGAATTTCGGCCTATAATACCGGGGAGAATCCATTGGAAGCCTGGCTTATTACTCCGTCCATAGATCTTTCGCAATCGCAAAATGAAGTTTTGTCTTTTGATATTAAAGCATCTTATGACAACGGAACTATTTTGCAGGTTTATCTAAGTGAAGATTTTGATGGCGATCCAAAGAATGCAAACTGGCATTTACTGGAAGCCAATATTCCTATGGGGCCTTCAAGCCAAAGTGGAGAAAGCTTTAAGAATTCTAAGATCGATCTTTCCTGTTTTACTGCTGAAGTTTATATAGGCTTTTGTTATCAGGGAAGGGATCCTTCACGTACCACAACTTATGATATTGATAACATAAAAGTAACTGGGGAATAATTATTTTCGTAAAGCCTGCTAACCAAATCTACTATAGAATGAAACTTAAACTATTCCTGATATTTGCTGTTTTTGGTATCTGTTTTATGAGTGCCCAGGATCTCGAAGGTTCCTGGAAATGGACTTCGCCAGACGGTTCCCAGCAATTTGATATCGAACTGGAAAAGATTAGCGACAAAGAATACCGTGGTAAGCATTGCGCCATCTTTGATAATGGCGAACGTATAGATTGCGCTAGTGATGACACCTTCTCTATTGTATTACTTAAAATCTCTGAAGGGAATTTTGCCGGCACCATAGAAAGTAGCTATGAGCAATCTCAGGGTAAAATAAGAATGCAATATCATACTCAGGAAGATGTATTGTATTTTAATCTTACTAAAAATCCACCGGGAATTTTTTATTTGCCTACAGAGGCTATTTTAACCCGTTGATTAATCCCTAATAATTTCTTCGGTTTTATAGGGTGACCAGATTTCGTAAATAGCATCACCGGCCGAGCTTTTACCGCGATGATGCCATTCGTTGTTTAGAATCTGATAGTCGAAAGTTAAGCTGGCACCTACACGAAAATCGTCTTTAGAGAAAAACTCGATATTCTCGATATATCTGCCATATTTTGGAAGATACGAGCCGCCGCCTGTGGCAAAAAATTCTCCGGTGGCCGAGTTGTAAGCAATCCATTGAAAACGTGTTCCGCTAAGTAGCTTTATAGTTTTGCGATCGCCAGTTTCCCTTCTTTGCATTTCACCATTTTTCTGCCGGCCGGTAATAATCCAAACCCCTGAAAGATCGTCCTGATAATCACCAATTTTAAGCCAGGTTTGTGAAAAATCCTGTCCTTTTAACCGTAGTGTGTCTTTAGATACTTCAATCGCAAGATTATTGATACTTCCCACTTTTTCTTTATCTGCAGAATTGAACTCGAATTTTTCGGTATAAGAAGATCCTTCGGTTTCATAAATTCCACCTTTTGCATTTTTAAATTCGTAATCGCCTTGCTTGGTGCCTTCAGCAAAAAATCCGTCCTGATAAATACGAACTGTAGTGAGTTCAGTCGGAATTTCATTTTCTAAAATAAGCTCCCAGGATCCCTCTACACTTTGTGCATTTGTAAGTTGAAAAATCCACAAAGCTATAAATGAAAAAATTATCCTCATCTTCTTAATTTTTAAATGGAAGATACTAATTTTAGTTTATAATCAAACTGGAATTTATTATAGTTGATTCCTTATGGCAGCCCGAAAAAATAAGAAAGAATTAATTGGCGATATTCACACGAGCTATTCTAAATTGAGAGAAGATTTTGAAGGTATTCCTTTAAAATTGACCAAAGCTAAAGAACTGGCAGGCCATGCAAAAGATACCAGAATGAGTGTTTGTAAACTGATTTCGATTAAAGAAAATCCCGGAGGCGGAGTGAAATCTTTATAAAAATTTTTACAGGGGTTTACATTTTTGCTTCAAAATGACTACAATAAAATTTAAATTTAGATAAATAGAAAAGCGGGGTAAAAATGATTTACCCGCTGCTATATCTTGATTGAAAAATTTTATATTTACTTTTCTTCTCCGTATTTATCGTATTCCGGATATAGAAAATTGTTATATGGAAAGCGAGTAATATGGATTTTACGCACCGCTTCGTAAACCTTCTTTCTAAAATGCTCCATATTTTCTTTTTCTAAAGCTGAAATAAATAATACATTATCACCAAGACGGTTCATCCAGGTTTGCTTCCATTCGGTTAGCGTGTAATGCGCGGTTGTTCTTTCGGTCATAAGATCGTCTTCAGCAATTTCTTCGGGTACATATTGATCGATCTTATTAAAAACCATAACGCTTGGTTTATCTGAACTTTTTATTTCGTCCAAAATTTGGTTTACCGAGTCGATATGCTCTTCAAAATTAGGATGTGAGATATCTACTACATGCAACAATAAATCGGCTTCTCTAACTTCATCTAAAGTCGATTTAAAAGACTCTACCAGCTGCGTAGGTAATTTTCTGATAAATCCTACCGTATCGGTTAAAAGGAACGGTAAATTGCGGATAACCACTTTTCTAACCGTTGTATCCAGTGTTGCGAAAAGTTTATTTTCGGCAAATACTTCACTTTTACTAATAGTATTCATTAAAGTAGATTTCCCCACGTTGGTATAGCCTACCAAAGCCACCCTAACAAGCTGACCGCGATTTCCACGCTGTACTTCCATTTGTTTGTCGATGGTAGCGAGTTTCTTTTTCAACAAAGAAATTTTATCCCTAACGATACGACGGTCGGTTTCGATTTCTGTTTCCCCGGGACCACGCATACCAATACCCCCACGCTGTCTTTCAAGGTGCGTCCACATTCCCGCAAGTCGAGGTAATAAATACTCATATTGAGCAAGTTCTACCTGGGTTCTTGCATAACTGGTTTGTGCGCGTTGTGCAAAAATATCAAGAATAAGATTGGTTCGATCCAGTACTTTACACTTTAGTATTTTCTCTATATTTTTTTGCTGCGCAGGGGATAGTTCGTCATCAAAAATGGCGGTACCAATTTCGTTTTCAGAAACGTAAATTCGTACTTCTTCCATCTTCCCAGACCCAATAAAGGTTTTTGGGTTAGGGAAATCCATTTTTTGCGAAAAACGTTTTGCAACCTCTCCGCCGGCAGTATAGGTAAGGAATTCTAGCTCGTCCAGATATTCCTCTAATTTATCTTCATTTTGGTCCTTAGTAATGATCCCAATAAGAACCGCTTTTTCGTAACTTAAATCTGTTTTTTCAATCATAACTACAAAGGTACACAATAGATTAGTATTGTGATTTAGCGTATAATTTTTTCAAAATAATTTAACCAAAAAAAGCCTGTAATTAACTTACAGGCTTTAAAATTTAGTATTTTATACCGTTTAGAAGCTGTAATTAAATCCTAAACCAAATACTTCTCTTACCTGAAATGCACCTACGGCATTATCGTCATAAATGGTCTGGAAAATAAAATTTGTTGAAAGTAGATCGTTGATTTTCATCTTTACATTCATCGTGTAATCGATATCCACATTTTGGGGGTCTTCCAGATAGTTGGAATACAGGTTAAGGATGTTTTCCATTTTTACATTCTCGATAATATCGAATTTTGCATAAGCTGAAACGGAAGCACCAAGTTCAAATCGTGAAGAACTTCCCTTATCTACACCAAAATAATCACCATCCTGATAACCTTCTACACTGGTAAAATCGGAATCTACGAATATAAATCTAGCTGTAGCCGGAGCGATGTTTACATAAAAGTTCTCACTTTTCTTCCAAAGCATACCGGGACCAAATTGAAGATAAGCAGGAGAAAAAAAGCTGGTACGCTCGGTACGAATAGTTTCCCCTGTTTCTGCATCTTTACTAAAGGTGTAGCCTTTGGTTACCTGAGTTCTGAAATTTGTAAAAAATGAGTAAAACCAATTAGAATCTTCTACCTGTTTACCGGCAACCGAATTAAACTCTAAGCGGTCACTGGTTTTTCTGGGAAACTCATCTCCTTTTTGTTTTGTAAGTCCGTAGTCTACCAAAATTTTAGAGTCCCAGGTAAAATCATCTTTTAGATAATTAAAATCATAATTAAAGATTAGGTTACCAGCGATGTTGGATGTCCCGCCACCGGTCCATTCGGCATTAAAGGCAGATTGATTAAAAAGTAGTTGGATGTTACCTTCGGTGGTCCAGCCTTCTTTTTGCTCATCACTATCACTATCCTGGGCCTGTGCATTTAGAACACCTCCAAAAATTAATAGACTAAGTAAAATTTTTTTCATAGGTTATAGTAGTATTTGGGTTAGTTTTTTGGCTTTTTATATAAGGGTACAGAGGAGCATGCTTCACCATACATAATACTTTTTACGATGGGTTGCAATTTGTTTATCAATAGCAAATAAGCATTTTTAGGGACAGGTTTGTTAGCACAACCTTTAATAATTACCGGTTTATCTGCTAGGGCTGAAAGATCCATTTGCTGAATAACCTCAGTATACAGAATGCTTTCCAAATCCTCTAAACTGCCATTTACCGTTTTTTTTGCATAAGGCTGAAGGTAGGTCGCAATAAGCATATATGCCCAGGCAGGGATTATAGCCTCTGTACTACAATATAACGCGACGTAACAGTCCTGATATTGACTCCAATCGTAATTTTTTGCTTCTTCTCTAAAAGCACTTTCGCGCAGTACAAAACCTTCTAGCAACCAGCTTGAAATATCAAAAGTCACTCTTTGACCTTTTGGATAATAATCCTCAAGATTAAAAGTGACTAGTTTACTGTTTGCTACCCGATTTATAATTTCTTCTGTAGCCATGCATGTGTTTTATAATAGTCCTAATTCTAATTTAGCGCCTTCACTCATTAAATCCTGGCTCCACGGCGGATCGAAAGTAATTTCAACTTCACAATCTTCAACTTCATCCAGTGATTTTACTTTTTCCTCAACCTCCCTTGGTAATGATTCGGCTACCGGGCAGTTTGGTGTGGTAAGGGTCATTAAGATTTTTACATCATAATCTGTACTTACCATAACATCGTAAATAAGCCCCAGTTCATATATATCTACAGGGATTTCGGGATCGTAAATAGTTTTTAAAACTTTTACGATTTTTTCTCCCAATTCCTGAGTGTCGATTTCCTGTTCCATTTTATTTTAATTGGGTTTGATATGCTATTGCATACATTTTTAGTTGTTTGATCATACTTACCAGCCCGTTGGCTCGGGTGGGGGATAAGTGTTCTTTTAATCCAATTTCATCGATAAACTGGGTATCTGCTTCCAGAATATCAGACGGATGATGCCCGGAAAAAGCTCTGATTAAAATCGCTACGATACCTTTGGTTATAATCGCATCACTATCTGCTGTGAATTCAAGCTTCTCCCCATTTAATTCGGCATGAACCCAAACTTTACTTTGGCATCCTTTAATTAGATTTTCTTCGATTTTATATTTTTCGTCGATCAACGGAAGGGATTTTCCAAGTTCGATCATATATTCATAACGCTGCATCCAATCCTCGAACATCGAAAATTCATCTATGATTTCTTCCTGTATTTCTCGTATAGACTTACTCACTTTTTTCGGTTTTTATAAGGCTAATTAAAACCTTGTTATCATTTGATAATAACTTAAGCTCTTTTTCAGAAAAACTGAACTTCTCTATTTTTGGTAACACTTTAGAGATTGTATTTTCATTATCCATTGCTCCCTGGCAAAACTTCCTGGTACTAATGGCATTAGAAAATTGAAGTTTGTTTTTGCCAATTTCGTATTCGGCAGTTATGTTATTACAATCCGTAGTAATAGCTAACCTTTTTTCTTCTGAATTAAAGTCAAATATAAGATTCCCGAGATTTTCAGTGTTATTATTCAGGGTTTTAACCGAATATTTACCTGAAATTTCAGAATTGTTTAACGTTTTTCGTTCGGTTTGGCTAATATTGGGCGTTTCTTTTGGTTGATGTTCCTGTTTACAAGCGCTTAAAAGAATGGAACTGAAAATCGCTAAAATCGCCAAAGATCTAAGTGAGCATGGTTTTAGCTTTGACAACGGCTTTGATAAATACATCTATTTCTTCTTTTGTATTATAAAACGAAAAAGAAGCGCGAACCGTACCTGGAATTTTATAAAAATCCATAATAGGTTGTGCACAATGGTGCCCGGTCCTCACTGCTATACCCAATTTGTCGAGAATAGTACCAATATCATACGGATGCATCCCGTTAATATTAAAAGAAATTACTGCTGTTTTTTCCTTTGAAACTCCGTAAATCTCCATTCCGTCGATTTCCAGAAGTTTTTTAGTAGCATAATGAAGCAATTCTTCTTCGTAAGCAGCAATTTTTTCGATACCTATGGTATTGATGTAATCTAGCGCTGCTCCAAAAGCGATACCTCCACAGATATTAGGGGTCCCGGCTTCAAATTTATGGGGAAGATCGGCATAAGTAGTTTTTTCAAAAGTTACCGTAGCGATCATTTCGCCACCGCCCTGATAGGGTGGTAATTTAGTAAGCCATTCTTCTTTTCCATAGAGCATGCCCACCCCTGTAGGACCACACATTTTATGTGCAGAAACCACGTAAAAATCGACATCTAAGGCCTGAACATCTGCTTTAATATGTGGCGCAGCCTGCGCACCATCAACTAAAACGGCAGCATCGTATTGGTGAGCTTTGTCGATTATTTTTTTAATAGGATTTACGGTACCTAAAGCATTAGAGACATGGTTCACAAATACAAGCTTTGTTTTTTCTGAAAGTAATTCTTCGAAAGCAGGATAGATTAATTCTCCTTCCTGATTCATGGGAATGACTTTTAAAACAGCTCCGGTTTTTTCAGCTAAAATTTGCCACGGTACAATATTAGAATGATGCTCCAAGGCAGAAACGATAATTTCGTCCCCTTTATGCAGTAAAGAAGCAAAACCGTTGGCTACAAGATTGATCCCATGGGTAGTCCCTGAGGTGAAAATGATTTCATGGGTCTTTTTAGCATTAAAATGCTCCTGGATTTTTTTACGTGCCTGTTCATATTTATCCGTAGCCTCCTGTGATAAAGCGTGTACACCACGATGAATATTCGCATTATAATTAGAATAATAATCTACGATAACATCGATTACCTGTTGTGGTGTTTGCGAAGTTGCAGCGTTATCAAAATAAACGAGAGGATACCCGTTTATTTCTCGTTTAAGAATAGGGAAATCCTTTCTGGTTTTTTCTACGTTATATGCTAATGCTTCAGTAGCTGTACTCATATCTTAAAGTTTTTGCTGAATAAAAAGGGCTACTTCAAAAATAGGTTTCTATAGGTTGAAACCCAGTTCAACCCCAAGTTTTTCAGCAATAAGATTATTGATTCTTTTCTTGATTTCTGGAATTTTTACACTTTCTAATACGTTGTTAGCGAAAGCATACATTAATAATCCACGAGCTTCTTTTCTGGGAATTCCTCTTGATTGTAGATAAAATAATGCTTCTTCATCTAACTGCCCGATCGTACAACCGTGACTGCAACGTACATCATCTGCAAAGATCTCTAGCTGGGGTTTGGAGTTGATAGTTGCCTTATCATCTACCAGGATGTTATTGTTAGCTTGATACGCGTTGGTTTTTTGAGCCTCTTTTTCTACAACCACTTTCCCGTTAAATACTCCAACAGATTTATCTGAGAAAATTCCTTTATAATCCTGATGGCTTTCACAGTTAGGATAGATATGGTGAACAAGTGTGTTATGATCTACATGCTGTTTCCCCTCAATAATGGTAACTCCTTTCATGGTCGAGTCGATACGCTCTCCCTTTTGATAGAAGTTAAGATTGTTTCTGGTAAGGTTCCCACCAAAAGAAAAGGTATGTACAGAACAGTTACTCTCGTCTTTTTGCTCGATAAATGTATTATCGATTAAAGAAGAAGTTTCTTTATCATTCTGGATTTTATAATAATCTACAATGGCCCGGCGATCTGCAAAAATTTCAGTAACCGAATTGGTTAACACCGGATGACTGGTTAAACTTTGGTGTTTTTCGATAATTTGAACATGAGAGTTCTCATCGACCACAATAAGGTTTCTTGGCTGAAGCAATAAAGATGATTCATTTCCTGTAGAGAAATTAATGATCTGAATAGGCTTATCTGCCATTATATTTTTATGAATATGTATATAAGCACCCTCTTTGGTAAATGCAGTATTTAGGGCATTAAGACCATTTTTTGGAGCAAGTTTGTTAAAGTAATTATCGATAACCGGTTTGAATTTGTCCTTATTTAATGCAGAAGACATTAAACAGACATCAATTTTATCGTGTGTGGTATTTGATAAATGAGATGAATAAATACCATCGATAAATACCAAATCATAGGTGTCTATATCATGAATAAGGTACTTTTTTATCTGGCTGTACTCTATCGCATTTTCTTCTTTTGGGAAAATGCTATAGTCATGTTTAAGAGTAGATTTTAGAGAAGTATATTTCCAGGCTTCCTCTTTTTTGCTAGGGAAACCAATGGTTTCAAAATCTTTTATTGCCTGACTTCTTATTTGATGAACATCATCACCTACCTGATATTGCTCGTCGAAAGCTAAAAATGATGATACTAATTTATCTTTTAATTCCATTTTCTTCTGTTTATCAGTTGTAATACAAATTCTTAGGGAGATCGAAAAACCGACCTGTTTTTATAGAATTTCGATATTAAACTGCTTTTTCTTGCTTAATCCAGTCGTAACCTCTTTCTTCTAATTCGTAAGCAAGTTCTTTTCCGCCTGTTTTAACGATTTTACCATCGATTAACACGTGTACAACATCTGGTACAATATAATTTAAAAGTCTTTGATAGTGTGTAATTACAAGAACGGCATTGTTTTCAGTTCTTAATTTATTCACCCCATTTGATACAATTCTTAGCGCATCGATATCCAAACCAGAGTCTGTTTCGTCCAAAATAGATAATTTTGGCTCTAGCATTGCCATTTGGAAAATCTCGTTTCTCTTTTTCTCTCCACCAGAAAATCCTTCGTTTAATGATCTGGATAAAAATTTACGATCGATTTCCAGTAACTCAGATTTTTCACGAATAAGCTTAAGCATTTCGTTAGCTGGCATATCGTCTAAACCATTAGCTTTACGATGTGCGTTGATTGCAGTCTTCATAAAGTTAGTTACCGATACTCCTGGAATTTCCACCGGGTATTGAAAAGAAAGAAAAATACCTTTATGAGCTCTTTCCTCTGGATCAAGTTCAGCAAGGTCTTCGTTTTCAAAAATGATTTCACCATCTGTCATTTCGTATTCTTCTCTACCTGCAATGACAGAAGATAAAGTACTTTTTCCAGATCCGTTAGGACCCATAATAGCGTGTACTTCACCCGGGTTAATCTCAAGATCGATTCCCTTTAGAATTTCTTTTCCTTCTATACTTGCGTGTAAATTCTTTATCTTAAGCATAATTATTTGGTATACATTTAGGCCAAGCCTAAACTATGTTTGTTATTCCTGTCTTTTATTTCTTATGCTATCGGTAAGGATAGCTACAATTTCTCGTAATTCTATATTTTTTTTGATACCGGTTTGTCTTGGACTTTGTTTTATTTTTCCTTTAACCTTTACCGGAACCATTTCGAAATCATCAGTTTTATAAGCTTCAACTTGTTTTCCTAAATTTCGGCTTAAGCTGTCTATTTCGACATTGTATATAAAGTCATCGCCTCTTAAAATGGCGTCTTTTTCAGTGAAAATGAATTTACCACTTACTGTGGGTACGGTATCCTGTTCAGTCTCTTCCTCTGCAGTATTATTTTCCTGCACCGCCTTTGCAGTATCATCTTTACAGGATGCAATTGTGAAAAGCACTAAAAATATAAACAGAACTTTCTTCATTTTCTACAACTTAGATCGCTTATCCTACAGAACCTTCTAATGAAATCTCTAATAGTTTTTGTGCTTCTACAGCGAACTCCATCGGCAGTTTATTTAATACTTCTTTACTAAAGCCATTAACGATTAGAGCAATTGCTTTTTCAGTGTCAATTCCTCGCTGATTACAGTAAAAAATCTGGTCTTCACCAATTTTACTGGTCGTGGCTTCGTGCTCTACCTTTGCGGTTTTGTTTTTTGCCTCGATATATGGGAAAGTGTGTGCACCGCAAGCGTTGCCCATTAAAAGGGAATCACATTGTGAAAAGTTTCTTGCATTGTCTGCACGCGGATTTATTTGTACCAAACCACGATACGAATTTTGCGATTTCCCTGCAGAGATTCCTTTAGAGATAATGGTGCTCCTGGTGTTTTTACCAAGATGAACCATTTTTGTTCCTGTATCAGCTTGCTGATAATTATTTGTTACCGCGATTGAATAAAATTCTCCAACTGAATTATCTCCTTTTAGGATACATGAAGGGTACTTCCAGGTAACTGCAGATCCTGTTTCGACCTGTGTCCAGGAGATTTTTGCATTTTTCTCGCAAAGACCTCTTTTGGTAACAAAGTTAAAAACTCCTCCTTTACCATCTTTTCCGCCTGGGAACCAGTTTTGTACGGTGCTGTATTTTATTTCAGCATCATCTAAAGCTACTAGTTCTACTACGGCAGCGTGCAACTGATTTTCGTCACGCATTGGAGCGGTACAACCTTCAAGGTAGCTCACATAGCTGCCTTCATCTGCAATGACTAAAGTTCTTTCAAATTGCCCGGTTCCTGCCTGATTAATTCTGAAATATGTAGAAAGTTCCATCGGGCAACGAACGCCTTTTGGAATATAACAGAAAGACCCATCACTAAAAACAGCCGAATTTAATGCTGCGTAGAAGTTATCCTTCTTAGGAACAACAGAGCCTATATATTTTTTAACTAATTCAGGATGTTCTTTAATAGCTTCTGAAATCGAACAGAAAATAATACCTTTTTCAGCCAGTGTCTTTTTAAAAGTAGTGGTTACAGAAACTGAATCCATGACCACATCTACGGCAACTCCAGCTAGTTTTTTCTGCTCGTCTATAGAGATGCCTAGCTTTTTAAAAGTATCCAGCAACTCGGGATCAACTTCATCTAAACTATCGTATTTAGGTTTTTTGTTAGGAGCCGAGTAGTAAGAAATATTTTGGAAATCTGGTTTTTTATAGTGCACGTTTGCCCATTCAGGCTCTTCCATTTGTTCCCATGCTCTAAAAGCTTCCAGTCTCCATTCTGTCATCCATTCCGGTTCTTCTTTCTTTTTAGAGATTGCTCTAACAATATCCTCGTTTAAACCAACAGGAAAGGTATCAGATTCTATATCTGTATAAAATCCGTACTCATATTCTTTGGTTTCGAGTTCTTTTTTTAAGTCGTCTTCAGTGTATGCCATTTCAGTATTTTATAATTCAAGGTTCAAAATTCAACGTTATTTAAATTTTGTTCCTTTAAAATCACTCTTTTGCAAATAATCTATAAAACCATTTATTTGCCTGCTCAATGAAATAACTTTGGTCTTAAAGTCTTCAAAATCATCATCATTTAAATATCCACGGTCAAATGCTCTATATAATTGTGATCTGGTTTCTCCACAAGATGCTTTTGCAATAGAAAGAAATTGAATAAATTCTCTATTTCCATTTCTTTCGAATCCTTCTGCTATATTATCCATTATGGAACCTGAGGATCCATTTAATTGATTATATAGTTTAAAATCATTTTTAAGGTTTGTATTCTTTTTCGTTTCGTAAACAATCCTACAGATTTCTCTGGCCTTTTGCCAAATTTCTAAATCTTCAAATTGTTTAATTGTTGCCAATTTTGAATATTAAACCTTTAATATTGAATTTTTAATTTTAAAGCGAAAAACTTTCACCGCATCCACAGGTTCTTTGAGCGTTTGGATTATTGAAAATAAAACCCTTGCCATTTAATCCACCAGAATATTCTAAAATAGTTCCTGCCAGATATAGAACGCTGCGTTTATCTACCACGATTTTAATATCGTTGTCTTCAAATAGTTTGTCATCATCGGCTTTGGATTTATCAAATTTTAGTTCATAAGATAAACCAGAACAGCCGCCGCTCTTCACACCAACGCGCACAAAATCCTGAAGGCTGTTAAAACCTTCTTCTTCCATTAGAGCAGAAATCTTTTTTCTTGCGTCTTCACTAACTTTTATCATAGCTTCAAAAGATCTTTTTAAATCGCGTACAAATATACATTAAAACAAGCGTTTTACCATAGCGGTAATATTTGTTTTAAAAATGTAGAAATAGACGTATTCAATTATTGTTAGATGCCTCCGTTTAACCGGATAAAAAAGGCTAAGTTGTTTTGTTTCAAAATCTTCCGGCAGACTTGTAATTTTTTGCATTTCCTCTAGTATTAGTGGGATTATATATAAAACCTTTCAGTTTATATGATAAAATTTGTTAACTGTATGTTGTTGCCATAATATTCATTTATTTTGCATAAAATTTATTTGTGATGTTTGATAATAGTGAGCCTACCAAAACAAGTTTATCTGAATTAGGAGAATTTGGGTTAATCGATCATTTAACCAAAAATTTTTCTCCTAAACATGCTTCTACCATTAAAGCTATTGGTGACGATGCTGCAGTTTTAGATTTTAAAGACAAGCAAACTCTGGTAAGTACAGATATGCTGGTAGAAGGTGTTCACTTTGATCTTGCATATATGCCACTAAAGCATTTGGGATATAAAGCGGTAATGGTTAATGCATCAGATATTTATGCGATGAATGGTAAAGCTACTCACATCACCGTTTCGATTGCTCCATCTAACCGTTTCCCGGTAGAAGCTTTAGAAGAACTATACGCCGGTATTCAATTAGCTGCTGATTTATACAATATCGACGTTGTTGGTGGGGATACTACTTCTTCAACCTCTGGCTTATTTATAAGTATTTCGGTTTTTGGTGAAGCCGAAAAAGAGGATGTTGTATATCGAAGCGGAGCGCAAGCCAATGATTTACTAGTTGTTACGGGCGATCTTGGTGCGGCATATATGGGATTGCAAGTTTTAGAACGTGAAAAACAGGTTTTTAAAGCCAACCCAAATGCACAACCAGATTTAGATCAATATACTTATTTAATCGAACGCCAGTTAAAACCTGAGGCCCGTAAAGATATCCCTCCTTTGCTAAAAGGACTGGGAGTAAAGCCAACTTCGATGATTGATATTAGCGATGGACTTTCTTCTGAAGTGATACATCTTTGTAAAAACTCGAAAACTGGAGTGAATTTATATGAAGAAAAAGTACCATTGGATCCTGCCGTCATATCGGTATGTGAAGAATTTGAACTGGACAGTACAATGATTGCTTTAAGCGGGGGTGAGGATTATGAATTACTTTTTACCATTGCACAGTCAGATTTTGATAAAATAAAAGGAAATCCAAACCTCACTGTTATTGGCCATATGACTGAAGAGAGCGCAGGTATGCATCTTATCACTCGTGCTAACCAGGCCATACCATTAGTTGCCCGTGGATGGAACTCTATGAAAAGCGAAGATTAAAAACTTAAGACGCTTTGGCGTAGTGGCGTAGACGACGATTTTTTCGTCTTCTGTGAATTTTAGCGATGTAGTTGTTCGTTTCTTTGAATTTCTTTGTTAAAGGAGCTAAAAATCCATTAGCAGTGTCTGTCATTTCCTGTCCGCAGTTGGCACATTTGTATTCGTGTACATGATCGGTAACGTTTTTGGTTACCTTTAACTTGTGGCCAAAAATACTACAGTAAACCTTAGCGAAAGAAAATTTATTGGGTGTGTCTTTCATAAAAGATTGATTTTTAAGTTTTTGACACCTTAAAATTAAAAAAGACTTGCTAAAATCCCAAAGAATAGCTAATTTTTTGTTAAAAATTATTTTTTAAGTTTTTAATTGCAAATACTGTAATATTCATGGGTTATTTTGAACAAATAGTAAGTTTGGATATAAAAAAGCCATAAGTTTTATAAGCGCGGAATCTATATTGTTGAACGATTTAGCGCTATTTTGCCCTAAATCCTTCATGATTGTACTGTTAAATTAGTCTTGACTATCCTTTTTATAGGCTTTAGTATTGATAACTTATTTTTATTTTTAGCTCTCGCAATCATATCTACATACATTTTTTGCTGTTATTAATATTTCGATTTCTAGTCGAAGAAAAAATATTTGAATGTTCGGTTAATGATTTAAATCAATATTCAGATAAAAGTCCTGAGCTTAATTTGGTTTTATAGGCTCAGGACTTCTGCTAACTAAAATTATCGTGAAATTAGTTTTGTTTTTTAGGATTATTCCTGAGCTTCTTCCAGTGCTATTTTACGAAAACGATGGTTCGATTTATCACCTATATAAAACGCCTTTTCTTCTTCGTTATAAGCAATGCCGGTAGGCTGGTCAAAACGAGCTTCCTCTCTAAGATCACCATTTACATAACCCCAGGGATCAGGGTTTATACTGGAACTCCCTCTTCCTGCAAATGTGGTCACACTACCTTCAGGAGTTAATTTTCGAATGTCATGATTGCCTTGCTCTGTAAAATAGAAATCGTATTCATCTGTTTTACCGGCTTCCACATAATCCTCATTTTTTACAAAAACCCCTTGATAAGGCTTATTAAGGCGAACACTGGATCCCACTCCATCTTGATAACCACCATCATTACTAAGTTTTCCACAGACCAGATAGGGTTGATTAAACCGTTCTTTTTCCCAATTATAATCTATACGCAGGATGTAGTGCTTATTAATAACTACGATATATGCATAGTTTCCGGTAGGATGTATAAAAATCTTATATTCCCAGCCGGGATCCTGTACTACGAACAATTGTTCATAGTCTTTATCGCCCAGGCCATCTTCAAAATATTTATTTAAATCGAACCGGAAAAATTGTCCTTTTTCATAACTATTAAAATATAATTCCCCGTTTACCGGATGCACTGAAGCACCATTACAGTTTTTATATCTGGTTAAAATTTCTCTATCCTGCCAATCTTTATCTCTGGATAACCGATACGTAGCGCGGTCATTTTCGCCTCCACGGTCTTCTGCGATAATCATATACTTCCCATCGTTGGTAAAATCAATACTCCTGGGGCGATCAAAATCAGAGCGTACTTTAACAACGGTACTATCGGCAAAATCTATTTTATAGAGACCATTATTAAAGTCAAATACCACCCATAGATGTTTGGGATTCATAGGGTCAAATTTCATAAAAGAAGGCTCCCAAAATCCACTGGCCATATCATTCTGGTTATCAGACTTGAATTTACCGTCTTTCCATGGTTCATCACCCCGATCATTTTTGTAACCAATAAGGGTAGATACGACCATCTTACGTTGATAATCAAAATTATTTGTAGCATAGGCTTTAACCTGTCTTTCCTCTTCGCCTACACGAACTTCAATGTCACCATCAAATGCTTGTTTGGGTACTAAGCAGTAAAGTGATTCGCCATTAACATTGATTACTTTGGCTTCTTTACCACCTATTAGAACAGTAACAATGCTGGGGTCTGTTCCAAAGTTTTTTCCATAAATAACGAGACGCTGTCCTGCGCCACCAGATTCAGGAGTAAATCCCAAAACTTCAACTGGTCTCGATGGATCAAATTCCTGAGATGTTATATCATCATTATCGTCGCCCTGACAACTATAAAAAACAATGGTTAAAGAGGCTAATATCAAATAGAATGGATATAACCTCGTTTTTAATATATTTAAAGACATAGTTTCTTAATTTTAAATTCAAAATTCATACTCAATAATAGAGATTAGATGCTCCATAATTTCCAGTAGCTTGTTCTTCAATTTCAATTTTTTAAAAAGATATTGACCTACCATTCTATTTGCTGATCTTCATCTGGAATCTGTGTGTTTAGCTGGCGTTCTAAAATTAGAGAGCCTGAGACTTTGTAATTGATATCTACATTAGGGACCATTGTATAATCAGAAAATGTGTAGTCGATATTATTAATTGTTAAATATCGATGTAGCAAATACGGTCGGATTTCATCCATTTGTTCTGTGATGGTATAACTTGCTGTTTTATTTACCTGAAAATTCATATCGGGATTATCAACATCAAATGTTACCCCTCCATTACCATCAAAAGTGGCAAAGATCTTATAACTACGTCGGTCCTGGCGATCTTCATCGATATTCCCTGCATAGAAAAAGATCGTGTTTTCATCTACTACGTAAGATTTTATCTCTGATTTTACAATAGGTGTTTCATTTTCGTAGCCTTCCATCACAGTTTTTAAAGCGGTACCGCTATAGGTCCCTGAGTAGTCATTAAAGGGATTGATACGTAGAAGTGCTTTCCTATAATTTTTTCTTGGATTTGGCGTGTAGGATGGGTCGTCTTCGATCGTTAAAGGCAAGACCCATTTTTCAGCCATATCGATATCCTTTAAGGCAAAATCGATATTCATTAAGGAAGTGTTTTCGCCCGCTTTGATCTCTACTTCCGAAGGAAAAGAATAATATTTACTTTTTAATTCCCGATAATAGAAGTCTTCGCGTGTTTGAAACCTTTCGTAATTGAGTGTCTCTAGTGTGTCGGGATCCAAAGCTACATGCACTGTCTTGTTCTGTGTATTTGTTTTCGATCCGCTAACAATTAAAGGTAGTTGATAGGTGGTTTTTTCCTCAGCCTTATAGCGAATATAGATATCGGTAACTCCTTCACTATTGGTTATAGGTGCTTTAAAAGATATATAGTTTTCAAATTGCTCGTCTGTCCATTCATCATTGCATGAGGAGAAAATGATAAGCAGTATAATTGGTATCAATAGTTTTGTATTCATGATCATCCTTGTTAGTCGTTATAATTCCATCCCGGGTTTTGTGTAAGACGCTTATTGCGTTTAAGTTCAGTAAGACCGATTGGCCAAAACCACATCTTATCAGAAAATGTGGTCTCTAGTGCCCATACCGCCACGGGTTGATGGAAAAGTTCCCTTTCTTCTCTATTCATAAGTATATTACACCCGTAAATTGGTAATGATTCTTCTTCGGCTGCATCCATCCATCGGCGTAAGTCGTAGTAGCGTTGGCCCTCTGCTAAAAGTTCGATGAAACGTTCTCGCTTTAACTTTTTTCTAAGTGCGTCCTTGTCGTTATAAACGCTAGTAGAGTAGTCCGGTACGCCGGCACGTATACGAATGGGGTGAATACCTTTTTGCATCTCTGAGATGCTTCGAGAAATATTATGATTTCCTCCGTTCCACGCCTCAATACTATATGATCCATCCAATTCGTTAAGTGCCTCAGCGTACATAAGTAATATATCGGCATAGCGAATCGCAGGTTCTGGCTTAAAAACAATTTTATCTTCGTTCCCTCCTTCATAAGTATCATTAGGGTGAACATACTTTTTCATTCCTATTCCTGTTCGTAACCAATAAGCATTAGAAGAATTAAATCCGTTTCCATTAGGGTTATCACGATAATAAAATACCTGTTGATTGCGATTGCGCTCCTGGGACTCATTTAATAATGGCCAGAAACTACCGTTAAAAGCTACAGAAGCATAGAAGCGAGGTTCTCTGTTTGCATATTGCAAAGAAACACCCGGCAGCAAAGGTCGAAAAAGTCCGGCTTCATAATCTTCCTGTGTGACGAAACCATCTACCCGTTGAGAGCCATTTCCGCGGCCAATTTCTAAATCTTTACCGGGCACATCGGCTCCATCATCCATATAATAGGCATCCACGAGTTTTTGAGTTAATCCGTGGGTATTCCATCCTGTAGCAGATCTTGGTAATTGATGGGCAACCATCTGCCTAATATTTTCACCTCCCTGGTTATTTCCGCGAGTAAAAATTAATTCTGGATTGCCTGAGGCCGGTAGTGTTCCGTCAAATACCTGGGCGTACGATTTTTCGGGATCTATATCTGCCCATCCCTCAGGCCATGATTTTTCTGAAAAATTATTATCGGCAGGCGGAACTATTGTCGCGTTATCACCCGTTTCCTGAACAGGTACGGTGTATAATTGGTATACACCAAGATCCATAACGTCTTTGGCCGCCGCTGCCGCTTTAGCCCATTTTTCTTCTTGATAATCTGAAGAAAGTAGCTGCCTTCCCTGATCGTCCACTAATTGTGTCGCATAGCTGGAGGTATTCCCATTAGCCAGAGGGCTGGCGGCATAAATAAGTACTTTGGCACGAGCAGCTAAGGCAGCTCCAACAGTTGGCCTGGCTGAGCCATCCTGCCCACGCACCATTCCCAGCGCTTCCATTTCCTGAGCGGCAAGTAATAATTCATTACTTATAAATTCTGCACAATCTTCGTAGGGGCTCCTTGGAATGGCCAAATCATCATAACTATCCGTATAATCCAGGCCTTCATCAGGCAAAAGTGGAATCGGACCGTATTTACGTAAAAGAAGCCAGTACAGGTAAGCTCTGGCAAACCTGGCCTGCCCTCTATAATCCTTGATTTCCTGCTCAGACATTTCTGTATTCATATAAATATTATGAATAAAAGTGGAGGCATTTCGAATTCCACGATAGGATTGAGTCCAGGTCCCCTGCTTATCATTTTCATTATATCGGCCCATTTTGAACATGTTATAAGACAGTTCGTTTTTGGAAGGGTCGTACTCACTGTCCCTATCACCATAATACATATCATCGGCAAAGTTATGGGGGGTAACTGCCTTACTGGCAACATCGGCATTTATGCCTTTTAATTCTTCATATATGTTAGCTAGCCATTCTTCGGAATAGACTTTGCTCTGAAATACTTTTTCTTCGGTTAACCGATCTTTAAAATATCTACTGGAATCTAAATAGTCATCACTGCAAGAGAGGATGAACCCTGAGATAAATAGAATTAAGAGTGTTTTATAGAATATATTTTTATTCATTTCTTTTTTAGTTTATAGGTTAAGACTAATTCCGAAGGTGAGTGATTTAGCAGGAGGGTAATCCTCGCCTCTGGGGGTCGCTAATTCCGGATCCCATAATTTAAATTTTGACCAGGTCACTAAATTGGTTCCTACTACATATAATCGGATATTTTGAACACGTACCCTGCTGGTTATACTTTTAGGTAGGTTATAGCCAACATCCAGAGTTTTAAGGCGTAGGTATCTTCCATCCCTTAGCCAAAAGGTGGATTCCCTAAAGTTATTTGGATTTTCACCATAGCTTAAACGGGGATAAGAGGCATTTGGATCTTCTGTAGCGGGATCTCCAGAAATATCGGCATCTATCCATCGGTTATTCCCCATAACCCCTTTCATGACCTGTCCCCATTCTCCTTCGCTAAATGCATATACGGTTTTTCCGTAGGTAGAAAAGGTTGATTTTCCGGCACCCTGAAAATGAACCCCCAGGCCAAATCCCCGCCAATTAACAGATGCTCCTAAACCATAGATTAAGTTAGGCCGTCTGGTGGCGCCTATAGCCACACGATCGCCATCATCAATAATCCCATCGCCATTAACATCTTTATATTTAATATCTCCGGGTTGATAGGTGCCAAAAGTTTGCGTAGGACTATTTCGTATATCATCATAATCCTCAAAAAGGCCAAGGGCAATTAATCCTCTGGACTGGCCTACGCGAAACCCTTCCTGATTTTGATAGGGATAAACATTATTTTCTTCATCTCTTTCTACAATTTCGTTTTTACTGTAGGTGATATTGCTTCTGGCACTAAGTGTTACTTCGCCAATTTGTCTTGTATATTGAAAACGACCGTCAAAGCCGCGTGATCTAACGATACCTACATTCGCCCTTGGGATACTTTCCAATCCAACCATGGCAGGTAAATAATTTCTTTCCATATAAATACCCGTACGTTTTTCGTTGAAGAAATCTAGATTTGCTGTGATGGCTTTGGTCTCTATATCAAAACCCAAATTTTGTTTTGTTGCGACTTCCCAGGTAACATTAGATGAAGCCACCTGAGAGTAGATTATCCCGCCAAAATACCTGTCAGATCCATAATCTGACCAGCGATAACCGCCAGTAGCTTCGCCATCATCAGTAAAGAGTTCTGAAATGGTATATAAATAGGGAAAGCGTTCTCCGTTCATTAATTGATCGTTTCCTGCTTTCCCATAAGAATACCTGATTTTAAATAGTTTCAGCCAGCTTAGGTGCTCTTTAAAGAACTGCTCTCCGGCGATATTCCAGGCCCCTGAAATCGCGGGAAAGAAACCATATTGTTTGCCTGGGGCAAAGTTTTCTGAACCGGTATATCCAAAATTGAAATTAATGAAATACTTACTTTTCCAGTTATAAAGTACTCGCCCTGCCAGAGCTTGATTTCTTCTGGAGATACCATTTTTTATATCACCACCTAAGTCAACCGTTTGTACAAAGGCATCCCGGGTTAGTCGTATGGCGCCGCCTATATCATGATTTCCGAAACTTCGGTCATAATTGATCATAAGATCATAAAATTCTAAACGGTTTCCTGATGAGGTACTGGATTGAAATAACTCGCTTGGATCTGATATATGCGTAAAAACCAGGTCTCCATTTGCATCACGTGCACGATCAGCTCTCCACTGCTCAGGCCATTTACGGCGTTGAATGTTATTTGAGTTTTCGATGTCATATCCCACGATACCCCTCATACGAAGACCTTCGGTAATAAAACCAAAGTCCTGCTCTATGGTTACGTTAGTTTGTACTTTATTGACCCAATTTTCGTTAAATCCGGTTTGGGTTGCCATTACCCAGGGATTGGTTTGATTTCCAGTCCCAATAGCAGGAACATAACCATTGGAATAAATTATTGGTGTGCGGATTGGTGAGTAGCCAAAGAGGGAACCCCAAAAGTCAACATCACCCAGACCGGGGCTGTTTCTTTTGCTAAGAGAACCAGCAACCCCTACTTTGGCAATAGTGGTCTTACTGATGTCAAAGTCTGCATTTAGACGATAGTTCCAACGTTTGTAATTAGCATTGGTATTATAATCATCTTTTAAGGATTCATCAATTTCATACATGCCACCTTCATTTATATAACTGCCTGAAACATAATACCTGGAGGTTTCCCCGCCACCACTCATGTTTAAATTGGCGCGGTACGTCATGGCTCCATCTCTTAGTAGCTCATCTTTCCAGTCTACGTTGGGATATAAATCAGGATCTAATCCCAATCGTAAAATTTCTAATTCTTCCGGTTGATAAATTGGGCCTTCGTTACGGGTGATACGTGCCTCATTCAAGAGATTGGCATAAGAGACCCCATCTTCAAAATCTGGTGTAATCGTTCGGGTATTGTATATAAATTCATCTTTGAAGTTAATATTTATTTTGCCGGCGCTCCCACGTTTTGTGGTAATCAATATTACTCCGTTGGCACCTCTGGAACCATACATGGCAGTTTCGGCGGCATCCTTTAAAACAGAAATGGATTTAATATCTTCTATATTTAGTTCGTTTAAATCCCGTTCTATATTATCTACCAAAACAAGAGGATTGGTGCCGCCGCCAAAAGTAGATATCCCTCGAATCCAGAATTCAGATATATTTCTACCGGGTTGTCCAGATTGCATCATTCCCATAATACCCGCTACATTTCCTGCCAGTGCGTTAGAGATGCTTGAGGTAGGGTTTTGCTTCATGTCTTCTACATCTACTGTAGATACCGCACCGGTAAGGGATATCTTTTTTTGCTTACCAAAACCTACGATAACTACTTCGTCTAAACTATCAGTATCCTCTTCCAGTACAATTTCGAAGTTTGTTTGATCATTAACCGGAATCTCTTTCGTTGCATAGCCTACATACGAAATCACCAGTATCGCATTTTTATTGGTTATGCTAATGGAGAAATCACCATTAAAATCGGTTACAACACCATTCATGGTCCCCTTTTCTATAATACTGGCCCCTGGTAATGGAAGCTTATCATTGGCCGTAATAACACGACCTTTTATTTCTAATTGTTGGGAGACTGTTTGTGAATCACTCCTGCTCCTGGAGTTTCTGTCACTCTTTTTAATGGTGATTGTATGGTCAGGGTTTTTTCTTATAAAAACATCAGCATTTTTACTAATACGATTTAGCAATGAGTCAATATTAATATCTCCTTTTTTTAGTTGAATTTCAGGCGTATTTTCGAAAAGACTTTTAGCGTAAATGAACGTATAATCTGTTTGTGCTCTAATAATATGAAAAACATCATCTATGCTGGCCTTCTGATCTTTTGAAATGACGATATTTTCCTGAGAGAAAGATGTCTTTGGTGAAAACCCGAATACTGTGGTACAGAGTAATAATAGGAATGTTTTCATAAGTAAGAGCAGCAGTTTCCGGTATCGGAAATGCGAGTTGAGTAATTTAATTTTCATAAATTTGTTAGGTATTTGTTAGTTATAATTATCTAATATTTATGTATGGGAGAGACGAAGTTGAGTGCATCGCCAAATGTTTGACTTCGTTCTCTTTCTTCTATTATTCTATTTCTATTTCACTGTTTTTGATTTTATAGTTTTTTATTATTCCTGAATTTTTTAACTGTAGCAGAATGCTTTCTATTTCCTGATCTTTACTTAGGATGCCTATAAATTGTTCGTTTTTTGTTTGCTCATTAGAAAAAATAAATTTCACATCATACCATCTTGATAATACTTTCATGATGTCGCCAAGCGGTTTGTTGTCGAAACTAAAAATTCCATCTTTCCACGAGATTTCATTGTAAATATCAATCGTTTTCGTAAGGATAACTTTGTTTTTCAAATTATATATGGCCTGCTGTCCAGGAGACAGGATCTTCTCGTGATCTTCGTATTTGAATGATATTTTTCCTTCTACCAGGGTGGTAAATATTTGTTGTTCTTCGTTATATGCTTTGATATTAAACTGGGTACCTAATACCTGAATTTCCTTTCCTTTATTGTAGACCCTAAAATCGGCTCCATTGTTTTTAGAAGATGACGAAACATCAAAATAAGCTTCTCCATACACGAGTTCAACCTTTCGTGATTCTCCTTTTTTAAATTTCTCTGGATATTTTAAACGGCTATCTGAATTAAGCCAAACTTTAGTTCCGTCTGATAGTTTGATCATAAATTTCCCTCCTCTGGGAACAGTTAAATAATGATAATTTGTGGTATTAGAGCTATGTTTATCATGGTCAAAATATTCAAGTGTACTTCCGTTACTACCAAACTTTTCAGATGTATATACTTCTTGCTCTCCTAATTGTATTTTAGATCCGTCACCAAGGGTTAAAATGGCTTTGTCTGTGCCTGCTTTTATCTCTTCTTTAGCAGATTGGGATAGCTCGTTTGTAAATAAATTTTCTTTAAATGTATATCCTCCAATCAGGCTTAGTATGGTGACTATAGCCGCCGCATACTTTATAAAATAGTGGCGCTTTTTTTTGTAGTCTAAGGTTTTACGCTTTTTGATGGACGATAATAACCGGTGTACCGCACGATCTGTATTTGGTTCGTAAATGTTATACTGGATAGCATAATAATCCTCGATAAAAGTTTGTAACTGTTTTTGATTTGAAGGTTTTTCTACCCATTTAGACAGCATCGTTAGCTCATCGGCAGAAGCGGTGCCGGTGATATATCTAATTATGGCTTTTTCAATAGTTTTGGTCATCATCTAAAAGGGTATTTGTAATAAATACAATTGAATTTTATAAAACCCTTGTTTAATTTTAAAATTTATTTAGCATTTATTAAATTTAAGTCAGTTTTTTTGACTATTATAGAATTTATGTATAAGGATAATCATGATCTTATAGAACGCCTGAAAAACGGTGAAGATTCGGCATATTCGTATTTATTACAATTATACCATAGGCAATTATTTGTGTACGTGGTGACATTAACAAGGGATCGTGATTTGGCGGAAGATATCATTCAGAATGTATTTCTGAAACTCTGGGAGTATAGAAGTCGGCTTAACCCAGATTATTCAATTAAAAATTTTCTGTATAGAAGCAGTTATAATGAGTTTGTCAATAATTATAATAAAAATAAAGGAATTACTTACTTTGATAAAGTGTTTTTAGAGAACGCAGAGCAGGTTGCAATGAATAGTGATTTCGAGCTTCTTGAAAGAAAAATGGAAATTGTTTTTGAAGGAGTTTCATTATTACCGGATAAATGCGCAGAAGTTTTTATACTAAGTAAAAGGGAAGGGCTCACTAATATTGAAATTGCTGATTATCTCAATATTTCTTTAAAAACAGTAGAAGGACATTTAACCAAGGCCTATTCAATTTTAAGAGAACGATTAGGTACTAAAATAGAAAGTTTTCTACTCTTGTTATTCCGATGATAGTTAGGTAATGATCTACTTTAGACAAGGATTACCTTATAATTCCCCGTTGTTATGCCTTTGATTTAAGGAAATGCATTAGCTGATCCCTATTTTCGATAAAAGACAAGTGTCCATCGGGAAATTCTATGATTTCAGCATTCGTTTTTTTGGCGATTTGTAAAGTATCTGCTACATCCAGTACCGGGTCCTGCATGCCAACAACAATAAATTTTTCTCCTTTAAATTCTTTAAATATTTCAGTGCTATCCATTCTGTTTTTCATACCTAATGTGGCAGCAATAATACCTTCTAACGACATTTTTTGTGCTTCATTTTTAAGAATCTCGATTTCAGACTTAAATTTTTTGTTGTTTTCAGAAGTTAAGAGATTGGAAATGGCCATACTCACAAAAGCCGATTTATTTTTTGATACTAAACCGGCAACACGTTCCCTGTTTTCTTTTTTCTCTGGAGTATCTTCAGCCGGAGTAGAATTGATAAGACTAATTTTGGGTATTTTTTCAGGGTATTTTTTTAAAAGAGCCATGATGACATAACCGCCCATAGAATGACCGGCAAAATTCGCTTTTTCGATTTCCAAATAATTAAGAACCTCAATTACGCTATCAGCCATATCTTCCATAGAATGAATAGGTGCAATATTTCCTGTTTCTCCATGTCCCAAAAGATCGATTGTAATTACCTGGCGTTCTTTCGAAAGTAATTCCAAATAGTCTCTCCAAATTTCCTTGCTTTCTAAAAATCCATGTAAAAGCACTAATGGTTCATTTTTTCCCTTTGTTATAAACTTTATTTGTGTATTTTTATACGGTATTTTCATAAGCATTACATTATAAAAGGCCGCAAAATTGAATTAATTTTCAAATTCTGTGGCCTTTTTGTAATTTTTAAGAGTTCATAATCTCCTCAATCTCATCTGCTTCAATAGGAATATTACGCATTAGATTAAAAGGTTCCCCTTTTTCCTGAATTACCACATCATCTTCTAATCGAATCCCAAATCCTTCGTCTGGTAGATAAATTCCCGGTTCAACTGTAAAAACCTGATTGGCTTTCATCGGTTCAGTAAGGATACCGTAATCATGCGTGTCTAGACCAATATTATGAGCGGTGCCGTGCATAAAGTATTTCTTATAGGCCGGCCAGTCGGGATTTTCATTTTGTACATCGGCTTTATCTAGCAAACCAAGATTCAGTAGTTCTGAAGTCATTAGTTTCCCAACTTCCTTATGAAATTCATCCCACATCGTACCAGGGATCAACCATTTTGTAGCTTCGGTTTTAACTTTATTAACAGCGTTATAAATTTGCTTCTGTCTATCGGTAAATCTTCCTGAAACCGGGATCGATCTGGTCATGTCGCTAGAATAGTTGGCATACTCGGCACCCGTATCTAATAGAATAAGGTCGCCAGCTTTACATTGCTGATTATTTTCAGTGTAATGTAGAACGTTGGCATTATTTCCGCTCGCGATAATTGGAGTGTATGCAAAACCTTTAGAGCGGTTTCTTATCATTTCGTGCCAGTATTCTGCTTCAATTTCGTATTCCCATACGCCAGGTTTCGTGAATTTAAGCGCTCTTCTAAAAGCTTTCTCGGTAATATCGCAGGCTTGCTGCATTAAATCCAGCTCTATGGGATCTTTAACAGCACGTAACCTTTGTAAGATAGGATTGCTTTTGGCAACCTGATGCGCCGGGTATTTTTCTTTACACCACTTTATAAAGCGATCGTCACGGGTTTCTGTCTGGATGCTTCCCTGAACACGATAATGCTCATTTTTATTAAAATAAATAGTCTCAGACTGTGCCATAACTTCAAAAAAGATTTTCTCGAAATCCTGTAGCCAGTAGACCGTTTTGATACCGCTTACTTCAAAAGCTTTTTCTTTGGTAAGTTTTTCGCCTTCCCAAACAGCTATATGCGGATTGGTTTCGGTTAAGAAAAGTATTTCCCGGTGTTCTGGTTTTGGAGCATCCGGGAATAAAACTAAAATTGCTTCCTCCTGATCCACTCCGCTTAGATAGAATAAATCTCGATTTTGCTGAAAAGGCATGGTGCTATCGGCCCCAATCGGGAACACGTCATTAGCATTAAAAACAGCTAATCCCCCGGGAACCATGCGTTCCATAAAGTTTTTTCGGTTTTTAATAAAAAGTTTGCGGTCTATTTGATCGTATTTCATAACTGTAATTTCAAAATTATCCCCCAAAGCTAAAAAACAGCGATTAGAATGCCTGTTAATCCAAGGCTAATATTTCTTTTTTTCAAGTGCCTAAAGCAGTTTCTGTTCCTGTTTTCGAGTTCATTAAAATTTGTATTTATGATGTGGATAATATTCTTCTTCGATTTATGTAAACTGGATAAAATATAAAAGGAATCCGTTTTATGGATTCCTTTTATATAAAAACATTTAAAAATGCTTAAGCTTTCATTCCGCCATCGATTACAAATGTTTGGCCGTTGGCATAAGAGGCTTTATCAGAAAATAGGAAGCAAACCATATGCGATATATCTTCAGGTGTGGCGTATCTTCCTAGCGGAATGGTAGCTTCGTAAGCTTTTTTTACATCGTCTCCATGTCCTGGATTTACGCCATCTTCGAGAGAACGCATCATACGATTATCTACAGAGCCGGGATTTACGCAGTTTACACGCACATTTCTTTTTCCCAATTCTAAAGCGGCAGTTCGCATGATTCCTATAACCGCATGTTTAGATGTGATGTAGGAAACCATTTTAGGAGAGCCTTGTAAACCAGCTACTGAAGATGTAATTACGATACTACCGCCATCTTCAATTTTCGGGATTACATGCTTCATTCCTAAGTAAGTGCCTTTTACATTAACCTCCATCACTTTATCAAAAATGTCATCTGGGTACTCCTCTAAAGGTGCCACTTTACCTTCTATACCGGCGTTATTAAAGAAATAATCAATTTTACCATAACGCTCAATACAAGTTTCTACATAATTTTTTACATCCTCTGGTTTACTTACATCGGCGACAACGTAAGAAATATTTAAATTCTCTTTTTTTGCGGCCGATTCTTTTTCTTTTAAAGATTCTTCATCGATATCAACTAATAATACATTCGCACCTTTTTTTGCTAATTCTAATGCGGTAGTATAACCAATGCTTCCGGAACCGCCCGTGATTATTGCAGTTTTATCTTTGAAATTACTCATAATATTGAATTTTACCCTAAAATTACGATTATTGCTTCATTTTGAATCTTAAATAAATATTATAAATGTGTTATTAATTCTTGCACTTTTAGAATAAGCTTGAGATGCGGGATATAAGGAATTTTACTGCTGAAAAAAAATCACTATATTTATACTTCGGAATTTTTATTATTTAATCATATTTCAATTAATTAGTTGATAATTGTAATCGAAATAGGTATTGTGACTTTTTTAATGAAATGATTAATCGATATTTGTTTCAACTTTAATACTTAAAATTTTAAAACTGTGTGTGGAATTGTTTGTGCGTTCGATTTAAAAGAGAAGTCTGATGATTTAAGACCTCAATTATTAGAAATGGCCAGATGTTTAAGACATCGTGGTCCGGACTGGAGTGGGATTTACAGTAATGATAATGCGATTTTGGCGCATGAGCGTCTAGCTATTGTCGACCCAATTTCAGGAGGACAGCCTTTATTATCTAAAGATGGTAATTTAGTACTTGCCGCTAATGGCGAAATATATAATCATAAGAAATTAAGAGAGCAGTGCCAAGATTACGAATTTCAAACAGCATCAGACTGTGAAGTTATCCTGGCTTTGTATAAGCAAAAGGGAGCAAGATTCCTTGACGATCTAAACGGAATTTTTGGTTTTGCTATTTATGATGTAGAAAACGATGAATATCTAATTGCCCGGGACCATATGGGTATTATACCGCTATATATTGGTTGGGATCAAAACGGTACTTTTTACGTGGCATCAGAGCTTAAGGCCCTGGAAGGAAAATGTACAAAAATTGAATTGTTTCCTCCGGGTCACTACCTATCCAGTAAGGAAGAAGGCTTCCAGAAATGGTACGAGCGTGACTGGATGGAATATGATGCGGTTAAGGATAATCATACCAGTATTGAAGAGCTAAGAGAGGCTTTAGAGAAAGCGGTTCACCGTCAGTTAATGAGTGATGTTCCTTATGGGGTATTACTTTCTGGAGGCCTGGATTCTTCAATAACTTCAGCAGTAGCTAAAAAGTATTCAGAAAAAAGAATTGAAAGTGACGATAAAGACGCCGCATGGTGGCCAAGATTGCATTCTTTTGCCATTGGTTTAGAAGGTTCTCCAGATCTTGCAGCAGCGCAAAAAGTAGCTGATCATTTGGATACCGTGCATCACGAAATTAAATTTACCATTCAGGAAGGTTTAGATGCTATAAAAGACGTGATCTATCATTTAGAGACGTATGATGTGACCACGATCAGAGCTTCAACTCCTATGTACTTAATGGCAAGGACTATCAAATCTTTAGGAATTAAAATGGTACTTTCTGGAGAAGGATCTGATGAGCTTTTTGGAGGATATCTTTATTTTCATAAAGCACCTAATGCAAAAGAGTTTCATGAAGAAACCGTACGTAAATTGGATAAATTACATCAGTACGATTGTTTAAGAGCGAACAAATCACTTTGTGCCTGGGGAATAGAAGGTCGGGTGCCATTCTTAGATAAAGAATTTATGGATGTGGCCATGCGAATTAATCCACAGGATAAAATGATCAATGGAGAACGTATCGAGAAATGGGTGCTTAGAAAGGCTTTTGAAGATTATTTGCCAGAGAGCGTGACCTGGAGACAAAAAGAACAGTTTTCTGATGGTGTTGGGTATAGTTGGATTGATACCTTGAAAGAACTGGTAAACGCTGAAGTTACAGACGAACAACTTAAAAACTCTCATTTTAAGTTCCCAATTCAGCCACCATCAAGTAAAGAAGAATACTATTACAGAACGATATTTTCACAGCATTTCCCAAGTGATGCTGCCGCATTATCTGTTCCTTCAGTACCTTCAGTGGCATGTAGTACTCCAACCGCTTTAGAATGGGACGAATCATTTAAGAACATGAACGATCCATCTGGTAGAGCAGTAGCAAATGTACATTCAGATGCTTAATAAAAAAGATTTAATCGAAGGCTAATCCTAAATTAAATTAAAAAGAAAAAAGCTATCTAAAATACGCAATTTTAGATAGCTTTTTTTATGTGATCTATAATCTATAAAGTTTTATAAATTGTACAATTTCAATCGTTTGAAATATTCTTTTGATATTATGGTTTTTATCTTCTAGCTATTGTGAAAACTGATGGTGTTGCTATTTTGATCTAAAATTCAGCAACTTTTAGGATTAAACAAAATTATGGCTTACTTAAACTTGTTCTAAATAGCCCTATAAAGAAGCACTAAAGTTTGTCCGTAAATGAATTGGAGTGTATTTTTGCTCTTAAAATTCTATAAATAATCAAACCAATGGGTGGATTTTTAAAATCATCTATCGCAAAGAAAGTTGCGATGGCCTTGTCGGGACTGTTCCTGGTCTTATTTTTACTTCAGCACTTTACAATAAATTTCACTTCTGTTTTTAGTGAGGACTTATTTAATGAACTTTCCCATTTTATGGGAACAAATTTCTTGGTACAGTCCATTCTTCAACCAGTATTGATATTTGGGGTGATATTTCATTTTGTAATGGGGTTTGTTCTTGAAGCTAAGAACCGCGGCGCTAGAAATGTAAAATATGTTAAGTACAATGGTGGTGCGAACTCTAGCTGGATGTCCAGAAATATGATTTATTCTGGATTAGTAGTATTGGCCTTTTTAGTGCTTCATTTTTATGATTTTTGGGTGCCAGAACTCGTGCATAAATATGTAGAATCTCACCCAGAGGATGCATCAAGATATTATGGGGAGTTGGTGGCTAAATTTCAGGATCCAATACGAGTGGCGGCCTATTGCCTGTCTTTTGTTTTCCTTAGTTTGCACTTACTTCATGGGTTTTCTTCGTCTTTCCAGTCTATGGGTTGGAATAATAAGTATGCTAAAGGAGTAAGAGGCCTTACAGTGGCTTATGCTATAATTATTCCGCTTGGATTTATTTTTATAGCATTGTTTCACTATATCAATAACCTTTAATTCGCAAGATTTATGTCAGTTTTAGAATCAAAGATACCAGAAGGGCCGCTTAAAGATAAGTGGACTAAACATAAAAATGATATTAACCTGGTAAACCCTGCCAACAAGCGTAATATCGATATTATCGTTGTAGGTACAGGTCTTGCAGGTGGAGCAGCAGCTGCAACCCTTGCCGAATTGGGTTATAATGTAAAGACGTTTTGCTATCAGGATTCTCCAAGACGTGCACACTCTATTGCTGCACAGGGAGGTATAAATGCATCAAAAAATTATCAGGGAGATGGTGACTCAGATTACCGTCTTTTTTATGATACCGTAAAAGGTGGGGATTACCGCTCTAGAGAAGCGAATGTTTACCGTCTTGCAGAGGTATCAGGAAATATTATCGACCAGTGTGTTGCACAAGGTGTTCCTTTTGCACGTGAATATGGTGGTTATTTAGATAACCGTTCTTTTGGTGGAGTTTTGGTTTCCAGAACTTTTTACGCAAAAGGGCAAACTGGTCAGCAATTATTATTAGGAGCATATTCTGCAATGAACCGCCAGATAAATCGTGGTAAGATTCAGTCTTTTAACCGCCACGAAATGATGGATCTTGTTTTAGTAGATGGTAAAGCAAGAGGAATTATTGCCAGAGATATGGTTACGGGTGAGTTAGAGAGACACTCTGGTCACGCTGTAGTTTTAGCTTCTGGAGGTTACGGTAACGTATTTTTCCTTTCAACAAATGCAATGGGAAGTAACGTGATGGCAGCATGGAGAGCACACCGTAGAGGAGCTTACTTTGCTAACCCTTGTTATACGCAAATTCACCCAACGTGTATTCCTGTTACGGGAGATCATCAGTCTAAATTAACTTTGATGTCTGAATCTTTACGTAACGATGGTCGTATTTGGGTTCCGAAGAAAAAAGAAGATGCAATTGCGATTAGAGAAGGGAAGAAAAAGCCTACCGAACTTTCTGAAGAAGAAAGAGATTATTACTTAGAAAGAAGATATCCTTCATTTGGTAATCTTGTACCTCGTGATGTAGCCTCCAGAGCCGCAAAAGAACGTTGTGATGCAGGGTTTGGAGTAAACAAAACCGGGCAGGCAGTATACCTTGACTTTGCGAGTGCAATTAAGCGCTACGGAAAAGAAGCTGCTTTCACATCGGGACATAAGAATCCATCTGAGGCTGAAATTATAAAATTAGGTAAAGAAGTTGTAGAATCTAAATACGGTAACCTTTTCCAGATGTACGAAAAGATCACCGATCAAAATCCTTACGAAACTCCAATGATGATCTATCCTGCGGTTCACTATACTATGGGAGGTCTTTGGGTAGATTATAATTTACAGACAACTATTCCTGGGTGTTATGCTGCCGGAGAAGCCAACTTCTCTGATCACGGTGCTAACAGGTTAGGAGCTTCTGCTTTAATGCAGGGACTTGCAGATGGTTATTTTGTATTACCATATACAATTGGAGATTATCTTTCTAAAGATATTAGAACAGGAAAGATCCCAACAGATTCTCCAGAGTTCGAAGCAACCGAGAAAGAAGTGAAAGACAAGATCGATCGCTTGATGAACGCTGGCGGAAAACACTCTGTAGATACTTATCATAAGAAATTAGGTAAGATCATGTGGGAGAAGTGTGGTATGGCTCGTAACGAGCAGGGTCTTAAAGAAGCTATCGAAGAAATTAAAGCATTAAGGGAAGATTTCTGGCAGAATGTTAAAGTTACCGGTACAGCAGAGAGCAAGAATGCGGAATTGGAAAAAGCAGGCCGTGTGGCAGATTTTCTGGAATTAGGAGAGCTTTTTGCAAAAGATGCATTACATAGAAATGAGTCCTGTGGAGGTCACTTTAGAGAGGAATATCAAACTGAAGATGGGGAAGCTTTAAGGGATGATGAAAACTTTAAATATGTAGCTGCCTGGGAGTATAAAGGACAACCTAGTGATGCAGTCCTTCATAAAGAAGAGCTGATCTTTAAAAATATAGAATTAAAAACAAGAAGTTATAAATAGATGCAAGTGTTGAGATATGAGCTGTTACAAATTAGCGACTCAAGACTCAATACTCAATACTAAAATCTAAAGAATATGAAACTTACATTAAAAATATGGCGACAAGAAAACGCTAAGTCTAAGGGGAAGATGGTATCTTATCCTATTGACGGTATTGAAGGAGATATGTCTTTTCTGGAAATGCTGGACGTTTTAAATGAAGAACTTGTTGCTAAAGGGGAAGATCCGGTAGAATTTGATCACGATTGTCGTGAGGGCATCTGCGGTGCTTGTTCTTTACAAATTAACGGAGAGCCTCACGGTCCAGATAAGTTAATTACAACCTGCCAGTTACACATGCGTTCTTTTAAAGATGGTGATACCATCGTTATTGAACCATTTAGAGCTAATGCCTTTCCTGTAGTAAAGGATTTAATCGTTGATAGAAGTTCTTTTGATCGTATTCAGCAGGCTGGGGGTTATGTTTCTATAAATACTTCAGGAAATACTATTGATGCTAACAGTATTCCGGTAAATAAACATGATGCTGATGATTCATTCGCAGCAGCAACCTGTATTGGTTGTGGAGCCTGTGTTGCAGCTTGTAAAAATGCAAGTGCGATGTTATTCACTTCAGCAAAAGTATCTCAGTATGCCTTACTTCCACAAGGACAGGTAGAAGCTACAGACCGTGTAATGAACATGGTTCGCCAGATGGATGCAGAAGGTTTTGGAAACTGTACTAATACTGGTGCTTGTGAGATCGAATGTCCTAAAGGAATCTCTTTAGAAAACATAGCTCGTATGAACCGAGAATATTTATCTGCAAGTACAAAAGGATAAGAAAACTCAATTTTATAAATTAAAATCCCAAATTCATCAAATTGAGTTTGGGATTTTTTCGTTACAATGAGCGGTGTAAAATAATTACTATAAAACGAAGACCTGTTTTAATCTCTAACGTAAAAAGCGTGTTAACGCAATTACTATTAACTACCCAAATTTCTATCTTCGCCTATTAAAACAAATTCCTATGAAGAACTTAGTTTATTGCTGTATGGTCATGTTGATGTTCAGTTGTAATTCAGCTCAAAATTCAGAAAATATGAATCCCACTCTAATTGCCGAGGGTAATCTGTATGGAAATGGTAATGATGGCTTAGTGGAAAATAATATGGTACTTAAAAACCAAACAGAATGGAAAGAAGTAGCTGCTAAACTGAATAAGCTTAATGCTAATATCAAAGAAGATCAGATAAAGGCTGTTGATTTCAAAAAGCAAATGGTCATCGTCTTAATCGATCAACAACGCACAAAAGGAGGATATGCTATTAAAATTTCAGGTGTCAAAAATAAAGAAGAATCGGTAGTAATAAACCTACGGAAATCACAAACGGAAGGCATGGCCACAATGGTAATGACACAGCCCTATTATGTGGGAACCATCCCAAAAACCGATAAAGAAATCGAATTTGAAGAAGTAAAATAGTTCATTGAAAATTAATATTCAACATAATCATTTTCAGTTAGCATGTAGTGGTGTTTCCTATTGGGAAGAGCAAAAGACGCTACTAGTGGCCGATGTGCATTTAGGAAAGATTTCACATTTTCGAAAGTATGGCAGTGCGGTACCGCAAACGGCGGTTCAGACCAACTTTGATCGTCTAGATCAAGCAGTAGTACAATTTCAACCATTAAAAATCATCTTTTTAGGCGACTTGTTTCATAGCGCTTTAAATGCAGAATGGAATTTGTTTGAAAACTGGTTTCAAAATCAAAAAGCTGAGGTTATTTTGATTGCGGGAAATCACGATATTATTGCTCCGTGGCATTACGAAAAATTAGGTGTGAAAGTCTTTCAGGAGTTACACATTGATGATTTCCGTTTAACGCATCACCCCGAAGAAAAACAGGGTAGCTTTAATATTTGTGGACATATTCATCCGGGATATCGATTGGTGGGTTTGGCCAAACAGCATCTAAAACTGAAATGCTTTTTTAGAAGTAGAAACCAACTTATTTTACCTGCTTTTGGTGAGTTTACGGGTGCTTTTTTAATGAAACCTGAAGCAGAAGACCAGGTTTTTGTATGTGCAAAAGCTGAAGTGATTCGGGTGAATTAAGCCCATGTATTTTATCACGAATAAACTTTAGCCCGAACTAATGTAAGCTTATGTGTTTCTTGCTAGAATCTGGCTGGCTTACTGCCATTAGGTAAACTCTATTAGATAAGCTTGTTAAATAGGTACGACTTAAACTTTAAATGCTAAGCTATGAGGATCGATGTGTATTCTCCAGATTGGATTGATTATAGAACGGTATAAATGAGCTTATCAAACTTAAAAGTATAACAATGGATTTATTAAAATATTTAGAACAGGTGGCGTCCGATCCAAAATCCGCTGATTTTAAACAAACAATAAATTTAATTGATGAATACTATCAATTTTCACCAGCCTCTTTTAAAAACGGACAGATTTATAATGAAGCCGGCAACAACAACGGTAGCTGTAAAATATTTGCTCTCGGCTTACTTAAAGGACTAAGTAAAGAAACAACATTGGCACTTTTTGGGGAGCATTATTTTGATGGAGTTTTAAAGGATCCTGAAGGCAATAGTCATCAGAACATTCGTAATTTTATGGACACCGGATGGAGCGGTATCGCTTTTGATACCGAAGCTTTACAACCTGTAAAGTAATTTCTTTTTGTATTTTTATGCCTTTATTAAAGCACTATCCTTCAATCGGTGTAGCGATTGGATATACCCGAAAGATGTTGGGAAAAGATGAGATAATTGAAGTATAAATTTTATTTCCTGAATAATCCTTTTCAGGAAACTTTTTTTGAACAGAAGATACATGCCGATGAACAGCCGCTGGACTATAAAACCTAACCCTAACCCAGACATTGTAAATTCTTTAATGCAATCTCTTGGAGTAGGCAAGCCTATTGCCCGGCTTTTAGCCCAACGTGGTATCAATAGCTTCGAGGAAGCAAAGAAATTCTTTAGACCAAATCTCAAAGACCTTCATGATCCATACTTAATGCGGGATATGGATAAAGCGGTAGCCAGAATTGAAAAGGCACTCGCTGAAGAAGAGAATATCATGGTGTACGGTGATTATGATGTAGACGGAACCACCAGCGTAGCACTAATGTCTTCGTACTTAAAAACGCGATATCCAAATGTAGCTACCTATATTCCAGATCGCTATAACGAGGGCTACGGGGTTTCCTACCAGGGAATCGATTTTGCTGCCGATAACGATATTAGTCTAATTATAGCGTTAGATTGCGGAATTAAAGCCATCGATAAAGTCGCCTATGCCAGGGAAAAAGGTATTGATTTTGTGATTTGTGATCACCACCGTCCGGGTGAGAAAATTCCTGAAGCGGCTGCAGTACTAGATCCTAAACGGGAAGATTGTGAATACCCTTATAAAGAATTGTGTGGATGCGGAGTTGGTTTTAAACTCATACAGGCTTTGGCAGAAAAACGTGGGGATAGTATACAGGTATTATTACCTTATTTGGATTTGGTGGCTACTGCAATTGGTGCTGATATTGTACCCATTACTGGAGAAAACCGCATTTTAGCCTATCATGGTTTGCACGTGATTAATGTGGCGCCAAGACAAGGCTTTAAAGCGATATTGAGTCAGCTTAAAAAGGAAACTATCACCATTACAGATGTGGTTTTTGTGATCGCCCCGCGAATAAATGCTGCCGGAAGGATGAAACATGGTTTGCATGCGGTCGAGCTACTTACTGAAGAAAAAGAAGAACAAGCACAGCAATTTGCTTCTGAAATAGAATATCATAATTCCCATAGAAAAGATACGGATAAATCAATTACCGCTGAGGCTTTAGTGCAAATTGAAGAGTTAGAGGAGCAGGAGCGTTTAAGTACCGTTGTTTATGCCGATCACTGGCATAAAGGAGTTATTGGGATTGTGGCAAGTAGACTTACAGAAACCTATTATCGCCCAACATTGGTTTTTACCAAAAGTGGAGATAAGCTGGCAGCATCGGCAAGATCGGTAAAAGGTTTTGACGTCTATAATGCGCTAGAGGCTTGCCAGGAGCATATCGAGCAGTTTGGAGGCCATATGTATGCAGCGGGACTAACCATTAAGGAAGAAGAATATGATAATTTTAAAAGAAAGTTTGAAGAAGTGGTTGCTGAGACCATCGATAGAAAACTACTGACTCCTGAAATTAGTATCGATGCCGAAATTGAATTAGATGAAATTACTCCTAAATTTTGGCGAATCTTAAAGCAATTTGCGCCGTTTGGCCCGGGCAATATGTCTCCTCTTTTTATGTCTCGAAATTTAACCGATTCTGGATTCGGGAAATGCGTAGGTAATGAACATACTCATTTAAAATGTAAGGTTAGCCAGCTTAACAATACAGCTTCTTTTGATGTAATTGGTTTTAATCTGGGAGAAAAACTGGAACTTATCCAAAATAAAAAATCCTTTAGCGCTGTATATGCTGTAGATGAAAACGAATGGAACGGGAATGTTTCTTTGCAGTTAAAACTTAAGGATCTCAAGGAAGTTTAAATTAGACGGCTGTGCCTTTATAGCCTTTATAGATTGGAAAAGAAAGAGAGAAGAGCATTTAGTTTTATTTTGAATGCTGAATGTTGATGAGGAAACCGGAGTATAATTTTCAATTTTGAAATGTGATTATGTATTGATTTGATAATTGAAAAGGCTCTTCGAGTTCTGGAGTAATCTATTTTAATTCTTTTCCAGGTCATTTTAATTGAAAATCAGTGAAATAGATGAATATTTTTATTATGCAAATGGGATGTATCCACTTGGCCTGCCGGTGAGAAAATCACTGTCTAAATTAATTTCGTTGTTTAGATTTGCTAGTTTTTGGTATAATTGATTTCTTCAGTAAGGCAGTGGCCGATTACCTTTAAATTTCAAAATCTTAAATACAGTAATTTCGATTTTAAATGCTGGAAGGCGCAACTACTAAAACCTCATCTATTTAGACTGGTTTTAAATAATATTCTTATCTTTGGTGTAAACCTACTTAAAAGAGAAGTATGGAAGATGTAGATGTTATTTATCACAACGATACCGGGATTTCTTTTAAATGGAAAAATGGGATCGGCAATACAGATGAAAATCGGGTGCAACTGGTGTTTAAAGATATGGGGTTCTATTTGTTACCTGAGGAAGTAATGTTGTTTTCAGAAAACATTCGAGTAGCAAGACGTCGTAACCCCCAGTGTTTTCGTTGTTTAAGTTCAGATGTGTGTGAGCGTAATATTTTGTTGAAATCACCACTTCAAAAAATGGATTTTGCAGTTAATGCTTTCGAATTAAATGAAATCTGTGATCTTGTTGAAGGCACAATCTTTAAATTGCAGCTTAATTATTATCTGGAGTACGTCGCTAAGAATTAGAATTTAGTAATTAGTGTCGATCGCTGCAATTTTAAATGGTAGAGATGAGAGCATTTGTTTCTTCTAAATATTATAATGATATCTCAAGTTTTGCGGGCTGTAATGTAAGATAGTCTACTGGTGTTGTCTACTCCTAGAGGTTTTTAAGACTAAATAAGTCTGACTTAAAGCACCAGCCATTCCTGGCTCACTTTCTTCGAAGTTTATAATAATTTTGTTATTTCTTTTAAAGATCTGGTTAATGGTAATTTGGGAACAGCAGGAATTAAAGAATTCGCCAATTACAATGATTAAATTATTATTATTAAAATCGAACGATATGTTTCTTAATGTCTTCGCGTGATCAGGATTTACTCTTTCGATAGTTGGAATAAAGGCTAACCAATCTTCCTGACTTGTAAAAACCTGATATTGCTTAGGTATTTTTTCTTCTTCGTAATAACTTAGTTGGCTTTCCAGTAATACTTCATATGAGAGTTTTTCGATTACTACCTCAGCATCATCAGTAGAGCAACTCATAAATAAACTCATAGAAAATAATAATATAGTAGTGGTTAATTTGTAAACAGGCATACTATTCTTTTTATGAAGATACCAAAATCAACTTCAGGTTGCTTTCTAGGTTGTTAAACTTTAAATACATGGAATTTTTTTAAGACATTTTTTATGATGGATGTATTTCTTAAATATGATTACGCTGTAAGGCCTATTGCAGTGGAGCTAAAATAAGATACCCAAACTCTTATCGCTCTCTATGAGTTTTTAATCTTTTTTTAATGCACTACAAACTGCTTGTAAAAACCTTCATGAATACAATCGTTGTACTACCAAAACTTATCACTACAGGTAAAGAACATTTTATAGAGATATGTATAGATTAATCCCACCTTTTTGAAGCTCAAGTAAAGAACAAGAATGATAATTAAATGGCTTTATTTTAGTTATATTTAATTGATTATTAATAATTTTAGATAAGGCTAAAAATTTGTTTTAAAAATAAAAAATGTATTTTTGTGTGTAATAAAATAGGGAAATGACGCTTTCAGAAGAGAATTATCTAAAATCAATATATCATTTAGAGAAGAAATATACCCGGGGTGTAAGTACAAATGCACTGGCAGAGGAAATGGAAACCAAGGCATCCTCGGTTACTGATATGATCAAGAAACTTTCAGAAAAAGAACTGGTGAACTACAAGAAGTATCAGGGAGTAAAACTGAGTGAGAAAGGTAATGCGATTGCTGTACAAATTATTAGGAAGCATCGTTTATGGGAGTATTTTTTGGTAGAAAAGCTTGATTTTAATTGGGATGAGGTACATGATATTGCTGAGCAGTTGGAACATATAAAATCTGATGAATTAATCGCTAAACTTGATAAATTCCTGGATTATCCTAAACGTGATCCTCATGGTGACCCTATTCCCGATGCCGAAGGTAATTTTGCAAATTTAGAGAAAAAAATTCTGGCAGAATTTGACAAAGGAGAGCATGGAGTTTGTGTAGGTGTTAAGGATTCTTCAGCAGCATTTCTGCAATATTTAGATCGAAATAAAATCAAATTGGGAAAATCGATTAGCATTTTAGAGAAGGAACAATTTGATGGTTCGATGATCCTGAAAATGAATAATAAAGAACTTACAATTTCTAAAGTCGCTGCTAATAATATTTATTTAAAACCGGTAGAAGTTGAGTGATAGAAATGAACATAAATCACTTGAAGAGGTTCATGGTTCAGTAAATACTTCGGGAAAAAAATCCCTTTGGAAGCGTATATTGGCGTTTTTAGGTCCAGCTTATTTAATTAGTGTCGGCTATATGGATCCCGGTAACTGGGCTACAGATCTTGCCGGTGGTAGCCAGTTTGGCTATTCTTTGCTTTGGGTACTTTTAATGTCTAATATTATGGCTTTACTCTTACAAAGTTTAAGTACCCGGCTTGGTGTTGTTCGTGGGATGGATTTGGCACAAGCTTCACGGGAAGAATACCCCCCTTTTGTGAATTTTATGCTTTATATTTTTGCTGAAATTGCCATTGCAGCCTGTGACCTTGCTGAGGTGGTTGGGATGGCGATTGGGTTACAGTTATTGTTTGGGCTTCCGTTACTTTGGGGAGTATCCATTACCGTTTTTGATAGCTTTTTACTCTTATTCTTACTAAATAAGGGAATGCGAAAAATGGAAGCCTTTATCGTAGCACTTATCGCGATAATAGGGGGATCTTTTTTACTCGAATTATTTTTGGCAAAGCCTGATATACCTGAGGTTTTAGGAGGCTTTGTACCATCGATTCCCAATAACGACGGACTTTATATCGCGATAGGGATTATTGGAGCTACGGTGAT
Source organism: Zunongwangia profunda SM-A87 (assembly GCF_000023465.1). Taxonomy (NCBI): domain Bacteria; kingdom Pseudomonadati; phylum Bacteroidota; class Flavobacteriia; order Flavobacteriales; family Flavobacteriaceae; genus Zunongwangia; species Zunongwangia profunda. Next base: position 243,373 of record NC_014041.1, read on the forward strand.
GCCACATAACCTTTATCTACATTCTTCCCTGGTGCAAACGCGTAAGATTGAAAAGACAAAAAAAGGTATTCTACAGGCACTTCTTTTTAATTTTATCGATTCTTTCATTGCCTTAAATCTGGCTTTTTTCGTAAACGCTGCAATTTTGATCCTCGCCGCTTCGGTTTTTTTTAAAAACGGAATGTTTGAAGTTGCAGAAATTCAGGATGCGCATAAATTACTGGAACCGCTTTTAGGTTCTTCTTTAGCCCCTATTCTGTTTGCGCTGGCTTTAATCGCAGCAGGGCAAAGTAGTACGCTTACCGGTACTTTAGCCGGACAAATTGTAATGGAAGGTTATCTAAATCTAAGGATACAGCCCTGGGTGCGCCGCTTAATCACAAGATTGTTAGCTATAGTTCCTGCATTTTTTACTATAATTTATTTTGGGGAGCGCGCTACAGGAGAACTTTTAATTCTTAGCCAGGTGGTATTAAGCTTGCAGCTTGGTTTCGCAATCATCCCACTTATTCATTTTGTAAGCGATAAAAAGACCATGAATGGCTTTCATATAAAATGGCCGCTTATTATCGCTTCCTGGATAATTAGTCTTGTGATAGTATTATTAAATGCGAAGCTTGTTTTTGATGAATTGAAAAGTTGGATAACTTCGGTTGAAGATGCCACTTATATCTGGGTTTTTATAGTGCCTATAACCATAGCCGTCATATTACTATTGGTTTTTATTTCATTATGGCCATTATTTAAAGAAAAGCTGGGTCGTGGCTGGATCACTAATCATGCGCCACATAAAAATCCACAAACTATTGAAGTGATTGCAGAGAAGAACTTTAAGCATATTGCGATCGCTATCGATTTTTCAGGATCTGATAAAAAAAGTATTTCAGCGGCTCTTCAAATTGGAGGGAAAAATGCAAAATATACTCTTTTGCACACCGTAGAAACTCCTGGAGCTTTTATTTATGGAACACAAATAAAAGACTATGAAACCGATAAAGATCGGGAGTTTCTAAAAAATTATAAGAGCCAGTTAGAGGCTTTGGGATATCATACAGATATAAACCTTAGTTTTGGAACCCCCAAAAAAGCCATTCCTAAATTATTGAATTCTGCAGAAGCGAATTTCGATTTACTGGTGATGGGGCGGCACGGGCACAAAATGATTAAAGATATCCTATTGGGGACAACGGTAGATGTAGTGAGGCATCGGGTAGAGATTCCTATTTTTATTACTTAACTTACTAAATAATGATGAACCAAATAATAGCTTATTTTGAAACTTTAGACCCTGTTTTAGCCGCTTTTTATGCCACGCTTTTTACCTGGGGATTAACCGCTCTTGGAGCTAGTCTGGTGTTTTTCTTTAAGAAAATGAACCGAATGCTTTTTGATGGGATGCTGGGGTTTACAGGTGGAGTTATGGTTGCGGCCAGTTTTTGGAGTTTGCTGGCGCCCGGTATCGAAATGAGCCCGGGTGAAGGGTTTGAAAAAACCATCCCTGCGGTAGTAGGTTTTGGTTTAGGGGCACTTTTTATCTTTGGCCTGGACAAAATATTGCCACATTTACATGTGAATTTTAACACTACTGAAAAAGAAGGGATAAAAACCCCGTGGCACAAATCCATATTACTGGTTTTAGCAATTACTTTACATAATATCCCTGAAGGGCTGGCGGTAGGAGTATTATTTGGCGGTGCAGCAGCCGGATTTGAAGGCGCCAGTATAGCCGGTGCTGTGGCTTTAGCCATTGGAATTGGTCTACAAAACTTTCCTGAAGGATTTGCAGTGGCGATGCCTTTAAGAGGGCAGGGGTTTAGCCGACGAAAAAGTTTTAATTACGGGCAGCTTTCTGCAATTGTAGAACCCGTTGCAGCTGTACTTGGTGCTTGGGCGGTAATGACATTTCAGCCTATTTTACCCTATGCACTGTCTTTCGCAGCAGGTGCAATGATTTTTGTAGTAGTTGAAGAAGTGGTACCCGAATCCCAGCAAAGTAAATATACCGATGTAAGTACTTTAGGCTTTATTGGCGGTTTTATGGTAATGATGACCTTAGATGTTGGTCTTGGGTAAAAACGAATGCAACATTGCTTCAAAAATATCGTCTTTTAGAAAAAGGTGACGATGAAGAAGATTATACTTATTTTAATTTTGTTAGTTAATGGAGTAAGCCTGTCTGCACAAAGCGAGGTGGCCAGGCTTCAATCTTTTTTAAAAGTAGGTGAACAGTTAGATTGCGGAAATTATAGCATTGTGTTTAAAAAAGTCATTTCAGATTCCAGATGTCCCAAAAGTGTAACCTGTGTATGGGCAGGAACTGCTGAAGTTTTACTTGAAATTAGAAAAGCAGATGAAGTGTATGAGGAATATCGTATAGAAATTGGGAGCTTCATAGATGTTTATTTTCAATTGCCACAATTAGCCAATATCCATTTAAAATTACTTGGGTTGGCTCCATATCCTGAAACTCCCCAAAAAATCAAACAATCTGAATATAAGGTTACGATTCAGTTAGAAGAATTGCTTGATTAATGACTGCAACCACAGTCACTCATTCCGCAGGCTTTCTCTTTTTGTGCTTTCTTTTTAAGAAATGCCGGTTTCCACACAAATTTGGTGATGAGGTATCCTACCGCAGTTAGAAAAGTGATAAAAACTAAAATATGCTGTATAAGTTCCATAATATTTAAGTCGAAATTCTATAAAATTCTTACGTATTAATTTAAGACCTGAAATGCAATTAAAGCTACCACATAGGCAAAAACACTCATAATCACTAATTGCAATACTGGCCATTTCCAGCTATTGGTTTCTTTTTTTACAATTGCCAGGGTACTCATGCACTGCATAGCAAAGGCATAGAAAAGCAACAAACTTACACCGCTGGCCAGAGTAAATAGCGGGCCGCCAAGTACAGGGTTGGTTTCTGCCGCCATTCTGTTTTTAATGGTTTCTTCTTCATCGCTACCCACGCTATAAATCGTTGCCAACGTACCCACAAAAACCTCACGAGCCGCAAAAGAGCTAATGATTGCGATACCAATCTTCCAGTCATAGCCCAAAGGGGCTACGACCGGTTCGATACCACGTCCCATAATCCCAATGTATGAATGTTTCAGTTTATAACTGGCGATTTCCTGTTCTATTTCTTCAGTAGGGATGTTTTGTTCGGTGTAATTGCTACGAATTATTTCTTCGGCATTATTAAAATCATTTCCGGGACCGTAACTTGCCAGAACCCAAAGGATAATAGAAATAGCAAGGATAATCTTCCCGGCACCAAATACAAAAGATTTTGTTTTTTCAACCACGTTAATTCCAATGTTTTTAAGCAGTGGAACTTTATAGTTGGGCATTTCAATCACAAAATAGCTTTTGCTCTTAATCTTTAAGATTCCGTTTAAAATCCAGGCCGAAAAAATAGCAGTTCCAAAACCAAGCAGATAAAGAAACATGAGCATTAATCCCTGTAGGTTGAATCCTAAAAATGTTTCATCTGGGATTACTAAGGCAATGATAATAAGATAAACCGGTAATCTGGCCGAACAGGTTGTAAAGGGCACTACTAAAATGGTGATTAAGCGCTCTTTCCAGTTTTCGATATTTCTAGTTGCCATTACCGCAGGGATCGCACAGGCAGTTCCTGAAACCAAAGGTACTACACTTTTTCCGCTAAGTCCAAAGCGACGCATAATTCGATCCATTAAAAAAACAACCCTGCTCATATAACCGGTTTCTTCCAGAATGGAAATAAACAGGAATAAAAATGCGATCTGCGGAATAAAAATTACGATGCCCCCCAAGCCTGGTATAATTCCTTCGGCAATTAAACTGGTAAAGACCCCCTCGGGTAAATTTGCTTTGGTAAACTCGCTTAAAGAGGCAAAGGTGCTATCAATTAGGTCCATAGGGTAGCTGGACCAATCATAAATCGCCTGAAAAATTAATAATAAGATGGCAAAGAAAATGACATAACCCCAAACTTTATGCGTTAAAACCCTGTCTAATCTTGATCTTAAATCTTTGGCGGCATTGCTGTCTACACGAAGCGTTTCTTTTAAAACCCCGTTGATAAACTGGTAGCGATGAATGGTTTCTTTTTGCTGAAGTCTTTTAAGCTCTGATGATGATTTGGTATTGAAACCAGAAGTTTTATCAATTTCATTCCGGTTTATATTACCAAAGTTTACATCCTGAGTAATAACCAGCCAAAGTTTATAAATAGACTGTTTTGGAAAAGCTTTTCTTAAATTCCCAAAATAATCGGGGTCAATAACCGAAGCATTTACGCAGGGCTCTGTAGAGATATTTCGGGAATTAATTATTAATTCTTTTAGCTTATCGATCCCTGTACGCTTTCTTGCGCTAACCAGGGCAATCTTTGTTTTTAAACGTTCTTCCAGAATATCGATATCCAAAGAAATACCTTTGCGCTCCATACGATCGGCCATGTTGATAACCAGTATTGTAGGGATTCCAAGATCTTTTATTTGGGTAAAAAGTAAAAGGTTTCTTTTAAGGTTTTCAACATCGCTTACTACAACGGCAACATCGGGAAAATCTTTATCATTTTTGTTCAATAATAACTCAATAACCACATTTTCATCCAGAGAAGAAGCGTTTAGGCTATAAGTGCCGGGAAGGTCGATAATATGAGCTTTTAATCCACGAGGAAGCTTACAAATACCTTCTTTTTTTTCTACCGTGATTCCTGGATAGTTCCCTACTTTTTGGTTTAATCCTGTAAGTTGATTAAATACTGAAGTTTTACCGGTATTGGGATTCCCAATTAGCGCTACGTTGATCTGTTTGCCCGTCATTTGATAAGCTCTATTTCGATTTGTAAAGCAGTTTCTTTCCTGATGGCTAAATGGCTTCCGTTGATGTTAAGGTACATAGGATCTTTAAAAGGAGCGGTTTGTACCAATTCTACTTCGTTACCAGGTAAACACCCCATCTCTAATAGTTTTAGTGGTACATTATCTGCGGAAAATTCTTTGATAATCCCGCGTTCGCCTCGCTTTAAATGAGCAACTGTAACCTTCACGTTTATTTAGATTGATTTTAAACAACGCAAAAATAGTGGAATTTAACCAAGTACAAAAGTTTAGGCGTTAAAATATAGGCTTTTACTGGATAATCGAGATTATATGCTTTTGTTTCGCTTGGATAGCTATCAGATTCAGGAAGTAAAAAATAATTCTCTAATAAAAGGCTTAATGCGCTATTTACTCCTGATATTCTTTTTTAAGGATTTTAAGATCCTCCATAAGCTCTTCGATAGCTTCAGGATTGGTGCCGTCATAAAAACCCCGTATCTGTCTGTTTTTATCTATCAGTACAAAATTTTCAGTATGTACCATATCGTATTTTCCGCCGTCACCTTCGCTTTTTGCCGCCAGATAGGATTTTCTTGCCAGATCGTAGATTTGCTTTTTGTCCCCGGTAACAAGATTCCATTTGCTATCGATAACCCCTTTTTCTTCGGCGTAACGTTTCAATTGCGCTACGGTATCAATTCTTGGCATCACCGTGTGAGACAGTAATAGCACCTCTGGATCGTCTTTTATTCTTTCCTGAATTTTCACCATGTGATCGGTCATAATGGGACAAATCGTCATGCAGGTGGTAAAGAAGAAATCGGCAATATAAATTTTATCCTTATAATCAGCATTGGTAATGGTATCCCCGTTTTGGTTTACCAGTTTAAAATCTTTAATCCGGTGATATTTTCTTACATATTGCATTGTAGTATCTACCAGCTCACTGTTGACCATATCGGGCTGGTAGATCGTAAGTTTTTCTTCAGGCTTTAGAAGGCTGTAGATGGACCACATAATCATCATACAAAGAATCCCAAAGGTGATTATGAAAATTTTATATCTGGAAAGAAATTTACGCATAGCAAATTTTTATGCAAAATTACGGTCTGGCGGTTAATTAGCCACATGAAAGTGCTAAAATTTTGGCAGGATAAATGCTAGATAACTTTCAAACTTTTCTAGGTCTTATTAAAAGACTACTTTTGTGCGATTTAAAAATTGAATATTAGCGAATGGATCCATTTATAGTAAAAGCAATTCAGCTACTTCTTAGTTTGTCATTGCTTATTGTGTTGCATGAGTTTGGACATTTTATACCTGCAAAATTATTTAAAACCCGAGTTGAAAAATTTTTCCTCTTCTTCGATGTAAAGTTTGCGCTTTTTAAGAAGAAAATAGGAGATACCGTGTATGGCATTGGCTGGCTTCCTTTAGGAGGTTACGTAAAGATCTCTGGAATGATCGATGAGAGCATGGATAAAGAGCAAATGGCGCAACCACCACAAGAATGGGAATTTAGAAGCAAGCCGGCATGGCAGCGTTTAATTATCATGTTAGGTGGGGTAACGGTAAACCTGGTATTGGGATTCTTGCTTTTTATGATGATCTTATTTGTTTGGGGAACCAATTATGTTGGACCAGATGAAATGCCGGAAGGCTTTGCTGTAGTCGATGAGTTTAAAGAATTTGGTTTTGAGGATGGAGACCGTGTATTAAAAGTAAATGGGGAAGAGCTTCAAAATAGTTTAGATATTAACCGCAAGTTATTTATGCGCGATGTAAATACGGTAACAGTATTGCATCAAAACGGAGCTGAGGAAACCATCAATATTCCTGAAAATATTGGCGAGCAAATGTTCGAAGACGGAATAATGCAGCCATTTATTCCTATCCAGCGACCAATTTTAGATAGTGTAGCGGCTAAAACTGCCGCTGATGTTGCCGGGCTTCAAAAAGGGGATAGTATCATTTCGATCAACGATCAGGAAATTGGTTACTGGCACGAAATGACAAAAAATACCAGAGCAAACAAAAACAAGGAAATGGAAATTGTTTTTAAGCGCGATGGTGAAATTAAAAGTGTAATGGCAACTCCAGATGAAGATGGTATTTTAGGAGTAACGCCAAGGAGAGATTTTGAGGTGAAAACCCAGCAATATAGTTTTGCAGAAAGCATCTCTGAAGGTTTTAAAGATGGCTACTGGACGCTTAGAGATTATGTATATCAATTCAAATATGTGTTCACTAAAAAAGGCGCTACGCAGGTTGGTGGTTTTGGTGCTATAGGTGGAATGTTTCCAGATGCATGGAACTGGCAGGCCTTTTGGCATACCACCGCTTTAATTTCTATCATATTAGCATTTATGAATATTTTGCCCATTCCTGCTTTGGACGGTGGGCATGTGATGTTTTTACTTTACGAAATGATTACCGGTAGAAAGCCAAACGAGAAATTTATGGAATATGCCCAGATGGTAGGGTTCTTTATCCTGATCGCTCTGGTGCTTTATGCAAACGGAAACGATATTTATCGGGCGATATTCGATAAATAAGAGCTAGCATATTTTGAAAAAAGCAAAACCCGAAATTTTATAATTTCGGGTTTTGCTTTTTCGGTTATTAGCGAATTACTAAATCTGATAACTGTGAGCTATAAGTTTTTCTACTCTATTGCTCTTTCAGGATAGTCAGTAATAATACCATCGACCTTCATCGTTTTTACCCTGTCAATATCAGCTTGTTCATTAACGGTCCACGGAATTACTTTCATGCCGCTTTGCTTAATTTCAGTCACTTTTTCCTGATCTAATAGTTTATAATAGGGACTATAAATTTGTGGAGTAAAGCTGATTTTTTTCATATTCTCTTCAAATTCTCCACTTCCTACAAGATAAGCTAAAAGAACATCAGGATAAGCTTGGTGCATTTCTTCTAAAATAGCAACGTCAAAAGATTGAATATTGATTTTGGGAATAATCCCTTTTTCTTCTAAAACCTGCATCACGAACTGTACAAATTCAGCTGGTTTTGGTTGAGATTTTTCGTATTCGGTGGGATCAGATTTAATTTCAATGTTATAGTGTACAGGATCTAAATTGTTGGATACTATATAGTTTTCTATGCTATCGATCACCTCGCTAAGCAAAGGTTTATAGGTTTTAGATCTCTTTTGTTCGGGGAAAGCGGTATTGCCTTTACTTCCAATATCAAATTTTTTGATGCTATCGTAAGTCATCGTAAAAAGATTATAGTCTTTTTCCTGCTGTTTGGATATGGTATCGCCAGCCGGAGTTAAAACATAAGCTGAAGACATAAACGGCTCGTGGCTTACCACCACTTTTCCGTCTTTGGACATAACCACGTCCATTTCTACTACATCAACGCCTTTATCGATTGCCGCAATAAACCCGGGAATACTATTTTCAGGGGAATGTCCGCGTTCGCCACGATGCCCCTGTACTTCTATTTTTGATGTCTCCGTAGGGATTTTTTCTTCGGCAGCGTTTTTACCTTTGTTGTTCTCCTTACAACTTAGGATGGCCAGTGCCATCAAAAGAAGGCTAATTTTAACGATTTTCATGGTTTTATGATTTTGAAAAAAATTGAGCGAATGATCTCAAGACAAGCTCATCAGACATATATTCGAAAATTAATTTTTATTTCAGCCATTCTTATACCCATGGTTATGGGGATCCAGAACATTCAATCTCGGTTATCGACTAAGATTTTAAATATAAAGCTTTGATTTCTAGAAATAAATTTTTGTACCGATTAAAAAGTCCGCCGACGGGATGAAATGACGACGGACTTCAACAAACTAAAAATCAAATTGCTTCTTCTAACCGGTAGGAGGACTTAGACGTGTAGGTTTTTCCAAACATATCTATCGCTTTAACCTCTATGCTATGCTTTCCGGTGTCTAAATTAGTAGGGATATTTCCACGCCATAAATGCGTGCTTTTTATAGGATTAGAAGAACGCCTTCCCGGCATTAATTCTTCGGTAAGATCCCATTCGTTTACCAAAAATTCATAAGAAGGGTCTGTACGTTCAGTATATTGCATGGGGTGCCATTCGCCTCCGTCAATTCGGTATAAAACTTTATCTCCTTGGGTACCCATAAAGAAGTTTACAAAAATGCCGGCCTGTGTTCTTCGACCTTTGGCTACTACTTTTGGCGCGAAAACTTTCATTTGATAGTTCTCATTTTCACCGGCGACCTTATAATTGATTTTATACGAGTTTCCATCAAAATGGATAAACGCATAACCTTTTGGTGTACCATCTCTCATTACTGAAATAGGAATACCTTCTTTATTAAGCTTGCCTGAGTACCAGTCTCCAGATGTAGTACCTACATTGTATTCGTGATGAGGCTTGTCCCGATTAAAGCCTTCGTCTTTTCCAAAGAAATCCTGGCGTTGTATATGGGTATGGGCAGAAAGTGATAAGGTGTGCGGGAATTCGCTTAGAATTGAAAATAAACGTTCGCGATCTTCATCTCTAAAAGTATTATTGTCTTCTGGTTCAAAAAGCGGAATGTGCCAGGCTAAAACAACCAAATGATCTTTAGGAACATAGTTAAGGTCATTTGCTATAAAATCCAGCTGATCTTTTCTAAAACCACCAAGATAACCTTTCATATCCCGAGGATCTGGATATAAAATATCATCCATTACAATAAAATGAACTTTACCATAATTGAAGGCATAATTTGCCGGTCCAAAATGAGCCTCGTAAGTCTCGTCGGAAAGCTTATCTTCTGTCGCATCAAAATTCATGTCGTGATTGCCCATAAGGTTATACCACGGGATACCAACTTTTTTAACCGCTTTAATGTAAGGGCTAAAAAGATCGAGGTCGTTGCCCACCAAGTCCCCAAGGCTTAAACCAAAGGGCACGTCTTTGATTCCTTCGACTTCCGTGACAATCCCTTTGGTGAAATATTCAATTTCTTCTAAATTGTAAGGTTGCGGATCTCCAAAAATAAGTGCGGTAAATGTTTCTTTTTCTTCAGAGGGAATTAAACCAAAATCTATAGATTTTGGTAGTTTTCCGGTAGGTTTTACACCGGCAAATTCAGATTTAGGTGAGCCATTGGGTTTATGAATATAATAGAATTCTGGAAGGTTATTTTCGTTGATTTTTGGTACATAACCGGAAGGTTTGATCACAAAAATAATATTATCATCACCTACAGGAATTTCATATTTACCATTGGTATCGGTTACTACCACTTGCTGACTATTAGATACCGATACATTAGCAATTCCCGATTCGTTCCGATCTTTTTTGCCGTTTTCATTTTGATCTTCAAAAACATATCCTGTTGCCATTTGCTGGGCAAAACCAGATACACCCAGGAGGAAGATGGCTGTAGCTAAAATTGTTCTTTTCATAGTATAAATGTTTGGTATTTAACTTGTTTATTGATCCCACCACACTTTTGTATTTATATCATCGCTACCGCCAAGTAATTCTACTCCCTGTGCATAACCCTTAGGGTTTTCAATAGCAAGATCTGTAGGATAATAGAATCTTGAAGGCATTACCCCATCATTAAACATAGCTTCTGTTGTTGGTAGTTCTGGGAAACCTGTTCTTCGATATTCAAACCATTGCTGATAATCAGTAAAATAAAGAGCATAGTATTTTTGAAGCATAATACGTTCTAAAGTTCCGTTATATGCGGCTTCAGGATTTTCAAAATAATTTGTGGGAATTTCTTCTACTTCTAATTGTTCCATAGCGGCAATAACTCCGTTTTCATAGTGAGTTGCAGCATCTTCATTTATAAAGCCACGTTGCGCCAATTCAGCTTTAATAAATTCTACTTCAGCATATGAGAGAAAGAATATCTGCATGGGATTGGTGACCTGTTCAATATTAAAGGTGGAAGCGTTATAAGTAAATTGGGATTCTGGTCCATCGTAAGCACTTGGAATACCTTTGTAGCCAATATTGATAGTGTTTTGGTTTTCATCGGTCTGTGTTGCCGTGGTAGCGATAACAGGTCTTCTAGGATCTTCCCAAGTGTTCAGGTTATCGATAAAAAATGAAGCTATTTTTACACTTAGCCTAAAATCCTGTGGCCTGCCCCATGGGCTTACGTTAGGCTCTACGCCGGTCACTTGTAAAATAGCAGATTCTTCGGTGCTTTCAAAAACCGGATAGGTAGCAGGATTATTCACCATATCCGCTAATTGCTGAAAAGAATTTGGCTGGCGATTAGAAATTCTTAGTAATAATCGCATGTGTAAAGAATTAGTGAATTTTTGCCAGCGTTCTACATTATTCTGGAAAAGTATATCCTGCAGATATACCATATCTCTGGTGGTATCATAAAGGGCATTTGCCGTTTCAAGATCTGCTAAGATCTTTGTATAGATTTCTTCCTGAGTATCAAATTCGGGATAAAGAATCCCTTCTTCGGCCATTACGGCCTGGGTCATTGGTACCGGTCCAAATAGATCTGTAAGGTTGGCATACACCATAGCGTTTAATGTAAGGGCGATGGCCTCGTAGTTTACATCTTCATTAATAATGGCTGCAGCTTTCATCTCCTGGATGTTTTTTAACCATCTGTAATAATTACTCCAGGAAGAATTCCCTATTCCCATGCTCACATCATAACGGTGTAAGCCACCCGAAACGCTTGGATAAGGAAGGGAAACCTGCATAAGGTCGAAAGTTATGGCGTTGGCACGGCCGGCATTATGGCTTGCTAAACTGTAAATAATAGGGTTTAGTAAGGTCGCCGGACTAATTTCTTCAATCCTGTTAGGATCTGAGTTTGTTTCTTCGAAATCGCTGGTACAGGCTGTAAATGTTATTACAGCTAGTATAATTAGCAAATTTGATGTTATCTTGTTCATCATTTTTCTATGATTATAAGCTTAGTTTTAAATTAACTCCGTAGGTCGCTGGCGAAGGCATTTGTCCTATTTCTACACCGGGCATAATTCGGTTCCCGTTAAGAGCAGCGGTTTCAGGATCATAAATTGGGAAGTCGGTTAGCATAGCAACATTTCTTCCGAAAGCAGAAAGGGACAGTGATTGGATCCCGGTGTTATTTAACCATTTTGCCGGGAATCTATATTGAAGGTTTATTTCACGCAATTTTAAGTAAGAAGCTTCAAAAGAATTCGACTCCACATTTGCTCTACGGTAATATCTATTGTACCATTCCTGTACGGCAACTTCAGTAGTATTAGGAGAATAAGAACCATCTGCATTCAGTACCACTCCGTCGCCAACGATACTCATATTATCCCTGCCTTCATAAGTAAACTTAAGTTTTCCCTGTTGGGTAAGTTTATGATGTGTCTGGGAATAAATGATTCCGCCATACTGCCCATCTAATGTGAAGCTAAAATCAAAATTGCCCAGGGTAATCTGGTTGTATAAACCTGCTCTCCAATCGGGCATAGCGTCCCCCACGTATCGAATGTCGCCAGACTCCGGGTATGCAGGTAAACCTTTACTGTCGTATACGATTTGCCCCTCAGGAGATCGTACAAATTTATAACCGTAAATGGCGGTAGGAGAACCACCAACCTTAGCAATTAAAGAAGCTTGGCCTCCCTGATCGATTATATATTGATTTTCAATATTATCTGGAAGGTTAAAAACTTCGCCTTCGTTTTTAGACCAGGTAAGGGTAGAGGACCATTTAAGTTTATCGTTATTTATAATTTTTCCTGTTAAGGTGAGTTCAATACCTCGGTTTCTTACTTTTCCCGCATTTAGAATAGCTGAACTGTAACCTGTATCCCAATTTAGCGGGACAGCGATAATTTGATTTTCGGTAGAAATCTGGTAAACCGTAGCATCAAGACTAATACGATTGTTTAAGAATCTGGCTTCAAAACCAGTTTCATAACTCGTAGAAATTTCAGGTTTAAAATCGCGATTATATAGGGTTGTTGGGACGGTTGCCGAACTGGGGAAATTATTTTGACTATAATATTTTCTGGTTTGGTATGGACTGGTATCATTACCTACCTGAGCATATGAGAATCGATATTTTAAATATTCAATTCCTTTTCCAGAGAAATTAAAAATGTCTGATAAAATAAAACTTGTATTTGCTGAAGGATAAAAGAACGACCAGTTTTCTTTTGGTAAGGTGCTGGACCAATCGTTCCTTCCCGTAATATCAAGAAAAATCTGATCTTTATAGGACCATGTCATTAAACCATATAAACTGTTAACTTCTTTGTTTTGATCTGAAGTGTATAGTGAAGGTGCATTTTTACCATTTGAAAGTTTATAAACATCTGGCACAACCAGGCCCGTAACCGATGCGTTATTTAATCTTCTTTTTTCAATTCTGTTGTTTCCTCCAATACTGGCAGACAGGCTAAAGTCTTTAAATTTGTTTTCATAACTAAGCAGAAAGTCATTATTGATTTCCTGTTTAAAAACATCCTGAGTTTGGTAATATCCTTCGGCGTACCTGTTAATACTATACGGTCTTTTTTGTTCTCTTTCCTGGTTGTAAGTATTTATAGCTGTTCTAAGCATTAAGTTGAAATGCGGAGCAAGCTTTATATTGGCATTTAAATTTCCAACAATTTGATGACTGTTAAGGGTATTCAGTGATTTGTAAGCTATTAGGTAAGGGTTATCGATATACGAGCTAAATGGTTGTATTTGCTGTATGTTTTCCTGCCCCTCCTGCCATATTGGTCGATACCAATCCAGATCTACATTTGGATTCTGGAAAATCATAAAGTAAGCGATAGAACCATTGTTGTATCCCGTGCTGGGTAAATTATCACTCCATTGATTGTTGTAGTTTACCACGGCGCCCAAACTAATTTTTTCTGAAATGTTATATTTAGAGTTTAGGGAAGCGGTTACTCTTTCGTATCCGGTATTAGGCATTATCCACTCATTTTTTGTGTGGGCTAAAGAGGCCCTCATCGAACCATCTTTACCACCGCCCTGGATAGCAATATTATTTTGAGTGGTGACCCCGGTTTGCCAAAAGTCTTTTCTATTGTCTTTATAAGGTCGCCATTCTTGTCTTTCTAAAGATTGTCCTTGTACCGAGGGATCGTATTGGAAAAATTCCTGATCATTAAATTCAGGACCCCAGGCACTGCTGGTACCTCCCGTGCTACCGCCATCTTCAGAGCTTCCGTAAGAATAATAAAGTTCCCCATCGGCATTGGTGTAATTGTTTCCCTGGCCGTAACGATATTGGTAATCCGGCCATCTTTGAATACGATCAAAAGAAGTAATTGAATTAATGGTGATCCCTAATCCCTTACTTTTTTTACCGGATTTGGTGGTAATCATTAGAACCCCATTTGCCGCACGACTACCATATAAGGCGGCGGCACCAGGTCCTTTTAAAACAGAAACACTTTCGATATCATCAAAATTGAGGTTTGAGATTCCGTTACCGTAATCAATAGGTGAATCTTCCCCCATATAAGCACTGCCGGATCCTGAAGTGGTCATTTCGGTATTTATGGGAACACCATCTACTACGATAAGTGCGTAATTTCCGTTGAGATCAAAAGAACTATTTCCTCTTAATGTGATTTGTTGAGAGTTAATGGGGCCAGATCCTGAAGAGCTAATGTTCATCCCCGCAACTTTTCCTTTTAAACCAGAGCTCCAGTTGGTAGGGGCGGTTTGGGATAAACTTTCACCATCTACAGTAGCTTGAGAGAAGCCTAATTGTTTTTCTTCCCTTTTAATTCCCAGGGCGGTTACGACCACCTCATTTAACGCATTGGCATTTTCCTGGAGTATAATTTCTAATGGCTCATCAGTGCTTGTTGCTGTGATTTCCTGAGTTTTAAATCCCATAAAAGAAACTTCCAATATAGTTGGATAACTAGAAATACTGATGCTGAAATTACCATCAAAATCTGTCGTAACGCCATTAGAAGTCCCTTTTTCGATAATCGTTGCTCCCGGCAATGGAAGCTTTTCGTCATCTAAAACCTTACCCCATATTTTTTGCTGAGGTATCGCTTTTAGTACACTGATTGTTTTATTGATTTGCTGGAATTTTAATCCAGTTCGCGAACTAATCAATCCCAGGATAGTGGAAAGCCGTTGTTTTTTCCCCATGAAATTGAATTTTTCCTTTGATTTTGTTACAGTTTCATCAAAAACAAAGGTGAATTCGGTTTTAGATTCGATTTCAGAAAAAACATCAGCTAAATTGGCATTCCTAACTGATAGCTTAATTAAGATTTCGTTGAAATTTTTATTGTTTGTAGAAGCAATAGCGCTTCCCGTAAGTAGCAGAAAACTTAATAATAGATAATAAGCGCAAAGTTTTCTGAAAAATTGTAGTTTCGTATTCATTACAATTGGCTATAGATTATTTATTTGTAGTCGGTAACTTTTAGACCCACTACTGTGGCAGCAGGAGTGGGTTTTGTTTTTAGTTTATATAGGGTTCTTTCTTATAATTATTTGTTTTTTGTTGGTAGAATCGATTTTAAGATTCTTAATAAGTGCCAGACTTTTAAGAACATTAGAGAGTTTTTCGTCGTTAAATTTCCCAGTGATTTTCAATTGTTTTAAACTGTCGTCAGCAAATTGAATATTCACATCATACCAGTTTTCAATAATTTTAGCGGTATGTTCTAAACTGATATTTTTTAGGATAATCATCTTCCTTGTCCAGGCATTAAAATCCCTGCTGTCTCCTTTACTTATTTTAGGTTTTCGATTTTCTTTAAAAGATGCCTGCTGATCTTTGGTAAGAATTACTTTGTACTCTGGGTTTTTTAAAGGTATGACCTCTACTTTTCCGGTGTTTACACTTACCATGGGCACTTGATCTTTATAGCTTTTTATGTTAAAAGACGTTCCTAAAACCCGGGTTTCTAAATCTTTGCTCTTTATGGTAAAAGGATGTGCTGTATCCCTGGCGACTTTAAAGAAAGCTTCTCCCTGCAGCTTGACAGTGCGCTCTTCAGTGAAATTATTTTCATAGGTGATGCTACTATTGCCGTTTAGAAAAATTACAGAGCCATCGTCCATTTTTATCTCCTTCTTTTCTCCTTTTTCAGCAATAATGGTGGTGTAATTATTGCTAAACATGCCTGTGAAAAATCCTAGCATCAATAGGGTAGTAAATCCAGCAGCAGCCATTGCCAGATATTTCTTTAGTGGAGTTCTTTTTCGTTTTATAGTTAGGTTTTGCTGAATATTATAAAATAACTTTTCTCTTTTTTCAGAAGAAATCGGCACCAATACATTTTTATTAGCTTCCTGCATTTTCGAAAAGAAAATATCCATAGCCAAACGTTCCTGGCTATTCACCTTTTTGTGTGTGTATTTTTCTGCTAACTTTTTAAATTCTTCTACTTTCAAGACTTAATTTTTATGTGATAGACTGGGTTATCATTTTTATTTATGTAATGTTTAAGGGTGAAAACGATCGTTTAGAATGCGTTTCTAAAAGGGAGTCACAAAAAATAAGGAGCACACGTAAGGAAAAAAGTAGTCTTAAACTTTTGTTAACGATAAAGGTGTTAGGTTAACCTTTAATAAACATTGTAGTAATAAGGAGGGAAATTTGGTAAGGATCGATATTGTTTTTTAGAAACTTCAGGGCATTGCTAATATGCGTTTCCACCGTTCTTGTAGAGAGATTTAATTTTGAAGCAATTTCAGTATTAGAAAGTTGTTCGTATCTACTTAATTTGAAAACTTCCCGACATTTGGGAGGTAGTTTTTCAATAAGTGTCTTTATTTGCTGTTCAAATTCTTCAAATTCGATGTTTTTAGAAGCCGTGGTTGGATATGGAATTTGTAGTAAGATACTTTCATGAAGTTCTGTGAATTTTAGATCCCGGATATGATTGGCAATACGATATTTTACCGCCCTAAAAAGGTAGCCTTCTAAATGAACAATTTCTGTGTCTGCTAATTTTTCCCAAAGACTTATAAAAACTTCCTGTACGATATCTTCACAAATAAGCTCATCCTGATAAATTTTATAGGCATAAGAGTAAAGACGTTTCCAGTATTTGTCGAAAATAGCCTGGAAAGCATCCGGGTCTTTATCCTTAAATAAGCGATAAAGTGTAGCATCGGTTAGTTTAGAAATTTCCTTTTCCATTGGTTTGTAGGGTATAACAAATGAAAAACATTTCTGACTTTTAAGGGATCGTATCTGGTTTAAGATTAGGTTAATTATTACGAGTTAAAAGTTTGAAAGTTTAAAGTGAAAAGTTTACAAGGGTTCGTATTTGGGGAATTACGTTATGCTTTTCTATTTCTTCGGCATACAAAATAGTATCACTTATTTTAGATGCTTGTCTATTCTCTAATTTCCAACACTTAAGGGTGTTATTTTCTGCCAGCTTTCAGCTTTTGTATTTAAAAATAGACTAATTTTGCGCGATTTTTATAAAATATAGGCATTGAAAGAAGAACTTTTTGAGCAGCTGGATTTTACTGTAAATCAGCAGTACGAGCAAATTATAGACGATTTGTTGGAGAAGCAATATAGTATTGTCGACGATTTTTTTGATCCTCTAGAAATTCTGAAACTTAGAAGTTCGTTACTGCATAAATACGAAGAAGACAAGTTTAAAAAGTCGGCTATTGGTAACCGCACTAACGAACTTATCGAAAAAGCGATTCGCGGTGATTTTATTTTATGGATGAACGAAGCTGAAGCCGGAGAAACCGAAAAAATTTTCTTCCACAAAATCAACAATCTTATCGAATATCTAAACAGAACCTGTTTTATGGGTATTCTGCATAAAGAATTTCACTATGCCGTATATCCAAAGGGTACATTTTACAAGCGGCATTTAGATACTTTTCAAAATGATTCTCGTCGTAAACTTTCTATTGTAAGTTATTTAAACGATGAAAACTGGTTGAAAACAAATGGAGGAGAACTGGTGATTTATAAGGAAGATGGAAGCGAGGAGGTGATTTATCCATTACCTGGAAGGGTTGTGATTTTCGAAAGTCAGATTTTAGAGCACGAGGTAAAAGAAGTAAAAAATTCTGAGCGTTTAAGTATTACCGGTTGGTTGAAAACCCGGTAAGTTTAATCCCCTGAGACTTACCTCGAAATCAGAAAAAAGTTTTTTGGATTCATACCTGGAGGGTTTGCCCTAAGATTCTTGATTAGCAATTTTGTTAGTGGTGGCTTTTGCTACCCTCTTTTGCCAGGAACGAGCAAAAGGATTTCTAATGCATATCACTAACGCAAAAAGAATTAGGAGGGCTATTTTCTAAACTTTTTATACAAAACCAGGATAACTAGGATGATGGCTAGAATCATCCAAAAGCCATAGCCACTAAGAAAACTTAAAATTTCAAAAGTTTCTTCATTTTCAGGTAAGGTACTTTGCATTACTGTCTTTCTTTTTTACGGCGGTAATAATCAAATATCACTAATGCGGTTATGACAACAAAAATGAGCAGAAACCAAAAGTTGTCACTTAAAAAGTCGGAGAGCTCAAAACCATATTGCTGGGATTGAGTCGCAGGTTGATCTTTTGGTAGTTCAGGTTGTTGAAAAAAAGGCATGCTTTTTAATTTATCTAAAATTAGCAAATGCTGCGATTAATAAAGCCAAAGAAATTGTAAAGTTAGGTGTTAGTCTGTAGAAGTTTTATTTCTATGGGATTATTGCGCTTGATGAGCTAATTTATTTAGAGTTTTGACTTTTATTTTTTTAAATATTATAGGTGCTTCTTAAAACAAATACTATCTTCTATACCATTATATTGACCATAGTTAGGAACTACTTTGTAATTACTTTTTTCGTATAATCTAATAGCTTCGAGCATTTTGTTGCCTGTTTCTAATATGCACTTGCTATAATTCATTTCTTTTGCCCACTTTTCAAGGTTTTTTAAAATGTGAACCGCTATTCCTTTACCGCGCATTTCAATAGGAACAAACATCCTTTTGATCTCCATGGTATCACTATCATAAGCTTTCATAGCTCCACATCCAACAGGTTTATCGTCAATAGTTGCGATGATTACATGTTTAATCTGGTCTATTTTATTATACTGGGCAAAGAATTCGTTTGTTTCCCCATTTCTTTTAGACAGCTCCCCATCTAATTCTGAAACTAAATGTTGAAAATCTGTTTCGCTAGAACTAGTTCGTTTTATTTCAATCATTTTATTTTTTTCTCTTGAATTCGCGATAGGCAATGAGAACTACGAAGCAGAGAATGAGGAAAGGCAGAAGTACTATTAAAAAGTCATTGAACTGGACTCCCAGATCCATTTCATCAGCGTGCGTCACGGTGTAGTTTTTTCTTTTTAAAAATTCGGTAAACTAAAAAGGCAACGATAACAAAAAATGCAAATGGCATCATCATCGCAGCGATTTCTCCTGTAAATGCTCCCAGCATTTCTGCCTTATCACCCAAAGTGTCTAATGGTAAAACTTTCATATATTATTTTTTAAATTTAGCAAGTGCATTCCGGGTAAAGTCTGATAATACCAGTTCTCCGCTAATGGCAGCATTTTCCATGAGGATAGTCGACCAGTTTTCGGTGCCTTGCCATAACACACGTTTCATTTCGAGTAGGGCTTCAGGATTGTAAGATGCTAATTTTTCAGCAAAAATTCCAATTTCTTTATCTAAATCTTTAGTACTTTCAAAAACCCGGGCAAAAATTCCTTTGTCTTTTGCCCAATATGCGGTTTTCCATTCGTGTGCGGCTAATGTAAGCTCGCCAAGGGCAGCAATCCCAATTTTACGTTCTATGGCTGGTGCGATCACAAAAGGCCCGATTCCAATACTTAGTTCTGAGAGTTTGATAGCAGCAGCTTCCGTAGCCATGGCATAATCGCAAGCAGCGATTAATCCAACGCCTCCTCCAACGGTTTTTCCCTGAATACGACCAATAATTAACTTCTTACAGGTTCGCATGGCGTTTAAAACTTTAGCAAAGCCAGAGAAAAAGACTTTACCCTGTTGCATGTTTTCAACAGCCATTAATTCGTCAAAAGAAGCACCGGCACAAAATGCTTTTTCTCCTTCAGATTTCAGGAGGATTACTTTTACTTCTGGCTGATCGGAATATTCGCAAATAGCTTTTTCCAGTCGGTCTAAAAGTACACCGGGAAAACTATTACTGGCAGGATGCCCAAATTCAATAATCCCAATGTTATTTTCTATTGAGGTATATAAGCTTCCGTTCTCGCGTGTGGTGGTCATAATTCAAGTTTTATCAAATGTAAATAATCTTAAGAAAATGATAAGCGAAGACTTCGTTAATAAAAGAGTGCCTATATTGCTAATCAAGGTAATCAATTTTGTACCTTTCAGCGTTTTCAGAATATGGCAATAGATAAAAGTTTAGCTCTTAGAAAAGACATCGAAGATGTAAATGAAATTCCCGGAATTCATAAGTTACTTAATGTAATTAGCTGTTCCTCTAATATGCGGTTTGTTGCGATAGCAAGAGTTACCGAAGAGCGTTGGATTACTGCGGTTTCTAAGGATGATATTGAGTTTGGTTTAAGACCTGGAGATGAGTTAGCAGTAGAATCTACAATTTGTAACGAAATTAGGCAACATCACATTCCTGTGGTTATAGAGGATGTAGATCATAACACTATATTTTGTAATCATCATACTCCAAAACAGTATGGTTTTAAAAGTTATATTTCTTATCCTATTTTTCTGAAAGATGGTTCTTTCTTTGGGACCTTATGCGCGATCGATCCAAAACCTGCTAAAATAAATAACGACGGGGTTAGAGATATGTTTAAGTTGTATACAGATTTAATCTCTTATCATTTAGAATCTATTCATAAACTTAGGCAAGCTAATAGAAAGATTAAGAAACAGGATGAGATAGCTGAACTTAGAGAAACTTTTGTTGCTATTTTAGGTCATGATCTTAGAAATCCCGTTGGCACTACCAGAATTTGTGCAGATATGCTTCTGAGTTCAAAGATACCCGAGGCTGCCAAAAAGCAGGCAGAGATCATCAAATCTACTTCTTACAGGATGCAGAGTTTAATCGATAATCTTTTAGATTTTGCCAAGGGAAATATAGGAGAGGGGATTAGTTTGAACCTAAGCGAAGATAACAATAAGCTGGAAAAAGAGTTAGGAGAAGTGATTACGGAGTGTAAAATTATTAATGAGGATAGATTGATTGAAAGTGAAATAAGTTTACATCAAAAAGTAGATTGTGATACCACCAGAATGGCACAATTACTTTCCAATTTGTTAAATAATGCCATAAAACACAGCATATCTAAAAAGCCTGTGCTGGTTAAAATATCAAGTAGTTCCTCGCAATTTTCGCTTTCGGTTATTAATCATGGGGAGACAATTCCTAAAAAGAATCAGCGTGAATTGTTTAAACCTTATTTTAAAAGTAAAGCCAAAAATAATGAAAATGGATTAGGTTTAGGACTTTATATCGCTTCAGAGATTGCTAAGGCGCATCATGGTAATTTAGGTGTTACATCTGAAGATGGCGTGACCAGCTTCAATTTTAGCATGCCAGTTGAGTCTAGCTTGGAATCAACAGGAACACTTTTAGGTTAAACTTCTTTATTTAAATATTTTCTTCGGAATTTAATAACGAGTCCGCTTGCCCTAATGAGCATCCAGACCAAAAAGGCCATCCAAATCGCGTACAATTTCAGGCCAAAATAATCTGAAATTAACAATGCCGGGGTAAAACCCAGAAAGGTAGCGACAAGTAATAAATTGCGTAGGTAAGCTGCTTCTCCCAGGCCTTTAAATATGCCGTCGAACATAAAAGCGATCGCATTAATGGGTTGCATTAAAAGTACGATCCAAAAAGCCGAGGCAAAAAGCGCTAAAACCACTTCATCTTTATTAAATAAAATCCCGATTTGATTGTAGAAAATTCCGCAGATGGCCATTAATATCAAAGCGATCAATACTGCGTATTTGGAGATTTTTTTGCTTAATTCCCACAGGTTTTTGTAATCTTTGGCACCTAATAATTTTCCTCCAATGGCATTGCCGGCATTAGCATAACCATCTATAAAAAAGCTAAAAAACAACCATATATTCATCAAAATACTTTGCGCGGCAATATAGTTTTCTCCATAGTCTGTTGCGTAGGCATTGGCCAGCATAATAGCGATATTTAGGGAAAGTGTCCTTAAAAAAAGATTCGCCGCCATGACCAAAAGGGGTTTAAATTCTGGATTAAGTTTTAAGCTTGGTTTAAGATGAAATGGTGTTTTTTTAAAGAAAAACCATAAGGCCATTATCAACATAGTAGTCTGGGCAGCAAGACTGGCATAGGCAGCACCCTCCAAATGCATCGCCGGGATATAGCCTTCTATACCATATACCAGCAGGTAATCGAGTAAAATATTTACTACCGCTCCGCTTAAGCTGCACTTCATGGCCCAGGAGGTGTTTTGTAAGCCTCTAAATACTCCAAAAATGGTGAAGGTAAGTAGCGTTAAGGGGAAACCAATAGCCCTAATTTGATAATAACTTACGGAATACTCCAAAATCAAACCTTTAGCATTGTAAGCACTAAATATAAATGTTGCCAATGGTGCGGTAATCCCGTAAATAAAGAGGCTAAGTAAAAGATTAAAAACGATGGTTTGCGGCACCAGGGTTTTTACAGCATGAAGACGGTTAGCTCCTAAATGTTGGGATACTTTTGCCGAAATAGCGGTTTTTGTCTGCGCTAAAATCCAGATTACGGCAGAAAGAAAAGAACCTACAATACCGGCAGCAGCTAGTGCTTCAACCGAGTTACTTTCTACATTGCCAATAACAGCAATATCGGTAAGTGAAATTAAAGGTTCTGCAATACCTGCGATTATCGCAGGTATTGCAATCCTATTAATGTTTTTGAAACTTACTGCAGAGGTATCCAATTTGGCCATATTGGTAAATATAGACAGGTTTTTTTAAAGAACTAGCTCGTAACAATGAAACGGATGTTCGCTTTTTACCGGGAAGAAAATATCCCCTAACCTTTGATAGCCTCTGGATTCGTAGAAGCGATGGTTTCTTTTGTTCTGGCTAAAGGTATCCAACCTTATAGATGTGTAATGGTGTTTTCTGGCAAACTCTTCAGCAAAGTCCATTAATTTTTTTCCATTTCCAAGCCCCCAAAAGCTTGGGTCTGTAGCCAGGCGATGGACATATAGATTGTTTTTATTTTCAGTGATCCAAGGTATAGGAAGGTACTCTTCATCCATTTCAGGTGTTAAAACGATGATACCCATAATCTCATTTTCGGTATTAACAAGCTTAAATAGTTCGTTTTTATCGATATCTGTAGCTAGTTTTTCTTTAGAAGGATAGTTCTCGTTCCACTGGTTAATCCCTTTATCTATCATGGCTTCGGCACAACGTTCGGTAAGACGTTTTATCTCGGAGAGGTCTTTTGGAAGGGCAGGTTTAATCATTCGGTTTAAAAAACTTTTTTATTTCAATAAAATTTATAAATTTGCTTCGGTCAAAATGGGGGATTAGCTCAGCTGGCTAGAGCGTTTGGCTGGCAGCCAAAAGGTCATCGGTTCGACTCCGATATTCTCCACAAAACCTCGCAATTTTTGCGAGGTTTTTTATTTCATATAGACTTTTAATCTTTCGACTAATCCGCGAATGTAGCTTTTTACAGCAGTTAGCATTTGATCATGATTTTGTAAGCCACGCTCGTAAATGCTTTTCATTTTCTTTTCATCATCCAGAATGGCCTGATTTTTAGCTTTTGCCTCACCACTTAGTCGGTCTACCGTTTCCTGCATTTCGCTTTTGAAAGCCTCAAAATCCGGAAAATTAATTTTAACCGGCGTCTGGGTTGGGCCGATATCGATATGACTTAACTGAATGCTAAGTTCGTTATCTTTAAAATTGCTTAAAATTCCGAAGTAAATATCCATGGGAATGCTGGCGCTTCCTTGTTTGATGTCAACTCCAGAAGTAATATCAACAATCATCTCGTTTTCGGTATTTTTAGACGCCTTAATATTAGATTGCTCAAATTCTGATAAGAGCCATTCATGGAGTTTTTCCTTAATTTCTTGAGTAGATTTACCATGAAGTTTAATGGTTTCTTCGTAATATAAATTGCCTTTCTCGTTAAACTGAGCTGATGTCTTTAAGCCCAGCAAAAGAAAGAATATTAAAAATCGATTCATTTTTTATAAGATTTGAGATCAAAGATAATTCCTATGCTAAAAGAAAAAAAGAAACCTCCTACATTCATTCAAGAATAAGGAGGTTCGATAAGTTGTTAAGAGGTTTAAAACTCTTTATGACTTTGGTAATTGGACATAGTAGCCCAATATTCATATATCTTTGATTTTAATTGTCATCATCATTATCACCATACTCATCAATCAGATCCTGAACTTCTGCAGCGATGAATGGGAACGTCCTGTCTAATAAATATTGAAATTTTTCTGGAAGGTCTTCTTTTTCCCAGGGATGAGAAGCTTCAAAAACATGATTGGCATTTTCTACCAATAGTAATTTTGAAATTGGGCTCCACTCAAACAATTCTCCAGAGCAGGAAATTGAAACGGTCGTATCATTACTGCCGTGTGCAATTAAATGAGGGATTTCCAGTTTTTTAGTGGCATTTTTGACATTTAGGCGCTCTTTGTTTTCCTTATAGTTTTTATAAAACTGGTAATGGTGAGGCAATTGTTGTTTTGTGCGTGTATTTACGATGTATTGCACACCTTTCTTTTCCCATTTTTCAAGGTCTTTCCCGGTGGGGAATTTCGCGCCAAGGTCTGTAGGTGCTGCAAAAGTAACCAATCGGGTGATACGCTTTTCATTGGCTGCTTTAATAATGGCTATAGCGCCGCCGCGAGAATGCCCAATAAGGTTAATATGGCTAACATCTATTTGTATAGCATCTGGAAAATCTGGAACTAAAAGCCAATCGATTACTGATTGTAGATCGTCTAGTTCTATGCTATAATTGTTATCGCCAAAAGCTTCGATGTCTAAAAATTCTGTAGGATTTTCTGGGGTGGTACCATTATGTGAAAAATTAAATTTCACAAAAAAATAGCCTTTTTCAGCAAAAGTTTCGGCCATTTTATCCCAGGCTCCCCAGTCTTTAAAACCTTTATAACCATGACAAAAAATAACTACGGGTTTTGGTTTTTGATCGTCCTGGAAAAACAAATCGCAAAGTATTGGTTTATTATGTTTTCCTTCAATTTGAATGTTCTTCTTTCTAGTAATCTCCATAAGCTTTTAAATCTCTTTTTCGGTGAATGGAATCGCCGGATTGCAAATTTCAGTAATTAATTTTTCTAATTGGTCTTCGTAAGCTAAAAAAGTGTCTTCGTTTATTGAGAAATCTTTGGAGCCACCTCGCGGTTTCTCTCGCTTGGCAAATTTTAGGAGACCGGCTTTCAGGTTTTTAAAAGATATTATTCCTCCTTCTAGAGGTAACGGAATATTTTCTTCGTTTTTCATCATGGTAGCATAGGCAAGTACCTGAAAACTCTTGCTATACTTATCGTAATCTGTAGTAATGTTTTCCCAATCTACAATTTCTATTTTACTTTGTTCTACCTTTCCCGTTTTATAGTCAATAATTCTGGTGATACCGTTACAATTTTCTACACGATCTACTTTCCCTCTTATATATACAGGAAAATCCAGTGAAGAAATATTGATTTTCGATTTTAAATTTTTTTCAATTTTTTCAATTCTTATCGCTTCCCCTTTTTTTAAACGATCGTTTTCCAGGTCCAAGAAATTGGAGAGATAACGTTTAGCGATTTCAAAAATCAGGTAGTTTTTTCCCTGTAAGATGGGTGATTTTGTGTAAGATTTATAAAACTGTGTGCTCACCTCCTGGTCGATACGTTTTCTGAAATCCAGAATATGGATTTCTTTTAGTAACTCTCCTTCCAGTGGTTTATAAAATACTTCCAAGCTATCATGTATCACTGTTCCCAGGGTATTATAAGCTACAGTTTCTTCAACTTCTTCTTCCTCTTTTACGCCAAGTACATATTGATAGTAAAAATCAAGCGGGTTCCTGATATAACTGGTTAATGCTGAGGGTGAAAACCCATAATTTGCCAGATCTTTTAATTTCTCAATCATGGCCGGAGTTTTCCCAATTACTTTTAATTCGTTATTCACCTTGGGTACTTTTGGTGAAACGGTATTGATTTTTAAAAGGTGGTTAGGTTGTTTTTCAATTTCCAGTTGGGTTAAAAACCTGCTTTTTTCTCCGGAATTTAGTCCGCCACTCTCGGTATTATACAGTAAGGTCACCTTTGTGGCGCGCTGCAAAAGTCGGTAAAAGTGATAGGTATAAACCGCATCCTTTTCCCGATAAGTCGGGAGGTTATAGGACTTTTTAAGATCGTAAGGAATAAACGAGTTATTGGATTTTCCCGAAGGTAAGGTGCCTTCATTTACTGATGTAATGATGACGTTTTCAAAGTCCAGCGCTCTGGATTCTAACATACCCATAAGTTGTAGACCTTTAAATGGGCGTCCCTGAAAATCCAGACTTTGCGTGCTCATAATCTCATTATAAAAATTGCGGAGTGCAGTTAAGCTATTTATATGAGGATAGGTCGTATTTAAAGTTTGAAGCTGATTAAAGAGTTTATGAAAATGATATAAAAATTCCAGTTGTAGTTTGCCTGCCTTTTCTTGCGTTAAGCTATCTTTTATGCTGAAAACGATATTCTGGAAATGCAGGATAGCTTTTTTGGCAGAATTCTCCCAGCTTTTAAAACACCAACTGATAAACTCCTGTAGCGTTGCCGGAAAGTTAGCTTCGATTTCTTCATACTTCAGATATACGGTATTCTCTTTATTTATTTTCTGAATAAATTTTGAAGCATAGGGTTTTAATATTTGATGCAGTGAGGGATGATTTATAATGGCAATAACATTTTTATAGTAATAGCTGGAACCCGATTTGGTGTGTAAATCGAATAAGGAATTAAATAATGAGGTTACCGGAGCATTTTTTAGCGGAAATCCCATCGTAATGTTTAAATCTTTTACATTAGGAGGTAAACTATTTAAAATAGGGAGCAGCAAACTTTCGTCGCCTAAAACAATAGCAGTTTTCTCTAATTCGGCTTCACTTTTATTGGCTAATAGTTCTGCCAGATATTTGGCCTGCCCTATATTTTTAGGGATTCCGGTAATCGAAATGTCTTTTGCTTCACGGTATTCTTCAATTTCGGGATGAAAAGGGTTTTCTTTATAAAATGGCCAGTCTTTTAAATATTCTCTTATAAATAACGAAGCTTCGTGATGATAATCCTTTAGGAAGACATTGTCGATATCCCAAAAAACCTTTGCTAAATTTTGCTGTAATAATTCCTGAAAAATAACCTGCTCTGCTGAATTTAAAGCGTTAAAACCTAAGAATACATATTCTTGATTTGAATTTTTCGAAGCGTATACTGCTACTTTCGAAGCAGCCGAACGATAAATGAGACCTTGATATCCCTGCTCTTTTTCAAAAAGATTTTCTTTTAAGACAGAATAATATTGCGGTAACTGATCCCAGAACTTCAGGTAATTTTCGATAAGTTCGGTGCGATGCTGCTTAGACCAGTGGTTGATATCCTGAATATCGGCCAGATAGTTAAAAAACTTTTCAGCATCGATTAAATAACGGTCAATTTCATTAAAATCATGAATCAAACTTTGCGCCCAGGCTAAAAAAGTTTCAAAACTTTCTAATTCTTCCTTTGGAGTAAGTTTTTGATAAACCTCGTAGAATTCGAAAAGAGTGGTCGTATTATCAATAGATTTTAAACCAGAGACCTCTTCTGTAAACTCTTCTATACTATAAATTTTAGGGGCAAAAATAGTGGAAGAAGTAAGTTGGCTAAGTTCATTCAGTAAAAAAGCACCTGCTCTTTTACTAGGTAAAATAAAGACCAAATCTGAGATTGGAGTATCTTCTTTTTGCAGTTGCTCCAGTACCTGGCGAATAAATGATTTCATAGTATAAAAATAAAAAACGCGCTGAGCATTCAGCGCGTTTTTAAAAGATATTATGATTCTTAAGATTACATGTTTGAATCTTTCATTTCTTTATCTTTATCCAAAGAGATTTCAACTCTTCTGTTTTCTTGTCTACCAGCTTCAGTACTGTTTGTTGCGATAGGTCTAGATTCTCCGTAACCTTCAGATGTTAATCTGTTAGCGGGAATTCCTCCATCTACAAGAAATTGTCTTACCGATGCAGCTCTTTCCTTAGATAATTTAAGGTTGTACTCATCACTACCAACGCTATCTGTGTGTCCACCAATATGGAATACAGTGTTTGGATATTCTTCCATAATCTCAATGATAGAATTTAAAGCTTTTTCAGACTCAGATCTAATTGTAGCTTTATTGAAATCGAAAAGTACGGTATTCGAGTATTCGTTTAGTTCATTAATAACCTCTACAGTAGGCTCTGGACAACCGTTATTTGCCACAGTACCGGCAACCTCAGGACAATCATCTTCAGGATCTATTACGCCGTCACCATCTGTATCTTCGTAAGGACATCCGTTATTTTCTTCAGGACCTGCTTCTTCAGGACATTCGTCTTCGTTATCAGGGATTCCATCACCATCGGCATCAGGACATCCGTTTAGTTCAGCTAAACCTGGAGTTTCAGGACAGTCATCTTCAGGGTCTGGAACACCATCACCATCAGTATCAGGACATCCGTTAAATTCAGCTAAACCTGCTTCATTAGGACAATCGTCCATAGAATCCTGGATTCCATCACCATCTGAGTCAGGACATCCATTAAATTCTGGAAGACCTGGCGTTTCAGGACATTCATCGTTTTTATCGTAGATTCCATCACCATCAGTATCAGTTCCACCAAACATAAATTTAAGACCTGCACTATGTTGGAAATGTTGTCCCATTTCAGGTTCAAAAGCATGCTTATATTTAGACTCTACAAAAATTGCTAAATTATCTGTAAACCAGAAATTGATCCCTAAGCTACCATTTAAGGTAGGAGCGTCTAAGTTTTCAAGGTCATCAGCATCCTGATTACCAATCCAGGTGTAACCACCACCAATACCCACAACAGGATCAAACCATCCATCGTTAAGCATTGCTCTTAAAGAGTAGTTAATCGAACCATCTACGGAATAGTAAGAAAGATCATCTACAGCTCTGTCCCCAAAATCACTAATTTGGTTAATAGAACCGTCGATTTCTGCAACTAACCCGGCACCAATATATCTACCAACAGTAAGTTGAGAAACAGAAGGTAATATGTTCCAGTGGTCACCCGCATTAAAATATTCATCAAAAAAACCATTACTTAATGGAGCACCATTATTAGTAGGATAAAAATCCACGGCATTTGTACCGATGCTTAGCGCCCATGGGTTGTTTTCGTCCTGCGCACTAGCAGAACTTATACCCAACACGATCATCGATAATACAATTAATCTAGAAAGATGTTTCATATCAATAGTTTAATTTTAAGTGTTAATTGGTACAAAATTAGTCGGTGTTCCCACAGTTCCAAAGTTTGCGATAATAAAGTTTTCTTAATAATGTTCGAATTATGACAAGTTCATTTTGAAAATTTGTTATAGTTTTACAGGTTTATTAAGAATTTGTTTTATAATTCATAAAGATAAGTTAATCAATAACCCCCAATTCCTTTCCGATTTTGGTAAAAGCCTTAATAGCTTGATCCAGGTGTTCCTTTTTATGCGCAGCAGATAACTGCACTCTAATTCGTGCTTTTTCCTTGGGAACTACGGGATAAAAGAAACCTATTACATAAATACCTTCTTCCAAAAGTTTGTCGGCCATATCCTGTGATAGTTTTGCATCATAGAGCATTACCGGAACAATAGCAGCATCACCGTCAATAATATCAAAACCGGCATCTTTAATACCTTGTTTAAAATATTTAGTGTTTTCTTTAAGTTTATTTCTCAGACTGTCATCTTTTTCTAACATTTCAAAAACTTTTAAAGAAGCTCCAACGATAGATGGTGCCAAAGAGTTTGAAAATAGATAAGGGCGAGAGCGTTGTCTTAATAGTTCTATAATCTCTTTTTTTGCTGTAGTATAACCGCCCATAGCACCGCCAAGTGCTTTACCTAATGTTCCTGTAATGATGTCTACGCGGCTTAGTACATCTTTTTCTTCTAAGGTACCTATTCCTTTTTCTCCGATAAATCCTGTAGCATGGCATTCGTCGATCATTACTAGGGCATCATATTTATCGGCCAGATCACAAATTTCATCTAAAGGAGCTACAAGTCCATCCATAGAGAACACACCATCAGTTACGATCAGTTTAAAACGGGCACCGTTTTCATTGGCAGCTTTAAGTTGCGCTTCAAGATCTGCCATGTCTCCGTTTTGATAACGATAACGTGCAGCTTTGCAGAGGCGAACTCCGTCTATAATCGAAGCGTGATTTAAGGAATCAGAGATAATAGCATCTTCCTTAGTTAGCAAGGGCTCGAAAATTCCACCATTTGCGTCAAAACAAGCGGCGTAAAGAATAGTATCTTCAGTTCCATAGAAATCGGCAATTTTTTGTTCTAATTCTTTATGGATATCCTGCGTGCCACAAATAAAACGGACGCTGGACATTCCAAACCCATGCGTATCCATCGTGTCTTTAGCGGCCTGGATAACCTCGGGATGAGAAGAAAGTCCCAGGTAATTATTGGCGCAAAAGTTAATCACTTCCTGCCCGGTATTGATTTTAATGACAGCGTCTTGCGGGCTCGTGATAATACGTTCTCTTTTAAACAATCCGTTGTCTTTTATTTCTTCTATTTCTTTTTGAAGGTGTTCTTTAATAGATCCGTACATAATAGTTAGGTGATTTTTGTTTTTTCAAAATTAAGTATCTCTTTTATACAAACCGAAGGGAAATCGCTTTGTTTGTATAAACGAGGATTTTTTTATCGATTTGGTATCCCATATTGGAAAGCGTTTCGCCATAGTTATTGATCTGGCGTTCATGTTTTGTATCAAACGCCCCAGTTTTATAATCGATGATGCTTACCAAATGCTCTTTAAAGTTTAATCGGTCTGGGCGTAATCGTTCGCCACTTTTAGTAATAATCTCTCTTTCGTTATCATTTTTTACGGTTTCAGAAAAATAAACTTCCAGCTCTGGATGGGTAATGATACTATTCAGTATATTTTCAATGGTCTCAGAAACTTCTTCAGCAATAATTCCGTTAGCGATCGCATTTTTTAATACCGGTTTTAGATCTTTTTCGGTATTAATTTCTGCCAATAGATCATGGATGATTTCCCCTTTTTCGATAGCTTCCTGTTGTTTGGTATCCCATAAGCTACCTGATCGCGTGACGATATTTACAGCATGGTTTTGTGTGGCTGAAGAATAAAAATGTTGCAGGGTGATCCCCAGGTTTTCTATCTCTTTGGAAGTTGGCGGTTCCATTTCTCCAAATTCGTAACTTTTTTGCTCATCTTTCCAAAGCTTATTCTGTTTTAGATAACCGATGAGTAGGCCTGAAGTTTTTGATGCACTTTCGTTGCCATTTCTATCCAGATCGAGTTTCGATAAGATATAGAGCTGTTTTACCGGACGTGTACAGGCTACATATAACACGTTAAGTGTATCCAATTCATTTTGAAAAAGTAATTGTGTGTACAAAGCATCGGGAATTTCGCCCCAATTTTCCATTTTAGAGGAAGCGTTAATATAGCTTACGGGAATATCGTTTAGATGTTCATCGTTGGGTACCCAAAGCGAGTCTTTACGGGTGTCTTTAAAGTCGGAATTCGCAAAAGGATAGATCACGATAGGGAATTCCAGACCCTTTGCTTTATGGATGGTCATGATGGTCACCGCGTTTTCCTGTTGTGGAGCTATAATACTGAGCTTATCGTTTTCCTGCTCCCAGATTTCTAAAAATCCCTGAATCCCTTCGGTATCTTTTTGTGTGGTTTCGTAAACGAAATCCAGGAAAAACTGAATGTAGGCGTTAGAATCTTTTACCAGACCAAAACTTCTAATTATGTATTCGCAGCTTTCGTAAACCGAATATTCATTTAAAAAATCCAGATTAAAATCGAATTCAAATTCCTGTAACCAAGTAAAAAAGTTGTTACCGTTCTCTTTTATTTTTTCTGAAATTACCGCATGTGGATCTTTAAGTGATAATAAATATTCCTGAATAAAAGCGAAAATGGATAATTTAAGCTCGTTATTTTCAGGAGTGATCGAGAACTTTAAAAGGTTGCATATAAAGTGAACTTCAGGTGATCTTGAAATCAATAAGGTTTCAGATGAAACCACATCGATTTCCTTTTCATTTAAGGTGGATGCAATAGCCACGCCTTCAGATTTTCTTCTGGTAAGAATACAAATGTCGGCTCGTTTAAAACCTTTAGTATCGAGATTGTTTATGATTTCGATTACTTTTTCAGGATAAACCTCCTGTTCTTCCTCACGATTTTCAGCTTCAATAAAACTGATATTTACATAGCCCGAACCAGATTTTTTAGGATTTTGGGCACTTTGTTTAAATAAATTGCTGTATTGAGGATGACCAAGAAAGTCGGCCGCATACCCAAAAAAGCGGTTATTGAAATTTACAATTTCAGCAGCACTTCTATAATTATCGGGCAAATTATAGACCTGTTTCTGGATCTGAAAAGGATTGCCCTCGTTACTTAAATCAATAAACTGTTCAGCTTTACCGCCACGCCATCGATAAATCGATTGTTTGGCGTCACCTACCAGCATCAAACTGGAGGTTTCGTTAGGTAAAGATTCCATAGAGAGTTTATTGTCGATAAGTGGGATTAAGTTTTCCCATTGCATTTGCGAGGTATCCTGAAATTCGTCTATAAAATAATTCTGATAGCGCTCGCCCAACCGCTCGTAAATAAAAGGTGCCGGTTGGTCTTTAACCTGCGCGCTAATCATGGGGTTAAATTCTGAAATCAGTAAAATTTGACGTTCTTCTTTTATTTGCTGAATTTCCCGATTTAAGGCGTTTAATAAAGAAAGTTGCGTGAGGCGTTTACCAATTTCAGTATAAAATTCTAAGCTAAAAAATAGTTTTTTTGTGTGAATGAATAAATCCAGAATTTGAGGCTGAATAGCCTCGCCAAGTGCCATTTTACCTTTTTTGAGGGGTAAAATGCCTTCATTTTCCATTTTTTCTACCCACTTAGAGCTGAAGTTTGGAGATTCGTTGGCTCTAAGCTTTAAAAAATGCTTAGGTAGATATTGTCCGCTAAAATCTGTAGCATCAATGCCGCTATTAGTAATCAACTCAAAAAATTGATCTGCTTTTTGTGCAATTTCTGCCTGATTATTTGTGATTTGTTGTTTTAGTTTTTTTCTGAAGGTTTCAAAATCTTGCAGGGTTTTTGGCTGCAATTGTTGTAGATAAAATTGATTGTTTTCATTTACGAGAAGCTTGGCAATTTCCAGCAGATCTCTACCAATATCCCAACTTTTATCATCGTCGGCTTTGCTTAGGGAAAAATCGACCAGCACTTTGGTGAGTTTTTCGTCTTTTCCAGTACGGTTTATTAATCGGTCTACTGCTTCATTCAGGATCTTATCGGTATCCAGCTCAACTTCAAAATTTACGGGTAATCCAAGGTCTTTAGCAAAAGTGCGCAATACACGATGTGTGAAGCCATCGATCGTAGAAACTTCGAAAGCTGCATAATTATGGATAATATTCTTTAAAATCGCTACTGATTTTTCCTGAATTTCTTCCTTGGAATGAGCTGTTTCTTTAGCTACAGCCTCTAAGAGCGCTTTAGAACTTTCTGGAACGGGCTTTTTTGTAAATGCATAAAGACTTTCTACAATACGCGTTTTCATCTCGTGAACCGCCTTATTTGTAAAGGTAATCGCTAGGATATTTTTATAAGTATCGGTTTTCCCCGATTTAAAAAGTAAGCTTAAATAAGATTTTACCAGGGTAAAGGTTTTCCCTGATCCTGCCGAAGCGTTGTATATAGTGAAGTTATTAGCCAAAATTGTGAGTAAATTACCTTAGAGCAAGCCCATGAGGTATGTATTAGAAAAATATCTTTTTATTTTGAGGCAAGCCTCTGGGCATTTAATCTCTATTATTGAGTAAAAAAATGCGATTTAAAGGTAAGGTAAAATTGATTTTATAAAAGCATAAGCTTTTAAGTATATTATAACATTTAAATGTTTCCATTGCACGGGTTAATACTTAAATTTGAGTGAATTTATTACTAATCGCTAAAAAAATATAAGACTATGGCATTTGCGTTACCAGAGCTTAAATACGCATTCGATGCGTTAGAGCCACATATAGATGCAAAAACAATGGAAATTCACCATGATAAACATCATGCTGGATATACTACAAAATTGAATAATGCAATCGAAGGGACTGATCTTGAAGGTAAAACTATCGAGAATATCCTTAAAAATCTAGACTTATCTAATAGCGCTGTTCGAAATAACGGTGGTGGTTTTTATAATCACTCCTTATTTTGGGAAGTGATGTCTCCAGACGGAGGAGGGAAGCCAGAAGGTGAATTAGCAGAGGCTATTGATACTGCTTTTGGTTCTTTTGATGCTTTTAAAGAAGAATTTTCTAATGCTGCAGCCGGCCAGTTTGGATCGGGTTGGGCATGGTTATGTGTTCACGATGGTGGAAAATTAGAAATCTGCTCTACGCCAAATCAGGATAATCCATTGATGCCTGAAGTAGGGTGTGGCGGGACTCCGATATTAGGATTAGATGTTTGGGAGCATGCTTACTACCTAAACTATCAGAATAAGCGTCCGGCTTACATCGATGCATTCTTTAATGTGATTGATTGGAAAGAAGTAGCAAGTCGCTATGCAAAAGAAAAATAGTTAAGTAATTAATTGTTAAAGTTCGAAAGGGGCTGTTCGTAAGAACGGCCTTTTTTGATTTTTATAGTTTTGAAGGAATAATTTCGAAATTTAAGAAAGTATAGAAAAATAAAAAAGGTGGATTGTTATCCACCTTTTTTGCCCCAAATCTACCATGAACTTAACCTACTTAAATTTTATGGCAAGACTAATATAGATATAATGTCTGTTCGTTTAAAAACTTTTAGATGAAAGACTTATAAAAATAGTTGAAATACACACTTTTAATATGCTCTGTCTTTATTTCCTTCAAAAAAGTTAATATATGCCCTGTTTACAACTCGGTTACCACCAGGGGTTGGATAGTCTCCGGTAAAATACCAGTCCCCAAGGTTTTTAGGGCAGGCTTTATGCAAATTATCTACCGATTGATAAATCACTTTTACACTGGCCTCTACAGTTGGCTCACTTAAAAGCTCTGATATCTTTGCTGAAATCTGCTCGTCTGTAAATGGTTCGTAAATCTCTTTTACAAAATTTTGTACGTCTTTATCTTTTAGGTTTACCTGTTGTTTACATTTTTCATAAACCTCTTCAACCAGTTTGTAATTGTTGTCGTCTTTTAGTAATTCTAAAGCTGCCCTAAAAGCAACAAGATCTTCCAGGCGTGCCATATCAATTCCGTAGCAATCGGGATAGCGAATTTGCGGAGCCGAAGAAACCACCACAATTTGTTTTGGATTAAGACGATCCATCATTTTGATGATACTTTTCTTGAGGGTTGTACCTCTTACAATACTATCATCTATAATTACCAGGTTATCTTCTTTTTTGATCACACCATAAGTCACGTCATATACATGGGCTACAAGATCATCACGGCTGCTGTCCTCTGTAATAAAAGTTCGTAGTTTTACGTCTTTTATTGCAATCTTTTCTGTTCTTAGACGGTGAGCCAGGATTTCCTGTAAACGTTCATCAGTTAAGGTGTCTTTTTCCGCTAAAATCGCTTCGTTCTTTTGCCGGCTTAATTCGTCCTGGGCGGCTTCTACCATTCCGTAGAAAGAAGTTTCGGCGGTGTTCGGTATAAAAGAAAATACCGTATTTATGGTGTCATAGTTAATGGCCTTAAGAACCTCAGGCATTAATAATCTCCCTAACATTTTTCGTTCTTTGTAAATTTCAGCATCACTTCCCCTAGAGAAATAAATACGCTCAAAAGAGCATGCTTTTCGCTCTAAAGGTTCAATGATTTTGGTGATCGAAACATTACCGTTCTTTTTGGTAATAATGGCATGGCCAGGATCTAATTCTTTAATGTCTTCAAAATTTAAATTGAAGACAGTTTGTATTACGGGGCGTTCTGAAGCTACGACAACTACCTCGTCATCTTTGTAATAATAGCAGGGGCGAATTCCTGAAGGATCGCGAAGTACGAAAGAATCGCCATGTCCCATAAGTCCGGCCATCGCATAACCGCCGTCCCAGTCCTTAGAAGACTTTTTAAGGATTTTGGCAACGTTAAGCTGTTCTGCAATATGGGGAGAGGCCTGTTGTTTGGTATAGCCTTCTTTCTTTAGTTTTTTGTATAACTTTCTAACTTCAGAATCTAAGAAATGACCAATTTTTTCCATTATGGTCACCGTATCTGCCTTTTCTTTTGGATGTTGCCCAAGTTCTACCAGGTTGTTAAAAAGCTGGTTTACATTGGTCATATTAAAGTTTCCCGCAACAATAAGGTTACGGTGCATCCAGTTGTTTTGCCTTAAGAAAGGATGAACACTTTCAATACTGTTTTTCCCAAAAGTACCATAACGAACGTGCCCCAGAAAAAGTTCTCCTAAATAAGGGATCTTTCTTTTTTGAAGCGCAACATCATCGGCATATTCAGGATGCTCTTTCATCTCGTCATTAATACGCTGATTTATCTGCTCAAAAATATCCTGAATTGGCTGCGATTGGTTAGAACGAATCCTGCTTATATAACGCTCGCCAGGTTGTACATTAAGTTTTATACTTGCAAAACCAGCACCATCCTGCCCGCGGTTGTGCTGTTTTTCCATTAGCAGGTACATTTTATTTACGCCGTAAAAAGCGGTACCGTATTTTTCTTTGTAATATTCAAGTGGTTTTAACAGTCTAACCTGTGCAATTCCACACTCGTGTTTAATGGCGTCACTCATAGTTGTATTGTTGCTCCTTGTGGGATTTGTTTACTCGATAACCGAGATTAAAATATTAATATATACTAAGCGATATCCTTACTTTTATCTTAGTAACAAAAAAGCCCTGAAATTACAGGGCGTGTTTCTTTATTTTAGTGCTATTTTGAACTGTGTGAGTTTTTTAAATTCTTCCAGCCGCATATTTATATCTTCCTTCGACAGGTTTTTCATGCGCTCGGTTCCAAATTTCTCTACGCAAAACGAAGCGAGATTTGAACCATAAATTATCGCATTTTTTAAATTTTCGAAAGAAATATCATCTGTGTGAGCTAAATAACCAATAAAACCACCAGCAAATGTATCTCCTGCTCCGGTTGGATCAAAAACTTCTTCTAAAGGTAAAGCAGGAGCAAAGAATACTTTTTCTTTATGGAAAAGTAAGGCACCGTGCTCTCCTTTCTTAATAACCACATATTCTGGTCCCATTTTTTCAATCTCACGGGCAGCTTTTACTAATGAATATTCTCCGGAAAGTTGTCTAGCTTCTTCATCATTAATAGTAATAACATCTACTTTAGCGATTACCTTTTTCAAATCTTCCAGGGTATTGTCCATCCAAAAGTTCATGGTGTCTAATACCACAAGTTTTGGATTTTTTACCTGATCCAGTACACTTAGTTGTACTAAAGGATGCAAGTTTCCAAGCATCACATATTCAGCGTCTTTATAGACTTCAGGAACTACCGGGTTAAAATCTGCAAGCACATTAAGTTGCGTGTCTAAGGTGTCTCTGGAATTTAAATCGTTATGATATCTGCCGCTCCAAAAAAATGTCTTTCCATTTTCAACAATTTCGATACCGTCTATATTGATGTTTTTTGAAGAAAGAAGATCCAGATATTTTTGAGGGAAGTCACCGCCAACTACAGAGACTATTGCACTATCTACATTAAAGTTTGCGGCCGAGAGGCCAATGTAAGTTCCTGCACCACCAAGAATTTTATCGGTTTTTCCAAAAGGAGTTTCGATAGCATCAAAGGCTACAGTTCCTACAATAACTAGTTTGCTCATAATTGCATTCAAAAATTATGCTGCAAATATACGGTTTGTTTTTCAAGCTGTAAACCAAAAGTTAAATTAGACGATGAGGACGGTTAATTTTTAAAGCCTGTATCTTCTAATAATTCTTTTTCTTTGGAGGCTTTAACGGCCAGCGCATCACATCTTTCGTTTTGAGGGTGGTTGTTATGTCCTTTAATCCAGGTAAATACAATTTGATGTTTCCTGTACTCTTTTAAGAAGTCTTTCCAGAGATCTGCATTCTTACGATCTTTGAAGTTTTTTTTCTCCCAGCCAAAAACCCATTTTTTTTCTACTGCATCTACAACGTATTTCGAGTCGGTAAACACTCTAATGTTAAGATTAGGCTTTTTAAGTTTTTTTAGCGCTTCGATCACCGCTAAAAGTTCCATGCGATTGTTAGTGGTGTGCTTAAAGCCCTGTGCAAATTCTTTTTTGTAGGATTTGCCAACCCATTCCATTA
Organism: Zunongwangia profunda SM-A87; assembly: GCF_000023465.1. NCBI lineage: Bacteria > Pseudomonadati > Bacteroidota > Flavobacteriia > Flavobacteriales > Flavobacteriaceae > Zunongwangia > Zunongwangia profunda. The sequence goes on from NC_014041.1 coordinate 281,708, forward strand.
CGATGCCATAACCACCTGGCCCTGGATTGCCACGGGCAGCGCCATCAGTATAAATTCGAACCTGTTCCTGCAATGCTTAGGAGTCTTTTTTTAATAATTGTTCGATCACCATAGGAAAATGATGATGCTCTAATTCATGAATTTTTGAAGCTAAACTTTCTGGAGAGTCATGTTCTTCTATGATAGTCTTAGCCTGGAAGATGTGCTCACCTTCATCATAATGTTCATTAACAAAATGAATCGTGATACCACTTTCTTTCTCTTTATTAGTAATGATGGCTTCGTGTACCCGCATACCATACATCCCTTTGCCACCATAATTAGGTAATAAAGCAGGATGCACATTAATAATACGGTTTGGGAAATTTTCAATTATATTTTTAGGAACCATCCATAAAAATCCAGCTAAAATAATAAGATCTGGATCGATATCTTTTAATACATGAAGTACATCATTAGAATGATAAAAGGAATCTCTATCAAAATGTAATGCCTGTACATCTAAATCGTAAGCGCGACGCAAAACTCTGGCGTTTCTTTTGTTCGAGAAGACCGCTACTACCTTAATATTTTCAGAATTTTCGAAATAGCGTATAATATTTTCAGTATTTGATCCTGATCCCGAAGCAAATATGACGATTTTTCTTACGTTATTATTTTTTGGTTGATCACTCAAAACAAGGCTGTTAACAATTATTAGGAGATAAAGTTAACCTCTTTCATCGAAAAATATGTAAATTACCTTCACATTTTTAAAGTAAAAATCGGTTTTAAAATAAAGTTTTTTATTTTTGCCACCTAATCAAAATTAAAATAAAATATTATGTCTGACATTGCATCAAGAGTAAAAGCGATTATCGTTGACAAATTAGGTGTTGATGAGAACGAAGTTGTTAATGAAGCAAGCTTCACCAACGACTTAGGTGCTGATTCATTAGATACTGTGGAATTAATCATGGAATTCGAAAAAGAATTCGATATTCAAATTCCAGACGACCAGGCTGAAAATATCGCAACAGTTGGTCAAGCAATTTCTTATATTGAAGACGCGAAAAAATAAAAATTAAAAGAACCATATGGAGTTAAAGCGAGTTGTAATAACGGGCTTGGGTGCCCTTACCCCAATCGGTAACAATATTAGCGAATATTGGGACGGCTTGGTAAATGGTAAAAGTGGTAGTGGCCCTATTACGCATTTCGACCCCGAAAAGTTCAAAACAAAATTCGCTTGTGAACTCAAAGATTTTAATCCGTTAGATCACTTCGATCGTAAAGAAGCGAGAAAACTGGATAAATTTACCCAATATGCCATGGTAGCTTCAGATGAAGCTATCGCAGATTCTGGAATAGACTTAGACGCGGTAGATAAATATCGCGTTGGTGTAATCTGGGGTGCTGGGATTGGTGGATTGGAAACCTTCCAAAACGAAGTGCTTAACTTTGCGGCGGGAGATGGTACTCCAAGATTTAATCCTTTCTTTATTCCTAAAATGATTGCTGATATTGCCCCAGGTAATATCTCTATTAAGCATGGTTTTATGGGAGCTAACTACACTACGGTGTCAGCTTGTGCTTCTTCAGCCAATGCAATGATAGACGCATTAAATAATATCCGTTTAGGATATAGCGATGTGATAGTTTCAGGAGGATCAGAAGCCGCTGTAACTATTGCAGGAATGGGAGGATTTAACGCTATGCATGCCCTTTCTACCAGAAATGAAAGTCCAGAGACTGCATCAAGACCTTTTGATGCTACTCGTGATGGCTTCGTACTAGGTGAAGGTGCCGGTGCGCTTATATTAGAAGAATATGAGCACGCTAAAGCAAGAGGCGCTAAAATTTATGCTGAAGTAATTGGTGGAGGTCTTTCTTCAGACGCTTATCACATGACGGCTCCGCATCCAGATGGAAACGGTGTTGTTAGAGTGATGGAAAACTGTCTAAGAAATGCCGGAATTAAGCCTGAAGATGTAGATGCGATAAACACGCATGGAACATCTACTCCTCTGGGAGATGTGGCCGAACTAAAGGCGATTACGAAAGTTTTTGGAGATCACGCGAAGAATATTAATATCAACTCAACAAAATCGATGACAGGTCACCTTCTTGGTGCTGCTGGTGCGATTGAAGGAATAGCGAGTGTAATGGCCATGCAACATGGTATTGTGCCGCCGACCATTAATCACGAAAATGTTGATGAAAATATTGATCCTTCGTTAAACTTAACCCTTAATAAAGCTCAGAAACGAGAAATGAATATCGTTATGAGTAATACTTTTGGGTTTGGCGGGCACAATGCCTGCGTAGCATTTAAAAAATTAACTGAGTAACTCTTAATGAGTGTTATTCGCAACATATTAAATTCCCGTTCTTCAAAAGGCGGGAATTTTTTTAATACACTGCACAAATTATTAGGTTTTCGACCTAAAGACCTTTCGGTTTACGAGAGGGCTTTTACCCATAGGTCATTAAATGTGAAGGATCCATCAGGGAATCCTATAAACTATGAACGTCTGGAATTTTTAGGGGATGCTATGTTGGGCTCTGTAATAGCCTCACATCTTTATCAGGAAGTACCAGAGGGTGACGAGGGATATCTTACCAAAATGCGTTCTAAAATTGTAAGTAGAAAGCATCTTAACGAATTGGGTAAAGATCTAAACCTTATTAGATTTGTGAAATCTAATATTCCCAACGACCAGTTTGGTGTAAATATTCACGGAAATATCTTTGAAGCACTTGTAGGGGCCATCTATCTTGATAGAGGATATAAGTACTGTAACCGGTTTATTTATAACCGGGTTATCGAACCTTATGTTGATATTGAGACCTTAGAAGGTCGTGTAATAAGCTACAAAAGTCTTTTAATAGAGTGGTGCCAAAAACAAAAAAAAGAATTTAATTATCAGGTTTACGAAGATACGGGTAGGGACGAGCTTAAGCATTTTGCTGTTAAATTGTGGATTGATAAAAAGGTGATTGCCAAAGCAAGGGCGACCTCTAAAAAGAAAGCCGAGGAGAAAGCTTCAAAAAGGGCGTATTATGCACTTCAAAATAAAATGAATTAATTTTTGCCATATTCTCTATAGCTATAACGATTTCGTGAAAAAACATGAAAAATTAATCAATTTAAATCTTTATTTTTGTCATCGATATTTTATCTTTATCGATAAAGTGGATTTAGCATGCAAGCACATAAAATGTTGCTGGATGAGGTTGAAGAAGTTGACTTTAAATTAATTGCGATTTACGCAAATTTAGAGCCTTATAAAATGGCTTTTCTGCTAAACCGTTTTTTGAATTTAAAATTGATGCGAAGTCGTTTTGATGTCGATTTTAATCATAAAGATGTCCAGGCAATGTATGCTTTATTTACGTACAAAGACCTTGCGAATTATAGAGATTATTATCTTGTTAGTAACAAATTTAAAGGTAAAGCCAGAAAAATATTAAATGCTGGATCTCTGTTTTTGGAAGAGGAGGTGAGGCCTTTAGAGGTTAATTTAATTCCTCAATATAAAAAAGTCGATTTTTTTTTGAAAATAGAAGAAAATATAGAAGATCAGCAGGTTCATCAGTTGGTGAATCTTATTGGTCGTATTCCCCAGGTACAGGCTGCGTACAAGATCCATGTAGATCAATTAAAATCCAAACAAAATCTAATATTTGAATAATGCCAACAAATAAGAAGACAAAAATAGTTGCCACTTTAGGACCGGCAACAAGTTCCAAAGACACCTTAAAAGAAATGCTCCAGGCAGGAGTAAATGTTTTCAGAATTAATTTTTCTCACGCTAATTATGAGGATGTTAGAGAGCGTGTACAGATGATAAGGGATCTTAATGAGGAAGAAGGTTTTACCGCCGCAATTTTAGCCGATTTACAAGGGCCTAAGTTGCGTGTAGGAACCATGAAGGAAGATGTGGTTGTTGCACAAGGTGACGAAATTGTTTTTGCAACAGGAGAGCGTTTTGAAGGTTCTAAAGAGCGAGTTTATATGAATTACGATGCTTTTCCCAGAGATGTAAATGAAGGGGAGCGAATTCTGTTAGACGACGGTAAATTGATTTTTGAGGTTGTTAGCACAAATAGAGAGAACGAAGTTGTAGCCAAAGTTATCCAGGGCGGGCCTTTAAAATCTAAAAAAGGGGTAAACCTTCCTAACACTAATATTTCTTTACCTGCACTTACAGAAAAAGATGTAAAGGATGCCGAATTTGCCTGTAAATTAGAGGTGGATTGGATTGCTTTATCTTTCGTGAGACATGAGAAAGATATTATAGAACTTCAGGATTTAATTAAGGAGCATACAGATTATAAAATTCCGATTATTGCTAAAATCGAGAAACCTGAAGGTGTAGAGAATATCGAAAAGATTGTAGCTTATTGTGATGGTTTAATGGTAGCTCGTGGAGATTTGGGAGTTGAAATTCCGGCTCAGGAAGTACCGTTAATTCAGAAAAAATTAGTTCTGGTTGCTAAGAAAGCCCGTATTCCGGTAATTATTGCTACCCAAATGATGGAAACAATGATTACCAGTTTAACCCCAACCAGAGCAGAAGTAAACGATGTTGCAAACTCGGTTATGGATGGTGCAGATGCGGTAATGCTTAGTGGGGAAACTTCAGTGGGGCAATATCCTGTACAGGTGATCCAAAAAATGGCTTCTATTTTAAGAAGTGTGGAGAATTCACCATTAATTAAAGTTCCACACGATCCGCCACATGTTCGCACTAAAAGATATATTACTAAATCTGTTTGTTTTCATGCCGCGCATATGGCCAATGAAATTAAAGCAAAAGCAATTTGTACTTTAACCAATAGTGGGTATACTGCTTTTCAGATTTCAGCATGGCGTCCAGAAAGTCATATTTTAGTATTTACTCATAATAAAAGAATCCTTAACCGTCTAAGTTTACTTTGGGGTGTGAAGGCTTTTTATTACGATAAGTATAGCACTACAGACGAAACTATTGATGATATTAATAATATTGCAAAATCTGGTGGTTTTGTAACGCAAGGCGATTTTACTATTAATCTTGCAGCCATGCCAATCTCTTCTAAAGGAATGGTAAACACGCTTAGAGTTTCTGAAATAGAGTAATGCCCAAACAATTTTTATAAAAGAACTAACCCCGGATTTTCGATTCGGGGTTTTTTTATGCGTGTATATCAAGAATGGCTATTGAAGATTAGGCTCTAAAAATCGAATTTAAGTTGTACGGCAACTTCTTTCTTTTCCTCCTTGGTTTTTACAGAAGGGCTATCGGTATTTAAATTGGATAGTGATATTCCCAGGAGGCGTACTGAGTCTTTCATTTTCTCTTGATAGAGTAATTCTTTAGCCATCTCCAGAATCAACTCTTTGCTGGAGATAAAATAAGAAATAGTTTTACTACGGGTTTGTAGCGTGAAATCACTATACTTTATTTTTAAGGTTACTGTTTTGCCGGCAACTTTGCTTTTTTGTAGACGACGCTCTATTTCTTCGGCAATATTGGTAAGTTTTTCAAGCATAAAAATTTCCGAAGAAATATTTTCACTAAAAGTGCGCTCGGCACCAAGGGATTTTCGCATTCGGTTTGGTTTTACTTCACTTTCATGTATTCCTCTAACGACATTATAATAATATGGTCCGTGTTTACCAAAGTGATCTGCAAGATATGCTTCAGATTTCGATTTCAGATCTTTCCCCGTAAAAATTCCCAGGCGGTACATTTTTTCAGCGGTAACTTTCCCAACACCATAAAATTTCCTGATTTCCAGCTGCTCTAGAAAATCCAGAACTTCTTCAGGGTTTACGGTTTTTTGTCCGTTAGGCTTATTTATATCACTGGCAACTTTTGCAATAAACTTATTTACAGAAATCCCTGCAGAAGCATTTAGACCTGTTTTTTGCTTTATTTTTTCACGAATTTCCCTGGCAATCATCGTAGCGCTGGGATTCCCTTTTTTATTTTCGGTAACATCCAGATACGCTTCGTCTAATGAAAGGGGCTCTACCAAATCTGTATACTCAAAAAAGATGCTTCTGATTTGTTGTGAAATTTCGCGATAGCGATCAAAACGTGCTTTCACAAAAATTATATCAGGACAATTTCTTTTAGCAATGACGCTGCTCATTGCGCTTCTAACTCCAAATTTTCTAGCTTCATAACTGGCAGCACTTACCACTCCGCGTTGGGAGCTGCCACCCACAGCAATAGGCTTACCGCGTAATTCGGGGTTATCCAGCTGTTCTACTGAAGCGTAAAACGCATCCATGTCGATATGAATTATCTTGCGCATTGTCACGATACTGCAAATTTAATGCTAAAAGCATGCAACCTGAAAGTACAGTCAGCTAATTTGATTATATTTAATAAGACGATCTAAACTTGCATTATGGAGAAGACGGCCATTGTTTTGGGAGCGACCGGACTAACAGGACGACATTTGGTAGAAGAACTTTTAAAAAATGAAAATTATACTAAAGTATCTTTATTTTCCAGAAGTAAATTAGGAAAAGTACATGCAAAGTTGGAAGAGCACCTTATCGATGTGTTGAAGTTAGAAAGTCATAAAGAAGCTTTTAAAGCTCATGATGTATTTTGTTGTATAGGCACTACAAAAGCTAAGACGCCCGATAAAGAGAAATATAAAAAGATCGATTATGGAATCCCGGTCACTGCTGCAAAGCTGGCAGCAAAAAATGGTGCAGAATGTTTCGTGGTGATCTCGGCTATGGGAGCCGATGCCAATAGTCGTATTTTTTACAATCGAATCAAAGGGGAAATGGAGCAGGATGTCATGGTTGCAAATATCCCGAATATTTATATTTTCAGGCCGGCATTAATAGTGGGAGATCGAGAAGAGAAACGTATTTTTGAGAAAGTCGCCACGCATGCTTTTAAATTATTTAATTTTATGCTTGTAGGGAATCTAAAAAAATATCGATCTGTTAGATGTGAGAATATTGCCAAAGCGATGATGCATGTCGCAAACTTTTGGTATTCAGATTCCATAATAAAATCAAATAAAATAAACGAACTCGCAGCAAAATACGATGGTAGAAATTGAAAGGAAGTTTTTAGTTAAAAATGAAGATTTTAAAGCAGAATTTTATCAAAAGAACCGCATTACACAAGGTTTTTTAAATACAGATCCACTGCGTACCGTTCGTATAAGAATTAAGGATGAAACTGCCTTCCTTACCGTAAAAGGAAAAAATAATGAAGCAGGATTAAGCCGTTTTGAATGGGAAAAAGAAATCGATAAAACGGAAGCTGAAGCACTTTTAAAACTTTGCGAGCCTGGAATGATCGATAAAGCCCGGTTTTTAGTGAAATCTGCCAGTCATATTTTTGAAGTAGATGAGTTTTATGGTGAAAACGAAGGCTTGATCGTTGCTGAAGTTGAGTTAGCATCTGAAACTGAAAATTTTGAAAAACCGAAATGGCTAGGGCAGGAAGTTACCGGAGATCCAAAATATTACAATTCCCAACTGAGTAAAAATCCGTATAAATCATGGTAAAATGTTTTCGATTTTTGATGATTTTGAGCCTCATTTTTATTTCATGTCATACAGATAAATCAACTTCTGCTGAAGAAGATAAAGAGGAAAAGGAAGATAAGATTTCTGCAGAAGAAATGTCAAAACATTTACAGGAAGATGGTTTTAAAAGCTTTACTTATAAAGAAGGCGACACCACTTACTTAATGCAACAATATTATATGGTTTTTTTGAAAACTGGGCCAAATCGGGATCAGGATTCGCTTAGTTTAGCAAAATTACAACAGCAGCATATGGCGCATTTAGAACGAATGGGTAATGAGGGTTATGCCAGTTTAATTGGCCCATTTGAAGATAGCAGCGATATAAAAGGAATTGCCGTTTATAATACCAGAACACTAAAAGAAGCCGACAGTTTAGCCAACTTGGATCCTATGGTAAAAGCGGGACGATTAACTATAGAAGTTCATCCCTGGTGGACGGCAAAAGGCAATAAATTAAATTAAGCCTTAGATTTAATAATATTGATAATATCCTGCTTTTGTATAACACCAGATTGGCGCCAAAGTTGAGCTCCATTTTTAAACAGCATCATGGTTGGGACACCCCTTACCTGGTATTTTGCCGCAAGTTGCTGATTTTTATCTACATCGATTTTAATGATCTTGATATTTTCACCAAGTTCGGTCTTTACTTCTTTTAGAATTGGCGCTAAAGTTTTGCATGGACCGCACCAATCGGCATAAAAATCGATTAAAACAGGATTTTCGTCTGCGATGATATCTCCAAAAGTGCTCATATTATTTGTTTTACGTGGTGGTTTATCATTGCTGAAATTTCATAAAATACCGCAATATTTTTTTACAATTTTAATGCTTCAGCTTTACGTAAATTTAGGAAATTCAGAAGAAAATTAAAATGCAATCCTGTTAAGTGTTCGGCTTATTTTTCAGCAACACAAAAAACATCTACACTCATTTCTCTTCCTTCCAGTTTTTGTGGCCCTAAAGGTTTAACAATGAAGTTTTCGCCAATTTTAGGATTCTCGTTTACCTTGCCAGAGATAAGGATCAATTTATCATAGGTTTTGCATAATCCCTCTATCCTTGAAGCCACATTTAAAGTATCTCCATGATAAGCAATTTCACGTTTAATATCACCAACTTCTACTGCAGTAACCAAGCCTTGATGGGCACCGGCTTTAAAAACAGGAACGTGATCGTAGGCCCTTAAATAATGCTCTTTTTTATGCTGAAATCGTTTATGTACGGCGTAGAAAAATTCGATCGCTAAAGAAGAATCAAAGCATCTAAGTGGCCAGCTTACTACAATTTCGTCACCTACGTATTGATAGATCTGGGCATTATATTTTTTTACCATTTGATTAATGTCCATAAAGCTTTCCTGGATAAAAGCACTATATCGCAAATGCCCAAGCTTTTCGGCTAGTTGTGTCGAATCCTTAAGATCCAAAAACATAAATAATCTATTCTCTTCAGCTGGATAACGGAACTTACCAAGTAAAAAAGGTAAGATAAGACCTGGCCCAAATTTATTGGTCATCTGATTAATAAAACTCAGCACCAAGGTCATAAATAGCGTATAACTTAAGATGATTACGTTATAATACTCCCAATTCATCCTAATGATATGCTCGGTATATTGATTTAAAAACGTACCGCTAATAAATTCTATAACAATATATCGTAATAGAAAAATTATCGACGTGAGCACCGTAAAATAGAGTACACCACCCACCAGAATATTAAAACCTAACGAGCGATTTCTAAACATATAATTTTTAAGAAAATGGTCGATGATCCCTAAAGCTAAACCCAACAATGCACCAAGGCTAAGAAACAGGGTAAGCACGCCAGAAATAGAAATATCTGTAGGTCTTCCCATGGCCTGTAACACAGACAATGCGGTGAAATGTATAATTAAAAACAATAATCCATAAGCAAAGATCCAGAAGATGATCTGTTTAATGATCTTGGTTACAAACGGATATTGGTTAGAAAAGCTATAGAAATTTACAGCGTAATATTTTCCCATAAGCTTTAGAGTTTTTGTTCGAAAAGTTTGTGATGATCGATGAAAAAAATTGGATAAACAAAAGTATAACTTTTAGACGCATTGATTTTAATTATAAGCGAAATAATAGGACTATCTCATAAACTGTGTAAATAGAAAAATAACAGGGGTCGCGACCCCTGTTATTTTTTTTGTCTAATTTTAAATTTTACACAGTATGAAAAAAGAAGATTTATTTAGCGATGAATTTTTAAAGCAGTTCAAAAGTGGAGATGAGCTCAATGGCTTTTTAAAACAACTGCAGAAACGTGGCATTGAGAAAATGCTGGAAGGCGAATTGGATGGCCATCTAGGCTATGATAAAAGCCAGAAATCCGACAATCCCAACACCCGAAATGGTTTTGGTCAAAAAAGGGTTTGCACCTCTTTTGGGGAATCCCAGATCCAGGTCCCCAGAGATCGGGATGCTTCTTTTAATCCGATGATTGTCCCCAAACGTGGCAATATGGTCGATGGGATTGAAAATGTTATTGTATCGCTGTATGCCAAAGGAATGAGCAATAGCGATATCGAAGAACAGATCAGGGAAGTTTATAATTTTGAGGTTTCCACATCCACCATCTCAAGGATTACCGAAAAGGTTACCGAAGATATTGTGGCCTGGCAGAACCGTCCTTTAGAACCCGTATATCTTATTGTTTGGATGGATGGGATCGTATTCAAAGTACGGGAGAACTCCAAGGTGATTAACAAGACCATATACATAGCAGTAGGACTTCGCAGAGATGGAAAGAAAGAAGTTTTGGGACTTTGGTTGGGCAAAAATGAATCTGCAGCCTTTTGGATGAGTGTCCTTACCGATATAAAATCCAGGGGAACTGAAGATATCCTTATCACGGCTACCGACAATCTAAACGGGTTTACCGATACTATCAGGAACGTATTCCCTGAGTCCAAAACCCAAATCTGTGTGGTGCATCAAATACGTAACGCTTGCAGGTATGTGGTATGGAAGGACAAAAAAGCCTTTACAGCAGATATGAAGCATATCTACAATGCACCTAACCAGCAAGCTGCTAAAGCTGCCCTGGATGATTTTGCAAAGCTATGGGAAAGTAAATATTCTTATGCTATTAAAAGTTGGAGGGACAACTGGGAAGACCTCACGATATTCTTTGAGTTTCCCCTGGAAATAAGAAAAATCATTTATACCACGAACCTTATCGAGAACCTCAATGGGAAAATCAGGAAGTATACTAAAAACAAACTGTCTTTCCCGACAGATGAGGCAGTGATGAAATCAGTATATTTGGCTACAAGGGAAGCCACTAAGAAGTGGTCAATGCCTATCAGGAACTGGGGCATTATCTTAAATCAGTTCCTTACGATCTATGAAAAAAGGGTCAGACTTTAAAAAGTCCAACCCCTGTTATTTTAACTTTACACACTTTGCGGGATAGTGTCGAAATAATGCGATAAAACAGCCCCGAATTTTTTTAAATCCGGGGCTATTTCCAACAATTAACAAATAACAAGATTCAAACTATTGCCATCCTCCCCCAAGTGCCTGGTATAAATTCACCATCGAATTTAATTGTGAATACTTAGCGTTGATCAAGTCTAATCTAGAGTTTAACGCATTTTCTCTTGCCGTTAAAACTTCTAAATAATTGGCTAAACCATTATCTAACAATTCTTGCGAATAATTAGTTGCGGTTTCATAAGCACTATATTCTTTTTCTTTTATTTCAATTTTATCGCTTGCCGCTTCATAATTATATAAAGCATCGGCCACTTCTTTTGTAGCCGTTAAGAAAGCTTGTCTAAACTGAAGTCTAGCTTGTTCTTGTTGCGCTTGTGAAGCTTCGTATTGCGTTTTTATTTGTCTACGCTGAAAAATGGGTTGCGTAATACCTCCTACAATCGTGGCAAATAATGAATTGGTATCTATAAGCTCTCCCAAATCTAAAGATTGAAAACCTCCTGTTGCTGTTAATGTTAATGAAGGATAGAAATTAGCTCGGGCAACATTGGTCATTTCAAAAGCATTTACCAAGCCATATTCTGCCTGAATTACATCGGGTCTGTTTCTCAATAATTGTGCAGGAACTCCGGTTTTTAATTCGGTTTCAATTGTTTGATCGGCTAAAACACTTCGGTTAATGTCTTGTGGTTCTTTACCTAATAAAATAGACATCGTGTTTTCTAATAATCGAATTTGATTATTAATATCTACCAATAAAGCTTGGGCTGTATAAAGCTGCGCTTCGGTTTGTTTTACACCAACTTCAGTAATGTTTCCGGCTTCTTTTAAAGCTTTGTTGGTTTCTAAACTTTTTTCTCGGTTTTCAATTGTTCTCTCGGTGACTTTACGTTGCTCGTCTAACGAAAGCAATTGATAATACGTAGAAGCAATGTTAGAAATAAGCGTAGTTTTTACCGCTTGGTGTGCGGCCACGCTTTGTAAATAAGAAGCTTCGTAAGCTCTTTTTTGACTTCTAATTTTTCCCCAAATATCGGCTTCCCAAGAAAGATCTGCACTAATTTCATATTGATCTAACGAAGAGAAGAAACCTCCAAACTGGCTATTTGATGAAAGCTCTTGGCGAGTTACCGACGCATTTCCTGTAATTGAAGGAAAATAACCGGCTTTTCCTTGCTTCAAGTAAGCTTCAGCATATAGTATTTGCTGAAGCGCTACTCGAATATCAATATTGTTTTGAAGGCCTTCTTCAATATGATTTTGCAAAATAGGATCGGTAAACATATCTCGCCAAGAAACATTGGCCATTGTTAGGCTGTCTTGCGGAATACTGTCGGTTCTAAAGTTTTCTTCTTCTATAATATCAGGCTGTTCATAATCTTTAGCTACAAAACAAGATTGTAAGCTTAAGACGACTAGCGATAGCCCGATAAATTTAAATTTTATTAAAAATTTCATAGCAATTTTATTCTTGGTTATTAGTGTTAACAGCCTCTGGCTTTTTACCAATTTTTTCCTGTAACCATTGGAAAAGGATAAACAACATTGGGATTACAAATACTCCTGTAATTGTACCAATTAATAAACCTCCGGCTGCTCCGGTACCAATAGCACGGTTACCTTCGGCACCTACACCACTTGCTAATACCAATGGCATTAATCCTAGAATAAAAGCAAAAGAGGTCATTAAAATTGGTCGTAACCTGGCTTTGGCGCCATCTATAGCAGCATCTACAATGCTTTCTCCACGTTTTCGTCGTTGGATGGCAAACTCTACAATTAAAATCGCGTTTTTAGCAAGCAGACCAATTAACATAATTAATGCAATTTGGAAATAGATGTCATTCTGAAGTCCTGCAAGTTTAGTCGTTAAATAAGCACCAAATACTCCTAATGGTAAGGAAAGCAATACCGAAAGCGGTAATAAATAACTTTCGTATTGTGCTGCCAATAAGAAATAAACAAACACTATAGAAAGTAAAAATATAGTCGTGGTTTGGTTACCGGCATTTACTTCCTCTCTTGTTAATCCTGAATAAGCAGTCCCGTAGTTACCTGGTAATGTAGAAGCTACTTCTTCTATCGCAGTAATCGCATCACCAGAACTGAATCCGGGATTGGTGGCTCCTGTTAGCTTAGTAGAATTAAACAGGTTGAACCTGGTTACCGATTGCGGCCCATAAACCCTTTTAAGAGTTACAAACTGCGTAATAGGAGACATTTCGCCACTTTCAGTACGAACATACAATCTATTTAAATCACTTTTAGTGGCCCTGTCTTGCGGAAGTGCCTGTACATATACACGGTATTGTTTACCAAATCTTGAAAAATCGGCAGCATAAATTCCTCCAATATAGCCTTGTAAGGTCGAGAAAATCTCACTTACCGAAACTCCTTTATCTTTGGCTAAAGGTACATTCAGATTAATTTCGTACTGTGGATATTTTGTATTGAACGATGACTGCGCATATTGAATTTCGGGGCGCTGCATCAGCTTTCCTATAAATTCCTGGTTGGCCGCATCTAATTCTTCAAAACTTGAACCTGAGCGATCCAATAGATTCACTTCAAACCCGGCAGAGTTCCCAAAACCTGGAATACTTGGTGGGGCAAAGAAAATAATATTCGCCTCTGGAATGGTGGCTGCAATACCAAATAATTTTCCGGTAATTGCTTTTAGCGAAAGTTCATCGGTATCACGTTCTTCCCAATCTTGTAGTTTTACAAAGCCTAGACCATAGTTACTACCGGCACCACTAATTAAACTTCGTCCATTAATTACAGATACGCCTTCAACACCAGGTATATCTTTTATTTTTTGATAAAGCTCATTATTCACTTGAGACGTTCTATCAATAGAAGCCCCGGCGGGTAATTCAACATTTACAAATAACAAACCTCTATCCTCATCAGGAACAAAGCCGGTAGGAGTGGTGGAAGAAGTCCACCAAATACCTGCTACTGCCAGGATAAGGATGAGCGCACTAATCCATTTATTTTTGTATAAAAACTGAAGTGATTTACCATAGCGATTAATAGTCGCATTAAAACCACGGTTAAACGCTGCATAAAATTTTTGCAGGAAGTTTTTCTTTTTATCTTCTTTTTCGTTGTGGGTTTTTAAAAATAATGCACACAATGCGGGACTTAAAGTCAATGCGTTAACTGCCGAAATAAAGATGGCAACAATCAACGTAATCCCAAATTGTTCGTAGAAAACACCTGTGGGTCCTGTGATAAATGTTACCGGAATAAATACCGCTGCCATCACTAAAGTAATGGAAACAATTGCTCCAGAAATTTCGTGCATCGCATCTAGAGTGGCATTTTTCGCATTATCGGCGCCTTCATCTATTTTTGCGTGCACTGCTTCTACCACTACAATGGCATCATCTACCACAATACCAATAGCCAGTACCAGGGCAAATAGGGTAAGCAGGTTAATGGAATAACCAAACAGGTTTAAGAAAAAGAAAGTACCAATAATAGAAACGGGAACCGCAATTGCCGGAATTAAAGTAGATCTAAAATCCTGAAGGAAAATAAACACCACAATAAAAACCAGTATAAATGCTTCAACCAGCGTATGTACTACTTTATCTATAGAAGCATTTAAGAAATTATTGGTATCGTAAGGAATATAAATTTCTATCCCTTCGGGAAGATTGGCTTCAATGTCCTCTAATTTTACTTTGATAGTTTGAATAATATCACGTGCATTAGATCCTTTGGTCTGAAAAATAGCCATATTCACCGCAGGATTTCCTTTAGTCATAGAACCGCCGTTATAGGATTGTGCATCCAATTCTATTTCGGCAACATCCTTTAACCGTAAATATTCACTATCTCCTAAAGCCTTGATGATAATGTTTTTGTATTCCTTTTCTGTTTTAAAACGTCCGCTGTACTTAATAGTGTAAGAAAAAGCTTCCCCGTTATTTTCACCAAGCGCACCGGCAGCTGCCTCTAAACTTTGTTCATTAAGCGCTGCAATTACATCTGAAGGGACTAAATTATAGGCGGTTAATTTTTCGGGTTGCAACCAGATTCGCATAGCGTAATCCTTTTGCCCAAATACGTTTACGTTACCAACGCCATTTACCCTTTGGATTTCAGGAATAACATTTATTTTTAAGTAATTCTGAATAAATGTATCATCGTAATCTTTATTAGTACTATAAAAAGACAAGAACATTAAGGCACTGGTCTGTTGCTTTTGAGTAGTAACCCCGGTTTGTTTAACTTCGGCAGGGAGTAAAGGGTTGGCCCTGGCCACCCGGTTTTGTACGTTTACCGCTGCGATATCCGGATCTATTTCCTGATCGAAAAAAACGGTGATTTCAGCCGTACCGTTATTGGTAGCGGTAGAGGTAAGATAAGTCATTCCCTCTACACCATTTATCTGTTCTTCAATAGGAACGATTACACTTTCCAAAATCGTTTCAGCATTGGCCCCCGGATAACTTGTAGAAACCGTAATGGTTGGGGGCGCAATATCGGGATACTGGGTAATTGGTAAAGCTGTTAAGCCCAATACACCAAGTATAACTAATAAGATAGAAACTACCGTAGATAATACGGGTCTCTCTATAAATGTTTTAAGCATAATTTATTTCTTCAGCAATTTATTTAAATATTTTTTCGATAGGTTCTGCTATGCTGTCAAAAGGCAAAGGCTGTGGTTTAATTTCAGAGCCGGGTCTAATTTTAGAGACTCCTTTTGCAACAATTTTATCGCCTTGTTTTATTCCGCTTTCAACGATGTACAAACTGCCAATTTCATCTTTAGTTTTAATGGCAGAAGAAGTTACTTTGTTATCTTCCCCTACTTTCATCACCATAATGCTTCCCTGCTGTTCAAACGTGGCAGACTGTGGTACTACAACGGCATCTTTATAAACTTCGGGAATAAGAATGCTTCCGCTATTTCCATTGGTTAAAATTCTGGAAGAATTGTCAAATACCGCTCTAAAAGAAACAGTACCTGTGTTAGCGTTTACCTGAGAATTTATGGTTTCTATTCTTCCTTCTTCAGAATACATCGTGCCATTAGCTAATCTTAATTTTACGTTGGGAAGGTTTTTAATTATCTCGTCAAAAGATTCTCCTCTTTTATTCTGAAGAAAATTAAGATAGTCGGTTTCATTCATAGAGAAGTAGGCATACACTTTACTAATATCAGCTACGGTAGTTAAAGGTTGTTGGCTGGTAGGGCTAACTAAAGCACCTTCCCTTAACCTAATGGAGCCTACATAACCATCTACGGGGCTTTTAATATTCGCATAGCCTATATTGGCCGCAATACTATTATAACTGCTTTTTGCTTGTTGTAATTTTGCTTTTGCCGTTTCTAACTGCACCTCACTAATAATATCTTTTTCTACCAGCGGTTTAAGTTTGTCTACTTCAACCTGAGCTGCATTTACATTGGCCTGAGCGGCTTGGGCGTCTTGATTTAAGGATTGGGTTTCCAGTTTAAAAAGGATTTGCCCTTTTTTTACTTTTTCACCTTCATCAACCATCACTTTGTTAATGTAGCCCGATACTTTAGCACGTATTTCACTGTTTACAATACCTTCTATATTTACCGGGTAAGAGGTGTTCCCTTCTACAGTTTTAGTGATTATTTCTATTACAGGATAGGGTTTGGCCTGTTGAGCCTGGGCACCAGCTGCCTGTTGTGATTTTTCACTATCATTACCACAAGATATAAGAAGCAGGATGCCAGCTAATAAACTTATATTTAATATTGATTTTCTCATTTTTATACGTAGGTTATATTTATTGATTTTTAAATTTTGACATTTTCTCTATAGTATCTTTCATATTTCCTTGCTGTTTAATTAAATAAGCCCGAAAAAGTACAGAAATAACTCCGTGCTCTTCATACTTATGTTGGTTATAAAGTGAATTGAATTCTGTAATTTTATTTATCAAAGCAATCTCTTCCTTCACTCGTTCCAAATCTTCTTTTAATGTATTTATCAGGTAGCTTTTGCTCGCTCTAAAATATCTTTTACGGTCGCCAGATTTAGTAAAATATTCTACCTTTTTGAGTTGAAGCAGAAGATTAAGTTGAGTAGAAACAGAGCTTTTACTGGCACAAGTCATTTCTAATATTTCGTCAAACGTATGTCCGTCATAGGGCGATAATATCATAATAGCATATATTCTTGCAGCTAGAGGAGACATTTGCTTGGCTTTTTCAAAATGAAGCCCAACTTCTTCTATCAATTTTTTCTTCTCTTCAGAACAACATTCCATACCTTGAATTTTATTATTCGGTTTGCAAAAATACGATTGGTTCGGAATTAACCGAACTAACTAAACTTAAAAAAAAGTTAATTATTTTCTAGCGCGTAGAAAATCGAATTCGTTGCTCTTTAAAAGAAAACCAATACGTATCACACTGCGGTACCTATCGTATTCAATAAGGTTTTCGTCATAACCGGTGAACCATTCTAATACGAGAAACTGGTTAACGCTATTAAAAGGATTGTAAAGAATTCTAGGTCTTGCCGCTCCTTTCCAGTCTAGAGAAAGTCCTTTTTGAAGCATTAGTTGCGCATAAAGTCTATTTGGGATAAACTCATAATCAAAATTTAACTGACCGTATCCAGAGTAATCCATAAGGTCTGGATTACTCTCTTTGTAGTAAAAAGGCAGCCAGGCTTTCACTCCTGCCACAAGTTTTTTAGAAATTGCCCAGTGATATTCTAAAGAAACAAAATTCCAGCTACGAGAATAGATACTGTCTCGACCATTCGATTCGTGCTCTAAAGCTAGCGTAGCCAATGAATTCACTTTATTCGATTTATCGTAGAAATATTTAGAATACGCAATCCCAGGATTGAAATTAATTTCTTTAAAAGGGCTGGAAAATTCGTAGATGTTCCAGAAAGCCTTTTGTGTGTATTTCAAAAATAAATAAGAATCCTGGGGCACTTTTTTTCTAAAAAGTAATTGCTTAAAACTTACCTGGTATTTAGCATCTGCAGTTTTTTTGCTAATTCCGGTATGCGTAGGAACTCCGGTAATAAAATAATTGTCTTTATGAATGGTAAAAGATGGAATCGTCTTTACACTATCCTGTAATTCTTCTTTTGTAAGTCGTTGTGCATAAACAGGTTTAAGTAGAAAACAGAAAGTAAATAAAGCAAAGAGGATTTTCATCAAAATAGAATTCAATTGTTGAGGTTGACTTTAAAAATAACAGTAAAAACCGATTTTTGAAAGTTTTAGAACCAGTTTTGCAAATTTAGGGCTTCGATTTTATTTATAGATTGGTTTAACAAATAAAAAAGCCCTGAAAAAAACAGGGCTTAAATCTATATTTTTAAGCTGAAATTATTCGCCGTAAATACCAATTTTTAATTCACCTTTCTTATTCATTGTCGCTCGGTACATCCCGGCGGTATTAAATTCCATCGCTACATTACCATCGTGATCTATGGCAATGATTCCGCCATCGCCACCCATCTCTGGTACTTTTTTCTGAATAACCTCAGCTGCCGCTTCCTGTAAGCTCAATCCTTTATATTCCATTAATGCTGAAATATCGTAAGCTACAACGCCACGTATGAAGAATTCTCCCCAACCGGTAGATGATACCGCACAAGTTGCGTTGTTAGCGTAAGTCCCGGCACCGATAATGGGAGAATCGCCAATTCTATTCCATTTTTTATTGGTCATCCCGCCGGTAGAAGTTCCCGCTGCAAGATTTCCGTTTTTATCCAAAGCAGCGCAGCCTACGGTTCCAAATTTCGAATCTTTTATAAAACTGTCGTAATTGGCAGCCGTTTTATTTCCTGATTTTTCCCTTTCACGTTCTTTTACTTTTTGTAAACTTTTAAAACGATTTTCGGTATAAAAATAACTCGGATCTACAATTTCCAATCCGCGTTGTGTGGCAAATTCTTCAGCACCTTTTCCTGCAAGTAGCACATGCTCTGAATTTTCCATCACCTCATAAGCTAGATTGATAGGATTTTTTATATTAGTGACTCCGGCCACTGCCCCTGCATTTAAGGTTTTACCGTCCATAATCGAGGCATCCAGTTGATTGGTTTCGTCGTTGGCAAAAACCGCTCCTTTGGCCGAATTAAATAGTGGAGAGTCTTCCATCACATTTATAGTTCGTTGTACTGCTTCGATCGCTGTCCCGCCATTTGCTAAAATTTCGTGACCTGTTCTTATGGCTTCTTCCAGTTTGGTTTTATAGGCCTTTTCCAGAGAATCACTCATATTTTCTTTTAATATCGTTCCGGCGCCCCCGTGGATTACAATCCCAAAATTAGGAATATCGTCCTGTGGTTTCGCTTCTGAAGTAAAAGCAGGAGTGGTTTCTTTTTCTGAAGTGTTACCGCAGGCTATAAAAACAAAAATGCTAAGTAGAAGAAGTAGATTTTTCATCAAAAATTAATTTAGAAGGTCTGAATTTATATAAATTAATTGAATTGCTTAATAAATCAGGATAGGAATAATAGTAAAAAAGCGTACAGATTACGGAGAATGTAAAGGGAAGTGATTTTGGTCGTATATAAAAATTTACAAAAAGACGTAAAATGAAAGATAGTTTAGTACACAGGAATGCCCAGATATTTATCGATTTTTGGGGTTCTTTTGTTCATATTGTGTAATTTTAGGTTCAAAAATTATATTATGGCTGTAGCTAAACCTTTTAATCTTACCAAGTGGATCGAAGAGAACCGCGATACGTTAAAACCACCAGTTGGAAACCGAAATTTATACAGAGAAGCAGATGATTATATCGTGATGATCGTTGCCGGGCCAAATGCCAGAAAGGATTATCACTATAACGAAACTGAAGAATTATTTTACCAGCTGGAAGGGAATATCGAAGTTCATATTCAGGATGAAGGTGTGAAAAAAACCATGAAATTAGGGCCTGGAGATATGTATTTAAATCCGGCTAAAGTACCACATTCACCAGTTCGTCACGAAAATTCTTTAGGATTGGTGGTAGAGCGTAAACGAGTGGATTTGCCGGGCGAAGATGGCTTGTTATGGTTTTGTGATCATTGTAATCATAAATTGCACGAGGTTTATTTTCCGCTAGAAGATATCGAAAAAGACTTTTTAAAACACTTTAAAGACTTTTATGCTAGTGAAGACTTAAGAACCTGCGATAATTGTGGTGAGGTAATGCCAACCGATCCTCGCTTTGTGGCAGACGAAGATTAAGCATTTGAGCAAACAAACCACACGCACATAAAAATGAGTCAAATCGCAAAAGATTTTGGAATTGATAAAGCCTTAGAAGAATTAGGGCTTCAAGATATAAACAACGGAACTTCGACCGGGAAAGATTTCTTTTCTGGCGGAGAAATTATCGAATCTTACTCTCCGGTTGATGGAGCTTTGATAGGAAAAGTAAAAGCTACCACGCCTGAAGATTACGAAAAAGTGATCACTACGGCTGAAAAAGCTTTTAAGGAATGGCGAACAATGCCTGCTCCGCAACGAGGTGAAATTGTTAGAAAATTTAATGACGAATTACGCCGACTTAAAGAACCACTGGGAAAATTGGTTTCTTACGAAATGGGAAAATCCTATCAGGAAGGTTTAGGTGAGGTACAGGAGATGATCGATATCTGTGATTTTGCGGTAGGATTATCAAGACAATTACACGGTTTAACGATGCATTCTGAACGTCCTGGACACAGAATGTACGAGCAATACCATCCATTAGGAGTTGTTGGAATTATTTCAGCGTTTAACTTTCCGGTCGCAGTTTGGTCTTGGAATACGGCTTTAGCCTGGGTTTGTGGTGATGCCTGTATCTGGAAAGGTTCAGAGAAAACTCCGCTTACCTCGGTAGCTTGCCAGAATATCGCTGCTCGTGTTTTTTCTGAAAACGGAGTGCCAGAAGGTATTTCCTGTTTGATCACCGGTGATTATAAAGTAGGTGAGTTGATGACCAAGGATGAGCGAATTCCGCTAATATCTGCAACGGGTTCTACCAGAATGGGAAAAACCGTAGCGAAAGAAGTGGCCGGGCGTTTAGGGAAATCGCTTTTAGAATTAGGCGGAAATAACGCCATTATCGTCACTCCAGATGCGAATATTAAAAACACCGTGATCGGTGCGGTTTTTGGAGCGGTAGGAACTTGCGGACAGCGTTGTACTTCTACGCGAAGATTAGTTGTACACGAAGATGTTTACGATAAAGTGAAAAATGCGATTGTAGATGCTTACCAGCAAATTAAGATCGGGAATCCGTTAGATGAAAATAATCACGTTGGGCCGCTAATCGATAAAGATGCGGTAAAAAATTATCAGGCTGCTTTAGAGAAAGTGGTTGAAGAAGGCGGAAAAGTTTTAGTTGAAGGTGGCGTTTTAGAGGGCGAAGGTTACGAAAGCGGTTGCTATGTAAAACCCGCGATTGCTGAAGCTGAAAATCATTTTGAGATCGTACAACACGAAACTTTTGCACCCGTGCTTTATATTATGAAATATAAAGGCGATGTGAGTAACGCGCTAGAATTACAAAACGGCGTTCGTCAAGGACTTTCTTCAGCGATTATGACGAATAATTTACGGGAAGCCGAACGTTTCTTATCGGTTGAAGGTTCAGATTGTGGAATTGCCAATGTAAATATTGGAACTTCTGGAGCTGAAATTGGTGGCGCTTTTGGTGGTGAGAAAGAAACCGGTGGTGGTCGTGAAAGTGGTTCTGATGCTTGGAAAGTGTATATGCGCAGACAAACCAACACGATTAATTACACTACTGAATTACCATTAGCGCAAGGAATTAAGTTTGATCTGTAAATCCTTTACTAAGGGATTTTAAATATAAAATATCTACAAGCTGTTAGAGAACTTGTAGCAAATCATCTAAACCTCACAGGTTTCTAAAACCTGTGAGGTTTTTTTAATAAAAAGAAATGCTATTTTTTATTCAAGCAGCACTTTTTGTATTTCTTTCCACTTCCACAGGGACAAGGATCATTTCTTCCTGGTTCTTTTTGTTTTATAATCGGTTGTTGATCTTCGTTATTCATTATTAGATGCTGAAATGCTTCTTCATCAAAAGGAACATCGTCCATATCAAAGTCATCTTCCGGTTCTTCATCCTCGAAAAAACGATCATACAAGCTAAAGTCATCATCCTCTAGTTCTTCATCAAAGTCATTAAACTCTTTTTCTAAATAAGCTTCATAGTCTGCCTTCCAGATTTCATATTTCTTAAACAGATCAGCTTTTGGCAGCTTTGCCTGTTCACTGATAAATTCGGGTTTTTTAAAAGCTTCTTCAATACTGTCAAATTCACCATTTATGCTTTTGGCAACTAAATTTAACTGGTAAAGTTCCTTGATCTGCGGGAGTAATTCTTCCATCCGCAAATCTATGATATCAGCAATGATAAGTCCGTAGGCTTCGTGATCAATTAAGTTTTCATTCTGCTTTTCTGCAATAAAATAGAGCAGCAGGTCTTTATAATGGGATTGGATACTTTCCCTTAATGCTGATTTTTCGTTTGCTAAAAACGCAATTCCTTCAGAGACGTATGATTTGGAAAGCCCATAAAGATTAGGGGTTTTTAGAAAGTCGAAAAATTGTTGCAGGTTATTTTCTCCAAATGTAAAAAGGATCGAAGCAACAACATTGTTTGCAAAATCCCCAAAATATATTTCATAAAAATCTTCATCCTGTTTTAGGATCTCAAAAATTTCTGGTAATGCCTGTTCAGCATTTAATTCTTCCAGTATGAATAAAGTATGTATGGGAAAGAGGAGAAGGTCCATTTCATCATCTTCCATAAAGTAGTCATAACGTGCAATGCTATCGTTTAGTAATTTTTTTAAATCTTCTATAAGGGGTTCGCGCTCCAGTTTAAGGATGGTTTCTAATTTGTTTTTAGGAAAATCGTAATCTTCCTCATATAGCCACTGCATTTGTATAGGGAAATTAAAAACAGGAGCCTTATCGGTTTGCAGGTGCGAACGCCTATCAGTTACTGCTGGGGAGTGGTATTCTTCGTTTTCTCGTTGTTTTCTTTCTGCCGCTTTTATAAGCATAAATTGTTTTATTCGGTCTTGTGCATATTCCGTTTTAGGATGATCTGGGGCAACTTTTACCATCATATCTACCCTCATTTCAGCTTGTTCGATCTCGTCTTGTGCCAAAAAATATAAAACCGATATTTGATTAAAAGCGATAAACTCTTCAATATGAAATTCTTCACGATTGGGATAAAGTGATTTTAGCTCCATCATTTCGCCCAAAACCTCCGGGATTTTCTCTAATTGATCGTTTTCTAAATATTCCGCAGCCAAATTAAGACGCCCAAACAAATAATTGGGATGCTCTTTTACCAACCAGCGGTTGGCTTTAAACGCCTGTTCCATTTCTCCCCGTTCTTTATGTAGCGTGGCCAAAAAGTTTTTTAAAGCGGGCACCCGTGGATATTGCTTAATAAGTCGGGGCAATTTTTTTAGCAGGTATCCTTTGCCTTTAAGAACATCGGGGTGTATGCTTTCAAGAATTTCACGTATTTTTGAAGTAATATGGTTTTCATTGTCCAATAATTCGTGATCTGAACTTATAGTATAAGATTGGAGCTGGTATTGAAGCATTTTTTATCTCTTTTTGGTTATTCAAATTTAAATATAATATTATCGAGATTTACGCCAAATTGAAAACAATTGAATAGGTTTTAAAAATCGTAGAGGTTTTTTAATTTGGCTATATTTGTACTTCTTATGTTTGTTGGAGTTATGGCTACAGCTACTTTTTTCACTTGTAAACCTTCAACAAAACTTCAACCATACATTGCCTATTATTATTTTCATGAATCTGATGATGAAGATTTTCAGCAATCGTTCACCTATTATCCGCATTATAAAAATGCACTTACCATATATAAAAATGTGGATTATAATATTTTGCCAGATTTTTCTGTTGAGGTTTCTTCAGCTAAGAAAGATTCTTTGAAGGTTGTTTATTCTAAGCTGTACCAAAATCTAGGACGAGTGAGAATAAATGGGAAATTCGTGAAAATCGGAGTAGTTTTTCAGCCTTTGGGAATTCAGCATTTTATAAAAGAAGTTTATAGTGAGGTTTTTTCTAAGCCCATAAATTTCACTAATCCTTTTGGTTTGAAATTCAATGAAGTTTTGGATCAAGTATTTTTAACTTCAATTATTTCAGAAAAAGCGAATTTGTTAGATAAATTTTTTCAACAACAATGCCTGGGATTTGAAGAAGAAAGAATTATTGGAGCTGTGAATAAAATTATAGAAAGTAAAGGTATGATTTCAGTTTCAGCCTTGGCCAGAGATTTAGATATTCATCGTAAAACTTTACTTCGGTTGTTTCAAAAGCATCTCGATTGCTCGGTTGAAGAATATCGGAAATTAGTCCGCTTCCGCTTTGCTTTAGAGAAAATTCAGCAACAAAATAATATCAATCTTACTACGGTTTCTGCAGAACATTACTACGACCAGTCAGACTTTATTAAGCAGTTTAAAAAGCTTACCCAATTATCCACAAAAAAGTTTATGGTAGCAGTCAGTAAATTGGGGGATGAGGATACCTTTTGGAACTTTAATGGCTAGTTGTGTCCCAATAGTACAATTTTTTAAATAGTGTGGCTTCTATTTTTGCTGAAAAGTAATCGATGAAGCCTTTCTTTTTATTCTGGTTTTCACTTTAAGTGGTTTAGTCGCTGCGCAAGACTATGAGGAAAAGCTCCATTTACCGGATAGTTTGGTGTATGATCAAAAAAGTAATTATGATCGAAAGTTGATAATAACTAATCTCCAGCAACATTACAATAGTAAAGCACTTTGGGTTGCGGAAATTTAAATAGAATGATAAGTATTTAAGCAGAATTTGTAACAAAATCTTTTATCAATCGTGTAAATAGAAGGAGCATAAAACATAATAAAATGAATAACATTTATTTCAGTTTAATTTTACTAGTAGTAATTAGTAGTGGTTTTGCCCAAACCAATCCAGAATTACAAAAAATGGCAGATGCCGATCAATCAGAAAGAATGTCGGGAAATATCAATTGGGTCGAGCTTAATAAAAAAGATAGTATTCGATTGGCTAAAGCCACGCAGCTTTTTAACGATGGTGAATTAGAAACAGCGAAAGATTATTATAATGCCGGGATTATTTTTCAGCACGGTAAAGACACCATCGCATCAAAAATGGCAGTAGAAAGTTTTAAAAAAGCAATTGAAATGGATTCTACTTTAAACCGTTGGTGGTACGCTGCTGCGGTAGATCGAGATTTGATGCGCCGAGAAGAGCCACAAATTTATGGAACTCAATATGTGAGTAACTCTTCTACTAACGGAAAACTTAAAAGATATAAAATAGATACCACTAAAATTACCGATAAAGAACGTATCTATTATCGGGTAGAAACTCTTGAAGAGCAAAAACAAAAAGAGCGTATAATGAATTTGAAAAGTATATTCTCTTTTTATGTTGAAAATAGTTCAATCGAAAAAACTATTGCTTTAATTAAGAATGAAAAGGCGAAAGGAAAAACAAGTGTTTATAATGTTTCTGAAAGTGCGATCAATAGTTTTGGTTATCAATTAATGGGACAAAATAAGTTAGATGAGTCTTTAAAAGTATTAAAGTTGAATACAGCATTATATCCTAAAGCAGCAAATACTTGGGATAGTTATGGTGAAATATTACTGAAGTTAGGCAAAGAAAAAGAAGGCATAAAAGCCTATAAAAAATCTTTAGCATTAGACCCAAATAACGAAAATGCGAAAAATATAATTCGTAAAAGTGAAGATTAATATCGTTGTTTTTATAGTTTTCGTTGATGGATAGCTTCAAAAAAACCATGTTTATAAGTATCGCCTAATGGAAGGTCTTTGCCATCGATCCATACCTCATAGTTATCTGTTTTTTCAATTTTATCTAAAGCCACGATATACGATTTATGTACTTGAATAAAACTAAGTTCGGGAAGGCTTTCCTGTATACTTTTTAAGGTACTATAGGTTACTATTTGTTCGTTTTTAGTATGGATGACAACATAATTTTTTATACTTTCTAAATAAAGAATATCGGGAAGAGCCACTTTTTGAAAACGGTTTTTACCATCGGTTTTTACAAAAAAATAATCCTGAGTGGGAGCTATTAAACCATCCAAAGGGGTGGTTTGCTGGCGTTCCTTTATCTTTTCAATAGCTTCGATAAATCTTGGAAAAGCAATGGGTTTTAATAAATAATCTATTGCGTTTACCTGAAATCCTTCAACGGCAAATTGAGCGTAAGCGGTGGTGAAAATAATATAGGGAGAATAGTTGATAAGCTTAGAAAGCTGTATTCCAGTTAAATCGGGCATTTGAATATCCAAAAAAAGAATATCCGGCTTTTTTAGTTGTATTTCGTTTAACGCCTCCAGGGATTTATTGCTGCTTCCCAAAAGGCTAAGCACCTCCAGCTGTTGGATGAATTTTTCCAGTATGCGCACTGCAGGTGGTTCATCATCAATAATATAGCAGGTAAAACTTTTATTTCTCATCATTTAAATTATCAACGGGTCAATGGAAATTGAAGAAATACTTTAAAATAATTTTTCTCTTCGTCAATGTTTAAGGCATAGGTCTTTCCAAAAATTAAATCAAGGCGTTGTCGTATATTTTTATATCCAATCCCTTTTTCATCATAATTATCCCCGGCCTTTACCGCATTGTTTACTTCCATTTTTAAATACATATTATCAATACTTATGTCTAGCCATACCGGCTGTAGAGGGTCATCTAGAATACCATGCTTAAACGTGTTTTCTATAAAATGGATGAGTAGTAAAGATGGTATTTGATATTCTTCTGGATTTTCAGGAAAACGGCTTTCTATGTATAGTTTATTATCAAAACGACGTTCAAAAAGGGCGATATAATGCTGTAAGAATGTGAGCTCGCCTTTTAATGGAACTATTTCAGTATCATTTTCGTAGGTGATGTAGCGTAGCATTTCAGAAAGCTTAAGAATGTCGTTACTTAAATTTAAATCTACTTCCAAAGCATCGGCATAAAAACTGTTTAGAGTGTTGAATAAAAAATGCGGACTCAATTGCGATTTCAGTACTCTAAGTTCAGCTTGCTTTTTATCTAATTGAAGCTGATGGAGTTCCTGATTCACAGTTAATAAATATTTTACGCCATAAAACACTAAACTAAGGAGGATAATCCTAAAGGCATAATATGAATTATCGTAAATGTAGAATAACCATCGGCGGGAGTAATCACTATAATTGTGGGCACCGGTGATCTGGTAAATAATGACTTCTTCTATAACATATCGAATTCCCGCAAACAAAAAAATAGAAATAACTATCCCTCCAATTAATTTTAACCATCTTTTTTGTGGGATAGTATAGGGAGCAACTCCTAAATACACCCAATAAAAAATGAGCGCCTGTAAAAAAAAGAAACCTATTTTGTGAAGTAGTAACCACAGGCTAAAGGTCTCATATTTTCCCAAGAGAAATTCAAAGTACAAATCCATTCCCACAAAAAGTCCCCAAAAGAGAAGATTATAACGTATTTCCTGTTTTTCGTTCATAAATATGGAGGTGTTTCTTAACTCGATGATCCAGATTAAATGCTCCCAGGCTTGCCTAGAGGTAATTTACGAACATAAAGATAATATAGCTTCCCGATTAAGGATCCTGTATAAACGTTTTCCTTTAAAATAAAGGATGAATCTGTAATATTATACAACAAAACTTTTTAATAAGATTTTTAATGGGATGGTGTTGTGATAAAGGCGTTTGGTCATTTCCTGAGTTTTGATTGCTAAGCTTGGATTACTCTTGTACTCATAAAACCGAAAATTATGAGAACTATTCTACATGTGTTATGTTTTTGTTTCGCTTGTATTCAACTACACGCTCAACATCAGATAAATGGAAAAATTATAGATAAAAAAACCGGAGAAGCTTTAGCCTATGCTAATGTTTTGATAAAAGACCCAGATAACAAGAGTATTATAACTTATGCCTATTCTAATGAAAAGGGAGTTTTTATACTGGAAGATATCGAATTGGATGTAATATTGTTAGAAGTAGACATGATGGGATACCAGTCTTACCATACAATTTTAGAAGGTGATGCCTTACATAGTGAACTTGAGATTAGATTAGCGGAAGATGCCAGCCAGTTGGAAGAAGTAAATATAATTGCTAAAAAGAAGGCGATACGAATTAGTGGAGATAAAATGATTTTTAATTTAGAAAAATTGGGGATTATTACCAGTAGTAATGGCCTGGAAGCCTTAAGGCAGCTCCCCGGCGTGAGTTTAGATAAAGATGAAAATGTTCAGTTTCGTGGAAATGCAGATGTGCAGCTAATGATAAACGGTAAACCTACTTTATTAAAAGGCGATGCTTTACGAGAGTATATTAGGTCTTTAAGCGGACAAAATATTGAGAATGTTGAAATTATTGCTCAGCCTTCTGCCCGTTATGACGCTTCTGGAACAGCAGGGATTATCAATATTAATCTGAAACAACCCAAAGCAGCTTCTTTTAGTGGAAATGTATATTCCTCTGTGGGGTATGCAGAATATTTTAAAAACAGAAATGGATTGAATCTTTACTATAATGATTCCAAATGGAATATCAACCTGGGTGCTAATTATAATAGGAATAATAGTGTTAATCACCGGAATATTACACAAACCATTCAGTTAGAAGATTCTATAAAAGTACTGGATCAGCAAAACGAATGGTTACCCAAAACCATATCAAAAAACTTTACAGCAGGTATAGAACGCAATTTTTCGAAAAATCATAAAATAAGCACTGCTTTTAATTATGCTAATTCACATTCCGGTGAACTTACTCTTGGAACTACTAATGAATATGGGAACGATAATTTGTACCGACAGGTAAAGCTTCGAAAAGAGATCGAAGAACCAACCAAAAATACGAGCGGGAATTTGTTTTATAATTATATCTCTGATAGTTTGGACACGCAGTTGGATGTCCAGTTAAATTATGCTGATTACGAAAAAAGCCAAGAAGGACTTTTGCAAAATACGTATCCTATAAATCCCACTCCTCAAAATGAATTTTTATTGGATATTTTTGAAGAAATCCATTATAAATTATTTACAGCCCAGGCAGATGGTCAACATCGCTTTTCGAAACAATTAAAATTGGAAAGTGGTGCGAAACTCTCTAGAATCAAGATGAATTATAGCAGTGATTATGCCGCAAACGATAGCTCTCAATTATTTATACCAGAGGATTTGCTTACCAATAACTTTACCTATAAAGAACAGCTGTTTTCTGCTTATATACAGGGAAGTTATCAATTGGGGAAATGGAATGTGCTGACAGGAATCCGTGCAGAATACATAGATTATTCTGGTTTTTCTGAACAATTAAATCAAACAAATAGCAATAATTATATTGCCTGGTTTCCTTCGATGTCTATTAATTATGAAAAAGAAAACCATCAATACAGGTTAAGCTATAGCCGGCGAATAGGGAGACCAAATTATTTAGATTTAAACCCCTATTATCAATATCTGGATCCTTACACCTTAGAAATCGGAAACCCCGCATTGCAACCACAGTTTTATCATAGCTTTGAATTTAATTATATTTATAAAAATGCAATGAGTGCCAGCTTATATGGTAATTTCTATAATGATCAACTCACGTCAGTAATCGATTATCGGGATAACGAAAATTATAACCTGTTATTTACGGCTAATGGGGCAACAGGTAACCGCCTGGGTATTTCTTTAAACCTCCCTTTTGAACCTGTGGATTGGTGGAATTTTCAGTTTAGCTTTGATGGCTATCATACAAGGGAAGAGTCCAAAATTGTCAATTTTAGTTACGATCGTTCTGGTTTTGGATATAGTATGGAAATGTACCATAACCTTACCTTAAAAGATAATTGGACGCTTAATGCATCTGGTTTTTATAGCGGAAGGTCTCAAAGTGGGAATAGTGTAATGAATCCTCTCTATGATATTAGTGTTAACGTGAAAAAAATGTTATTAGATGATAAGTTGAAGTTAGAATTAGGCTGTCAGAATATCTTAAAAAAATCAATGTGGAATTCTGTTATCCAACAAGATAACGTGACAACACATTGGATAAATCGTTGGGAAACCCGTAAGTTTGTATTTGGTGCTACTTACAATTTTGGAAAAGGAACATCTAAAAAAGTGAAACCTACCTCACTTCAGGAAGAAAGCAGTAGGATGTAAATTTTTGTTACAGCGATTTCAATCCATTTCAGGTTTCTATAAAATCGAGGATAAGGAGGTTAATAATGCAAATGCTAAAAATCAATACGTAAAGAAAACAAAGTAGCCTTAAGACTACTTTGTTTTCTTTACGTATTGGGTGAGAATTACAATTTGTTGGCCTTCTACACGGCCTTCAATTTGTTCCGCATTATCCCAAACCACAGAAATGCGATGTACGGGCGTTCCTCTTTTTGCGGTGAAATTAGCCCCTTTTACATCTAAATCTTTAATAAGTACTACAGAATCACCATCTGCAAGAATATTGCCGTTACTGTCTTTGTGAATGATTTTTTCTGATTCATCCTGAGTATCTTCCGTAGCTTTTGCCCATGCTAAAGCATCTTCATCCAGGTACATCATTTCCAGTAAATCCTGCGGCCAGCCTACAGCCCGTAATCTGTTTAGCATTCTCCAGGCTACAATTTGCACCGGTAAATGTTCATTCCACATACTGTCATTTAAACAACGCCAGTGGTTAGGTTCTACTTTTTCAGGATCTTCGATTTGCGCTACACAGGTTTCGCATGCTAAAATAGAATCTTCTAAGGTGCCTTCTGAAGTTGGCGGTACCTGATAAATTTGCAAGTCGTGCTCGTAACCACATAATTCACATTTGTGACCACTACGGTCTACTAATTTTTTTTCAAGTACGCTCATTTTCTAAAAATTTTTGCAAAAATACATTTTATTTCCGCTTGTAAGCTAGAATACTAAATTTTTGACATTTTGAATAAATTTAGATATTGAAAACATATTTAAAATTAGAGGGGAATACCATCAATTTTTAAAGCTGATTCTTTTCGTTAAACTCAAGGATTTGATTGATCCAGTTTGAGGTGTTTTGTAGGTATAGCTCTGGTGTGATGCCTTTCTTTTCGTATTGGTTTAATTTACCATTTTTATGTTTGGTTGAAAAATTAACGCTGAATTCTGGGCATTTTGTTTTTGCTGAAAAAGACTGGTTTCCGTAGCCATATGCTAACATTCCACGTGAATTTTCACCGGCAATAATAGTCCGGCGATCTTTTTTTAGTTGAAGAGCCGTGAGTTCAGCAGCACTTGCTGTTTGAAAATTAATGAGTACAAAAACCTGTTTAATATGCTTGTTTTTCTTAAGCCATTTAAAAAGGGGGGCGGCTTGTTTAGTTGCGCCGCCGCCGTTATTTCTTAAATCTACAATCAGATTTTCTTTACGGAGGTTTTTAAGGTTTTTTTCATAAAAGGCTTCGGCTTCTTTCATCAAATTTCGGGTTCTGCTCAATGTTTTGATACCGATGTAATCAAAGTTCTTATTCACAGATTTATAATTGAAATTTTGCTCGTGATTGATTTGGAAAAAGTATCGGTTCGCTTTATTCCAAAATGTTCTCTGGATTCTCCCATCATTGATTGTGATATTGTTTTGGTAAGAAAGAACGCCGTTAGGGTAAAACTCAAATAATTCTAAATGCCCCTCTTTAGTTTTTTGAATTTTCAGCCTTATTTTTCCTTTTTCCCAACCCTCTGAGGCTGATTTTAGCGTGATCCCATACCATAAACTGTCCGTTTCTTTTTTTACGAATATCTGGTCTCTTCCTGCATAGTAAATGCCAGAGATTTTATCTTTCACTTTTGTAGTATCTATAGGTTTTTGGTAGGTAGGAATATGCTCTGCAACGGTTTCAGGAATTTTATAAATCTGATTATGGCGATCGTTAATAAACGTGATATATTTTTGCAGATAACCTGCGCAAAAAAAGCTGCGTAAGTTGTCTTTTTTGATTTGGAGAACAATTTTATCTTTCCATTGTTGAAATTCTTGTTCCCGATCTTCTTTTTTAATCTGAACTTTATAGCTTTTTGAATGCTGGATTAGTGACGAAGCATCATCTAAAACTGTAAGGCAGTCACAAGCTGAAGTTTGCCCTAAAGCGGAATAAGTTCCGAAGAAAATAAATGTAAAAATCAGTAATTTTTGGTATGTTTTTTTTGAATTGAGCTTCTTTAAGGAGGTCTGAGAAATAGTCATAATTTGCGTACTAAAAAGTATTTTTAAAATTAGCTATTATTAAGTTTTATTTTGCTTGAATAAATTGAAGTCTTGATTTTGCATGATAAAACATGGCTTTTAGCAAATAAATCTTAAAAAGGCTTGAGCACAAATACGCTGCAATAAAGAATTTTGTGGTAAGCTCGGGAGATCTTAGTCAATTATAGTTTATAGGCATTTTGATAATTATAGCGATCTGGGTATTATTTTATGGTCCTGGGAATATATTTTAGTTTAGTCTTAAAACAATGATAACTTCAATAGTGGTCTGCCATAATTTTTTTAATTTGGAGCTTTAAAAAAATCAGTAATGAGCATTTTCAGTAAAGATACCATCGAAGAAGAGCATAAAAAGAAACAGGCAGATTTTCAGGAAGAAGATGTAGAAACGGTTCTGGACGAAGAGGAAAAAATAAAGTCAAAATTTGAGAGTAAAAATGCTTTAAGACGATATTTTGACGATGCCCAGTTGTTATTTAATTTGGTAAGGGATTATGCGAGCGGGGAGTATCGTGACATTCCGTTTAATATTGTCGCTGCAGTAGGTGCAGCATTATTGTATGTGCTGTCACCAATCGATTTAATCCCAGATTTTATTCCGGTGATAGGCTATTTGGATGATGCAGCGGTAATCGCCTTCTGTTTAAGTTTGATTGAAAGAGATCTTGCCGCTTATAAAGTCTGGAAAAATTCAAAATCTTAGTATAGACCACAATGATCAAAAAATGAAAGTCCGCTATTATAGCGGACTTTATTATGTTTTGCTTTCTTCGCGAATTAAATGATTCCGTTTGGTTCTACCCATTTAAATTGATATTGATCTTGCGGGATAGCAATACGGTCTGCAATTCTTGTCATTCTATCCGGTAATTTCATAAGATAATCACGAGCTTTTTCAGCCTCATCGGTAAGAGCTCTCATCTTATCGATCTCCCAGTATTCGTTTAATTTCTTAAGAATTTCGATATAATCGTAAGTAGTATAAACACCTAGGCGCTGTGCTGCATTCGAGAAGTTCTCGAAAGCCTGTGCAATACCTTCGCCACTTTCCCTTAAAAACTGCGCCGGCATAACAATCTTCTTTTTCATCATATCGTGAAATGCCAACATCATTTCGCTAGGATCGTGCTCAAAAATTGTTTTTACGAATTCGCGATACGCCATATAGTGACGCATCTCATCTCCTGCGATGATATTACACATTTTACCCAGCATCTTATTTCCTTTTTTCTTGGCCAATTGTCCCACTCTTTTATGAGAAATATTGGTAGCAAGTTCTTGGAAGCTGGTATACACAAAGTTTTTATAAGGATCTCTTCCGGTACCAATATCAAAACCATCATTAATTAGGTGCTGCGTGGTTTTTTCAATTTCGCGCATATTTACACGACCCGACAGATAAAGATATTTGTTTAAAGTATCACCGTGACGGTTTTCTTCCCCCGTCCAATGTCTTACCCATTTAGACCATGGGTTTTGTTCACCATCAGCACGGCGTTGCTGGTCTACACCTTCTACATCCATAAGCCAGCTTTCGTAAGTTGGTAGGGCTTCTTCAGTAACCATGTCTGCAACCAGAACCACCCAAAAATCATAACCTAATTCTTTCGCTTCTTCACGAATTTGTTTTACGTGCTCCATTCCTTCTTCTCCCTGAAGATTCGGCAAAAGATCTGTAGGTTGCCAAATATTATCAACCGGAATTAGATATTTGTCAATAAAACCATCTACTTTACTTTCGATAGTTTTCATCACTTCAAGTCTTATGTTTTCTAGGGCCATTATTTTTGTATGTTACTGTAAATTAAGAAAATTATTTCTCTTTACAGAGTTGTTAGCAATATAAAATGCAATAACCATGCAAGTAATTTAATTACAAACACGGGGTTTGCAAATTAAAGGGAAATACATTGAATTACAAAGTTCTAAATGTTTTAGGCTAATAGTTTAATTTCTACCGTCCTCATTAGGGTATAAGGTATACACGGGGTCACTTTGCCAAACTTCTTTTGTATTGATATCGAGGGCAGAAATACTTCCTTTAAACGCTGCGCCGGTATCTATGTTCCAGATGCTTGCTTTGTTCACGGGTAAAGATTCACCAATTCTTGTTACCGGAGTATGACCAATAAAGATTTCATCAAAAATTTGAAGTCGTTTTGGATAAAATTCGCTGGTTTTTTCAATGTTAGGATCTAAAGAGATTGCCATTTCCCATAACGTACGATCCCAGTAAAATCCAGTGTCGTAATATTCATTTTCCGGTCCATGTAAGTTGGTAAATCCGGCATGAACAAATAATCGATTTTGGTCGTCTATATAATAATTCTGCATTGCTGAAAAAAATAGCAGGTG
This sequence comes from Zunongwangia profunda SM-A87, assembly GCF_000023465.1. Lineage (NCBI taxonomy): Bacteria > Pseudomonadati > Bacteroidota > Flavobacteriia > Flavobacteriales > Flavobacteriaceae > Zunongwangia > Zunongwangia profunda. Next base: position 316,373 of record NC_014041.1, read on the forward strand.
CTGTTGAATTTCTTTAGAAGATAATTTTGCGTAGCCATCAATACTACTTTGTCCGCCATGGATAACCCATCGATCAGTAATAGCACCACTTTTTAAATATTGATGAGTAAGATCATCATGATTTCCTCTTATAAAAATGCAATCAAAATCTTTAGCTAATTCGATAAGATAAGATACCACGTTGGCAGAATCACTCCAGCCATCAACATAATCACCTAGGAAAATAATTGTGTCTTCTGTAGTAACTTTAACTTTATCGTGTAATAGTTGTTTTAATGCTTTTAATCCTCCGTGTATATCGCCAATGCTTAGCGTTCTACCCATATTAACTATATTTTACTTTTCTTAAAATTCGTGTACTTTCTTTATAATAATGGTAGGCCTGGCTACTGTATTTTTTTAGGAAAGGTTTAGCCTCCTCCAGTTTTTCCATCGCTTCTCCAAAGCCGTTAAGATAACAAAGCAAATAAGTAGATGGTAGGTTTTTAACATCCTTTCGCTGATTTTTAGTAAGTGGCAATAATTTTTTTAATCGTTCTACCAGCATATTATTGCTATTGTAAATATGATAAAGTGTATTTTTATCGAATAATGGAGGTTGAAAGACCAGCTCACTTTGGATTTCGTAAGTGGCATTATCTTTAAAATGAATCGTAACCTCTTCTAATGGATAGTATTTATAGCTGTTAGGCAATCCAAGATGCACATATTCCAGAATTTTGAAGCTATTCGCATCAGAAGAAATACTTACTTCATCTAAATCTGAATAGAATAATTTTACCTGTTCATTAATTAATGCAATGTCTACACGACTAAAATAAATTTCACCTTTGGCATATTTTTTTTTACCTGCCCAACATACCACAAAATATTCCTTAAAAACCTGGTAAGTAGGGTTTAACTTTTTGTGATGCTTTATAAAATCAAAAACACCATTTAAAGTTAATTCTATATTATTCTGTGCATGTTTTTCGATCGAGGCGACAACCTCAGAATTCTCATCTTCAATTTTAATGTCAAAATCCTTTGGCATGCTTATGCTACCATCTCTAAGAAAAATAGAACCGCCATAATATTTCCAGATATTTTTCCTTAGTGAACATATTCTACCATTATTTGGTCGAATGGTTACCAGACCAACAACCAAATTATCGGGAAGATGCGGAAAAGGAATATTTTCGTATATCACTTTTGGCGGATTGCTTAAATATGCGTTAATAAGATTTTGGATTTTACTATCGTCAAAGAAATCGATACCCACAATGTCATTATCTTCGTCTTTAACCCCAATAACAATATAAGAGTTGTTTTTAGGATTAGAATTTGCCAGCGCACAAATGTGTTTTAGAAACTTAGCTTTTCCTTCTTTTTCGCCTATATTCAGTTGTAACTTTTTATCATAAAAGCTATTCTCGTCGTTATGCGCTAAAAGGTTTTTGATAAGAAGCCGTTTGTTAATCATAGTAATTTCCTGTCTACGATAGTGCTGGTAGCCTGTGCGGTACACATCACGATTAAATCGGCAATATTTACATGATAAGGTCTTGTAACCACAAATCTAATAATGTCTGCAATGTCTTCTGGCCGTAAAGCTTCAAAACCCTGGTAAACCTTTTCGGCTTTTTCGGCATCACCCTTAAAACGAACTTCACTAAATTCGGTTTTCACAAGCCCCGGATTGATAGCACCAACCCTAATCCCTTTACCGTTAAGGTCTATTCGCATTCCTTGATTAAGAGCATCAACGGCATGTTTGCTGGCGCAATAGACATTTCCGTTGGGGTAAACCTCTTTACCGGCGGTAGAACCAATGTTAATAATATGTCCTGATTTTCTGTCGATCATTCCCGGAATTACTGCTTTGCTAACATAAAGTAAACCTTTTAGGTTTATATCTATCATAGCCTCCCAATCGTCTATAGATCCGTCTTGTATGGGATCCAGACCATGCGCATTCCCGGCATTATTAATTAGAATATCGATATTTGAGAAATCTGGAGGTAAATTTTCAATCTTTTTAAAAACTTCCTCTTTATCACGAACATCGAAACTTAAACTTAAAACTTCAGTAATTTTGCGTAATTCTTCTTTAAGTTCGTTTAATCTTCCTTCTCTTCTTCCGCATATAATTAAATTAAATCCTTCTTCCGCAAAAATTCTAGCGGTTGCTTTTCCTATTCCACTTGTTGCGCCGGTAATTAGTGCAGTTTTCATTGTTAATGTTTTTTTAAGACTAAAGTACTAAAGTATTTGCAAGTAAAGGGCTTAGATGAATTAATAAGCATTTAAATCTTGTTAAAAAGCGTTAATGTGTATAAAGGTTGAAAATGATTTTAATTTCACGCCGTTATCTAGGCTGAATAAACCAAATCTATTTTTATGAGAAAGCAATTTTTAAATTTTAAAACTTTATTTCTATTAGTATTTACAGGACTTGCCTTAGCCTCTTGTAGCGATGACGATGATTCTGCCGGAGCAGAAGGGAATGCCCGAATTTCTGTAAGAATGGTAGATGCACCAGGAGATTATGATGCTGTAAATATCGATGTGGAAGCAGTTAGAGTACAAACCGGAGTCGAAGAAGACGAAAATGAAGGTTGGGTAACTTTAGATACTGAAGCCGGAATTTATAATCTATTGGAGCTTACCGGTGGAGTTTCGCAATTATTGGCTGATGAAGAAATTGCCCCTGGGTATGCCGGGCAGATTCGTTTGGTATTAGGAAACGATAATACCATAGTTGTAAACGGAGAAGAATTCCCATTAGCAACACCAAGTGCACAGCAATCAGGTTTAAAATTAAATATTAACGAGGAGCTTGAACCTGGCGAAGAGTACCTTTATATATTAGATTTTGATGTAGATGAATCTATTGTTACTCAGGGTAACGGAGGCTATACATTAAAACCTGTAATTCGTTTATCTGTAGAGGATGATGCCGGGAAGATCGTGGGGAAAGTTCATCCTTCAGAATTTAGAAGTTTAGTGACTGCTACAAATGCTTCAAATCGTATTTCTGCTTATACCAATGCCAGTGGAGAATTTGCATTGTACGGTGTACCAGAAGGAACCTATCAAATTAAGGTTGAGCCCGATCCAATCTCTGGTTTAGACCCTATTACTAGAGATAATGTAGAGGTGGATGATGATGGTACTACAGATGTAGAGACTTTGTTTCTGGAATAAAGAAAGAAACTTAGTTAATAATACTTATGTAAAAGGTGCTTAAAAAGCACCTTTTTTTATTTTAAGCAATAGAGATTAAATACTTTGTTCCTTCCCGGTCCGGTAGTTATTGGGGTGGAGATGTCTTGAAATGAAAATATTTTTCTGATAAATGCCAATGTCTTGAGGTGGTTTACTAAAGCTGTTTTTAGAGTATACTTTGAATACATTTTACTCAATTTATCCAATTTTGTTAAGAACTTTGACCAGAAAATAAAAAATAAAGCGGAGTTTTTATATTTTTAAAAAATATTAATCACTGATACACAATAGAATTTAGAGCATTCCGTTAAATTTATGCTCAAAACAAATAATATAGATTATTGAATACCCGAAAGTTTAATAATATTGAATTTGCTACGACCGCAGTATGGTTGTATATTCACGTTTTAAAATCTAATTAGAATAATGACAGATAATCAATCTTCTTTAGATATCGCCAGTCTAAATGAAAAAATTGAAAGGGAGAGTGCTTTTGTAGATGTGCTAACCAAAGAGATGAATAAAGTGATCGTGGGGCAAAAGCACATGGTAGAGCGTTTACTTATAGGCTTACTGGGTCAGGGACATATCCTTTTAGAAGGTGTTCCTGGACTTGCAAAGACCCTGGCGATTAACACATTATCTCAAGCTGTTCATGGATCCTTCAGTCGTGTTCAGTTTACACCAGATTTACTTCCTGCGGATGTTGTAGGTACGCTTATTTATAATATGAAGATTAATGACTTCAGTATAAAAAAGGGGCCTATTTTCGCAAATTTCGTGCTTGCAGATGAGATTAACCGTGCACCGGCAAAAGTACAATCGGCTTTACTGGAAGCAATGCAGGAAAAGCAGGTGACTATTGGTGACGAAACCTTTAAATTAGATAAGCCGTTTTTAGTAATGGCAACGCAAAACCCGGTAGAACAGGAAGGAACTTATCCCTTACCTGAAGCACAGGTAGACCGTTTTATGCTAAAAACCGTCATTAAATATCCGCAATTAGAGGAAGAGCAATTAATTATTCGAGCCAACCTAAAAGGAAGTTTTGAGAAGGTAAATCAGGTGGTAAGTATCGAGCAGATATTAAGAGCACAGCAAACGGTACGTGAGGTATATATGGACGAGAAGATCGAGAAATATATTCTGGATATTATTTTTGCTACCCGTACGCCAGAGAAATACCGTTTAGAAGATCTAAAACCCTTAATTAGCTTTGGTGCTTCCCCACGTGGTAGTATTAACCTGGCAACTGCGGCAAAATGTTACGCATTTATAAAACGTAGGGGATACGTTATTCCTGAAGATGTTAGGGCAGTTGTTTATGATGTTTTACGACATAGAATAGGAATTACCTACGAAGCCGAAGCTGAAAATATAACTTCTGAAGATATTATTGGTAAGATCGTGAACGAGATCGAAGTGCCGTAGGTATACACAATTATCAATTGGCAATTATCAAAAACACTTTGGTAATTGATTATTGTTATTTGTTTATTGAAAAATATGGATACCAAAGAGTTACTTAAGAAAGTTCGTAAGATCGAAATAAAAACCCGTCGCCTTAGTGATCATATCTTTGGCGGTGAATATCATTCTACCTTTAAAGGAAGAGGGATGACTTTTAGCGAAGTGCGACAATATCAATTTGGTGATGATGTTCGTAATATCGACTGGAATGTTACGGCACGTTATAATGAGCCTTTCGTTAAAGTTTTTGAAGAAGAGCGGGAGCTCACCATGATGTTGGTGGTCGATGTTTCAGGATCTGAATTTTTCGGGACGCAAAGTCAGTTTAAAAAAGAAGTGATTACCGAAATTGCGGCAACTTTAGCATTTTCTGCAACCCAGAATAACGACAAGATTGGTTTGTTGATGTTTTCAGACCAAATAGAAAATTATATACCTCCCAAAAAAGGAAAATCTCACGTCTTAAGGATTATAAGGGAATTATTAGAATTTCAGCCAAAAAGTAAGAAGACCGATATTGGTTTAGGGCTGAAATATCTATCGAATGTGATGAAGAAGAAAGCCATCGTTTTTGTGCTATCCGATTTTATGGGGGATGATTATCAGCAAACGCTTAAGATTACCGGAAATCGTCACGATGTTACAGGTATTAGGGTATACGACCAGCGAGAAAAGGAAATTCCTAATATTGGTTTGGTACAAATGTTGGATGAAGAGACCAACGAATATATCACTGTGAATACCGGGAGCAAGGCAGTAAGGCGCAGCTATACCGAGTATTATTTGGGGCGGGTAGGATATTTCGAAGAAAGCTTTGCCCTAAGTGGAGCAGGAGTAATTAATACCAGGGTAGATGAAAGTTATGTGAAAAAACTTTTAGGGTATTTTAAAAGGAGAGGCTAAGCGTATAAAGATGAAAAAAAATAAATTGTTAGATTTTATTTATAAAAAACATTCTTTTAAAAAGCAGTTTCAGGCCATATTAATTATTGCCGTTGCTTTTTTTGCTTTACCTGCAATGGCGCAGGAAGCTCAGGTTTCAGCAAGTATTGATACGGCTCAGATTAAAATTGGGGAGCAGATTTTATACCAAATCAATGTGGAAACCGATTCTACAAACCTGGTGGTTTTTCCCGAAGGGAATACTTTCTCCCCTTTAGAAGTGGTGGAATCCTTGGGCGCCGATACGACCAGGGTACAAAATAAATTTCAGCTTCTTAAAGAATACAGCCTTACACAATTCGACTCAGGTTCTTATACCATTCCGCAGCAAAGAATTATCATAAATAATAAGCCATTTTTAACTGATTCAATGCGTGTTGAGGTGGCCGATGTTGCTGTAGATACTACGCAACAGCAAATGTACCCTATAAAGCCTTCGGTAGAAGTTCCAAAAAGTTTTAGTATCCCAGTTTGGGTTTGGTGGCTATTATTAATTCTAGTGATATTGGGCGTTTCAGTATTCTTTTTTATAAAACGCAGAAGAGAAAAAGCGCTGGAAAATAAATTACCGCCATACGAGCAGGCGATGAAAGACCTAGATGAGCTAGATAAAAGTACGCTTATAGAAAATAGAGAGGTTAAAGAGTATTATTCGAGATTAACCTATGCCGTTAGACGTTATTTAGATGAAAAGGTATATGATCGTGCGATGGAGAGTACTTCGACCGAGTTAATAGATTTTCTGGAAGCGCAACAAAAATCGGGTGTACTTCATTTACATGGAAAAACACTGCAGAATTTAAAACAGATTCTACAAAGGGCCGATTTGGCGAAATTTGCAGGATCCCGACCTGATGTAATTACAGCAAAAGAGGATCGTAACAAAACGCGGATGATTATTAATGATGTTAAATCGTCGATGCCAGAGCCAAGTGAAGAAGAGCTTATGCAGGACGAAGAATATCGCCAGAATAAACTGTCGAAAAAGCGTAAGAAACGATTGATTTTTGGTATTTCTGGCGGTGTTTTGGTGATATTTATTGCTTTGGCCGTTTTGATTAGCTCCAAAGGACTGGATTATGTGATCGATACCTACTGGGGGCATCCTACCAAAGAATTACTGGAAGGGGAGTGGATTAGAAGTGAATATGGTACGCCGCCCGTAGTCATAACTACTCCAGAGGTCTTGGTGAGAAAGGAAATGGAATTAAGCAAAGATGCTACCCAAACTTATGCCGATGCACAAATGTTTGCTTTTGGTAGTTTGGTGAGTAATTTTTATACCAGTTTAAGTACCCGCATCTTCACCAAAAAAGACCAGTTTGATCTTAAAACGGGAGTAGATGGTGTTTATAAGGAATTAGAAAATCAGGGAGCCCAAAATATTGTAATGAAACAGGAAGAATTTACCACGGTAAATGGGGCTAAGGGTGTAAAAGTATTTGGTACCCTGGAAATAAAGAATCCTGTGAACGACGAAATTAAACCTAAAAAATATAGTATTTTGAATTTTGCTGAAAATGGTGGCTTCCAGCAAATCACTGTAATTTACGATGAAGACGACAGTTATGCTGACGAAATCTCTGGAAGGATCATTAATTCAGTAGAACTTATAAAATTGAATAATTAATGTTTGCGAATTTCACTTTCGAAAATCCTGAGTTTTTCTGGTTGTTTATTTTACTTCCGGTGGCGATCGCATGGTATTTCTGGAAAAGAAATCTGCAAACACCGGCACTAAGGATGTCAAGTATTCAGGGGTTTAAAGCTAAATCCAGTATTTTGGCAAAATTAAGACCCGTTCTTTTCATTTTAAGGATATTGGCGCTGGCTTTATTAATCGTTGCTTTGGCAAGGCCAAGAACAGTAGATGTTTCTACCCGAACCAACAGTACCCAGGGGATTGATATCGTAATGGCAATAGATGTTTCGGCCAGTATGCTGGCAAGAGACCTACAGCCAAATCGTTTAGAAGCTACAAAAGCGGTAGGTGAAGAATTTATAAAAGGCCGGCCTTCAGATCGTATAGGATTAGTGCTTTATTCCGGAGAAAGTTTTACCAAAACACCAATTACCAGTGATAAATCGGTTGTGTTACGCGCATTGGAAGATGTTGAGTTTAATAATATTTTAGAAAGTGGTACAGCAATAGGTTCAGGTTTGGCTACTTCGGTGAATCGACTAAAAGATAGTAAAGCCGAAAGTAAAGTGATTATTTTACTTACCGATGGGGTAAATAATTCAGGTTTTATCGATCCAAAAGTGGCTAGTGAATTAGCAAAGGAGTTTGGTATTAAAGTGTATACGATTGGGGTTGGTACAAATGGTATGGCGTTAACTCCCGTAGGTATTGCAGCTAATGGTCGTTTTCAATTTGGTAATCGCCAGGTAGAGATCGATGAAGATCTATTAAAACAAATTGCTGATGAGACGGGAGGAAAATATTTTAGAGCCACCAATAACGAGAAGTTGGAGGATATCTATGATGAAATCGATCAATTAGAAAAAACAGAAATCGAAGAATTTAAGTATACCAATTACGACGAGAAATTTCGCCCTTTTGCATTACTTGCCGGCGCACTATTACTATTCGAATTGTTGTTGAGGTATACCCTATTTAGAAGTTTTATATAAGGCTTGTGATGTTAGTATTTGAAGAAGAAATATATTTTTGGCTGTTTCTGGTTATCCCGGTGATACTGGTACTTTTTATTTTCCTGTTAATCTGGAAAAGAAAAGCCCGTAAAAGCTTTGCCAGTGATGAGCTTTTACAAAAACTGGCGCCCAATAAATCGAATTTTAAGCCTATGCTTAAATTGATTTTAGTTTGTTTGGCGCTGGCCTGTTTGGTCGTTGCTCTGGTAAACCCTAAAATGGGAACCACTATGGAAACGGTTAAACGCGAAGGAGTAGATATTGTTTTTGCGATCGATGTTTCTAAAAGTATGGATGCCGAAGATATCGCTCCCAGCCGTCTGGAAAAGTCGAAGCAAATTGTAAGGCAAATTTTAGGAGGTTTAGGCAGTGATCGTGTAGGGATTATAGCCTATGCAGGAAGTGCATTTCCGCAGTTACCTATTACTACAGATTATGCAGCTGCAAAAATGTTCCTCCAGGCCTTAAATACCGATATGATAAGCTCTCAGGGAACCGCTATTGGTGATGCAATCGATCTGGCTACAACCTATTATGATGATGATAACCAAACAAATCGAGTACTCTTCATTATCAGTGATGGTGAAGATCATGAAGGTAATGTAGAATCTATTGCTGATGAAGCTGCTGAGAAAGGGATTAGAATTTATACCATTGGCGTGGGAACCGAAAAAGGAGGCCCAATTCCTATTAAAAGAAATGGGGTGGTTCAGAATTATAAAAAAGATCAAAACGGGGAAACCGTCATTACAAAACTTGATCCTAATACCCTGCAGCAAATCGCATCTGAAGCGAATGGAGAATATATCGAAGGGAATGTAACTGCCAAGGTTGCAGAAACGGTACAGGATTTGTTAAAGAACATAGAGAAAACAGAATTTGAAGCGAAACAATTTGCCGATTATCAATCGCATTTTCAGTGGTTTTTAGGGCTTTGCTTTATATTTCTGTTTTTAGACTTATTTCTCTTGGAGAGAAGTACGGCGTGGATTAAAAAGCTTAATTTGTTTAATGAAACAAAAAAGGATTAATATGAGAACTGCTAAAATGACATTTGCGCAACACTCTTTTTTCCTGATTTTAATATTGCTTTTTTCTAGGGTCGGGATTGCCCAGCAAAATGACGAGACGGAAAAACTTATTAAGGAAGCAAATGCTTATATGAACCAAGCTGAAGAAGCGTTAAGTGAAAATGATTTTGCCGGAGCTGAAGCTGCTTACCGAAAGGCCATAGCCAAAGATCCATCAAATACCACAGCAAAATATAATATGGGAAACCTGTATTATAATCGTGAGAAGTCTGGAGAGTCTCAATCCAGGTTTGTGGAAGCCAATAAAGTTTCTGAAAATAAAGAAGACCGCCATAAGATAAATCATAATCTTGGTAATTCTTTTATGAAGCAGAAAAAATATAAGGAAGCTGTTGAAGCTTATAAGAATGCGTTGCGAAATGATCCTACGGACGATGAAACCCGTTATAACCTTGCTTTAGCGAAAAAGAAACTTGAAGAAGAGCAACAGCAAAACAAGGATAATAACGATAATCAGGACAACCAGGATAATAAAGACCAAAACGAAGATCAGAAAGATCAGGACCAGGACAATCAGGGAGACAAAGGAGAAGATAAGGATCAGGACGGTAAACCTAAAGACGAAGGTGATAACGAAAAACAGGATCCAAAAGATGGAGAAGGAGATCAGGAAAATGAAAAGCCCCAGGATCAGGATCCTAACGAACAAAATAAAGGAGATCAAGATCAAAAAGATCAAAAGGGAAAACCCGATCAGCAAAAACAGCAGCAACCTCAACCTGCACAAGGACAGCTTTCGCCACAACAGATTAAAAATCTGCTTGAAGCTATGAATAACCAGGAAGAGAAAACTCAGGATAAGATGAATGCCGAAAAAGCTAAAGCTGTTAAAACACGGTCAGATAAAGACTGGTAACATTCTAAATTTTGCTCGATAATCGAGATTAGATGTTCAGGTTGTGATCCCGGTAGCTGCAGCGATTGGGATGCCGTGAAATAAAAAATAATTTTCTAATACATGCCTCATGTGCTTGTCCTGAGGTTAGTTTATTAACTAGATCTAGATTAGAATTAAGGTTTACAAATGAAATTAAAGTTAATAATATTAAGTCTGTTTCTATTTACGACCTCACTTCTTTCTGCACAGGTAAAGTTTACAGCAGAAGTTAGCCGGGAGCAGATTGGTATCAACGAGCGTTTACGTGTTGATTTCAATATGAATAAAGACGGGGATAACTTTACTCCACCTTCCTTTACAGGTTTTAAAGTAGTGGGAGGACCAAACCAGCAGGTAAGCAACAGTTGGGTGAATGGGAAGAGTACCTTTTCTAAAACCTATAGCTATTATCTTGAGCCCAATTCGAAAGGGACTAAAACGATCGGGCAGGCACAGGTTACCGTCGCCGGGACAGTTTATAAAACTTCACCGGTAAATGTAGAGGTTGGGGATGCCGTAGAGCGACCTCAGGATGGTAATGATGCTGCCATTGTACCGGAAGATAACTTGCATTTTGTTGCCGAAGTATCGAAACCCAATCCTTATCTTAATGAGGCAGTTACCGTGACTTATAAACTTTATGTGAGTGAAAGAATAGGGATAAGTAATTTTAGGATGTTAGATAATCCTAGCTTTCCCGATTTTTGGAGTCAGACCTTAAATATGAATGGGTACAGATTTGAGCAAGGCACTTATAGAGGCGAACCCTATCGCTATGCGGTAGTTTATAAAACACTTTTATATCCCCAAAAAACCGGAAAATTAGAGATCGATCCAGTTGCCATTTCAGTTTCTGTAGATGTTCCTAGTCAGCGTAGAAGTATTTTTGGAGGCGTCATTTATCAAACAGTCGAGAAACGAGTAACTTCAGCAAGCCGTGAAATCGATGTGAAGCCATTACCCACTCAGGGCAAACCTGCAAATTTCACCGGTGCAGTAGGAAGTTTCGAGTTTAGTGTAGATCCAAGTAAAACCACCTTAGATGCCGGGGAATCACTAACCGCTTCAGTAAAAGTTAGAGGTCGTGGTAACTTAATGCTTTTTGAGTTACCAGACCTTACGGTTCCTAGTTCATTAGAGATATATGAGCCGGAAAGAAAAGAGAACTTTAGCTCCACATTAAATGGGACTCAGGGAAGTCTTACAGAAGATTATACCATTGTGCCCACTCGTAAAGGTAAATATCCAATTCCTGGACTAAATTTTTCTTATTTTGATCCGCGATCTGAGACTTATAAAAGCATAAGTACAGATGATATCGTTATTGATGTTGAAAATGGTCCTGTTGGGGCGCCAACTAATTCGGCTACTAAGGATAACAATACGGTAGCTTCGAATAAACAGCCGGTAAATCTTAGTGGTGACCAGTTTAGATATATAAAACTTAATGCCAATCTAAAGCCTTTAAATGCACCAGCATTTTTTAGATCCTGGTTATTTTGGGCGCTTTTAATAATTCCTTTGCTCATACTTCCACTGATTATTATGTTTGGTAAGAAGCGTGAAGCAAGAGCAAATGATATCACCGGAAACCGAATCCGGAAAGCAGATAAATTGGCAAGAAAATATCTTTCTGAAGCTCGAAAAAATCTTGGACAGCAACAGGAATTCTATATTGCTTTGGAAAGAGCAATGCATAATTATCTAAAAGCAAAATTGCATATCCAGACCGGTGAAATGAGCAAAGAGAGAATTAATGAAATTCTTACAGAAAGGGGGGTAGATCAAGCTACAACCACTCAATTTATCGAGATTTTAAAAAGTTGCGAATTTGCAAGGTATACGCCGGCATCTATGGATACCATGAAACAGGATTATGATAAGGCGGCCAATGTAATATCAACTTTAGATAAACAATTGTAATTATGAAAAAGATCTTTTTTATCCTGCTGGTTTTTTGCACTACAATTGGTTTTGGGCAAAATGAGGCACTTTTTGAGCAGGCAAATAAAGCCTATGCCGATGGTAATTACGAAGATGCGATTAAAAAATATGAAAGTATTTTGGATAAAGGCGAAACTGCTGTATCCTTATATTACAATCTTGCAAATGCCCATTACAAATTAAATCATATCGCTCCAAGCATATACTATTATGAGAAAGCACTGCAATTAGCACCCAACGATGCCGATGTAAAAAATAACATTCAGTTTGCCAGAAATATGGCAATGGACGATATCGAAAATGTACAACGTACAGGTATTGCTAAGACTATAGATGATCTAATCGCTACATTTAGTTTTAATACCTGGGCCATGCTGGCTATTGTGTTTATGGTGCTTTTCGTTATTTTATTTTTGTTTTATTATTACGGAAGGACTACGCTCTCAAAACGTATTTTTTTTATTACCTCAATGGTTTCTATACTTCTTTGTATCGTTTCCGTATACTTTGCTTTTAGCCAGCAAAATATTCAACTAAATAATAATTACGCCATTGTTTTTGCTGAAGAAGCCGGGGTTAGAAGTGAACCCAACCTAAGAGGGGAACCTGCTTTTTTATTACATGAAGGCACTAAAGCCAAGTTGTTGGAAAAATATCAGGAGTGGTATAAAATTGAAATAGCCGACGGTAAACAAGGCTGGATGCTAAAAGAAAATCTAAAAGAACTGTAAGATTACTTTTTACCGAAGCTCTTGGTATAGGTTCCTTTTCTTTTTGATAAGGGTAAAATATTGAATGGTTATACCGAATCATAAGCAGATACCGTTAACCTGAACTTATCCTCGATAGTTGTCATATCTTTGAAAATATCAATAAGTTTTCGATACTTAAAGTCAAGAATTCAAGATTCTGCTGATAACTAAATTAGAAAAGTAGTACAGCCCAAAAGTTATTCGGTATTTTTGCAATTAATGTCAAGACTTACTTGTAGACAAAAGTAAAATGGATTTTTATAAGCAGATTTTAGAAAATAACAAGCAATGGGTGAGCAGTAAGCTGGACTCAGATCCCGAATTTTTTAAGCGGTTAGAGAATGGTCAACAACCTCCTTTACTATGGATAGGTTGTGCGGATAGTCGCGTCCCTGCGAACGAAATTATCGGTACGCAGCCTGGCGAAGTCTTTGTACACCGTAATATTGCCAATATGGTCATTCATACCGATATGAACATGTTAAGCGTGCTAGACTACTCAGTAAACGCTTTAAAAGTGCAGCATATAATTGTATGCGGTCATTATGGCTGTGGTGGGGTAAAAGCTGCTATGGATAATCAATCTATAGGTTTAATCGATAACTGGATTCGTCATATAAAGGACATTTATAAAATGCATGTTCGCGAACTGGAGACGATAAAAGATGAAAAAGCGCGTTGGGATCGCTTTGTAGAATTGAATGTAATCGAGCAGGTGTATGATCTTGCTGAAACCTCAATTATACAAAATGCTTGGAAAAATAAACAAAAAGTGGTGATTCATGGTTGGGTTTATGGAGTTGGTACTGGTATCGTAAAAGATCTTAATGTTCACTTAACCGGGAATGAAAATTTAGATGAAGTTTATAATTTAAAATTCTAGGTTTTATATCGTTATGGGAAGAAAAGATATATTTTGAATTTCTGCTTTATCTTAGATTTCATTCACCTTGCTGGTCTTCTTTAGCTTCAGAATTGTCCAGGGGATTCCAGATATCACGTTCTCTGGCTTCTTTTAAAATAGTGGGCAATAGTACAGGAGCGAGCATTGCTATAGGTTGGTAAAGTACAGATTCTTCAATAGTTTTATCTTCAACCAGATCAATTTGTTCTTCTGTAGCCCTAAAAAACATAATCACGACACTGGCTAAAAATGCTAGTTTTAAAAGCCCAAAAACTGCTCCTAAAATTTTATTTATCATTCCTAATGCAGCTAGATTGGCCACTTTTGTTAAAAATTTTCCTGCCAGGGTCACCAAAAAAAGAATAAGAATAAAAGTGATGGCAAAAGCGAACAGGTTAATCGCACCTTCGTCCCAGTTTACATGTCTGGCCAAAAAATCACTTAAAATATAACTAAAATAAATCGCTCCGTAAATCCCGGCAATCAACCCTACAAGGGCGGCAACTTCAGCAAAAAGTCCACGAAAGAACCCCCGAATAAGTCCGTATAACAAAACAATTCCCAGGATAATATCTATGGTGTTCATAGGCTTTTCTTTTCGCTATTGGTAAATTTATTTAATATTTTGTTACAGTAGTCTTTGCCCAAATATCACCTAATCTTTGATTTTTATCTGAACTTTGAATAACCAGGATCCCCACAACTCCAAAGAAAAACATGTCAATAGGATCTAAAAGATGCCTTTGTAAAGACTGGGTAAAACTTATGTTTGTAGCATATCCGGAAAGTGTTACAGGTTTTAATCGTACCATCGAATTTCCTACGGTTGCACCAAACCAGGTCTCGGTACAGACGATCAAAAATAACCAAAATAATATAGGGATTAGTGAAGGTAAACCTTCTAGATGATAAACTCCTTCGTTGTCTGGTGTCCCTACGGTAAAAATGAACATAAAAGCAATCGTATTTACAATAGTATAATCAATACAGCCAGCTAGGAATCTTCTGCTAATATATTTAGGTTTTGGTTCTTTCTGAGGTTCAAAATTATCCATGTTAATGATATCTAATCAAATATAAATAATTTGATCGCAAAACTTATATTTGCAGCATGGCAAGAGACGAGAAATTAAAAGAGCGGTGGGAAAACCTTCAGCAAAAATTAGCAAATCAATTTGCTGATGGGGAGGTTATGGAGTTAGATGCTGTAATTTATATTATAGGGGTACAGGAACTTGGGCAATTGCACCGTCGTTTTAAAAAAGATCAAAAAGTCGATTTAATGCATATTGCAATTTGTAGGTTATTGGAGCCTTACGGATATTATGAGTTTGATTATTTTGATGATGATGGTTGGCCACATTATAAGGTGTTAGAGCAGCTTCCCAATTTAAAAGCTGGAGAGCAAAGTGTTTTGATGAAAGAAGCTATTGTGCAATATTTTCTTGAAAAAGAATATATATCTTAAATGAACGCGTTGCTTTTTTTCACCGATTTCCCCAACGATTCTGGGCCTATCTATACTGAAACTGTAGCGGGAAGATTTCCTGTAGAACCCTTTAACACTTTCAGCAATATTTTCTTTTTAGCGATCGTAATTTATTTTTCGTACCGTGTCTACAAAAATTTCAGGGCTCAGTTATTTCTAAGTTTTGCTTTACCTGTTTTGTTTATAGGATGGATTGGAGGTACGATATATCATGCAACAAGAAGTCATGAAATCTGGCTTTTAATGGATTGGGTGCCCATCGATATTCTATGTTTATCGGCATCACTTTATTTTGCTTCTAAAGCCAGTTCTAAAAAAAGGCAGGTACTGGGGTTGATGTTGTTGGTGCTTTTATTGGTTTTAGGAGTACGTTTTATTCCGTTTAGATCACATGGCCAAACCTACTCGTATATCGCTACGGCCATTGGACTATTATTGCCTATTGGCATTCATGTTTATCAAACAAGGTTTAAGCATTTTAGGTTTATGGCTTTTGCAGTAATTAGCTTTATAATGGCCATAAGCTTTCGGGTATTAGATCGTTATATTCATTTCTCTATGGGAACGCACTGGTTGTGGCATAGCTTTGGCGCTTTTTCGGTCTTCTTCTTAATGAAGTATGTTTTTCACGATGCCGAAACTTCAAAAGTTATAAATCAGTTCGATTAATTTTCTCTTTCCGGGCTTTTGTTTTATCGGTTTTTAATAAGGGCTATAGGCGTAAATTTTTATAAATTTGCCATCTTATAAGAATGGTATCTATGATTGATAAGATTAAGGAACATATTACTGATGTTAAAGCCTTTAATGCTACGACAAAAGAGGAGATTGAAAATTTCAGAATAAAATATCTTGGTAAAAAAGGTATTCTTAACGGCTTCTTTGCTGAATTTAAGAACGTTCCTAACGAACAAAAGAAAGATTTTGGACAAACGGTTAACGAACTTAAAACGGCTGCACAGGAAAAAGTAGACGAGCTAAAAGAGCGTTTGGACAGCCTGGAAGAAGAAAAAGGCGTTTATGGTGATCTTTCCAGACCATCAGAACCTTTAGAGATTGGTTCCCGTCATCCTATTTCAATAGTGAAAAATCAAATCATAGAGATTTTTTCTAATATAGGTTTTAATGTTTCTGAAGGATCAGAGATCGAAGACGACTGGCATAACTTTACCGCATTAAACTTACCGGAGTATCATCCGGCAAGAGATATGCAGGATACATTTTTTATCCAAACCGATCCAGATATTCTACTAAGAACACATACTTCTTCGGTACAGGTAAGATATATGGAAGATAATAAGCCACCAATCAGAACAATTTCTCCCGGGCGTGTTTTTAGGAACGAAGCTATTTCTGCTCGTTCTCATTGTATTTTCCATCAGGTAGAAGGACTTTATATTGATAAAAATGTTTCGTTTGCCGATTTAAAGCAAACACTTTTATATTTCACCAAGCAGCTTTTTGGAAAATCTAAGATTAGGCTAAGACCTTCTTATTTTCCATTTACAGAGCCTAGTGCCGAGTTGGATATTTACTGGGGGCTTGAAACAGAAACCGATTATAGAATAACAAAAGGAACTGGCTGGTTAGAGATATTAGGTTGCGGTATGGTAGATCCTAACGTCCTAAAGAACTGTAATATCGACCCTAAAGAATATTCTGGTTTTGCATTTGGAATGGGGATAGAACGTATCGCGATGTTGCTTTATCAAATTGGCGATATTCGTATGTTCTATGAGAACGATGTGCGATTCCTGGAACAGTTTAAATCGTCTATCTAAGTTCTGACAGAAAGATTTTATGAGTTTGTTGAGAGAACAACAGCTTTTAAAATACGAACTTACCGCAAAAATGGAGCTTATGAAAAAGTCTGGTTTTATTATTCTTGCGGTAATAGTTTTAGGTGTTGCCGCCTATTTAGCCATAGCGGTTTTAAAAATTACCATAGGTTTAATTGTATTGGCGATTGCTGCAGTAGTATTGTTTGTGCTTTGGCATATGATTAAACATAAGTGGGAGGAAAAATTTGAAAGCGAATCTTAAAAAGATTGTATTTTGAAAAAGGATATAGAAATTCCTAAGGTTGAAAAAGTTCATGTTGCTGCGGTAAGGGAATTTAATGAAGAATTTCAGGCAGAGGAGTGGAATGCTTATATCATTAATAATAAGAATGTTTCTATTGAAATGATCCTGATCGTAGCTAAAGGTTATGATGGTACCAAAGAAACATCGGTGATGCGCCACAAACTTGAAAAATTACCACCACATTCTTTCGCGAAGATAGAATTTATTCAGGATGCAGTTTTAGAGCTTACTAACGAGTATCAGGTGACTTTTTTTGCTGAGCATAAGATGTTTGAAAAGACGTTTGTTTTTAAGAAAAATACCGTTAGCAAAGACAAACAAAAAGACTTGCCAATTATACCCAAGATGGGCATTTTAGCAGAATAAAACACATAAAAAAAGCCTCTGTTTTCAGAGGCTTTTTTTATGTGTTTTTCTAACTATGCTTACTTAAGTTTATTAGAAGTGTCGATGTAGTTTCCAATTACAGTACTACCACTATTTTGCCTTACGTTTCCAAATACATGGATCCTGGAGCCGTTTCCAACAAACTCTAAAGTCGATCCGCTATTTAGGTTTAAATTTCCGTATACCACAAGAGTTCCTTCTATTCTTAAAACAGAACCACTATTGATATTAAGATCATGATTTCTTCCAAAAATTCCTACGGCCATTGCGCCACGCATATTAAATGTTCCCTGGCTGTCAAGATTAGTACTGTTTTGAATGTTTATCGATCCGCAGAAAGTGAAATCTCCACCAACATTTAGGTTTTTTAGCGTTGCAGCACCACGATATGCCATAACCTGATTGCTATTTACATTTAAGTTGGAGTTTCCTCTATAAACATCATAAGATTCGCATGCTGCAAAATTATCAGTTGCTTCTGGTTGACTAACTTTGATGATTTTTAATCCGCCAGTTCCAGAGGCTACAAAAATATAATCGCCATCAGATTGGATGTAATTAGAAGAGCCTTCTAAATCAACAATACCTTCTTCTACAAGAGTATTGTTTTCATCCAGTTTGGCAATTCCAAATCCGGCACCGCCGTTGGCCATTAAAATAAAATCTCCGGCAATAGAAACTGCATTTGTAACCACATCCTCACTATCATATGCTGAATCAACAGGTAGGGGGATACTTAATTGTTGCAATGTATTTCCGGAATTACTATCGTATATGCCTACTCCATTACCACCTTCAGCAACTAAAATTGCCTGATCTTTAAATGCAATGGTTCGTTTAGATTCACTGGCTAGGTTTGGAGTGTTAATTCTATTCAAAACAGAAAGGTCTCCGGGATTATACATGGCTAGGCCTTCACTTCCACTTAACACGGCAATTTTGTTATTTCCGTAAGCTATCGATCTAAGGTCTGGTATAGGTTGTTCTGCTATAGTTTCCAAACTTACTGCATCATAGAGACCTAAAACACCAGTAGCACCACTAACACCAATAATTTTATCGTCAAAACCTGAAATATCAACCGCAACATTTCCTTCAATAGGTTTTAATTGAAAGTTTTGTAAAAAGTTCCCTGCCGAGACATTTACATATCCAAGATTCGCCCGGTATTCGAGATTTAAAAGTTCATCAGTATCTACTGCAGAAGCAAAGTATAATCTACCATTGCTGAAATAGGCAGAGGTAAAATCTACAATATCTGAAGTTACCCGGCTAGTCACAAAAGGATTGGTCTTGTCTTCAATATTAATAATATCTACACCCCCAAGATAGGCTTCGCCTTCCATCATATAGGTTACATAGGCGTAATTTCCATCGATCTTTACATGGCTTGCTCTAAGTGTTGTTCCGTCTACAATTGGTGGATCTACAGTAGCAATTTGCTCTAAAGCGATATTGCTTACCTGCGGATCTTCGTCTTCAACCGCTTGTTTTGAACGATTTGCTTTGATCGCAGTGATGGAAGAAATACTCAATACTCCCGCACCATTTCGGTTCAATACGTTTTCTAATGTTCCGGCATCATTGTTAATTTTGAAATTTTCCTGAGTGTATTCGTTCTCATCAAAATTGTTGTTGCTGTCACTACATGAAATAACCAGGATAGATAGGATAATCCATCCTGCTAGAAGTCTTTTACTCATTGTATTTTTTTATAAGGATTTTAAATTATGCATTAAATGTAATTAAGAAATAGACGCCCGTTAGTTCTTTTTCGTTTAATCGACGCCTGTAAGAGATAAGTGGTCATTATCTGGCTACCAGTTAATCCAGTTTGTCGGCAAGTTTTTTAAAGGTCTTTTTAGGGTTTTTTCCTTCATAAAGTATGGTGTAAACCGCATTGATAATTGGTGTTTTTGCTTTACGTTCTTCATTGATTTTATAAGCACTGGCAGTAGCGTAGTAGCCTTCGGCAACCATGCTCATTTCCATTTGTGCACTTTTAACGGTATAGCCTTTTCCGATCATATTCCCAAACATTCTATTTCTACTAAATACAGAATATCCGGTGACTAAAAGGTCACCCAAATAAGCAGAATCATTAATATTACGCTTCATTTTGTGTACTTTCTTGATGAATTTTTTCATCTCACGAATAGCATTACTCATTAGGACACTCTGGAAGTTATCACCATATCCAAGCCCATGAGCAATTCCTGCAGCAATTGCATAAATATTTTTTAAAACCGCAGCATATTCAGTTCCAACAATATCGTCGCTGGTTTTACACTTGATGTAATCACTCGATAAGAAGCCGGCCAGCATTTTTGCTTTATCCTCATCACTACAGGCAATTGTTAAATAGGATAAACGCTCTAAAGCTACTTCCTCAGCATGACATGGGCCGGTAATTACCCCGATGTTCTCAAAACCGATATTGTAAAATTTATTGAAGTGTTCTCCAACAATCAAGCTGCTTTCAGGTACAATCCCTTTTATTGCTGAAAATATCGTTTTCCCTTCTAAAGGAACAGTAAGTTTATCTAATTCAGATTTTAAAAATGCAGAAGGAATAGCAAAAATCAAGACATCGGCAGAATCAACTATTTCGTTAATATCATTGCTAAGTTGAAGCTGATTAATATTAAACTCTACATCGCTAAGATAATTAGGGTTGTGTTCGTGTCTTTTTAAATGTTCTACCGCATAAACGCTTCGCATGTACCAATGTACTTTTTCAAGATTTTCGGTTAGCATTTTTACGATCGCGGTTGCCCAGCTACCTCCGCCAATAACAGCTATATTAGAAGTTGTACTCATGTGTTTGGTTTGTTGTACGTACTGCAAAAATAAAGATTATAAAGGGCTTTAAAATTTCTGAAGTCGGTATGGGGCTAAGTATGGCAAAAATTTAACACAAAATAGCGGTCTTTAAAGACAATCTTAATAGAACGCCCTGCGTTATTAAATTGTTCTTCTCCTAAACCAGAGAAGATTTCTTAGTTTTTTTGGTTGGTTATTTAGTTTGAAAACCGCCTTGTATGAGAGATACAGGGCGGTTTTTTAATTGCTAGCCTTTCGCTATTTAGCCTATCTACTATTAGTTTTGACTGTCGTTATTTTAACTTTGGTAGTAAAGCGAATCTATAATCTAGATTCTTTTTTTCTGCTATTTATAAAAGTTGTTATGAATTACGTATTCCCAGACTTTCGCCGGTAACATAGGTTTTATAAACTTACCTTCTTTTATGGAATCCCGAATAAATGTTGCAGAAATTTCTATAACCGGAGCATCTACGCGGGTGATTTTTGGATGATCTTTAAATTGATTTTCGACCTTTCCACCGGATTTCCTTGGATATACATACAGCGAATGATTGTCTAAAATTACCTCATAATTTTTCCATTTATGGAAGGTCTTTAGATTGTCTTCCCCCATAATAAGGCAAAACTCATTTGTTGGATATTTTTCTTGAAGATGTGCCAGGGTTTTTACCGTATAATTAGGCTGCTCTAATCTAAACTCTACATCGCTGGGCTGTAAATGCTCAAATTCTTCACAGGCCATAAATACCATATCCAGGCGGTTATGATTATCTAAAAGCGTACTTTTCTTTTTATGGGGGTTATGCGGAGTCACTACCAGCCATACTTCATCAAGGTCTGAAAACTCGGCCATATGGTTTGCGATAATTACATGCCCAATATGGATGGGGTTAAATGTTCCAAAGAAAAGTCCGATTTTTTTATTCATCTTACTTTTTTATAAAATCTGCAACCAGGTCATGGGCTTCTTTTAAAGCGACTTCCAGATCATTATTTTCGATTATAAAATCAAATTGCGGTGCGGTGGCAAGCTCGATACTGGCTTTGGCCACACGCATATTGATTTTGTCCATCGATTCAGTTTTACGTTTTTTTAACCTGATTTTTAACTCTTCAATACTCGGTGGTTTTACAAAAACAGCCAGGGTTTTTTCAGGGTAGATCTTTTTTATATCTAAACCGCCCACTACATCAATATCAAAAATAACGTGTTTTCCTTTTTCCCAAATTCGCTCCACTTCAGCTTTTAGCGTTCCGTAAAAATTATCGCGATAAACTTCTTCCCATTCCAGGAATTCGTCGTTTTTAATCTTCTTTTTAAAATCTTCTAAAGATAGGAAATAGTAATCCTTACCATCAATTTCGTTAGGACGGGGGGCACGAGAGGTTGCCGAGATGGAAAAATCAAGCTTTAAATCATCCTGTTTTAAGAGATGTCTAACAATAGTGGTTTTGCCTGAACCAGACGGAGCTGAAAATACAATTAGCTTCCCTTCTTTCATGGTGCTTTACTTTAATTTGGTATAAATGCTATTATAGTACGTTTAAGACCTGTTCTTTAATTTTTTCCAACTCGTCCTTCATTTGTACTACCAGTTGCTGCATTGGAGCATAGTTACTTTTACTACCGATGGTATTAATTTCACGCCCCATTTCCTGGCCAATAAATCCTAATTTTCTACCGTTGCTGTCTTCTGTATCCAGTGTTTCGGTAAAATAAGAGAGGTGGTTTTTAAGTCGAACTTCTTCTTCTGTGATGTCGTATTTTTCGATGTAGTATACCAATTCCTGCTCAAAGCGATTTTCGTCTACATTTTCTTTTAAATCCTCAATTCCTTTACGAAGACGTTCCCGCACATTCTCTACACGTTCCGGGTTAATCTGCATAATTTCATTCAGCAAATCAGCAATATTGCTAACGCGAAGTTTGAGGTCCTTTTCTAAAGCCGCACCTTCGGCAGTTCTAAATTCATTAATTTCAGCAAGCGCTTCTTCTAAGGCTTTTTCTATTTCAGCAAATTCGGTTTCATCAATTTCCTCACGTTCCGTTTTTAAGGCATCAGGTAAGCGCATGGCAATTTCTAAAAGCTGGATATCATGCTTGCTGCCTATGTTTGGCAAGTTTAAATCCTGCATTTGCTTAATGTAATTTTTTACCGTTTCTGCATTTACAGAAGCCGATGTTTCATCACCAGATTGTTCTACATAAAGGGAGAAATCTACCTTGCCGCGTTTTAAAGCCGAAGAAATCGTGTTTCGCATTATCAACTCTTTTTCACGATATTGCGATGGGATTCTGGCATTTAAATCCAGATTTTTACTATTTAAAGATTTAATCTCTATGGTAATCTTTTTATTGGGAAGCTGGAGTACACTTTTCCCAAAACCTGTCATTGATTGAATCATGCTTCATTTTTACGGTTGTGCAAAGATAATCAATTCTTAAGCAGCGCAAAGACTATGGAATAATTTAGCTGAATAAAGGAAGCTATAAAAGACTATAGGTGATTTTGGGTAAATTGAAGCGCTCTTTCTTCCTGATAATATATTTTTTTATACTGAATAAAGCCTACGTGTCCCCCATGTTTTGGTGTTTCTAAATATAGAAATGTTGATTCTTGCGCTATTTTCTTTGGAAATGATGCGGAAGATAAAAAAGTATCATTTTCAGCATTTAAAAGAAGTGTAGGGATCTTGATATTGGGCAAAAACTGAAGACAACTACATTTTTTATAATATTCTGAAGCTGAAGTGTAACCATGCGCACGACTCGTATAAAGCTCATCGATTGCCAATAGCGAATTACAGGCAGATATTTGTTGTTTTTCGAGTTCTTTTGGGAAAGCCAGTTGCCGCTCAAAAAGCTGGTCTTTTAAATTCTTCTCAAAACGCTTACTGTATAATTTATTTTTAGGAAGATTTAGTGCTTCCAGGCTGGCGCCAAGATCACATGGCGTAGAAACCGCAACGGCTACTTTTATTGGCTGCGGTAGTTGATCACGCTCTCCTAAATATTTTAATAAAAGATTGCCGCCAAGACTAAAGCCTATTAGGGCAATTTGTTCGTAGTTATTTTTCCTTAAAACATAATTTAGCACATCCTCTAAGTCTTCGGTAGCACCGGCGTTGTAGCTTCGGTATAATCTATTGATCTCGCCGCTACAACTTCTAAAATTCATTGCGCAGTAATCCCAGCTATTGTTGGTAAAGATTTTACCCATTCCTAGCATATACGGGCGGTTGGCATTTCCAGCCAGCCCATGCATTGCGATCACTAATTTTTTGGTCTGTTTTTTAGAAAAGGCCCAATCCAGATCTAAAAAGTCACCATCGCTTAGTTCTAAACGCTCCCGTTTTTCAGTTGTAAAATTCACCTTTCTTAAGGTAGCCGCAAAAATGGTAGCGATATGCGGATTTTTAAATAGGTGAGGGGCTGTATAGGTACTTTCGATTACTGGCATGCTTCAAATTTCCGAAAAATTTTTTACTAAACATTCTAACATAAAATCTTTATGCATGCATAGTAAATATTTGTAATTTAGCTTTTCTATAAAATTGAAAGAAAAATTATGTATACCAAAGAATTTGAAATACGCTGGAGTGATATCGATGCTAACCGACATTTAGCCAATACGGCTTATATCAATTTTATGAGCCACACCCGAATGGGATTTTTAATGGAGAATGGCTTTGGACAGAAAGATCTGGCAAAGCATAATCTTGGTCCGGTAGTGTTTTATGAACACGTGTATTATTTTAAAGAAGTTTTTGCGGGAGAGCCGGTAAAAGTGAGCCTTCAGTTAAAAGGACTTTCTGAAGATGGTATGTATTTTGAATTTGTGCATAATTTTTATGATAGCAAAGGAAGAAATTTTGCCAGTTGTGAGATGATGGGTGGTTGGATAGACTTAAAGGAAAGAAAACTAACTGGCTTACCTCCAGAGATGGTTGAGAATCTGGATAGTCTAACGCATACCGATGATTTTAAAGTACTTACTAAAGAAGACACCAGAAAGCATGGTAGAAAACCACAGGATATCGATCCCGAGTTGCTAACATAAAGCAACGTAAAAATAGAATATACCGATTTAATATTTTGAAACCCGGCTATGCCCGGGTTTTTGTTTTTTTAAAACTTACCAGATAAACCCCAACAAAAACCAGTAGTCCGGCAGCAACTTTTATTGTTGTTAATTGATCAGCACCTACTAAAATGGCATAAATAATTGCGATTAAAGGTTGCAAATAAATAAACACACTTATTGTTGAAGCCGATAATTGCTTTAGTGCATAAATGTTTAGTAGGTAGGTAGAAAATGTGGTGCCGGCAACGACAAAAGCCATTCGCCAAATCGCATCGAAAGGTAAATGAAACCAGTCTACCGCAACAAATTCAGAATAGGTAACCGGCAAATTAAGAAAAACGCCCATCAAGAAAAGCCATTTCATAAGAGTGATGGCGTGGTATTTTTTGGTAAGTGGCTTTACGATTACCAGGTATAATCCGTATGAAAAAGCATTAACTATAAACATCAAATTGCCCAGCGGAATATTTGGCGCATTGGTCACACTATCGGTACTAAAAACAACCAGAGCTAAAGCTCCCGATAACCCAAAAGCAATCCCCACTCCTTTTAAAAGGGTGATTTTTTCTTTTAAGATGATCGATGCCAGAATAAGAACCATAACCGGCGAAACGGTAATGATTACCGAGCTGTTGATCGGGGTAGAAAGGCTTAAACCCTTAAAAAAGAATAGCATATTAATGCACATACCAAAAATGGCACAGCAAAGCATTCTTGGCCAGTCTTTTTTTTCGACTTTTTCTTTGGGAGCAAACGGACTTAATATCCAGAATAAAATAGCTGCGCCTAAAACGCGTAGCATAATGAATCCAAAAGCTTCGATATGCGAAGGCATTACGCCCTTGGCAATCGTATGATTTAAGCCATAAATTGCACTGGCTCCGGTAGCGGCAAAAATGGCCAGTAAGCGTTTATCCATGGATAGATTCTTTAGCAGCAGCTACGTTTTTTTTAGCATTGCCAATAAAAATCTCTTTACCGTTAATGATTACGGGACGTTTTAAAAAAGTATAATGTTCTAAGATTAAGGCTTTGTAATCTTCTTCGCTAAGATCCTTGTTTTTAAGATCACGTTCTTTGTAAAGTCTTGCTCTTTTGCTAAAAAGTGATTCATAACTTCCTACAAGCGCCTGCATTTCTTCAATTTGCTTTTTAGTTATTTCATCGGTTTTGATATCCTGAAGTTCAAAATCAGCCGGAGCTTCGATATCGTTAAGGATTCGTTTACAGGTATCACAGGTAGAAAGGTAATAGATCTTTTTCATTTCATTTTTTGTTTAGGAGTACAAAGAAAAAACTTTAAAAGAGCTCTTGCAATTTATTGGTATCCCAAACGGGAATAAAAATCCCGATGCTGATGATTACCGGGATAATTCGAAATTGTAAAAGTTTTTCAGATTCATCGCAGACGATCCATAAATACGCTATTCCTTTTCTGAAAAATCTATTTTTAAATAGTTAGAGACTTCATTCAAATTATACTCATAGGTTTTCTGGCCTTCAACATAAGCAGCGATCTCGTATGGATTGTAAGTGAGGATAAGTTTATCGTTCCTAAAACCAATATTTGCAGGAAGGTGAAATTCATCATTTTCAAAGAACATTCCCGTACTGTTGATATTCTCTCCTTCAGGAATGTTTTCTTTATTTCTAAAGTCTTTTTCTACAAAATCTTTAAAGGCTGGCGTAAAAAGATCCTTATGAGTATAGACTGCCCCGGTTTCAGGATTAAAATTCATATAGGTATTGCTTCCGTAGCCATGGGCACCACCGGTAAAGGTGTAAGAATTGAAATCGATACTCAGTAATTTTGGAGTTTCCGAGGTTATTTCAGCAAAAACAGTCGCTTCCCACGGGATATCGGTTTCGGGAAAATCTTCACGGTAAGAACCATAGTTTGCAATAAAACCATCAACCATTTCTTCCATGGTCTCTGGGTTATTATCCGGGTTAAAACCTGAAACGATCTCTATAATATGATGTTCTATAGAATCATTGATCTTTTTGGCAACCGTCTCCTTTCCTTTGGCAACAGGGAAATTCAGATTGATGAAAGTACAGTTCCCTTTTTCTGGATTACATTTTTTGTAAGCCTTTTCTATATTATAATTGGTGAAAATAAGGTTTTCTTTTTTCTCTTCTTCACAGGCATACAGCATCAGGCTGGCAAGCAGCACTAAAAGAAATTTTTTCAAAATAATTTTCGGATTTTAGGTTATTTTTTTGCTAAAGTACGTAGCAATTTTGGCATTGCCAATGCGAAGCTTATTTTTGCTTATAAGATTTTTAATTTAACGAAAATCAGTATTTAAGCTGTCTCTTCAGCTTAGTGCTTTACCAAATAACCTGTTATGAAATTTAATACCAAAACGATACACGGTGGCCAGAAAAATGTAGATCCTGCCTATAATGCAGTGATGCCACCCATCTATCAAACCAGTACATACGCGCAAAGCACCCCCGGAGGACATAAAGGCTTTGAATATTCCAGAAGTGGTAATCCAACCCGTGCCGCTTTAGAGCGTTCTCTGGCCAGTATCGAAAATGGTGATTATGGGATGGCTTTTGGTTCTGGACTTGCAGCAATCGATGCGGTGATAAAATTATTTAAACCGGGAGACGAGATAGTAAGTACTAATGATCTTTATGGCGGTTCTTATCGTTTGTTTACTTCGATATTTGAAAATCTGGGCATTAAATTTCATTTTATAGGTATGCAGGAAGCCGAGAATATCGAATCATATATCAATGAAAATACAAAGCTCATTTGGGTAGAAACACCAACTAACCCAATGATGAATATTATCGATATCGAAGCTACTGCTAAAATTGCGAAAAAACATCATATTTTATTAGCGGTAGACAATACTTTTGCAACACCTTATTTACAACAGCCCTTGGATTTGGGAGCCGATATTGTGATGCATAGTGCGACTAAATATTTGGGCGGCCATAGTGATGTAGTAATGGGTGGGCTTGTTGTAAAAGATAAAGCGCTTGCCGATAAATTGTATTTTATACAAAATGCTAGCGGCGGTGTTTGCGGTCCGCAGGATAGCTTTTTGGTACTACGCGGAATTAAAACTTTACATTTAAGAATGCAACGCCACTGCGAAAATGGAGAGAAAATAGCTCGGTTTTTAAAGGAGCATCCGGGAGTTGCACAGGTAAACTGGCCAGGTTTTGAAGATCATCCCAATCATGAAATTGCTAAAAAGCAAATGAAAGGTTTTGGCGGGATGATTTCTTTTTCGACTACGCAGGGAACCGCTGAAAGTGCCGTTAAAATACTTGAAAATCTGAAGGTGTTTACCTTGGCCGAATCTTTAGGTGGGGTGGAATCTTTAGCAGGGCATCCTGCGAGTATGACACATGCCTCCATCCCAAAAGAAGAGCGGGAAAAAACGGGAGTAGTGGATAGTTTAATCCGTTTAAGTGTGGGAATTGAAGATGGAGATGATTTAGTAGAAGATTTAAAACAGGCGTTGGGGTAAATTTTAGACCGCTGCACTGTAAGAGATTAGAATATAGACTAAAGAACCAAGATCAGGTTTATTCACTTTTAATTTTAAAATTTTCTGATGTGTTAATTTGATAGATAAGGATTATAATTCGTTTTTCTTTGTTTGATTGAAGCGTTCGTCAAACTTTAAGGGTTTTTTCGAAATAAGGGTTATCTTTTTAGCGTCTGGGTGGTTTGGATTAATCAAATAGTTAAACTCAGGCTTTACAATACTGCTTGGTACTTTTAAGACCGCTGCTTGGTTATCAGTTACAAAATCATCGCCAATAAATTGCGTTTCAAGAATTGGAGGTTAGGAATCCCATTTAGCAGGTAAATCTTTATGTTTTAATTCAAGTATTTCAATGTCATCAGGAATATTAATTTCTACGTAATAGCGATCTGTGGGTAAATCTTCGTTTCGATCTAAATGCACCGAAACTTCTAAAGTTGCTAAAGCTCTGGACTCTGAAGTGTAAACTAAAAATGTATTAGGGCTATTCCATCTATAACCCTCTGTAAGTGCTGCTCCTATTCCCTTTAAGGTGGTTTCAAGATGTTTTTTTCTTTCTCTCCTATATACTCTCATTAGGCTAGATTTCCATATTCAAGTCTATTTAAGCGATTCCTAACTTCCTGAATGCCGGTTAACGAATCAAATAGACTGATTGGTGCAGCTCCACCTAACGAAATATTAGTTTTTTGTAGCCAACGCTGAAATTTTTCTTTTTCTGAATTGAATACCTCTAATCCAAATTCTAATACTTCGGTTAATACTAAAACTAATTCACTGTCCCTACCGCTCAACAAGTCTTTGTCTTTCTTTTTTTTATTGTAGGTTGTTTGTGGCATTTGCAATAAATGAAGGATATGCTTGATGGGTAAATTCGATTTATTACTGATAAATTCTATGGATTCGTAGGGTAGCCCTTTTCTGATAATGGAAACCCTCTCCATCCTGCTACTCCAAACGTATGATCTATCAGAAGTCTCTATAGTCCAACTTTGGTTCTTTATTTTTCTAACCGCTCTGGCCCTTTTTACGCTTCTTTTTGTATCAAAAGATTTATTATCAGACTTTTTTTTAACCGGCATAACAATCAATTTGTTGTTAATTCACAACAATATTACTGCAATTAAATTTTTTATTTAAAATTCAGAACAAATTGCATTCGTGAAATTTTTGCTGTTTAAAAAACAAGGGGCTGAAATTATCGAATTTCAGCCCCTTGTTTTTTCTAGCATCTAGGTTCTAGAAGAAAAGCGATCTAACTCCTATATTAAATCACTTTACCCAACGCCCAGATGAGTCGTTTTACTTCTTCCTCCGTATTGTAATGCACTAAGCTGATACGAACCACACCGTTGTTCTTTGTTAAGTCAAAATCTTCCACCAGTTTTTTAGCGTAGAAATCACCAAACCTAATTCCGATTCTATAGTCATCAATTTGTTCTACGATTTCATTGCTTTTTAAATCCTCGTGTATAAATGAAATTGTTGGAACTCTTTTTAAAGCATCTGCTTCAGGAGTTCCTATAATTTTTACTTTTTGATGTTCATTTAAAAAATCAAGAAGTCTTTTTGTCAGTTTTTGTTCATGCGTAGCGATAACTTCATAAGATTTTTTTAGCATTAAAACCGCTGAATCTTTATCTTCTGGAAAGTGTTGTTTGTAAAATTCATGGAAATACTCTGTAATTCCTAAAAGACTATAGGTGAGCTCAAAATTGAAATTCCCCGGCTGAAATTTATAAGGGATATCGTCTTTTTTAAAGAAATAGTGGTTAATACCATCCATCTCTAAAAGCAAATCGTATTTACCATACATCAACGCTAAATGCGGGCCATAAGTTTTATACCAGCTAAAGGTGTAGAAATCGATGTCTAAATCCTGTACATCAATTTGCCGGTGCGGTGCATAAGCCACACCGTCTACACAAACAAGCGAACCATTTTGATGCACCATTTGGGTAATCTCTTTGATAGGATTTATAGTTCCTAAAATATTAGAACAATGTGTAACAGCAACTAGTTTTGTTTTTTTAGAAAGTAGCTTTTTAAGTTCCGAAAGTTCAAGTTCCATCGTTTCCGGATTGGCTTTCCAAATCTTTATTTTTATTCCTTTCTCCTTTAAATCGGTCCAGGGAGAAATGTTGGCTTCATGATCGGTATTGGTGACAATAACTTCGTCTCCTTCCTGCCATTTCCGGCTAATAGATAAGCTTAAGATTCTAAAAAGCATACTCGAAGATGGCCCAATAATCACCTCTTCGGTTCGGTTAGCATTTATAAATTTTGCTATTTGTTTGGTTGCCCAGGCCAGTTTTTCGCCGGCTTCCTTACTAACTTTATAAGATGCTCCCAGTTGTACGTTATGATGAATTAAATAGCCGTTAATTCGCTGAATAACTTTTCCCAATATCTGTGAACCACCCGCATTGTCCATAAAGATGAAGTCTTTATCGAGGGCAGGGAACTGTTTTCTAACAAATTCTATATCCATAAAATCTATTTGTTTAGAAGGCTTTCATTAAATAATTTGAGTATTCTGCTATACTCATCGGTCCAGCTGCTTGGTTCTACAAAACCATGATCTTCTACCGGGTAAATAGCCATCTCCCAGTTATCTTTTCCTAATTCGATTAAACGTTGGGAAAGCCGTACCACATCCTGAAAATGTACATTTACATCTACCATACCGTGGGCGATCAATAAATCTCCTTCTAAACCTTCCGCAAAATAAATCGGGGAAGATCTACGATAGGCGATAGGATCGTTTATTGGCTCATTAAGAATATTTGAAGTATATCCATGGTTATAATGTGCCCAGTCGGTTACCGATCTTAATGCTGCGCCGGCAGTAAAAGTATCGGGCTCGGTAAACATAGCCATTAAGGTAATAAATCCACCGTAACTTCCCCCATAAATTCCGATTTTATCAGGATTGATATCATGGTTTTTAATTAGGTATTTTGCACCGTCAACCTGGTCTGATAAATCTTTGCCACCCATGTGGCGGTAAATTCCGGTTCTCCAGTCGCGGCCGTAACCCGCACTTCCGCGATAATCAATATCTATAACGGTGTATCCTAAATCGGTTAATAGATTATGGAACATATATTCCCTAAAATAAGAAGACCACCACTGATGCACATTTTGCAAATAACCTGCGCCATGCACAAAAACAACAGCAGCGTTGTTTTTAGTTTCTTCGCTTGGAGTGTATAGCCTTGCGGGCACCATCGCGCCATCTTTAGCCTCAAACTCTATAAGTTTTGGTATTCTCCAGTCATAATTTGAAAATGCTTCAGATTGGCCGCTGGTTAACTGTTTTGCCTCTCCTTTCCCGGTTTTTTTAAGATAAAGTTCCCATGGTTTATTACTGTACGAATAGTAAATCGCCATATACTTTTCGTCTGGAGAAAGATATACCTGGTTGTTACCAGTCATATTGGTAAGCTTTTCCATTTTACCTCCCATTACCGGCATTTTATAAAAATGTCGAACATCAGGCCCTTCCTTTGAAGTGGTTAAATACCAGTACTTTTTATTATTCGATAATTCGGGATCAAAAACTTCATAATCACCAGGAGTGAGATCTTTTTTTTCTCCATTGTCTACATTCAATACGTAGAGATGAGAATATCCTGTAGCTTCAGATTGAAAATAAATATGCTTGTTATCGGGTAACCATCCAAGCGTACCACCGCCAAAAGACCAACCCAGTCCCGGTCCTGCGATCCAGGCTTCGTCACGTTGCCGATCCAGAACAGTAAGACTGCCGTCTTCAAGATGAAGTTGAGCGATCCAACGATCTTTATTATCTTTAGATCTGATGCTTACGATGGCTTTCTCACCATTTTCAGAAAAATAAGCTGGCGAGGTAATGACTTCGCGAACTTTTTCTTCCCATTCTTTGTCTGGATAATCTTTCACATAATCTGGTAAATCTTTAATCCCTTCAAGTTGGTCTGTACTTACCATAAAGACCGTATCTTTTTCGATATTATAAAGAGCTAGTTCCACTTCGGTTTTATCGTCACCCACTTTAGAACGTGCAGGTAGCTCCTTGGTATATCCAGACTGGTCTACATAATCAGGGACTTCAGTATTATCGCCGCGTTCTCTTTTAATTAAATTGAAGCTTACGTATTTTCCATTAGGAGAAATGCTGATGCCTGAAATTTGCTTATCTCCGGTATAAAAAGCATAAGAATCATCGCGAGCTTTACTTTTACGATAAACTTTAGAAGCCTCTGCTTTTTCTTTGCGTTGATTTACAACTTCTAAAAGTTCCAGATTTTCATCCTGTATCCATTCATTTTTATCTGAAAGTTTTTTTTCTTTTTCCTCTCGTTTTGTTCCTTTATTGATATTGGTTAATTTGGTAATACTTCCCTTATCCAGATCATAAATAAAGGCATTATCATTTAAAATGAATGAAATTTTGGAGTCATCTGCCATAAACTGAGGATCTATAATTCGCTCTCCCAGATCGATCAGTTCTTTTTTAGATGCTTTCCTGATATTGTATAAAAACAGCTTCCCATTTTCAGTAAATAGCATTTCGGTTCTTTTGTCGTTATAATCACCATATCGCGGAATCATATTTTCTTTTTCTTGCTGAGATACTTTTATGATTTTTGATTGGTTGGAAATGTTGATTTTGTATAACGAATCTTCCGGATCATTTTCCAGGTTATATTGAAAGTAAATATTCTCACTTTCTATTCCCCAATGTATGCCAGAAGGAAAAGTTCCCATCCATTTGGGATCCTGCATGATTTTTTCAACAGAAAGATCACTTTGCTGTGCCTGCAATAAAAAGCTGCTAAAAGCAATAAATGTCAGGATTGCGAAATTGCTAAAACGAAGCGTAAATTTTGTCATTTAGGTAAATATTGAATTTCAATTAGTGGTGAGATTTCTATAATCGAAAAATAAAGCTTTCGAAACTAAAATTCTCAAAAATATAATCTTCAGCTTTCCGTGAAAAAAGCCTTAAAATTTGCACACAATATACTTAAAAACACTGTCGGATTCAAGAATAATAGGTGCTAAGCTATGATTTCGGTAAAGAATATATTTATATTTGAGAGCTATATTTCACCAATAATTAATCAAAATCCAATGAAAACCAAATTACAACTAGCTTTTGTATCTATGGTATTGGCCGCGACAACTTCGTTTGCACAACAGCCGGATCCCATGGTACAGGAAATCGTTACAGAGGCTACCGAAAATTCTCAATTAAAAAAATTAGGCCATGAACTTTTAGACGTTATAGGACCAAGACTCGTAGGTTCACCACAAATGGAACAGGCACATGACTGGGCTGTTAAAACCTATGCCGACTGGGGGATCGCTGCTGAAAATCAGCAATGGGGTACCTGGAAAGGTTGGGAACGTGGGATTACCCATATCGATCTTGTAGCACCTCGTTTACGAACTTTAGAGGGAAGACAATTAGCATGGAGCCCATCGACATCGAAAAAAGGAGTTACCGCTGAGGCTATAATTTTACCAGAAGCGAAAGACTCGGCCGATTTTCAATCTAAATTAAACCAGGTAAAAGGAAAGTTTGTATTGTTGTCTTTTAACGAGCCAACCGGCCGTCCTGATTATAACTGGGAAGAATGGGCAACAGAACAGTCATTTGAAAAAATGAAAAAAGAACGATCTGAAGCTGAAAATGACTGGAGAGCGCGTATAAAAGCTACCGGATATTCTTCAAGAGAATTGCCTGAAATTTTAGAGAAAGCAGGAGCAGAGGGTATTATCACTCTAAACTGGTCTAGTGGTTTTGGTGTGAACAAAGTATTTTCTGCTTATACCAGGGACATTCCTACTGTAGATCTATCTTTGGAGGATTATGGTTTGGTGTTCAGAATGGCAGAAAACGGAGACAAACCAGAGCTTCATAT
Source organism: Zunongwangia profunda SM-A87 (assembly GCF_000023465.1). Classification (NCBI taxonomy): domain Bacteria; kingdom Pseudomonadati; phylum Bacteroidota; class Flavobacteriia; order Flavobacteriales; family Flavobacteriaceae; genus Zunongwangia; species Zunongwangia profunda. The sequence continues at coordinate 350,514 of NC_014041.1, forward strand.
CGTAGCTACTTCTAAAGATCTTGGTGAAGTACCAACATTTAATACAATCGCAAGCATTGAAGGTTCAGAAAAACCTGAAGAATATATTGTGCTTTCCGCGCATTTTGATAGTTGGGATGGAGGAACCGGGGCTACCGATAATGGTACAGGTACTCTAGTAATTATGGAAGCAATGCGTATTCTTAAAAAAGTATATCCAAATCCTAAACGTACCATTATTGCCGGTCACTGGGGAAGTGAAGAACAGGGATTGAATGGTTCTCGTGCCTTTGTAAAAGATCACCCTGAAATTGTAGAAAATATCCAGGCCGTTTTCAATCAGGATAATGGTACTGGGCGTGTAGTTAATCTTTCTGGAAATGGATTGGTAGACGCTTACGATTATTTAGGAGACTGGCTATCTGCAGTGCCGGATAGTATTTCTAACCAGATTGAAACCAATTTTCCGGGAATGCCTGGTAGAGGAGGATCAGATTATGCTTCTTTTCTTGCGGCAGGAGCACCGGCTTTTAATTTAAGTTCACTAAGCTGGTCGTATTGGAATTATACCTGGCATACTAACCGTGACACCTATGATAAAATTGTTTGGGACGATGTGCAAAGCAATGCCATCCTTGCTGCCATCTTAGCCTATAAAGCAAGTGAAGACGCTGATAAGACTTCCAGAAAGCAACGTGTTCTTCCTATAAATCAAAGAACAGGTGAGCAATCTACCTGGCCAGAACCCAGAGATGCGACCCGTAGAGGAGGTTTAGATTAATCCCGCTTAAGGTTTTAATTAAGAATTCCTAACGCTCAAAACCAAAGGGCTGATAAATGCCTATTGGCTTGGCTGGTTTACAGCGATTCGATAATTTCTAAGATTAATCATAAAGCAGTTAATAGTTTAGGGTTTACGCTTTAAACTTTTAGCTGCTTTTGTATATCCGCCATTACCGCCGTCTACAAAGTGAATATGTTCGTGGGTGTTAATATCCCGTACATAGCAAGACATAATGCTTTCTTCACTAACATGAATCCCATAAGCTATTTTTCCTGAATTTTCCAGATTGTCTAAATAGCCGGTAAGTGCATCTCTTTGCTGAGGTGTTCCTGAAATGACCGTATTAATTCGGCCATCGATCGTTAATGTGTCGGTTAAGGCAACTAGTTTTTTAAGGTAAATTTTTGAGTTGTCTTTTTTTAGCCAAATATGTTTTCCATATTGTCCAATCATCCAGCTTTTCAAAAGATAGGGAAGGTTAAATTTGCCTAATTTAGCCTTCATTTCAGCATTGATTTTATGAAGGTTTGCTTTCAGTTTTAATCGTCTTGCCGTTATAGGCTTTCTACGACTGGGTGAACCATAAATATCATCGATAGCTTTAAGTACTTCAGCAAAAATTTTAGAGGATTTAGTGTCGTCTTTAGAAATTACGATTAAGCTAACTACTTCCTGTCCGTTTTTATGGGGCTTTATTTTATCCCATTTACATTCCATGCCCTCCAGATCAAGTGGTTTATGATCTGGGATAATTTCCTGTTGGGGTAAGGTATTCTTAATAAGGTCTTCTGCATAATGCAAAGCATCCCCCAGTACAACAGGGATATTTAGATCGTCATTCACCTTAAGTTTGGCGATTTTAAGCTGAATCTTTTCCTGATAGATGGTTTTTACCGGAAGCGATCCGGTTTTAAGTTCTAATTTGAAGTTTTTAAGGGTATTTTTTTTATGTTTCTGAAGTGCATTAAGCGTTTCGTGTAGAATTTCCTGGGGTACCAGAGCAATTGCACCATCGCCGCCAAAAAAGAATGGAATATTAATTTTTGCCTTATAGGCAATATTAATGATGGCAATTACAGCACCTGTAGCGATCAGGTTAACCGAATTATGCTGACCTTTGGCAATAGCTTTGGTCGAATTTTTAATATCGGCAGCAACGATATGCCAGCTATCAGGAACACGATGAAAATGACCAATATCTCCCACAAGTGTACTTACCGGAATATTTAAAGCCGGCAGATTTTCATAAAAACGGGTGCTATTATTAGCCATTTTAAGTCATGATTTTACAGGTCGGTGATCTGATCTATTTCCTCCTCAGTAAGATTTAACAGTCCTGCTTTTGGAAGTCGGGTAATCATTTCCCGCCAGTTATCGTCCTCTTCAAATATAGTAGCAAAAACAGGCAATGCCTCTTTCAGGCGGTCACTATTAGCCATAGCTACTGCTTTCCAGAATTTCATTTCCAGATTATCAGGAAACATTTCTTCCGCAATACCATATTCTTCTAAAGCAATATCCACCTCTCCTTTTTCGACGGCTAGATCCCCTTTGTTCATATGTTCGTAAGCTCGCGCAGTCTTGAGTAATCGCTCTAATTCCAGAATTGGATTTTGATGATCGTCTACTCTTAGATCGATTTTCTTTTCTTCCCAGGAGTTTTCTACTTTTTTGGGACCTACAACGATAAGTGCAGCCGATTGTTTACCACGAATATCGCCACCGGCATTTTGCGCCGCTTTTAGAACTTCGATCATCTTTTCAGCTAAAGGAAGATTTTCATGGGCTTTAAAAGCTTCGGCCATAGCAGGAACTACCTTATTGTTCAGCATCATATTGGCTTGCACAGAAAAATTGTCACCTTCGATATGCGATGCAGCTTCCACACAAAGTTTTCCTGTATAGGCAGCAACATTGCCCTGAACATCTAAAAAGGCAACCTGTCTGTAATCGCGGCCTTCATCCTGTTTAACTAACTCCTCTAAAGCATCTTTAGCAGACATTCCGCCGCTCATTAATTTAAGTCCGTTTGGACCATACGCGGGGTTCACAAAAGATTGTGTTGCTACCACGCCCACCCCAGATTTACCCCAACTTACCAAGGAGCCTACAGAAAACCAATGGCTTTGGACTGCAATAGCCATTTCGCCGGTTCCTGGATCTTTAGCAACGATAGAGAAGGTGTGAGCAAAAGCTTCTTTATCGATATTGGCGTTTTGAGCATTTGCTGTTATCATAAAAAAACTAATTAAAATAAATAATGTAATCTTTTTCATGGGATCGTCTATAAATAAAAACTAATTTAAATATACAATCTTGGCAGAAGTTGTAGCGCGATTTTTTTAAATTTTACTAGATAATTAAGACGCGATGTCCCAGACCTGCTCGCTAGGTGTTGAGTAACAGAATATTTAGCCGATAATATTAGTCTTTAATCTAGAGCATCCTGTATTCACTTGGATGTGATCTTATTGATATTCTTAGGGAAGTTTTAACGAGTATAGCGTTTCCATAATAAAAACATTTTTATTTTTGTGTTGCCAAAGAAAAATGGCCTCGTAGTTCAACGGATAGAATAGAAGTTTCCTAAACTTTAGATCCAGGTTCGATTCCTGGCGAGGCTACAGAGTAGGTTTTAGACTATATCAAATAAGCGTTAATATTATGATATACAGTGTTTTAATGTTTTTTGACATTTTTTAATTTTAATTGAATTTGTGCTTTTCGTCGCGCAGATCGTCAACATTTTGTCAACAAAAATTATCGATTGATTTAGTCTTTTATCTACATATCACTGATTTGACTTTCGCAAACATGTTTCATTTAAACACTTCAAATCATGTGAACTACTTCAACATTTTCAGTCCTGTTTTGGGTCTATGAGCAAAGAGCCAAAAATGGAGAAGCACTGGTATACGTCCGTATATCTGTTGATAACAAGAAACTGAACATCAGTTTAAAGCGAAAGGTAAACCTCTCTTTGTGGGATTCTTGGGCTCAGCGATTAACGGGAACAGATGCTTTTTCGTTGGAATTCAATGAATTTTTACATCAGGAATATTCAAGGTTCTTTCAATGCTATTAGGAATTACGCATTGAAGGCAAGCTTAGAACAGTTGAGAATATCAAAAAGAAATACTTTGGAGAAGAAGGAAAACTCTATTCTCTGGAAGATATATTTGAATACCAAAACACCACCTGCTTTTCCAAATTAAGCCCTAATACTTCACGGCTCTATATAACCAGCCAGAATTATGTACGCAGGTTCATCAAAAAGGAATACAATAGAACAGATTATTACCTGCAGGAATTGGACTATAGCTTCGTTCTTAGATTCGACAATTTCCTAAGGTTGATTAAATCAAACACTCATAAAGGAAATTTACAGCATAACGCGGTGATGAAGCATATTGAAGTACCCCCATTTGTAAGACAGTTTTTAGCTTAAACCAAATTCTGATTATATTTATTAAGCTGGATCAGATGGTGATGGAAGTTGATTATAATATTATTACTTAAGAAAAGATTCAAGATATGACCCTTGAAATCATTATTAAATTTATAAAACTCTTTTTATACCCCTGAACTCTAGTCGATACTCACTAGGTGTGCAATTTTTGGCTTTTTTAAAAACTCTATTAAAATTAGCAATATTAAAGCCACATAAGTATGCAATTTCTGAAATACTTAATTCCTTTTCGATTAACCATCTTGAAGCATAACCGATTCGGGTGTCATTTACATATTCAATGAATGTTTTTCCGGTTCTCTTTTTTATAAACCTATTGAAGGAAATTGGAGTCATATTGACAAGATCAGAAGCCTCTGAGAGAGAAATCTTTTTCTGGTAGTTTTGCTGAACGTAATCATAAATAATTTTGATTTTATCACTGTTTTCAAAATCTTTGTTGCTAGAGATATATGATGATAATAATTTTTGGTTTCTTGAATTGGCAAGATCATGAAGAATAGATATCAGTTCAAGGAAGTAATCAATTCCGGCAATTTTTGACAAATTTAGCAACTTTGGTTTTATTTCTTCTGCTATTTTTTCTGAGAAGAGTATGCCGTGGGCTGATCGCTGAAAAAGATCTCTGATAGGTTTCATTATTTTTCTAGACAATAACTTACTGTCAAACAGATCATTGTGAAATTGAACGGTTATTTCTTGAATGTCCGTATTTATACATTTATGTTGTTCCCAACCATGTTGTAAATTAGGTCCAATTAGCACAAGCTCAATATTGCCTATTTCCTCCATACTGTCTCCTGCTATTCTTCTAACTCCTTTCCCGTTTAAAATAAAATTAAGCTCAAATTCTGGGTGAAAATGAATTGGAAAATCAAATTTCTCTTTAATACGATCGAACACTAAAAAACTATCTTGAGGTGATAATGGAGTGATTTCCCTGTGAATATTGGTTTGCATTAGTTGTATGGATTTTAATATAGGTATCTACTATTTATAATCGGAAGAAATAATTTTTGAGAAATGTAGAGCTTAAAAAAATTCTTTGCAATAACATCATCAAATACATTTCTCTAAAAATAATCAATAGAAAAAATATTAGTAGAAAATGATAAAATAGGATTAACAAAACTTTAAGTGTTCGGATATCTTTGCCTTGTAAACCTATTCAAACGTTTGCGTATTGTGTAATCTTTAAATTAATTTATGATTTCTGATAAAATGATAAAAAAATATGTTCAGGAGGGAAAAATTTATTTTCCTGCAATTGAGTTTATAGCAAAAGTGAAGCTTGCTTTTTTGTTTGTTTTCTTTTTAGGTCTTTTGAGTAAATCTTCAGAGATCTCGGCTTTAAACTTGCAGGAGAGCCGTATTGACATAACTGGAACGGTTGTAGATTCTGAATCGGTTCCATTGCCAGGAGTAAATATACTTGTAAAGGGAACAAGTAAGGGGGTAACCACAGATTTTGACGGAAATTTTTCTATTGAAGATGTGCCTGAAGATGCTGTTCTAGTATTTGGTTTCTTGGGATTTGATACGCAAGAGGTTCCTGTAAATTCTAGGACAATTATTAAGGTTGTTATGGAAGCAGCAATTGGAGCTTTGGATGAGGTGATGATTGTGGGGTATGGAGGTACTGTTAAGCGTAGTGATGTTACAGGTTCTGTTTCTCAGGTTGAGGTAGAGCAATTAAAAGACATACCTGGTGGATCGGTCGAATCTCTTCTTCAGGGGCGGGTAGCTGGACTTCAAATTACAACTTCATCTCAGGCTCCAGGTGCAGGGGCTTCTGTAAGGATCCGAGGTGGGAGTTCACTTCGCGGATCTAATTCTCCACTCTTGGTAGTTGATGGGTTTCCCATTGGAGATGCAGGTAACCTTCAACAAATAAATCCTGCAGATATTGAGTCTATCGAAATTTTAAAAGATGCTTCTGCATCTGCTATTTATGGTTCTCGAGGTGCCAACGGTGTAATTCTTGTTACTACTCGGAATCCAAAAAATGGTAAAACTGTTATAAATGTTCGTCAACAAACCACTGTTTCCCAATTTACATCTGAGCTGAACCTTTGGAGAAATCCTGTTTTATTAGCTCAGCTTAGCAATGAATCGAGAATAAATGGAGGTTTCCCTCCTTTATATATTGGAGAGGTCGCTTCAACGGGTCTTTATTATCCTTCAGTTCAGGAATTACAAAATGGTGATTGGCCGCATAACGTAAGATGGGATGACATAGTTTTTAGAGATACTCCTATTAACAATAGCACCACAATTGACGTTTCAAGTTCAAATGAGAAAACGAATTTTAGCTTTAGCGGTAATTATTTTACAGAGCAGGGGGTATATATAGAAGATGATTATTCAAAATTTAATTATAACCTGAATGTAGATCATAAATTGTACGATAATTTCAGGATTACCTTTTCAAGTATTGGTTCTAAAGGTAAACGAAACAACAATGGCGGATTAGCTTATTGGAGAAGTCCTATTATACCAGTTTATGATGAAAATGGAGATTATTATCTTACTAATAACAATGATTTTAATCATCCAATAGCATTAACAGAAAATAGGGTGAATAAAAATAAAACCATTGATTTTCTAAGCTTTTTGGGACTAGAATGGGACATTATTCCTTCTCTTAAACTCACTTCAAGATTGAATTATAAATTCGGAAACTCAATTTCAGATCAGTATTTTCCTAAGACATATACCGAGGCAGGTGAATTTAATAACGGTGTTGCATCTATCGGAAACTATCAGGCAGAGACTATTATTTCAGAAACATTCGCCAACTACAACAAAACATTCGGAGTACACAAATTAGGCGTCACAGCAGGATTTTCGTATCAAAATGATGTTATCCGAACTTCCAATTTAGGAGCCAGCGATTTTGTTAATGAAGTTCTTCAAAATGAAAATTTAGGTGCAGGAAACCCTGAAAGAAATACTGTTGGAAATAACCTTATAGAGACAGAACTGGTCTCTGGTATTTTTAGAGTGAATTATGAATTCAGGGAGAAATACCTTTTCACATTTACCTCCAGAGCTGACGGCTCTTCTAAATTCGGAGAAAATAATAAATGGGCTATTTTCCCATCAGGAGCAATTGGCTGGAAAGCTGGTGAAGAGAATTTTATTAAGGAATTAGAGATTTTTGACCTACTAAAGTTCAGAGCTAGTTATGGAATTTCCGGAAATCAAGGAATTTCTCCATATCAAACCTTAAGTCGCTATGGGGTGAGCGAATATTACAACAATGGAAACTGGGTTACCGTAATAGGGCCAGGTTATGAGGTTGGAAGAACAGGACAAGGAGGAATAGAAGTATTATGGGGAGGAATTCCAAATCCTGATCTAAAATGGGAAACCACTGCACAAGTTGATTTTGGTGTTGACATGGGCTTTTTTAACGATCGGCTACAGGTAATTTTTGACTACTATGAAAAACATACTGATGATCTCCTTCAGGAAAGAATTTTACCTATCTCGTCGGGGTTTGATAGAATGTGGGTGAATGAAGGTTCAATAGCAAACAAAGGAATAGAATTGACACTTGACGGAACTTTAATACAAAGCAATGATTTTACTCTAGGTGCCACCGCTATTTTTTACAGAAACCGTAATGAAGTTACCGGTTTGGGTAGCACCACAGAATCCGGAAATTTAATTGATCCTAATACAGGAATGGAATTTAGATTTTCAGGGAATAGCTTAGCGATGTTTAGAGCCTTTCCGAATCTTTTAGCAGTCGGCCAGCCGGTAAATGTATTCTATGGCTATAAAACCGATGGAATTGTTCAGAATTTAGAAGAAGGGGTTTCAGCCGGGTTGGAAGGAGATTTGGCACAACCAGGAGAGTTTAAATATGTAGATGTTAATGGTGATGGTGTGATTTCGGTTGATGATCGAACAATCATTGGAGATCCCAACCCGGATTTTACGGCTAGTTTTAATTTAAGTCTAAATTATAAAAAGTTTGATGCAAGCATTTTCTTTAATGGAGTTTTTGGAAATGACGTCCTGAATACGCAGTCTTTTAATCAACCTAGTAACCAGCCATTACGTTGGACTCCAGATAATCCAACTAATAGTTTTCCAAGTTTAAGAGACGGGCGTCAAGTAGAATTTTCTGATTGGTGGATAGAAGATGGCTCTTTTGTTCGCATCCAAAACTTAAACCTAGGATATTCTTTTGAGATTGATTCTTTGGTATCAGCACGTGTATTCGTGAACGCAACTAACCTTTACACCTTTACAAAATTTGATGGTTATGATCCTGAAGTTGGGGGTGATGGTATTTACTGGGGAGGTTATCCCAGGTTGAGACAAGGTACAATAGGTTTGACATTAACATTTTAAAATATAATTATGAATACGAAAAATATACTTTTGATTCTCTTATGCGCAGGACTTATAAGTTCATGTGATCTTAAGGAAGAGCCTTATGGTTTTTATTCTGAGGATAACTTTCTTAAATCAGCTGAGGATTTTGAAGCAGGGGTGGGATATGCTTATGACGCGCTTACCTTTTTAGAATATTCCAGAACAATCTTCTACCTGGGAGATTTACCTTCCGAAACTGTTGGTATAAAACCAGATGAAGGTGCAGGCTCTCAAGAGCTAGACAGCTGGCAAATTCAAAATTACCCTACGAATCCTAAATTGGTAAATTTCTTCAAATATGCTTACATAGCGATTAACAGAGCTAATATTATTATTGATCAGGCTCCAGGAGCTCAAATAGATATGGATATTAAAAATCGCTATCTTGGCGAGGCATACTTCTTAAGAGCCTGGAATTATTTCAATCTTGTACGATACTTTGGATTAGTTCCTATCCATACTACAAACGTTTCAACTCTTGACCAAACTGCAGCTCCCTTGGCAACAAATCTCGATGAAGTATATAATCTGATTCTCTCAGATGTTAGAAAAGCAGAAGAACTTTTAGGTATAGATCAGAGAACAGGAAGGGCAGACAAGGTTGCCGCTCAATCCCTAGCGGCTAAGGCTTATCTTTTTATTGCTTCAGCCAAAGAGAATAATGTGCCACTTTATAGTGAGATGGATAGAGATGTGAAGCAAATGTATGATAGCGTAGCTCATTTTTCGGGAAAGGTTTTATATGATCAGTCAGTTTATAGGTTTGACGATAATCTGTTAGATATTTTTGATGTAGAAAAACCTAAAGGACCGGAACACATTTTTCTTATGTCAATGGATCGGACTGGAATGATTGAAGGCGATTACTCCAAAATTTCAAAGCTCTTCATCCCATATATCGCTGGTGGGGATATTTATTTAGATGATAAGAACGGGAATTTTACCAAATCCCATGATGGTTTTGGAACTTTTCAAACAAAGGAGACCTTTTATGCTTCATTTCCTGAAAATGATTTAAGAGCTGAATTGATGATAATAGATTCAGTATATAACCAAAGCGGAGATTTAATAGCTAATTATCCAAATGATTTTCAATACCGTTTTTCAAGAAAATATGTAGATCCATTATTCATTGGAGACAAGACCAGCACTAAACCTTACTTGATCCGGTTTTCAGATGTTGCATTGGTTTATGCTGAAGCAGTCGGTCCTACACCAGAAGCTTATGAATTAGTCAATTACATTAGAGAAAGAGCGGGCGTAGAGCCTCTCAATCCAAATCTGGGATTGGAGGAATTTAGAGAAGCTATTCTTCAGGAGCGAGCTTGGGAGCTTGCCTTCGAAGGACATAGACTTCCGGATCTCAGAAGATTTAATAAAGTTACCACTTTAGTAGAGGAGGCTTCGGGATTGTCCCCAGAACAGGTAGCATTTTACCCTTTACCTCAAATTGAAATAGATCTAAATCAAGGTTTGTAATTATCTAAAAAATTCATTTAGAAACTTATACTATGAATAATTTAAAGAAAATATTAGCATTTATTCTTATTTCTATCGCACTTTCCTGTGTAAAGGATCCTTTAGAGGAAATAGAATCTGGTGAATGGAATAATGAAAGAAGTATTATAAATATAGCATTTCAGAACCAGGTTGGAAAAGCTGAAGTATTACGAAATGATGAAAATAGCGGAACAATAATTACTGCTATCAATGTAGATGCTGTGCCTGATTTGAGTGCCATTAGTCTTGAAACTATAGAGCTTTCTTATGGAGCTAAAGCCTCCTTAAAACCTGGAGAAACTTTAAATTTTGAAAATAACGATCAAAGTGCAACTATATCTGTTAGTTCACCAACTGGAAAGACTCGCGAGTATACAATTTATGTTACTTCCTTTCAAGAAACAATTTTAGGAACCTATGATATAACAAATCTTGTAGTCTATGGAGGTACAGGGCCTGAGTATGGAGGTGGTGCAGTTCTACCATTGACAAGTAAGCCTTGGGTGTGGCCGGAAACAGATGGTCCTCAAGCGGAATTGGATAATACAATTACATTTGAAATTGAGGGGATTACAGAAGAAGGAAATACTTACGGTAAAATTATTAATGATCCCGGGCCAGATGGACTTTATGCTGACTTTACTTTTGTAGCAGATCCAGTTACTGATGTTAACCATTATTATAGGAAAATTCCTAAAGGAGAAGGTACCTGGTTGCGTAACTATAATACCGGAAACCTAATTATTACATTTTCTGATGGAACCAGTGTTTCTGGGAATTTTGTTGGAGCAGGTACTGAAGATCTGGGTAATGGATTGAGTAAAACAATAACTCAAAATGCACTTGTATTCAATTTGAATGGAACCAATGACTGGGACAAAATTTACTCAGATTATGACAAATTTGTTAAGAATCCCAGAAAATTTTGGATTGACCTAACTAAGCTTTAGCCATTCCCTTAGCTGATTATAAAATAATCACGGTATTCTTTGTCAAAATTTAGGCAAAGAATATCATAAGGGGATACTGCATTAAATTCAACATAACAATTACAGTCATGAAAATAGTTAAAATAATATTACTAATAAACCTTTATCTTTTGGGCACTTCGTGCTCTTCAGATAATGTTGATTCACCTATAGTTGATGAGGGGGAAAAAACAACAGAAATTGCTTTAAAGCTTGTGGATAATAATGCTACTCTGGAAACAAAAGCGCTATATTCTAATCTCTGGCAAATTCAGTCAAAGGGATTCATGTTCGGCCACCATGACGCTTTACTATATGGACGGGATTGGATAACAGAACAAGGTAGGTCTGATGTAAAAGAGGTGTCAGGAGATTATCCTGCGGTTTACAGTATTGACTTTGCAGAAATCATGGATGGCAGGAGTGAAGGCAATACAATGAACGAGCACAGAAAGCGTACTATTCTTGAGGCTAGAGGACGAGGTGAGGTGATAATGGCCAATGCTCATTTAAATAATCCAGTAACAGGTGGAGATTCATGGGATAATTCTAATTCTACGGTAGCAAAGGAAATTTTGAGTAGCGGGAGTCAAGCAAATATTGTCTTTAAATCATGGCTCGATAAATTAGCGGTTTTCGTAAAGGATTTAAAGGATGATAAAGGAAATGCAATCCCAATTATTTTTCGGCCTTTTCATGAGCATACCCAGTCGTGGTCCTGGTGGGGAACCAGTAATACTACGCAGGAGGAATTTATTAATCTGTGGAAATTTACTGTTGATTATCTCAAAAATGAAAAAGGAGTTCACAATCTTATTTATGCCATATCTCCTCAATTAGATGGGGTTGGAACCAAAAGTAACCTTCTATATAGATGGCCAGGAGATAACTATGTAGATTTTATAGGTTTGGATAGTTATCACGGCACTAATAGTACTGCACTTACTATAAACACTCGAAATCTTGCAGAACTTTCTAAAGAAAAGCAAAAGCCAGTTGGTATTACTGAAACAGGAATAGAAGGTATTCGCCAAGGAAATGGGCAGGAATATCCAATGTATTGGACAGAAGAAATTTTAAATCCAATTATAGGAAAGGATATTAGTATGGTTATTATGTGGAGAAATAAATACGATCCTTCCCATTCTGGTCACCATTTTTATGGACCTTATATAGGACATAGTTCTGCTGATAATTTTGTGGAATTTTATGAAAGCTCATTTACTCTTTTCAGTGGTGACCTACCGGATATGTATAGAATGCCAGATGGCGTGACCGTAAATTGACAGTAGTTTGACAACATAAACATTTACTCAAAGACAATAGTAGTTTGTTTAAAACAAGTAGGTTATACCGTTTACCTTCAAATTTCTATTGGTGTATTCAATCTTAAAATGCACCAATAGAAATGGACAATAATAATTAAAATATAAAAATGAATACTCTTTCTGTAAAATTATTAATATACCTTTTTATTTCGTTTTCTATTACAGATACCTACAGCCAAGACTCCAAAGTATTGGAATATTTATATAAGATCTCTGGAGGAAAGATTATGGCCGGGCAACATAATAAGGAGCCAAATTCAGATCCAGATAAGTGGACGGAATATATAAAGGAAACCACGGATAAATATCCTGCTTTGTGGAGTGGAGATTTTCTTTTTCAAAAAGACGATATCGACAATAGATGGATTATGATTCATGAGGCCAGGGAACAATGGAATAATGGAGCTATTATTAATTTGATGTGGCACGGATGCCCTCCTGATATAGGAGAACCTTGCGAATGGGATACCGGTTTACTTAATGCGCAATTAACTGATGCGCAGTGGAATGAGCTTTTAACTCCTGATAGTGCATTATATAACAAATGGATTTCCAGAATGGATGATATTGCAGTATATCTTCAATTTTTAGAAGACGAGGGTGTAGAGGTTCTTTTCAGGCCATTCCACGAAATGAATCAAGGACTTTTTTGGTGGGCTGGTCGTCCTGGTCCTAATGGAACAGCGGCTTTATATAGGCTTACTCACGATTATTTGACCAAGACTAAGGGATTATCCAACCTTATTTGGGTTTGGGATATGCAGGATCTTAGTAGAGATTTTGAAGATTATAATCCAGGTGATGAATATTGGGATGTGTTTGCTTTTGACATTTATGATAACGGTTATGATATATCTTGGTACAATTATATTTTACCAATAGTAGGTGATAAACCAATGGCCATAGGTGAATGTTCCAAGGTTCCTAGTGCTTCAGTTCTAGAAAATCAAAAAAGGTGGGTGTTCTTTATGCCTTGGGCCGAATTAGTGAAAGAGAGTAACACCGAAGAGCAAATAAAGGAAATTTATAAGCATAAGAGCGTAATTACCCGTGACGAGATGCCTGGCTGGAACTAAACGGTATTTTAAAGTGCTTCATTCTTTGCAAAATTAGTATTTAGACGATTTAATTATTTCGCTACCAGATAATGTGCAAAGTCAAATTATTTAAATGGTTTTAGAAACGTAATTACAATTTTTAGTTTAACAATTATTTTATGTTACAAGGTTTAGATATTGCAATTATTATAGCCTACTTGATTGCAACTATATTAATAGGTTTAGCTTTAAGAAAAAAGGCTCAAAAAAGTAAAGATGATTATCTCTTAGGGGGCAAAGATTTACCTTGGTACATGCTGGGATTGTCTAACGCGTCAGGTATGTTCGATATTTCGGGCACAATGTGGCTTGTTACACTCACTTTTGTATATGGCTTAAAAAGCATATGGATTCCTTGGTTATGGCCTGTTTTTAATCAGGTTTTTCTAATGATTTTTCTTGCAACCTGGTTGCGGCGCTCGCAGGTAACAACAGGCGCGGAGTGGATACATTTTAGATTTGGAAAGGGTAAAGGAGGAAATAGATCCCATAGCATTATTGTCGTATTTGCTATTTTAAGTTGTCTGGGGTTTTTAGCGTATGGATTTATAGGACTTGGAAAATTTGTTGAAATCTTTATTCCTTGGGATGTAGTATCTGCATACATTCCTTTCAATGTTCCTGCCGAGTACATACCTCATTTTTACGGTATTATTTTCACATTATTTGCGGTTTTTTATTCTATTCTTGGAGGAATGTCAGGTATTGTATGGACAGATGTTTTACAATATTCTATTATGACCATTTCATCAATTGCCATTGCTGTTATTGCATGGCATGCAATGGGAGATAATACACTTAACGTTCCAGAAGGCTGGTCAAACCCATTATTTGGTTGGGAGCTGGATATCGACTGGACCGGAATTATTGATGAAGTAAATGCTAAAATAGCTTCTGATCAATATTCGCTATTCGGTTTGTTTTTTATGTTGATGGTTTTTAAAGGAATTCTTTCCAGTATTGCAGGTCCGGCACCTAATTACGATATGCAGAAAATCCTTTCTACCAAATCTCCCCTAGAAGCGGCAAAAATGTCTGCTTTTTCACTAGCAGCTTTAATTCCAACAAGATATTTAATGGTAGGAGGTTTTTCAATCTTAGCTATTCTATTTTATGATGAATTGAGACTTGAAACAGCTGGTATTCTAGATTTTGAGAAAATATTGCCTGCAGCAATTGAACAATTTGTACCGGTCGGATTACTAGGCCTTTTACTGGCAGGATTACTGGCGGCTTTCATGTCAACATTTGCTGGAACCCTCAATGCCGCTCAAGCCTATCTAGTCAATGATATTTATCTGAAATATAATCCTGAAGCTTCTTCTAAAGGAGTGAAAAATATGAATTATGGAAGTGGAATCATTGTAGTTTTGATAAGCATTGTACTGGGCTTCTTTGTTCTTGATGTGAATTCAATTTTACAATGGATCGTTTCTGCACTTTATGGAAGTTATGTGATTTCTAACACTTTGAAATGGTACTGGTGGAGGTTTAACGGAGAAGGATATTTTTGGGGTATGGTTTCGGGAATAATTCCGGCAATGATAATTCCATTACTAACTGATACCCTTGATCTTTACTATTTCCCCGTTATATTAGTTATATCTCTTGCAGGAAGCATTATCGGCGCTTATTCTTTCGCTCCTACTAGTGAAAAAGTACTAATAGATTTTTATAAAAAAACTAAACCTTGGGGTTTTTGGAAACCTATTCTTGAAAAGGTTAAAAAAGAAGATCCGCAATTTGAGAAGAACACTAATTTTTCAAGGGATATGTTCAACGTATTAGTAGGAGTGATAGCTCAAACTTTACTGGTACTAATTCCTCTTTATCTCATTTTACACGAAAATATTCCTTTTCTAGTTGCCATTGCTGTTCTTGTTATATGTGTAATTATTTTAAAGAAAAATTGGTGGGATCATATTAAAAATGAAGAAAATATAAACTTAAAATAAAACTTAAGAAACGAACAATGAGTATAACTAAACAAGCTACTAAAGTCAAAAAAATTTGTCAGTACGAAGCCCTTATGAATAATCATCAGGAATTTCTTCAGAAACCTAATAAGCCACAACCCGAATCTAACGGCATAGTTCAGAGATATCAAAACCCAGTTGTGACCGCGGCTCATGCACCCTTGCATTGGCGTTATGATTTCAATTCAGAAACAAATCCATTGGGTCTTGAAAGAATAGGGATCAATGCTACCTTCAATCCAGGTGCCCTAAAATGGAAAGGAAAATATATCCTAGCTTTAAGGGTTGAGGGTGCAGATCGAAAATCGTTTTTTGCCATAGCAGAAAGCCCTAATGGTGTAGATAATTTTCAATTTTGGGATAAGCCGGTTGTTTTGCCTCAGACAGGTGAACCTGATACAAATGTTTATGATATGAGGCTGACCCTTCACGAAGATGGGTGGATTTATGGGATATTTTGTACAGAGAGAAAAGATAAGTCTAATCCAGATACATCTGCTGCAGTAGCAAATGCAGGTATAGCCAGAACTAAAGATTTAGTAAACTGGGAGCGCCTTCCAGATCTTATTTCCAACTCTGGACAACAACGAAACGTAGTTTTGCATCCGGAATTTGTTAATGGAAAATATGCCCTATATACTCGTCCACAAGATGGCTTTATAGAAGTTGGAAAGGGTGGAGGTATAGGCTTGGGATATGTAGAAGATTTAACTAACCCTGTCCTGGAAGATGAAAAGATCGTAAACCATAAAGTATACCATACTATTTATGAATTAAAAAACGGTTTGGGCCCAGCTCCCATAAAAACTGAGGAAGGTTGGTTGCATTTGGCTCACGGGGTAAGAAATACTGCGGGAGGATTGAGATATACTTTGTATCTATTTATGACAGATCTTAATGATATCTCAAAAGTCACTTATCAACCCGCAGGTTATTTTATGGCTCCAGATTATCAAGAAACCGTGGGCGATGTACCTAATGTGCTGTTCGCTAATGGATGGATTGCAGACGATGATGGCAAGGTATATATTTATTACGCTTCCTCTGATACAAGGAGCCACGTGGCAGTTTCCTCAGTAGAAAAATTGTTGGATTATGTGAAAAATACCCCTCAAGATGGCTTTACTTCAGCATCTTCAGTAAATACGATTATTGAATTGATTGATAGAAATAAATCATTATTATAACAATGACAAAAATCTCTCAACAATTTAAAGATGAAATTTCCTCTGAATTAAATGAAATCCAAAAATATTGGGAACAGTACGGAATTGATAATAAGAATGGAGGATTTGTCGGTCGAAGAGATTATAGCAATAAGCAAATTTTTGGTGCTCCAAAGGGAGTTATTCTAAATACAAGAATTCTCTGGACCTTTTCAGCTATTGGAAATTTCAAAAAAGATGACGATCTCAGGTTCTATGCAAATAGAGCCTATGAATACTTGAATAAAAATTTTCGGGATAGAGAATTTGAAGGTGTGTTTTGGGAACTAGATGCCCTGGGCAAACCTGTCAACAAAAGAAAGCAAATCTACGCCCAGGCATTTGCAATCTATGCACTCTCTGAGTATTTTATTTTTTCAGGCAAAGAAGAAGCTAAGGATTGGGCATTATCCATTTTTGAGCTTATTGAGAAATATGCAAGAGATGAAAACCTCAATGGTTATATTGAGGCATTTCAGGTTGACTGGTCTCCAATTGAAGATATGAGATTAAGCTCAAAAGATAAGAATTCGACTAAAACAATGAATACTCATCTTCACATACTTGAGGCTTACACTACCTTATTCCAAATAAGCAAGTCACAAACTGTGAAAGAAGCATTGGGGAACCTGATTCAATTATTTATCAAGAAGTTTTATGACAGTAAAAATCATCATTTCCAATTATTTTTTGACAATAATTGGGGCATAGAAGGAAATATAGTTTCTTTTGGGCACGACATAGAAGCTGTTTGGCTACTTATAGAGGCAGCAAAAGCAGTTGATAATCAAAAGTTTTTATCAGAAATAGAGATAATGACAATTGACGTTGCTGAGACTTTTCTAAAAGAGGCATATGTTGAAAATTCAGGAGTAATTAATGAAAAGAATTTAGATACAGGGCAGTTAGATGAAGATCGGCATTGGTGGCCACAAATTGAAGCTATGGTTGGTCTTAACTATGCATATTTAATCTCTGGAAAAGAATATTTTATAAAAGCTCAAAAAGATATCTGGCAATTTGTAAAAGATCATATTGTTGACAAGGAGAACGGCGAGTGGTTTTTTAGAATAGATAAATATAATATTCCATATAAAGAAGAAGATAAAATTGGAATGTGGAAATGTCCATACCACAACTCAAGGGGTTGTATTTATCTACTTAAAATGGATAATTGATGGTTATTAAACCTTTTGAACAAGTTGTTAGAATGTCATAAATGTCGAATTCACATATATAGCAGTATTTCAGGAAAATATAGGGTGCTTACCATCAGTTAAGAGGGTGGGGTTTGAGACTTATATTGTTTCAGGAATAAGATAAGGTAATTAGGTTTGTGTAATTATAAGTCCTACTTACTTGACCAGATCAAGTGAAGAACGAGGAAATACATTTACCTTACTAGGTAACCGGGAATTTATAAAGAATTCTCTGATAGCAAGAAGTAATGGTGAATACTTTCAAATCTCTGTGTTTTTCTCTCTTAAAAATTTAGATACTCAAGGCATTCAAAATAGAAAACACTAATAACATTCAAGGTTCTTGAATAATTATCGAATATTTTAAGATTAAATAAGAAGTATGAATCGAAGAGTTTTTTTTGGAAAAACAGGAATAAGTATAGCGGCCTGTGGTATAAGTTTTTTTAGTCCTTTGGCATCTAGAAAGTGGGATAGGGAATCAGAGGATCTAATTTCTGAGGATGATCAGCAATTATTTATCGGAGAGGATATAGCAGTCGCACAAACTAAATATGGAAAGGTAAAAGGATTTTTGCAGAGGGGTATAATGGTATTTAGAGGCATACCATATGGATTGGATACTTCAGGCAAGAATAGATTTATGCCTCCCCAACCACCAAAACCCTGGAAAGGAACATTGCCAGTAGTATTTTACGGCAATACAGCTCCTCAAAATATTTACAATAGAAGTCCTAAGTCTTATTCTGCTTTTGTGGATCACTGGAATTATGATGAAGTAAGTGAAGATTGTTTACGTTTAAATATTTGGAGTCCAGGTATAGATGGTTTTAAACGACCGGTTTTAGTATGGCTTCATGGAGGTGGTTTTTCAAATGGAAACGGAATTGAACAAGATGGATACAATGGCGAAAATTTTTCTCGCGATGGCAATATTGTATTCTGTTCTATTAATCATCGCCTAGGGCCATTTGGTTTTGCTGATTTTTCTGGCATATCAGAAAAATATAAGTATTCTGGAAATGTAGGAATGCTTGATATAGTTGCTGCACTTAAATGGATAAACGAAAACATCCAGAATTTTGGTGGAGATCCGAATAATGTAACAATTATGGGACAATCAGGAGGTGGCGATAAAGTATGCACTTTAGCTAATATGTCTGAAACAAAAGGTTTGGTGCATAAGGCTGTAGCTCTTAGTGGATCAAATACACGTGCTTTAGACAACTCTTATACTCGTCAGTTAGGTCGATTCATTTTAAAAGAAGCTAATCTAAAAGACGATGAAATAGACAGACTTCAGGAAATACCTTGGCCTGAATATCAACGATTAGCATATAAGGCGGCTGAAAAACTTCAGGAGCAAACAGGAAAGACTTTTATTCGCGGAAGTTTCGCGCCTAATGCGGATGGGGATGTTATTCCCGCGGGAGAATATTTTGAAAACAAAGAAAATCGACCAGATATTCCTCTATTGTTGTGTTCAACTTTTCATGAATGGAATCCAAATCGCGATAGTCCTGAATTGGAGAACATTTCTTTAAACGAAGTTATTGATAAATTAGAAAATAAGTTTGGGGATCGATCGAAAGAAATCGTAGGTGCTTATTCGATCAATTTTCCAAATGCGCGTCCCATAGAGATTTGGGCCTTAATTTTATCAAATCGTCAAACGATTATTGAAACTGCAAATGCGAAACTAAAACAAAATTCATCGGTTTATCTTGCGTGGTTTGGTTGGGAATCTCCATTATTTGATGGAAGACATCGTTCTTTTCATTGTCTTGATATAAGTTTCTGGTTTTTAAATACAGATAGAATGATTACTCATACTGGCGGTGGTATAAGCCCAAGGAAACTATCAAAAAAAATGTCCGAATCCTTAATTGCATTTATGAAGACAGGTGATCCAAATTGTAACTCTTTACCTAGCTGGCCTAAATATACTAAAGAAAATGTCGAGACAATGATCTTGGATAATCAGTGTAGTGTTCAGTATAATCCCGATAAAAGAGGAAGATTATCAATAATAAACTCATAAAAACTAAAGAAATGAGGAAATTAAGACTTTTACTTTTTTGTTTTCAAATAACGATATCTTCATGGGCGCAGAAATCACCTGAAAGTATAGAATCTTGGGTAACAACAAACGACCGCAATAGTCTCCTAGAAAAGCAAAATAATCGAATTTTTTTTAAAAAGGAAAATTCATCAAGACATCCTTCAATAATCATAGATCCCCAACGGTCTATGCAAACTATCGATGGCTTTGGTTTTGCATTAACAGGTGGTAGTGCAGAGCATTTAATGAAAATGTCAGCTTTGAAACGAACTGAACTTTTAAATGAATTATTTGGTAGTGGAGAGGAGGATATAGGAATAAGCTATATTAGACTAAGTATTGGGTCTTCAGATTTAAATAGTTTCACTTTTTCATATAATGATCTGAAAGACGGAGAAACCGATTACGATTTAAAAAAGTTTTCTCTAGCTCAGGACTTAAAAGATGTAATACCGGTAATGAAAGAAATCCTTGAGATTTATCCGGAAATTAAAATTATGGCCTCTCCTTGGTCGGCTCCAATTTGGATGAAAACAAACAATAATATAAGAGGAGGTAAGTTAAAAAAAGATTGCTACGAAGTATACGCTCAGTACTTTACAAAGTATATTCAGGAAATGAGAAAATTGGGGATTTTCATAGATGCAGTTACGGTGCAAAATGAGCCCATGAATTCAAGAAATACTCCAAGTATGTCATGGTTCTGGTTTGAACAGGCAAATTTTATTAAAAACTATCTGGGGCCTAATCTTGAAAAAAATAACCTTAAAACCAAAATTTTAATTTTCGATCATAATACTGATAGACCTGACTACCCTTTAAGTATTCTTCAAGATACTTTAGCTAGCAAGTATATTGATGGAAGTGGCTTTCACAATTACAGAGGTGATATGGAGGCAATGTCTTGGGTGCATACAGCAAGGCCGGATAAAAATATATACTTCACGGAACAAATGCTAACTGAAAAGCCTGAGAGCTCTACGATAAATATAGTAGATCCTGTTAATCGTCTGATTATTGGGGCATTATCTAATTGGAGTAGAAACGTAATTTTATGGAATCTTGCTGCCGATCCTAATAATGATCCACATACAGGTAACGGAGGGTGTACTATGTGTCAGGGGGCAATCACAATTGATGGTAATAGCGTTTCGCGTAATGTAGCATATTACACTATTGGTCATATTTCAAAGTTTGTGAAGCCAGGTTCAACACGAATATTTTCCACTCAGGGAGATGAACCAAGCATTTTTCTTTACCAGGATGAGCAGCGACCAAATGTTTATAGAACAGGTATAAGAAATAATAGTCAGGTACTTCCAAATATTGCTTTTAGAACAACTGAAAACAAAATTGTTCTAATTGTTGGAAATGATACTCTTGAAACACAAACTGTCAAGATTCAATATAATGGAAATTATGCTTCAGTTAAATTGAAAGGGGGATCAGTAGGGACTTATATATGGCATTATTAAAATCAAAACTATGAAAATGAGGTACTTTTTAATTGGTTTACAATTTTTATTATCTGGAATTAATTTTCTGAATGCACAGGAGAAAGCTTTTAGTACAGAAGGATGGTGGGAACCTGAAGGTGAAAAATTTTCTCCTGTAGTGCACGAAGACAGGAGTATAACATTTCGATTGAATGCTCCGCAAGCAGATAACGTTACCTTACTTTTTGGGGAGTGGGATATAGTCGAAAAAAAAATGAAGAAGGATGATTTAGGTAATTGGAGTATTAATCTTAAGAATGTTGAATCAGGAATTTATCAATATAACTTTCTTATTAACAACTCGTTCAAAAAACTTGATCCTGTTAATCCAAATATAAAAGTCGGCACAAATATTTACGGAAGCATCGTTGAGGTTCCAGATACTCCTGCAAGATTTGATCAGTTACAAGAGGTTCCTCATGGGGAGGTACATATCATAACCTACAGATCTATTGTATTAGACAAGACCAGAAAAATGTATGTTTATGTTCCTAAAATTTATCAAGAGTTAAAAGATGTAAAGTTTCCAGTTTTGTATTTGCGTCATGGGGGAGGAGATAACGAAGGAAGTTGGATTAACGATGGTCGTGCAAATATTATCTTAGATAATTTAATTTCTCAGGGTAAGTCAAAACCAATGCTCATCGTTATGTCAAATGGTTTGATTGATGGAAGTTGGTCTAGTGGAAGTACAATCGAGGGAATGAATACTTTAGAAGAAGAATTGATTAATGATATAATACCTTTAATTGAGAACAGGTATCATGTAAGTAAAAACAAAAAAGACAGAGCTATTGCTGGTCTCTCTATGGGTGGTGGTCAGTCTGTAGTGATTGGTTTAAGAAACCCAAACTTGTTTTCATTTGTAGGCGATTTCAGTGCAGGTCTTTTGAGCGACCCAGATATAGATTTGAGTACTTATATACCTGATTTATTTAAAATGGCTGATTCAATAAACCAAAACATAGATTTACTTTGGATTTCTTGTGGAAGCAAAGATCCAAGATTTCTAGGACATAAGAAATTTCATTCTATATTAAATAAGCACGGAATTAAAAATGAATTTCATCAGGGTTCATATGGACATGAGTGGCAGTTTTGGAGGAGTCAATTAAAGGATTTCTCTAAGCAGATTTTTATAAAATAATATAGTAATGTGTTTTTCTACTAAATGCTGTCTAAGTTTTTCTTGTCATTAGGGTTAGGGCCAAAAAAAATTAGCAAGATTAAACAGGGATATTTCTTCTAATTGATACTTATTGTACGGCAAGGGTCGAATTTTGAATTCCGCGTAGGTTGTTAAAAACCCTGAAATTTCGAAAATCACCGGAGCAGTAACTGGAGGTTAAGTAATTAAGTTATGCTTTATTTTATAAAATGACTAAATTTACCTTAAAATTTGGTTATCAGGTGGTTACAAATTCACAGATCGTCAACAGAAAATTGACGAAAGTGACAATCCCTTGTGAATACGGAGGTCTAGCCCTAGGGTTCGATTCCTGGCGAGGCTACTGGAGTAATAATAGATATTTTCTGTTATTTTTAAATTAGAGATACCTCTGTCTATAAATGCAAATTCCTCCGGGAATAGCCCCAGAGGAATTGAAAGGTCAAAAAGGGTTTAGTATATGGATCGGAGCATTTGATTTATATTTATTCTCTTTAAAGCGCAAATGGCTTAGCGAAAAAATAATATCTAGATCATTTAGACTGCACCCCGAAAAAAGAATTCTGGCAGGTTTATGGGCATCATTATTTTTACAGAGGCTGTTTAAACTATTTCATGGTTAATTCAATAAACCTAGTTTATAAACTATTTTGCCCTCAAAGATTATAATTCTTTAAAATAAAGATCCAAAGTTTTAGCTACATCAAACATTAATCACTGCTAAATAAAACTTTATTTAAAAAAAGTATAGTAACAACTAATACTTATAAGATTGCGATAAACTTTGCATTCCATTAAAAATCAAAACGCTGAGGGCCTCCTCTTCGAATGTCTTCATTAGCGTAAGATTCAAATTTTTCAAAGTTTTCACGAAAAGCATTAGAAAGTTTAAATGCAGCCTTGTAGTAAGCGGAATCATTATCCCAGGTTTTACGAGGACTTAATACAGCATCCGGAACTCCGGGGCATGTTCTTGGTTGTGCGACACCAAATACCGAATGAATATGATAATCTTTGTAGGTATAATCAGGATTTATGCTACCGTCAAGAATTGCATTTACCATGGCTCTAGTATATTTTAGTTTTATACGTGTACCTACCCCATAAGCACCACCGGTCCATCCGGTATTGATTAACCATACATTGGCTCCACTTTCTTTGATTTTTTTGTTTAACATTTCTGCATATTTAGTGGGGTGTAATGGCATAAAAGGCGCTCCAAAACACGCAGAAAATGAAGGCAAAGGTTCTACAATACCTGCTTCAGTACCAGCTATTTTTGAAGTATACCCTGAAATAAAATGATAGGCAGCCTGGCTTGCGGTCAATTTTGAAACCGGGGGTAATACACCAAAAGCATCAGCGGTGAGGAAAAAAATATTTTTTGGCGTGCTCCCTACAGAGGGAATCTGTATATTCTCAATATAGTGTATTGGATAGCTTACCCGTGTATTTTGAGTTATAGAGGAGTCGTTAAAATCTATTTCAGAGTTTTTTACGACCGTGTTTTCAACAAGCGCACCCGCTTTAATTGCATTGAAAATGTCGGGTTCTGATTTTTCATTCAGGTTGATCACTTTTGCATAGCAGCCTCCTTCAAAATTAAAAATAGTGTTATTAGGATCCCATCCGTGTTCATCATCTCCTATAAGTTCGCGTTCAGGGTCTGCAGAAAGCGTGGTCTTTCCTGTGCCTGATAACCCAAAGAATAGTGCGGTATCCTTATCTTTTCCAACATTGGCAGAACAATGCATAGGCAATACATCATGATAAACCGGGAATAAAAAATTTAAAGCAGAGAATATTCCTTTTTTTATTTCTCCCGTGTAGCCTGTGCCACCTATTAATACCGTTTTTTCTTTAAAGCTGATTACCGTAAAGTTTGAGTTGTGGGTACCGTGTATTTCTGGATGCGCCTTAAAACCCGGAGCATTGATAACTGTCCATTCTTTGGTGAAGTTTTTAAGTTCAGATTCTTTCAAACGTAAAAACATATTGTGTATGAATAAATCTGACCATGCATATTCAGATATGAATTCTATATTTAGTCGGTATTTATCAAGTGCACAAGCATAAGCAAAGCGTTTATAAATCTTTTTTCCTTCTAAATAATCGAGGATGTCTTTTTTAATGCGGGCAAAATTTTGAGGATTTATGGGTTGGTTGATAGATCCCCAATCTACAGGTTCTTTAGTAATCTCATCTTTTACAATAAAGCGATCTTTCGGGGACCTTCCCGTAAAAGTTCCTGTTTGTATAGCAATACTGCCTGAGGAAGTTTTGACTCCCTCATTATTTTCAATAATAAGTTGACTTAGTTTTTCTGGATCCAACTGAAATGCTACTTGAGCATCATCTAAAACGTTATCGTTCATAATGAGTGTTTTAAATATTTCATGGCAATTTGCTTAAAATATAAATGATAAGTTGTGTTTTAATGAATTTTATTAATTTTTATTAAATTTTAAGCGCGTATTTCATAAATGCATCGAAAAATGATGTGAAGTATAATTCATTATTAAAAGTAATGCCATTTGCGTAAGACTATATAATTTGATGCTGTTTACGGTCTTTTAAGGCGCGCCAAATTTTATATGGGTGATATATAAGACTCAGCTTTTAGTTAAGGCATTTTTAGAAGAGGGCAGTAGTTATTCATCATCTAATGATTGTCTACAGGTACTTTTGATAAACTGCCGGGTTAATTTAAAGGCTTTGGTATAAACTGAGGGAACTCTATTTGTGGTTAACTTGCAAGTAAACTTCATTAAATCTCCTTCCTTAACATCATGAAAATCAATACCTGGTAGTGGACTTTCTGCGCAGTTTATAGGTCGGGAAAAATCTTCTAAACCATTTCTGGCGATTAGATTCAGTTTTTTATTAATAAAAATTACTTTTTCCTCACTTAGTTTATCTTTTAATATATCCTGTGGCACAGGCACTAAATCCCTACCAATAACCTGGCCATCTCTGGAAATGGAATCACCAATGGTGAACCTATTTCTAAATAGTGTATGAACTGTCGCAACTTTTACAAACCGACTGTCCTTATTAAAGTCAAGTGTCTCATAATAGGAACCTTCGCCATTCCTCACATCATTATTGTTCATAAATGTTGATATATTCGATTCGGTCATGTCATACCAGATTTCATGCTTTTGGTATTCATAACCTTCAAGCAAACTACCATCGGGTTCTATATTGATAGCACATCGTGTGTACATTTTTACAGAGGTTGCTTGATAATGAAAGCCATCTGTCTCTATATAGAGTGGGATTTTGTATTTTTTATTTAGTTCCCATTGTCCCTGTAACTTATAACACGGAAAATTACAATCTGCCGGAAGCTCCTCCAATTTAGTGTATGGATTTACGAATTCGGTTTCAAAAGCCCATCTTAACGTGTAATCTCTTGGGTAATCTTCAACATTTGTTTTGGTGGCTTGAAGATCTAAAATTAGTAACGTTAAGGAAATCAATAGTAAAGCGGCCAATATGCCTATTAGCCAGTTCTTTTTTCTTGAAGTCTCAGGTTTGGGTAAATTACTTGTGGTAGCATTTTTCTCCAGTTCTTTAATTTTAAGTACGCGATCTACATTCTGCAAGGTTCTCTCATACTCCCCAGGAGTTGCCGTCCCATTTATTAAACGTGAAAACTGGGCATCACTATAACCAAGGTCACGTGCAATTTTAGAATTACTGGAGTTTTTAAATCTTTTCTTATCAGATTCAAATGTGCCGTAAAGCTTCTCAAGTTTTTCTGTAATTCGTGCGTACAGTTCTTCCATTTTCTGAAACCAATATTAAATTGAGTATCGTTAATATTATTGTACTAATATATGTAAATACCTTATTTTTTGAAGGATATCATTTCTCATTTTTTAAGAAAATGTTAAAGTCTGGATCGCTTTACGATGTCTTTTAGAAAAAATATGGAAGCATATTTACATATTATGATATCTACCAAAGGACTAAGAATTGATACTATTACATCGTAGTACAAATTAAGAGTTACTTTATTTAGATGGAAAATTAATAGATCGCACTTCTCAAATTCCATATAATTTTTCTTTTAACTGAATGAATGGTTAGATGATAACATTTCTTTTCAAAATATGCGCGGCTAATTAAAACTGACGGAGACTGATTATAGGCCAATATGAAAATTGTAGTAAAATTTACATGTGATGATCAATTATAAATTTTACTAAATAATCAACAAATCATCAATAAAATTCATTAAAAATCAATAAAATTTACTGAAATAACATAATACCTAAAAATTATCTATAAAATTGTAGACTCTATAAAAAATTTGCGCTCTTATTGCTTGATCAATAAAGCCGGTTTTTTAGCCTATAGAAAGAGAATGTTCAACAATTTTAAAGATCAAACCTATGATTAATGATGTACAGAATATTTCGGGCAATAGAAATCCTGACAGAAAAGAACCGAAAAAGTGGAAAAATTTTGCGCTATTGTTGGGGCCTATAATGTTTTGTGTACTACAATTTGTAGAACCTCCGAAAACGTTATCGCCAGAAGCCTTCGAAATTTTGTCTGTTGCAATTTGGATGGCAATTTGGTGGGTTTCTGAAGCCGTTCCTATTGCTGTTACAGCCCTTCTCCCTATCGTGCTGTTTCCATTGACCGGAGCATTAACTTTAGAATCCACAACCCCATCCTATGGTCACAAATATGTATTTCTTTATATAGGAGGTTTCATTTTAGCCTTGGCGATAGAACGGTGGCAGCTTCATAGGCGTATAGCATTAAACATCCTGAATATTGTTGGTTCAAAAGTGAAATATATCATACTGGGCTTTATGGTATCCACTGCATTTTTATCAATGTGGATTTCCAATACGGCAACAGCAGTAATGATGCTTCCCATAGGCGTCGCCATAATTAAACAGTTTGGAGCAAAGACAAGTAAAAAGCGTGAGAAGAAGTTAGGTCGTGCACTCATGTTATCTATCGCTTACAGTGCATCTATTGGTGGATTTGCTTCTTTAATAGGAACACCGCCAAATCTGGTTTTAGCAGGAGTAATAGAAGAGCTTTATGGTGTTAAGATCAGTTTTATGCAATGGATGCAATTTGCATTACCTGTCTCAATTTTACTGCTTTTTCTATGCTGGATCTATTTAACAAAGTTTGCCTTTAAGATTAGTGACGAAGTCTTTCCTGGAGGTCATAAAGAAATCAAAAGCATGCTTAAAGATCTGGGTAAGATTTCCTATGAAGAGAAAGCGGTATTAATTGTATTTATTTTGACTGCACTGGCCTGGGTCTTCCGGTCATTTATTCAAATTTTTATCCCCATTATTGATGATACGATCATAGCGACTATTGCTGCGATAACCTTATTTATGATATCGGCCAAATCATCAAATAGGAGGCTATTACTTTGGTCAGAAGCTGTTAAACTACCCTGGGGAATCATTCTACTTTTTGGTGGAGGTATGGCCTTGGCAAAAGGATTTACAGATACAGGTCTTGCGGATTGGATTGCTGCGCAATTTTCCTATTTAAAAGGAATGGAACTTTTCTTTCTTATGCTCATCCTGGTGGCAGCGGTTAATTTTCTTACCGAAATCACCTCTAATCTTGCGACTACTGCCATGTTACTTCCAGTATTAGCTCCTATTGCATTTTCTATGGGGATACATCCCTATATGATTATGGTAGCAGCCACTCTTGCGGCGTCATGCGCGTTTATGTTACCGGTAGCAACGCCACCTAATGCTGTGGTTTTTGGTTCTGGATATCTTAAAATATCTTCAATGGTAAAAGTTGGAGTAGTGATGAATATAGTTTCCATTCTAATCGTAACCCTAATAACCTATTTCCTTCTGCCTTATTTATGGGATATAGATAAGTTTCATTTCCCCCAGGTTTTTAGACAATTTATGGACACCCCGAATCTATAGACTTTCAATTTTAATTTCTTAAAACTGTAAACTTATGATTTTTAAAATTTCTAAAGATTTTAGGCAAGGATATGTCATAGCCAGTATAATTTACATTTTTGGCATCCATAATTTGGTTGCACAACCAAAAACTCTTAATAAAGGAGAGAAAATACTTTCAAGCCTTTCCATAAATGGTTCTGGGCAGCTTTGGTTGCGTTACAGTGATTTAAATCCGGGCACCCAAATTAATAACAACGAAGTACAGGATTTCTGGGATATATCGGTTAGAAGATACCGATTAGGATTCAAAGGAGAGGTTTCAGATAAAATAGATTTTGCTTTATTACTTGGAAACAATAATATAAATATAAAATCTCCTAATACGTCTCCAATATTATTGGAGCTTTATATGAGCTATAAGCTGAGTGATCATATTATAATCACCGCCGGGAAGAATCCCTGGACTGGCTTATCAAGGTATGCGGCACCTTCTTCATCTAATTCTTTGGGACTCGATGTAAATTTTGCTTCTGGACCGTTCCTCAATTTCCAAGATGACCTGTACCGTAAATTCTCAATAGCTGCACATGGTATTGCTGGAAAATTTGATTACCGTGCGGTATTATCAAAACCTATGAACAGGGTTAGTAGCTCATCATTATCAGAAGATGCTAAACTAACCTATAATCCAAATGCAGTGTATACCTCTGCTTATGTGAAGTACCAGTTTAGAGAGCTTGAACCTAGTACTCCATTTAGTGGCGGCACTTATCACGGGACAAAAAATATTCTCAACATAGGTGCGGGGTTTACAAGTCAAACCAAGTCGTCTCAAAGCCTTACCTCACAAAATGATACTCTAACCCATGGGGCTAGATCATTTGCAATAGATGCCTATTATGAGCAGGCGCTTACCAATAATCATTCCTGGACTCTTTATGCAGCATATATAAATCACGATATTGGTCCCAACTATGTACGTAACCTGGCGGCTAATAATATAGCAGATGCAGGTACAGGTATTTCTTTTAATGGTGTTGGGAATGCGATTCCTGTAAACGGTACCGGAGACATTTTGGTTTTTCAGGCTGGATATTTACAAAAGTTTCAAAAAGATATGTTTATAGAAGGAGTACAACCTTATTTTTTGACCCAATATTCAGATTTAGAGAAGCTTGAAGACCCGATTATGCTTTATGAAGGAGGGGTTAGTTTCTTAATGAATGGTCATAATTCAAAATTTGTTCTGGGGTATCAAAACTGGCCTGTAGTTATGAAAGACTCTTCAATAAAAAACTCAAGGAATTCCCTCGTGGTATTGATGTATCAATTTAAGTTCAAATAACAAATTATCTCTTATTGTGGAATTACTACATTAGATTGGACATAGAGTTGAATGAATATTATTGCAAGTTGTTAACTTAGCAATTATGAGACGTAAAGCCAAACACTACACTTTAGAGTTTAAACAGAAAGCAGTAGAATTAAGTTATGCCAAAGGCAGTGTAGTACAGGTTTGTGAGGACTTGGATATATTACCTTCTGTTCTTTACCGTTGGCGTAAAGAGCAAAAGAATTATGGCAAGAATAGTTTTCCTGGTCGGGGCAATCCTAAAACAAAAAGAGATAGCTCGTTTAAAGAAACAGCTTAAAGAAGCCGAATTAGAACGTGATATCTTAAAAAAGGCGATTGGCATCTTTTAGCTCATTGTTTATTATTTTAGATTATGGTATTCGTGAATGCTTCGCATTTCCGCGAGCGACAAGAAAAATACAGGTTCATAAAACAGCATCGTATGAAATTTCCTGTTGAGAAGATGTGCATTATGTTAGCAGTAAGTAAAAGTGGTTATTACCACTGGTTAAAATCTGGTCCCAGCACCCTCTGGAAAGATAATCAGAAGCTCTCTTCATTAATCAAAGATATATTTGAAGATAGTCACCAAAGTTATGGAGCTCCTAGAATAAAAGCTGAATTGAAAGCTTTAGGCTTTAAGGTATCAAAGCCACGGGTAGCTCGTATAATGAAGGCAAACTATTTATACGCCAAGAGGAAGCGCAAGTTTAGAACCACCACCGATAGTAACCATAAATATCCCACAGCACCAAACTTGTTGAATCAATGCTTCAGTGTGGCCAGAGCTAATCAAGTATGGGTAAGCGATATTACCTATGTTGAGACCAATCAGGGTTGGAGTTACCTAACGGTGATCATTGATCTATTTAATAGAAAAGTTATAGGATGGGCTTTAAGTGATACCCTAAATACCAAAGATACTATTATAAAAGCTTGGCAGATGGCTATTACAAATACCACACTCACGCAACCTTTAATATTCCATTCAGACCAAGGTATTCAGTATGCCTACCAAAGATTTACTAATCTACTTAAAAGTTATAATGGCTTGGTAAAACAATCTATGAGTAGAAAAGGAAATTGCTGGGACAATGCCGTAGCGGAATCCTTTTTTAAATCTCTGAAAGTAGAATGGGTATATTGGCATAAATATAAGCTTAGATCACAGGCAGAGTTATCTATCTTTCAGTGGATAGAAACCTGGTACAATAACAGAAGAAGACATTCTTATTTAGGAAACAGAACCATTAAAGAATTTGAAATAGAGATGTATAACCAAAAACTAGCAGCATAATCACTCAACTTAAAGTCCAGTTTTTTATTGCAAGTCCACTTGTCGGTTTAACCATTCTTCATCCAGTAGTTAGCATTTTTTAGTTGCGATTATAATTCCGGTGGACCAGTTCATTTTAGTGAGGTTAAAATCTTTTCGGTTTTCTAAATATCCAATTAATTGGTCCACAATCTCCTGATGTCCATCTGGCCAGTTTGGTTGCACCGACATATCATCAATAATATAAATTCCACCAGGCTTTATCAAATCAAGAGTTTCCTCAATTTCACTATATTTCCCAGGCCAGGCATCAGCAAAGATTAAGTCGAATGCTTTTCCAGAATAGTTTTTTATCCACTCAGTCCCATCCATGCCTATTATTTTCACTCTTTTATCCTGTTCAAAATAGCTTTTAGCGATGGCCACTAGTTTTGGATCATTATCAATACTTGTAATTTTGGATTCAGCATCCATTCCATCGACCATCCAGGAAAGCGATAGCCCAATACCAGTACCTAATTCCAGAAAATGACCTTTCGGTTTTGACGAAACCAGGGTTTTTAAGAGCGTTCCAACATAAATGTCGGATGGCATTGTAAACCCTATTTCATTACTTTTTCTTTCAATTTCAGAATAGGTTTTTGGAATGCCAGTAATTTTTGAATCTTTCATTTTTAAGTAGCATAATGCTTTCAGCATCCCCAGATTATTGGGCAGAGACACTAAATTCACAAGTGCCTAAAAGACTTATTTAGATCTTGTTTCTTTGAAAGCATTTTTTAGGTTAATGTTAATATTGTTATTTTAATTCCAATCCCACAACAAAATATTCCAGGTATCAGTCTGGTCGGTAAATGTATATATGGTTTTAAATCCTAATTTTTCGTGGGCAAGCATGGAAGGGAGGTTACTTGAGGAAACCTCGGTTACACAATAGTCATAAAGTTTGGAATATTCTTCCTTATGTTTTTCATAGAGTTTTTTGAAAATTCCTTTTCTTTTAAAATGATCCTGTACACAGATTTGACCCATTACATAATAGTTGAGTTGATCAAGTTTTTGGCCATTATACTCGATTTTTTTAAATGTTTCAAACATTGGGATAAGCACAGGGATTAAATCTTCGAATTCTTTTAACATGACCAGGGCATATCCAATGACCTGATCGTCCATTTTAGCAATGACCTGTTTTGCCCTGGAATTCATTTTTTCAATCATTTCATAACTATGCGTTACGGTTACAAACCCATTTGTGTTTGCGGAGTCTATGGATAAATTGCTTGATTGATTTTCTTTTTGAATTCGGAGGATTTCGAGCAATTCAGATTTTTTATCAGCAAGTTTAAGTTCCATATTTCAAAATTTTAGAAGATTTTATTTCGCCAGTTGGATTAGATACGCCGTCCCATCCAGAACATATTTGGAAATTAAATTAGCCAATTTTTTGTAGATTTCTAAAATTAGAATTTTACTGATGAAGAATAAATTGTAATGAATTGCTGTAGTGTACTTGCTTTTTGTCTGGTATTATTTACAAGAATTAAAATTAATTTTCTTAACATTTTTACGCAATGATTCATAATAGGTTTATTAAAGGATTAAGTTATTGTTTTCATTATTCATATTCACAAATTAGACCTGCCTGAAACAAAAAGGGGGCTGTATTCACAATTAAGCTTTCTAGCGATCATTTTTTATTTTTTCCCAGGCCAATACTTTTACTCCTTTCGAGTAATGAATTTTGCTTGGTTGTTCGCTAATTAACTTTTTGAATCTTGGATAATTCAATTCCAATTTACTTAAGTTAATTTCGTTAATAGGCCATTCTAAATGATGGATTTCAAATTCATTTATTGATTTGTCAGTATCTTGGAAAAGAGCATATCTTTCTGTTAGCCAGTTGATCAATTTAGTCTTTTTTGTTATTTTATTCCCAATGGTGAATTGAATATCAAGCTTATCGTTAAAATATGAATTTTCAGATTGATATTTTTGATTAGCCCTCTTAATTTTAGAAAATCTATATGGAAGCTCTGAAATACCTCTTGCGATTTTACAGGATAGCATTTTTCCACCTTCGATACTTAAAAAGTAAACTCCGGTTTTATTATTTGACTTCACATAAGTACGGATATTGATCTCATCAAAGTTTGATATTGGAGGAAAATAGGGAAGGTTTTTAGGTCTAATCTTTTCCATTGTAAACGCAACAACCGAAATCCAAGGTTTACCATCAAATAAGTCGATCTCTAATTCTTTAGGAACAAATTTTTCCAATTCGTTTAAGTCAACTTGATAATGTAGAAATAGTGCATTATTCCATTCTTGATAAAATTTCCAATTGTTATTCGGAATTTTCCAAGGTCTGTGTGCTGTGGTTGTTAATAGTTCTTGGATTGTCATTTTTGAAATTGGCTAAGGCCAGGGGAATAGACCTTGGCATGGTTTTGTAATAAATTTAGAGAAAATGAACCGAAGTCTATAAATATCCGGTTGGATTTTCCGAGGGGGCATCGCAAGGTTTCCCCAGCTATGCCAGCATAGCGTTAGTTATGGGCGGTATCACCGTTTCTATTCAACTTTTCAATTATCCAATCCATTAATTCATTAGGTTCAGCAAGTGACCAGGAGTGTGGATGTCGCATTCCATTCAATCGATATCCTTTGCCTAAAGCATTAATAAATTCTGCATCTTTATTACCAGATATTCTCAACTCATTAATCATTGCAGTTTGGTCCAAGGCGTTAATATCATACAAGTCGGTATGTCTCTCCTTTAAGTGCCAATCAATATCTGGATCAGAGTAGATTCTGATTGGAGTATCCATTAGGAATTTAGCATTGCCTCCACCTTTTTTCTTCTTTGAATACATCGAATTTTTAGAGTAAATATTTGGTACTTCTTTAGGTGAACCACCAAATTGTTTATTAAGTTTTGCTAAATAATCTTTTGCCTCATTCACGGCTACTTCCGAAAAGTTCAGTTCTTTAATTCGCTTAAATGAATAGTAAATTCTTGCCAAATCCAGTGGAGGATCTATTCCATAAACAGCAACAGGGTTGATTGATGTTGAATTGGGATTTTCTTTCGAAAGTTCTACATATCTAATCGCATTCATCCCTCCCAAAGAAAAACCTCCGATTATGATTTTGTTTTTTGGTGCTTGATATTTCAAAATGGCATCTTTAAAAGCAGTATTCAAAAAATTTAGTGTGATGCTATCAAGGTAAAGGTTGTAGTTGATTGAAGGTATTATTAATAGAATGCCGTTCTTAAATGTTAGCTCTGATAATTCAATATTATTATTTATTACATTTTCAACTTTTTGTGCAGTAGGAGGTAATAATATAAGAGTACCTTTAATTTTCTCCTTAGGTTTTAGTGCATAGTAGAAAAGTTCATTTGAAGTTCCATCATTTATATACAAACGAGTTTCGTCAGCAATTTCAATTTCGTTTTTCTCAAGGTTTTCTGAAAGAGTTTTATTGAGGTTTATTTTGGATGTTATTTGTCCAAAAAAAGAGTAGGAAATTAACAATATCAATATGTTCGTTAGTGTTTTCATAGCTCTTCTAAAATGAGAGATAACGATATGTGTATAACGTTGGTTACGAATTGATTAAAAGTAATATAACTAAATTTACCAAGCTTTATCTTTGCTGGTTTTCCGCGTAGAAATCAGAACATAAAACCACAATTGCTTGATTACAGTGTTTTACCCAATTAATTTTACGAATATCAACATTTTAAAGTTATACAAATAGTATTGGTCGCTAAGGGTTAGGAAGAATAAAGTTGAAAGATTTTTAAATTTCTATGAAAATTGCAGATACTGCCCCGGAATTTAAAATACTCTGAACACCTATTTTAATGGAATAAAAAATCTAATACGGCTTATACTGTTAGATTGCTAATTGCTTTTATTCTGGTCTAAATGATTTAATTATAATCGCTTGGATGATTCAAAAAGAAATAGAGGGATAATTACAGAATTTCTAAAAGTAAGCGGATTTAGGATTTCAGCTTTCTAATTGAGTGAAAAGAAAGTAGGGCATAGGCTAAATATTTCTCTTATATTATGAGTCATGATGTGATAGCATGAAAAATAGGGAAACTCATTCTTGAAGGATAATTAGATCAAATAGATTTTGAGAAAATAGAGTTACGGAAACAGAATGCTAAACTAAAATTATTGCAATGGGGAAATATGATTATGACGTGGTAATTGTGGGCAGTGGGAGTAACGGACTTGCAGCGGCAATCTATTTACAATCCAAAGGATTGAAAACAATTGTTGTAGAAAAAGAAAGTATGCTTGGCGGAGCCACAAAAACAACCGAGTTAACATTACCGGGTTATAAGCATGATGTAGGAGCTGCGGTTCTTCCAATGGCTTACAGTTCTCCTTTTTTTCAGCAGTTACCACTTGAAGATTTTGGATTAGAATGGATTTATCCTGAAATTCCCTTTGCACAAACATTAGGCAACTCAAATAATTTTGGGGCTGTGGCCTGTTATCAGGATATTGATAAGACGGCTGCCCAGCTGGGAGCCGATGAAAGTACTTATCGAAAATTTATGCGTACCCGAATAGAGGATTGGCCTTTGGTTTCAAATGATATACTTGCTCCTATAAAAATACCGGAAAATCCTTTACAGTTTTTGGATTTTGGTCGCAGTGCCATATTATCTGCCCGTACTTTTACCAGGCTTAAATTCAAAACAGAAGAAAGTAAAGTTTTGTTTTACGGTGCTGCCGCACATTCTACATTACCCCTAAATAGTACCGCTTCTGCATCATTCGGACTTGTATTAATGATAATGGCGCATCTAAATGGATGGCCTTTTCCAAAATCGGGAGCAGGACAGATTATTGAAGCACTCGCTAAATACTATATCCACGTTGGTGGTGAAGTTAAAGTAAACTCTGCTATTGAAGATTTTAATCAAATTCCAAATTCAAAAGTGCAGGTGTTTGATCTTACGCCAAAGCAATTATTAACTATTAAAAGTTTACCCTTAAGTGCACTATACCAAAAGCGCCTTTCAAATTTCAAGTATGGGGCCGGAATATTTAAAATGGATTGGGCACTAAGAGCTCCTGTGCCATTTAAAAATAAAATATTAAGAAAAGCAGGTACGGTACATATAGGTTTTAGTTCCTCTGAAATTGAAAATTCTGAGAAAATCGTGAATCAGGGTAAACTTCCCGGGACCCCTTATGTATTGCTGGTACAACCAAGTGTGTTTGATCATTCCCGTACCCCCGATTCAGGTCATACTGTTTGGGCGTATTGCCATGTACCTAATGGTAATACGCAAGATTGTACAAAAATTATAGAAAGTCAAATCGAGAGAGCCGCTCCGGGTTTTGGTAAATTGATTTTAAAAAGACATCTCATGAACACCCGGCAATTAGAGGAATTTGATGCGAATTTAGTAGGTGGTGATATCAATGGAGGGAAACAAGATATAACACAATTATTTACAAGGCCCGTAGCAAAGCTATCCCCTTATAAAACTTCCAATAACAATATTTATATATGCTCATCGTCTACTCCTCCTGGCGGTGGAGTCCATGGAATGGCGGGTTTTAATGCAGCCAAACAGGTTCTTAAGGATCACTTTTAGTATGCCGGTGATGGTAGAGCTGTCTTAATATTCTCCCAATATTTTGTTAGCCTAATGCTATTGTTTTGTTAAACGTTGGATGTAGCACTTATCATTCGAATAGAGCACTCTAGAGGGGGGTATATCCTTTATCTTGTTAAGACCTAAACCAATAACCAAAAAATATCATGAGTACTAGTGAAGAGAATAAAAAAAGTAAGGATTTAGCCTCTAATACCAAAGATGGGAAGGGAAAAACAATGACGACCAATCAAGGGGTTAAAGTTAATGATACTAATAATTCGCTAAAATCAGGAGAGCGAGGTGCCAGTTTACTGGAAGACTTTATTCTTAGGGAGAAAATAACACATTTTGATCATGAGCGAATTCCAGAACGAATAGTACATGCCCGCGGTAGTGGTGCTCATGGTGTGTTTGAATTATATGAAAGTCTGGAAGAATATACCAAAGCAGGAATTTTTACGGATATTAAACGTAAAACACCTGTTTTTGTAAGATTTTCTACCGTAGCCGGAAATAAAGGCTCTGCAGATCTTGCCAGGGATGTGAGAGGCTTTGCTACGAAGTTTTATACGGAAGAAGGTATTTTTGATCTGGTTGGGAATAATATGCCTGTCTTTTTTATTCAGGATGCCATGAAATTTCCGGACCTGATCCATGCTGTAAAGCCGGAACCAGACAGGGATATTCCTCAAGCTGCATCTGCACACGATACGTTTTACGATTTTGTTTCACATACTACTGAAACCCTACATAATCATATTTGGGTAATGAGTGATCGGGCGATTCCCAGAAGTTTCAGAATGATGGAAGGATTTGGGATCCATACTTTCCGCCTGATTAATGCTGAGGGGAAATCTCATTTTGTAAAATTCCATTGGAAACCGCTTTTAGGAACGCATTCCATTACCTGGGATGAAGCCGTTAAAATTCATGGGGCAGACAGCGATTTTCACCGTCGGGACCTTTGGGAAGCCATAGATTCAGGTCAATTCCCCGAATGGGAACTGGGATTGCAGATTATTCCTGAAGAAGATGAGCATAAATTTGATTTTGATATTCTGGATCCTACTAAATTGATACCAGAAGAAATGGTGCCGGTTCAACGAATAGGAAAAATGACTTTAAACCGTAATCCTGATAATTTCTTTGCAGAAACAGAGCAGGTGGCATTTCATCCTGGGCATGTGGTACCGGGTATAGATTTTACCAATGATCCGTTATTACAGGGACGGTTATTTAGTTATACAGATACCCAATTATCCAGGTTAGGAAGTCCTAACTTTCATGAAATTCCTATTAACAGGCCTATAAACGAAACCCATAATAATCAACGTGATGCCCAGATGCGTATGACGGTTGATAAAGGGAAATCAGCCTATTTCCCAAACTCTATAGGTGGAGGATGTCCTCATTTAGCTAAAATGGCCCAAGGAGGTTTTACCTCTTACGAAGAACGAATAGATGCGAAAAAAATAAGATCACGAAGTAGTAGTTTCAGTGATCATTATTCTCAGCCTGCACTTTTTTATCGCAGTCTTACTGATTGGGAACAGGAACATGTTGCTGATGCGTATACTTTTGAATTGGGAAAATGTACCTATGATCATATTAAGGAACGTATGCTATATGTTATTAAACAGATAGATAAAGACCTTGCACTAAAAGTGGCTGATGGTTTAGGGATGAAAATTCCGAGTAAAATTGATCAGCCTGTTAATCAGGCTATAGGAGCAGATGCGAATGTTGAAGAACATCAACCTACACCTAAAAAGAAATACTTGAAGAAGTCGGCTGCACTAAGCCTTACACATTTAAACTCCGATAGTATTGCCACCAGAAAGATTGCTTTTTTAGTGGGTGATGGTTTTAATGGTGCACAGGTAAAGAAAATTAAAGAAGCACTCGTATCCAAAAATGCGGTGGTACATCTTGTCGCTCCTCACGGAGGAACGGTAAAATGTGATCTGGGTAAGGAACATCCGGTAGATGTGGCCTTATTAACTACAGAAAGTGTTTTATACGATGCGCTTTATATTCCGGGCGGTGCCAAGAGTATAGAAGCCTTAGTGAAAGCGCCGAAATCTGTTAAGTTTGTCAATGAAACTTTGAAGCATTGTAAGGCTCTTGCTGCCGAAGAGGATACTTTTAAATTACTTGATAAGACTGCAATAAGCATGTTTGATAAAGATGCTGCTATATTAATTGGTAAAACTCCTAAAGATTTTATCAAACAAATCGCTGCCCACCGTAACTGGGATCGGCAGCCCACAGCAATGAACATCCCGGTATGATATAGTTTAGTTTCAATGGATGTTTAAGGAAAGGCCGTTCTCGAAAGAGACGGCCTTTTTTATACTTGGAATTTAGAGGGCAAATTCGCACGGAATGAATCAGGTAATTTTTTTGATAAGCGCGGAAAATCTGGATACAGGGTGAGTTGTGGTTTCACCAATAATCAGATTGATGTACTATTAATGCAGCAATACGGAGTTATGAATACTTTTTAATTCCTGCAAATGCTGAATTAGATTAGATTTAAATTTCAATAAAGTTTGTCTTTTATCATTTTTATTTACAGATTCCAGCATCTTTTCTATCTGTTCCAGTAATTTTTCTTCGAGTCGAATTGCTTTTTCCATTACATAAAATCTTCCTTTTTTTTGAAGTACAAAAATGGTATTGGATAAAGCAACTTCATCAGTATCACGGTGATGATGCGATTTCTCAAATACAGAATTAAGATCTTTGATATAGCTTAAGCATAATATTTTATGGCGATTAAATAATCTTTGAAAGAAAAGGCGCTTAGAGGCTCGCTGTGCTTTTTCAAAGAAACCTATACTTTTTTCAATGAGCTCGTAAAGTGTACTTGAAGCTTCTGGCATGCCTTCATTAGTTGGTATTTTTTGAAGAGTCAAATATAAAGACTTGGCCTGATCGTTAAAGTATTGTATACATACCTTACCGTTACCTGGAATATTTTTGGAGGTATATTTTCCTGTTTTAGTATCAAATGAACCTTCTTCGGTCATAAATACCCTGGTAATATTA
This sequence comes from Zunongwangia profunda SM-A87, assembly GCF_000023465.1. Classification (NCBI taxonomy): domain Bacteria; kingdom Pseudomonadati; phylum Bacteroidota; class Flavobacteriia; order Flavobacteriales; family Flavobacteriaceae; genus Zunongwangia; species Zunongwangia profunda. The sequence goes on from NC_014041.1 coordinate 390,368, forward strand.
AACTGATCCAATTGATAAATTTTCCTTATTTCTTCGGGCTTCAGCTTAAACTTAGAGCTGATTCGGTGAATACAATCAGCGGTTGTAATGCCTGTGCTTTTATCGTTTTTTCTATCGTTCATGTGTCCTGCTTTCATCTTCTTTCTGATTTATGGCTTAAATTAAAAAGTAATTATCTTTTTCATTGCCAGAGCTTTGTGAAATTATAGCTAAAAATTATATAAACCTGAATCTAAATTTAATAAGTGTTATAGCCTTAGCGAAAACGATTGAACAAAATGATGGTTTTATTACATATCAAATGAACATTAACTTATTTCAAATAATCTGATATACAGCTTTGTAGGTTTTGTAACTAATCCTTAAATTGTAATCGCCAACCCTTAAATCTACCAGCCATGAGACTAATTAACAGTTTTCGGCCAAAAATACTAATCGTTTTGATTATAGTATGTTGTGCTCTGGCCCTGCTATCTCAACTTTATATACTCCCCGAATGGATGGGGTTGCCTTTTCTGATCTTAGGATGCGTTTTCATATGCTTATTGTTTATCAGTTTTTTAAAGCCATTTTATAAAAGCTCATAGACTGTTTTATAGCTCATTAATTTTTAGTTACTCATTTTTTTGAGCAATAATTTCGTAAGCAATTTCCTTAAAGCTGCCACCATTACTATCTTCTGCAGAACATGCGGTTAGGCCGACTATCAGGTCTTTTTGAGCTTCAAAAAGAATATAATCCTGAGGGGTGTTAGTGGGGGGATCTACGCTTAATTTACCATCGGTATCAAATTGTACATTCATAAAGATATTAAAAGCTGTAGGAATGTCATCAGGAAAAATATCATAGGCTTCTAAATTGCGATACAGGTTTTCGAAGCAACTGGGATGATAACCTTTATGATGATACATAATTTCGAAAGTTTCCGGGCTGCATGGGGCTAGTAAAAAATCATTTCTTCCGTTTGTATCTTCAAGAATCATCATCATTTTTTCACTACGGTTGCTCCAAAGATAGTTTCCGCGTGAAATCAGGATAGATTCTTCGAAGTCGAGGGTTTTTCCACTCGAAATCTTTTCGCGGGTATCATTTAAATTAAATAATACCATATCACTAACCTGGTTTCCCTGGGGAGATTGTATTTTTAACTGTTCCCCTTTTTTTAAAATAAAAGCAGCTCCCGATTGTCTCGAAATTATATTCATTGCTATACTTATTTTTTAATCTCCCAATGATGGGAGTATCTTAAAATTATAAAAAGATTGTCCTATCTCTAGGTTTTGCTCCAGTTTCTTTATTTTTTGAAGGGACATTCCCACAGTTCTCCTACTTTTCGCCCACTGTACTGCCTGGCTTCGCTTTGCGATCCAAAATCTTTAAGCATAGGATTCGTACTTCCCGAAAATTGTTCATCACGCTCCCGTATGCTGGTTTTTACTCGATCGTAGGTTCCCATTTTCCGTAATTTCTCAAACTGCCAGTGCAGGTTAAAAGCGATCGCTGGGTAAGGACTACGACGTGCTTTTCTTGAACTATTAGGATGTAATCCTACAATATAAAAGGATTTTCCGGCAATACTGAAACTAAAATTATCATCATTTGGATTATTACTCACACTGGGATCCCAATCATATTCGTCTACAGCATTTAATTGATTCAGCTGAATCCATAGTTGCTCTTCAAACTGGATTTCGGTGAACTCCGGGCTGTTTGGGAATACCGCAATAAAAGTTTCGAACTGGTTAGATTCAAAATCATAATTTTTTATATAGGCTTTTAAATCCTTATATAATTCTTTAGTCTGATTTAAGTTTCCAAGGTTATTGTAGGTTCGTAAATTAACCAAATTCATGCTGAATACGGTTTTAGCCATAATGCAGGGATGATCATTGGTGATTATAAAATCCTGAAAGGAATTATAGACTTTTGTAGCCTTCTTGTCTGAAGTCATTGAGCGTGAAAAAATCGCTGGCCTTTCAGGTTTCTGTCTTAGGTTGGTAGATATCATTTTTCTTTTTCTTAAACCTCTAAATTATGGCGGGATGCGGTTTCAGAATAATCGTTTAAGAAGAGTTTAGTTTGTTATTGTATGCTGTTTAACACAACTGTTTCAATTACGTCCAATTACATTCTAATAGCATCAAAATTCGTTTATTTTTTAAAGAAAATCAGAAGGTGATCAAAAGTCCTTTAATGAAATTTTGCAAATCACGACTTAGATTTTAAATAAATCTCAATTCAGAGTTTTTTAACCCTTATTAAAGTATTGCTGTTCTACCTTAGAATAAAAATTTAATTATGAAGGACCCAAGAACAAAATATCCGCAACCTCCATTTGACACTCCGCTTCAGAAAGAACCGGGGGATGAATATGAAATGAACCCATTGCCAGATTATGGAGAAGATTCATATAAAGGGAATAATAAACTTAAAGATAAAGTAGCCATAATTACCGGAGGGGACTCAGGTATTGGCAGGGCGGTTGCCTATGCTTTTGCCCTTGAAGGTGCAAGGGTAGTTATCTCTTATCTTAATGAACATAAGGATGCTGAAAAAACCGCTGAGGTTATTAGGAATAAAAATGGAGAAGTGCTTTTGATTGATGGCGACATACAACAAGAAAAGCATTGTAAGCATATTATAGATAAAACTTTGGAGCATTTTGGGCAAATTGATATTATTGTGAATAATGCTGCTTTTCAGATGTCCAGAACGAGTCTTCAAGAAATTTCTGCTGAAGAATGGGATAAGACTTTCCGAACAAATATCCATGCCCCATTTTATCTTTGTAAGGCTGCAGAACCTCATCTTAAGCCGGGGAGTAGTATCGTTAATACTACTTCTGTAAATGCTTATAGCCCTAGTGATAATCTGGTTCCTTATGCGGCGACTAAAGGTGCAATTAGAAACTTTACAGCAAGTATGGCTCAACTTTGGGCAGATAAAGGAATACGAGTAAATGCAGTGGCGCCTGGGCCGATATGGACACCATTGATTCCTGCTACCATGCCAAAGGAAAAAGTAGAGAACTTCGGAAAGCAAACTCCGCTGGGAAGACCCGGTCAACCTGCTGAATTAGCACCAGCTTATGTGATGTTGGCATCTGAAGACGGAAGTTATACCTCGGGAGCAACAATCGAAATTACCGGTGGACGCTATACGCTATAAACATTGATCAATAAATATCTTAAAAAAAAGAAAAAGCGAATTCTCAATTTCGCTTTTTCTTTTTTAAAAATGATTCGGCACATAAGAGGTGTGGACTCATAAAAATATCTAAGTCGGTTATTTTCTTACTTTTTGAAGTATATAATAGTACCACGTCTTATTTAAAGATAGGAGATTTTGCAGTGACTACCATCAAGTATAAGTCAGGTCTGTTTTTAAGTTCTTCCCGTAGGCGTGTATAGGCAATACGCAACTGGGCCTCTACAGTTTTGGTAGATATTCGCAGCTGGTGAGCAATTTCCTTATGGGAATGCCCTTGCTTTTTATGCATGATGAAAATAAGTCGGCACCGTTCTGGCAGTGCTTCAACTGCTTTGGCAACCAGCTTCAGCTTATGTTCCAAAAGCTCATCTGGCTCTTCTGTAAGGCTTACAAGGGTTTCACTTTTAAGTTGGTCGAGATAGGTTTGCTGCTTTTTCTTTTTTCGATAGGTATCTATAAACATATTATAAGCCGTACTGTACATATAACTTTTGACCGATATATTGAGATCTAGATGGTCTTTTCTCTCCCAAAGTTTAATGAATGTATTCTGCGCAATATCCTCGGCGTCTGCGGCTTTATCAACATATTGCATCATGTAAGCTACCAGGGGTTGGTATAATGCTTCAAAAATGAGGGTAAACGAATGCTCATCACCTTTTTTAAGCAATTCATTTAGGACCTTGTGATTCATAGGGATTACACATTATAAAGTAAAGGTTAAAAAAAATTAAATTTTTTTAAGGGATATGTGTTTTTTTTTCGTCACTAGGGTGATTTATGATTTGAAACCATGGAAAACGTTGACGATTTAATACAAAAATTTCAAAATCATTGCATAAGTGATGAGGAGTTAATGCAGCTTGAGCAATGGGTAAAAAGCAGCAAACGAAATACGTATTATTTTAAAAATGCAGTCGAGCAGGATTATCTGCTAACTGTTTATAGCCGTAAAGATGAAAAAAATCCAGGGTTTGACGATATTTTTCAGCAGCGAAAATCTTCGTCTCGAAGAATTATGCCAGTTACCCTCCTTAAGTATGCCGCTATTTTAGTATTAGGTCTTTTTGCGGCAGGGGTAGGTTATTTCTATTTAAATAATCAGGTAGAGGAGGAATACAATCCGGGGCAGATTACCTTTACCTATGCTAATGGAGAAACCATTAGTCTTGATGAGAACGGAGAAGGCACATTAACCGATAAATCTGGGAATGCGCTGGGAGTCCAGAAGCAGGGAGAGTTAGATTTCAGAACTTCAGGTACCCAGTCTACTACCTATAATATCATAAAGGTACCCCGTGGAAAGCGATTTAACCTTTTGCTTTCAGACGGTAGCCGGGTTTATCTCAATTCAGAAAGTACGTTGCGTTTTCCGGCAAATTTCCCAAATACCGGCAATAGAGAAGTTCACCTTACCGGAGAAGGCTTTTTTGAAGTTTCTAAAGATACCGAACATCCTTTTCGTGTAAATGCTGAAAAACTGCAGGTTGAAGTATTAGGGACACGTTTTAATGTTAATGCTTATAAAGGATCGCAACAAATTACAACTACTCTTGCCGAAGGATCGGTGAGACTACAGCAGGGGCAAAAACAAGCTACACTAGTGCCGGGGGAAGCCGGAACCTGGAGCGGCGTTAAAGAGCCTATAAGGGTAGCTAAAGTAAAGGTAGCTAATAATATTGCCTGGATAGAAAACCGCCTGTTATTTATTGATGAGCCTTTTGTGACGATCCTTGAAAAAATAGAACGTAGTTATGGCGTAAAGATTATCAATAACAATCCATCTTTAGCAGCAACACGTTTTAATGGAGATTTTGATCTGAATACAGAAAGCGTAGAAGATGTTATGAATGCCTTTACCACAATAGACTTTTTTGAATATTCCTACAAAAACAACATAATAACAATTAAATAAGTACTTATGAATTAAAACTCTAACTCACAAAAAAAAGAGGATGCGCCAACATCCTCTCTAACTCACAATTAATTATTTCCTACAACAATTAATAGTTTTCAAAATTATGAAAATAAAACATTTAAAGATGAAGGTTTCTGTCATTTTAACCTTGTTTTGTGCCTTACAGATGTTTGCGACGAAGGGTAGTGCCCAGAAATTCAATATTGATCTGGAAAGCGTTAAAGTCGCTACGGTAATTGAGCAAATTAAAAAGCAAAGCGATTATAAATTCTTCTATCGGGAAGATTTACTTCAGGATGATTGGAAAGTAAATATACAAACCAACAGTGCCTCTATTAAAGAAGTGCTACAACAGCTTTTTGATGATTTACCGGTTGATTATATCATCAAGAAGAAACAGGTAATCCTTAAATCCAAAACCATTAGTAATACAAATGGTCAATCGGTGGATAATAAAGGTACCATAGATCAACAAGAAATTTACGGTAATGTTAGGGATCCAAATGCTTATCCATTAATGGGGGTGACCGTGTGGCGTAAAGGTTCGCGTACGGGTGCAGTAACTAACGAAAAAGGTAATTATCGCATCCAGGCGGCAACAGGGGATACTTTGGTATTTAGCTTTTTAGGATTTAAAAAGCAGGAGAAGCTGGTAGGAGATGAGAAGACTCTAAACGTAATATTACAAGAAGAGGTGAATAGTTTAGGAGAGGTAACATTATTGTCTACCGGTTACCAGAATATTCAAAAAGAACGCGCTACCGGTTCCTTTTCTGTAATTGAATCTGAAGAATTAGAAAAAGTGCCCGTAAATAATGTGATAAATCAGTTAGAGGGAAGAGTTGCAGGTTTACAGATAGACCTTCTTGCATCTGATAATACGTTTGTATACGGTAACCAATTTGGTGAAACGGAAGGAAATACTAGTTACAAATATAGAATTCGCGGGCAGTCAACATATCAGGCCAATGATAAACCGCTTTTAGTTATTGACGGCGTTCCTTCAGAACTGGATATCAAAAACCTAAACTCTAATGATATTGAGAAAATTACTTTCTTAAAAGACGCAGCTTCGGCTTCTATTTATGGTGCGAGAGCTGCTAACGGGGTAATTGTTATAGATACTAAAAAAGGAAAAAAAGGAGCAACCCGTATCAACTTGTCTCAAAACTATACCTTTTCCAGTAAACCTTCGCTCTCCAGTTTGCCTCTAATGAATTCAGATCAGGTGCTGGATCTGGAGCAGGAGCTTTTGGAGAAGGGTGTTATTTATGACCCAATGGGTGCCGGTATATACAGTTCAGTGCCGGTAAGTTCCGGGGTAGAACTTATGCTGCAAAACCAGCGTGGTACACTAAGCGATGCCGAGCTTGCAGATAAACTCTCAGTATTACGCGGTCGCAATAACTACAACCAGATTGAAGATTATCTGCTTCAGGCTGCTTCTTCAACAAATTATAACCTTTCCATAAGTGGAGGACAGGAGAACTATTCGTATTTCACTTCGGCTTCTTATGCCAAAGAAGAAACGCAAAGTAAAGGCGTAGATGGTAAACGTCTTACTTTAACCGCTAATCAGAATTTTGAGTTATTTGATTTTGCTAAAGTATCAACCAGTCTTAAAGGCTCGTTTTTTAACTTTAAACAAAACGGCTTAGGTGTAAGTCCTTTATCAGCATCTCGAACTACGTTTTTACCTTATGATCAGATAGTAGATGAAGCCGGAAATTCGGTAGATTATTACCGGGCATTTTACAGTGCAGATATACAAAATTTTGAAGAGGCCGGTTATTTGCCCTGGAGCTACAACTACCTGGATGAATTGGCTAATTCTAATAATGGTATTAAGGAGCAGAATTATTCGGCTAACATTAGTGTAACCCTGCCTCTTTTTGATGGTTTATCAGCCATGGGAACTTATTTTATTGAGCGTTCCAATACCAAACAAGATAATATTTATGGTGAAAACACGTATTACACCAGAGACCGAATCAATCAGGCTATGTATCTTAATCCTACTACTCAGCAATTAACACGAGGCATTCCTTTGGGGGCTATCTATCAGAGAAACGATTATACTGAAAGTAGTCAAACCATGCGCGGCCAGCTTAATTACAACAACACATTTGGCAAGCATGCGATAGATGCCATAGCAGGTATAGAATTACGTCAAATACGCACAGAAGTATCCGGTGGAAATCTTTATGGATATAATGAGCAAACTCAGCGCTCTATAGATTTACCATCTGCGACCTATACCACTATTTACGGGTACAACGATAACATCAGTTACAATCAGGTAGCCACCAATCAACGCCGTCGCTTTTTATCCTATTACGCCAATGCAGCATATACCTTTGATACCAAATATGTGGTATCAGGTAGTGTACGCCTGGATGATTACAATAATTTTGGGGTAGACAAAAGCTATAGACGTACCCCTTTATGGTCTACCGGTTTAAAATGGAATATGAGCCGAGAGGACTTCTTAAAAGACGTGGAGACGATTAATAACCTAAGCTTTAGAGCTACGTATGGTTTTAATGGAAACATCAGCCTTACTACGTTCCCCTTTACAAACATTTCTATTGCCGGTACAGATTATAATTTATCCAGGCTACCCTATGCGTTTATTGCAGCACCTGCAAACCCTGCTTTACGTTGGGAAAAAACAGGTGTGCTCAACTTTGGTCTTGATTTCAATCTGTTTGACAAAAGACTTGGGGGAAGTGTGGAATATTATATAAAAAATAGTGATGACCTGATTCAGGATTTTCCGGTCTCTGAATTTTATGGACTACCTAATAATAATACCCTAACCAGGAATACGGCAACCTTACGCGGAGAAGGGGTAGATATTAACCTAAACGGTGAGTGGTTAAGAACTCCCGAGTTTAGTATTAATTCAACCTTTGTTTTATCGTATAATAAAAATGAGGTGACTGATTCGCGTTACGAGAATTATTCCACTTTCCTAAATGGTACCGCGAGTGCACCCCCAATTGTGGACTATCCGCTTAACAGCATTTTTGCTTTTAGATCAGCAGGCCTGGATGAGAACGGCTCTACCATTGTATACGACCGTAATGGAGACATCGTTGATGCCTTCACCCCTTTAACTGAAATTGAGGATATGCAATATATGGGTACGCAAACGCCCAAATACTATGGCAGCTTTGCCACGACATTCACCTATAAGAAATTGTCACTTTATGCTTTGGCGACCTATAAACTGGATTATGTTTTATTTAACCCCAGTTTTGGTAATTACGTGTCACGATACGGATCTTTTGAGGCATACGATTTGAACAGCGATATTGCAGATCGCTGGAGAGCCCCTGGGGATGAGGTCAATACCAATGTTCCCGGAGCTCAGGGACTTGGGGGGTATAGTTTAGGTCGGTATCTGTATAGCACTGATAGGGTTATCGATGGAGATCATATACGACTGCGTGAGATTTCACTGAGTTATGATTTTTCTGATTTAGTCGCCAACAGCTTTTTACGCAATGCCTCGTTATCGCTTACGGCTCGTAATTTAGGTTTAATCTGGAGAGCCAATGATGATGATATAGATCCGGATTTCTTGCCGTATACCAGTGGTAGTCTTATACGTATACCACCTACTGCGATGTATTCAGTGGGCGTAAACCTTAATTTTTAATTTAATGATGATGAAAAAACATTCTTTATATATCCTGTTTCTCTTAATGAGTGTAGCTTTTGTAAGCTGCGATGATTATGTAGACATCAAGACCGAAGGCCGTCTCTATCCTGAGGAGACTGAGAATTACCGGTATCTTTTAAATCAGACTTCAATCTTTGATGCCTCGTACAGTTTAGTAGATGTAGCCTCTGACGATATCGAGATGAGAAAAAACTACGCGACCTATTTTGAGAACAACTACGGTACATCAGATTATTACCGTCCTTTTAAGGAAACTTATAAATGGGCAGATTCCGTTTATTATGCGGGCGATACAGATAATGATCTTGGCGTAATGTATCAAGGGCTTTATACCGCTAATGTAGTAATTACAGAAGTGATGACCAGCAATAATGGCACCGAAGCAGAAAAGGCCTCCCTACAGGCTGAAGCTTTGGTACACAGGGCTTATATCTTTTTGGATTTGGTGAATATTTTTGGAAAAGCCTATGATGCCGAAACCTCGGAAACAGATTTGGGAATCCCCATGTTTACGGAGCCTACGGTGACCGAAGAGGTAACCCGCGCCAGCATTAAAGCAGTTTACGATCAGATTGTAAGTGACCTACAGCAGGCTATTAATGGCGGGCTGCCTGCTACGCGCAGAGGAACCGAAGTAGGTTTCCCTTCACTAGCCAGTGCACATGCCTTGCTTGCCCGTACCTATTTGTATATGGGGCGTTATGCCGAAGCTCAGGCCGAGGCAGAAAACGCTTTGAGTTTGCAAAACAGCCTGCTGAATATGGAGGACTATATCGATACTCCAGATTCAGGATGGCCAAGACGTATTGAAAATCCGGAATTGATTTTATCTAAAATGAGCATCAGTTCCTATAAAGATGCCCCCGCTTTACTTACGTTAAATGATGAATTGCTAAACAGTTTTGAAGAAGAGGATTTACGCTATCAGTTATATACAAGACCTATAAGTGAAATGACTTATGATCAGGTTAGTGGAGGAAGAGCTTATTGCGAAGGGCTTCTTACTGGAGAGAAACGTAATGCAGGACCAACCGTACCAGAGATGTTACTCATTAAAGCAGAAGGAGAAGCCCGTGCCGGTGATACTGATGCGGCTATGACCTCGATAAATAAGCTTCGCATGGCACGATTTAAAGCTGAAGATTATGTACCGCTTACTGCGGCCGATGCCGAAGAGGCTTTGCTTAAAGTACTGGAAGAACGACGCAAGGAACTTATGGCAAAAGGCGGTTTCCGCTGGTTTGACCTTAAACGGCTTAATAAAGATCCGCGTTTTGCGAAAACCATTACCCATCAATATATCGATGAGGTATACACCCTTGAACCCGAAGGAGACCGCTATCAGTTTCCATTTGCTTCCAGTTTATTTCAATATGCACCTAACCTGGAACAAAACCCATAAGCTATAGCTATGAGATTATTTAATGTATTAAAAATAATACCTGTTTTTACCCTGCTCGCCATCAGCATTGTTTTTACAGGTAACCTCTGGGGACAAGATCAAGAGGAAGTATTTAGTGTAGCGCCCAGATACCCCAAGGCGGGAGATCAGGTTACACTGAGCTACGATGCCTCGCAAACGCCACTTAAAAATCGAGATAGTCTTACGGCTGTCGTTTATACCTATGCTGATTTTCAGTGGAATGTGAAAGACTTAAAGCTTGAGCGTACCGAAGAAAATAAATGGCAGGGGCAACTAAAATTAGAGCCGGGCATCGCCCTTATCAATTGTGTGTTCTACGCAAAAGATACGCTTGATCGTGGTGGTGCCAATACCTATTCCTGGATGATTAATAATGCCCCCGGTTCTTATTCGGGCTGGGGCATTATGCGTAATCCAAATATTAATGAAGATTTTCCGCAACAGCTGGATTCCCTGTCTTTTATTGAAGATTCGGTGACTTTAATGTGGCTTAATAATGAGATGCGGGATAATCCTTCCAGCAGATCGCATATTTTTTATTCGGGGTTACGTTTACTGCAACGTACTAATACCGAAGATCAAACTGGGCGGATCAAGGAAGAACTCAACTATATTTTGAGTTTTCCCGCGCTTGATTTAAAGCAACAGTATGATGTGCAACGTAGTCTTGAATTAATCACAGGAAATGAGACTTATGTAGATTCTGTAGAAAACGCATTGCTTTCTAAATATCCCAATGGTGTTCTGGCCAGGGATCGGGCAATAAAGCAACTATTCCGTGAAGCAGATCCTGATGAGCGTGTAAAGGCGTACAATGCTTTTGTAAATCAATTTCCAGAAGAAAAATTTGAAGGTATAACTACAACTACAGAGGAGCTCTACTACGATAAACTATTTCGGAGTATAGCCTACACCTATATTTTAGAAAATAAGGATTACGGTTTTGTCTTTGATAATTTAACAAATGCTTCATATACAAACCTGGTAGATTATGCCTGGCATTTAGTGAGTATCCCTTATACCAATGAGAGTATGTCGCTAGATAGCTTGCAGGTATTTGCAGATCGTATCTTCCCGGAGATTGAAAGTCGGGAACATGAAGTTCCTAAAGCCTATCGCGGAAAACTTTCACCCAATCAATGGAAAGCGATGGCTTTAAAAGCAGCAGCTTCAGAATACCTGACTTATGCTAAGATTTTAAACGAGCAGCAAGATTATAAGCGTGAGGCTTATTATTTAAACAAAATAGCAGCCTTGTTGAAGTATGAGAATACTGAATATAATGCGTTGTATACCCAGCAACTGGTGCGTCAGGACAAGATGGATGAAGCGGTAAGCTTTATTGCAGCTTGTTTGAGACACAACAATACATCTCCCGAAATGCTCCAGGTCTTAAAGGACGAATATTTAAAATCAGGAAAAGAGCTTTCTGATTTTAAAGATTATGTAGCGGGGCTTAAGACCGGTGCTGAAAATCAGAAAGAGAAAGAGGCGCTTTTAACAGAGTTGATCAAGAAACCAATCGAAGATTTTTCTTTGGAAAGTTCTTATGGAGGCATGGTTAATCTAAAAGATCAGCTGGGTAAAATCGTGGTTATCGATATGTGGGCAACATGGTGTGCACCTTGTAAAAAAGCAATGCCCGGTATGAAAATGGTCGTAGATCATTATGCAGATGACGCTAATGTGAAGTTTTATTTTCTGGATACGCAGGAATATGTAAAGGATTACAAAACCAAAACGGCTGCCTTTATCGAGGAAAAAGAATATCCCTTTGAGGTGCTGTACGATGCTGTTAATCCGGAAAATGGTAAGCCCGAAATGGTTTACACAAAGTATGCAAAAGCGTTTCAGTTTTCAGGAATTCCACAGAAAATGATCATAGATCAGAATGGTTATCTAAGATGGCGCTCTACCGGATATGAGGGTAGTCCCAGTGCTCTTGCAGATGAGATTAAAACCATAGTTGAATATTTAAAGGCTGAATCGAAATCCTAATGACTTTAAGAAGAATCTGCAGTATTCTGGTGCTATTTGCATTAAGTACAGGGCTTTCCCGGGGGCAAAGCTTATGGCAGGGGCAATACCATGCAAAACGTCTGCTCCTGGAGAAAACTCAGAATCAAAATGCTAAAGATTCATTCTTTTTAAGCAGTCCAGAATATTATTACAACCGCCTTCCGCTTCAGCGAAACTACCTTAGCGATAGTCTGATCTTAAAAAACGAGGAGTTTAATTTAGTATTGAAGCTTAAGCCTCAATTAGACAGCACGTTTACGCTAGTATTTGCCAATTATGAAGGAGAACATCCGATTCAATTTGATCAGGTAAATGCATTGCAACCGCACAGCTATCCCCAGCATCCTAAGGGAACCTTACCCTATACAAGTACCGAACTTGTATTTAGTGGGAAAAAAACCGGTATTGATTATGGAGGAACTTTGGTTATCCCAAATGATCATAAGCACTATCCATTGGCAATATTACTTAATGGTACCGGCCGGCAAGACCGCAATTATACGTATAGTGGGCACCAGTTTTTTACGGTTTTGGCAGATGCTTTAGCTCGTAACGGAATTGCCTCTTTTCGAATGGACGACCGCGGAACGGGTAGCACTACCGGAAATTTTGACAACGCCGGAATTAGTGATTTTACCGCTGATGCCCGGGAAGCACTCGAATATTTGAAAGCACGTGAGCATATCGATAGCCGGTTTATTGGATTAATTGGTCATAGCGAAGGGGGTGTAGTGGCTTCCCGACTCACGGCACAGGATCCCGATGTAAAATTTATGGTAAGCCTTTCGGGCGTAGGAGTTTCAGGACTACAAATCCTGGACTTGCAAAACACTGCTATTTTAAAAGCTTCTAAAATGCCTGACAGTCTGGTTAATCTGCAAATGGAAGTATACCGCGAGTTGTTTAAAACCGTTTATAATAATCAGGAGACTGATAGTCTTAAAACAGAGTTGGAAGACAGGCTAGGGAAGTGGATGAAAGGTAAAAGCCTTAAAACACTTGAAGCTTTGCAATTAGCGGATGATAGAGACAAGACCTTGATTTACCGCTTTTATAACAGTGCAAAAAGCAAGCTGTATAAAGAAATGATTCTATATAATCCTAAGCAGTATTTGCCTGATATAGAAGTGCCGGTACTTGTCCTAAATGGGGATGCAGATATTTTTGTACCGGCTTCTGAGAATGTAGCTTCCTTCAAAGAAAATCTGATTAATGCTCCCGTAGTGACAACCAAAATATACCCGGGCCTGAATCATATGTATCAACATTGTAAAACCTGTACTTCCCAAGAAATAAGTATGCTAGATGAGGTGTTTGCACCAGAGGTTTTAGAAGATATTACGCAGTGGATTTGGGAGATATATAGGGATGATAATAAGTAATACAAAATAAAAACCAAAAATTTACAGGGGTTTTAGTTCTGGTTTACGTCTAAACTGTAGTCACCTTTTTTACTTAAAACTATTTTATCGATGAGACTATTTATCACGGGTATCTTTTTTTTAATTGTTTCTCTTGCGCAGAGCCAAATCTATGATCCGGTTTCTTTTAAGCCCGATGTTCAAAAAATTGACGATACCCATTATGCTTTAAGTATTCATGCGAGCATTGAACCTGGCTGGCATTTATACGCTCAAAACGTACCTGATGGAGGTCCTGTTCCTACTCAATTTGAGTTCACTACAAGTGATGCTTATGAGCTTAATGGATCTGTTTCTGAGCCACAGGGGCACGTGGTGGATGACCCTATTTTTGAAATGCGTATTAAATATTTCTCAGATTCGGCCGAATTTCAACAAGTTATAGAACGTAAAACAGCTGAAGCTTTTAGTGTGAAGGCTTCCGTAGAATTTATGGTGTGTAATGATGAAAGTTGTTTGCCACCAACTATAAAAGAGGTTGTTTTTGAGCTGGAAGCGACGGCGGCAACCCTTAACGAAGAAGCTACAAAACCCTTACAAAAAACGAACGAAGTCGAAGAACAGACTGTTCCTAAAAATGGCGATGCTACTAAATCAGAATCAACCGAAGTTGAAGTTGTTAATGCCGAAGAGCAGGATACGTTAACTCTAAAAGAAGGAGATCAGCCAATTAAAAAACCTAATTCAGATTTAGAGAATACTAAAGCAGAACAGGAAGAGGAAGCTGCGGATTCTCGTAATTTGATCTCTATTTTTATTTTGAGTTTTTTAGGTGGTTTTGCAGCGCTATTAACACCTTGTGTGTTCCCGATGATTCCGATGACGGTAAGCTTTTTTACCAAACAAAGTAAAACCCGTGCCAGCGGTATTAAAAATGCTTTGCTATACGGACTTTTTATAATAGTGATTTACGTGGTACTGGGCTCTGTAGTGGTTGCCATTTTTGGTGCCGATTCGCTCAATGCGCTCTCTACGAATGTTTGGTTCAACTTGATCTTTTTTGGATTACTTCTTGTTTTTGCTTTTTCGTTTTTGGGGGCTTTCGAGATTGTGCTTCCCAGTTCCTGGGTCACAAAGATCGATTCGCAGGCAGACCGCGGTGGTCTTATCGGTATCTTTTTTATGGCGCTTGCCCTGGCTATTGTGTCGTTTTCGTGTACCGGGCCCATTGTGGGCACTTTGCTGGTAGAATCTGCTTCGCAGGGCGGGGTAGCTCCCATTGTGGGAATGTTAGGGTTTTCAATGGCGATTGCGCTACCTTTTGCCTTATTTGCGGCTTTCCCCGGCTGGTTAAACTCGTTGCCCAAATCAGGTGGCTGGCTCAATACGGTTAAAGTGGTTTTAGGATTTTTAGAACTCGCTTTAGCCTTTAAATTCCTAAGCAATGCAGATTTAGTGCTTCAATTGCATTTATTAGAACGAGAAACCTTTTTAGCGATCTGGATTGCTGTTTTTGGAGGTTTGGCTTTGTATTTATTTGGTAAAATCACCCTCCCTCATGATAGTCCTTTAGCGCATATTTCTGTAGGAAGATTGAGTCTGGGGTTGTTTGTATTGGCCTTTGTGGTTTATCTGATTCCCGGTCTTTGGGGCGCTCCTTTGCAGTGGATCAGTGGTTTTCCTCCTCCTGCACAGTATAGTGAGTCTCCTTATGGTGTAGGAAATACCAAAGGCGTTTCAGGCACTTCGATAGAGCTTCCTCCGCACGCAGAATTAGGACCTTTAGACCTTGTTACCTTTAAAGATTATGAGGCCGGGATGGCCTATGCAAAAAAGGTGAACAAACCTGTAATGCTTGATTTTACGGGATATGCCTGTGTTAATTGTCGTAAGATGGAAGAACGGGTTTGGCCTGAGCCTCAGGTTCAGCAAGTACTTCGGGATGAGCTGATACTAATATCGCTTTATGTTGATGATAAAAAAGAGCTTCCCGAAGCAGAGCAATATGTTTCAGAAACTACCGGCAAGAAGATAAAGACCATAGGGAACAAATGGAGCGATTTTCAGATCAAACACTATAAAGCAAATGCGCAGCCGTATTATGTGCTGATCGATAACGAAGGTGAGAATTTAAATGATCCCCGAGCTTATGATCCCGATGTGGATTCGTATTTAAGTTGGTTACAAGAGGGAATTAAAAATTATAACAACAAATAATATATGATCTATAGAATAAAAAACGGCCTGGTTCTCTTAATTGCGTTGTTAAGCTTCAGCCTTAATGCGCAGCAGATTGATAGTCCTATACCACCTAAAAATTTCGCTTCGGGAGTTCTTGAAAATGGAATGCATTATTACGTGCTGCATAACGAGGAGCCTAAAGAACGAGCATCTTTTTATTTTGCACAGAATGTAGGTTCTGTTCTAGAAAACGACACCCAGCGGGGTCTTGCCCATTTCCTGGAGCATATGGCTTTTAACGGTACCCAGAATTTTAAGGACAAAGAAATGCTGGAGTACCTGGAGAAAAACGGAATGAAATTCGGTTCTGAAATTAATGCGTTTACCAGCTTTGATGAGACGGTTTACAACATCAATCAGGTTCCGGTTACTAATGAAAAATTACTGGACTCGGTTTTATTAATCCTACACGACTGGTCGGGTTATTTATCCTTAACCGATGCAGAAATCGATAACGAGCGCGGTGTGATTAACGAAGAATGGCGTTCACGCAATACGGCAGGTTTTAGGGCTAATTCTAAAGTTTGGCTCGATGGATTTTTAAAAGATTCTAAGTATAGTAAGAGAATGCCTATTGGTCTAATGGATGTGGTCAATAATTTTGAATATGATGAACTTCGTGACTATTACAAACGCTGGTACCGTCCAGATCAGCAAGCTGTAGTCGTTGTTGGTGATGTTGATGTAAAAGGGCTGGAGGCTAAAATCAAGAAGGTGTTTTCGTCTATTCCATTAAAAAAAGATTTGCCGGAACGCCCTGTTTTTGATGTACCCATCGCAGCAGAATTTGTGTATATTAATTCTACCGACAAAGAACTTGGTGAACCTTCCCTTCAATATTTTGTGAAGCGTACCCCTTTAGATTTAAGTGTGGTTGAGAAAATTAAAGAAGATATTACGGGTAGCTTTGCTTCCTATATTTTAAACAACCGTTTTTCTGAATTGGTTTTAGAAAAAAACTGCCCGGTGTTGGGAGTAGGTTTTGGTGTTCAGGAATTTGTACGTCACTTAGAAATTCTTAGTCTGAATGCACGTCCTAAAAAAGACAGTTTACTTAGCGGGCTGAAATATATAGTAAAAGAGTACACCCGTTTTGCTGAATTTGGTGCTACGCCGGAAGAATTAGCCAGAGCTAAAGCAGCTTTTAAAACCAGTCTTGAATCTTCAATAGCAAATATTGCTAAACGCAGCAACGATAGTTATGCAGGGGAGATTTATCAGGATTTCTTTGATAAGGAGTCGGTAACTGATTATGGCTGGACCTTATCGTATCAATTACGTCTTTTAGATCAGGTGACTAATGAATCTATTCTGGATTATCTGAAACGTTTTAAAGGTGATAATGGCAGAGGCGTAAGTATTGTAGGTTCTGATACAAATACTTACCCGGATAAGGAAGACATTGAAAGCGCTCTTGCTGAAGTGGCGGCACAAAAGCTCACTCCTTTTAAAGAAACCAGCTCAGATAAGAAGCTTATCAATACAGATCTTAAAGGCAGCCCGGTTATAAAAACAGAAAACATTGAAGGTATAGATGCTAAGTCGTACACGCTGGCAAACGGATTAAAACTGGCACTTTATCCTACTGATTTTGATAAAGAACAGGTTTTTATGACGGCCTTTAGTCCTGGAGGTAGTTCGCTACTTTCCGTAGAAGAATTGCCAAATACGGTTGTGGCCTCTTATCTGGTAGGTCAATCAGGCCTTGGTGAGTTAAATAAAATTGAACTTCAAAAATTGCTTGCCGGGACCGAGACTTCTCTGGGTGTTTCTATAAATGGTTATAGTGAGAGCCTCAGCGGAAGTAGTAAAACTAAAGACCTGGAAACTTTGTTTAAGCAAATTTACCTTCAGTTTACCGCCCCTCGATTTGATGCACAGGCTTTTGAAATTATAAAACAAAATCTGGCGACTAATTTAATCGCTAAAGAAAAACAGGTGACCAGTGCTTTTCAAGATTCCCTTACACTCGCATCTACCGGTCACAGCAAGCGATCCGTTCTTTTTGACCAGAAGCTCATAGATAATGTGACTTTAGAGGGAGCTTCTAAAGTTTATCGGGAGCGTATCTCTAATGCTAACGATTTTACTTTTGTTTTTGTAGGAGATTTCCAAGAGAGTGAATTGCTTGATCTCGCTACAAAATACTTAGGAAGTATCCCGTCTACGACTAAAACAGAAGAGGTGGTAAACCATAATATGCGCCCTGCTAAAGGGAAAACAACTGTGCATTTGGAGAAAGAAATGGAGACTCCTCAGACAACCATCAATGTTAGTTTTAATGGTGATATGGAGTATTCCAAGAAAAATAACCTTGAGCTTTATGTGTTATCTCAACTTCTTGATAAACGTTATATGGAGCGCATACGGGAGGAAGAAGGAGGTTCTTACGGTGTCCGAGTAGGCGGTTCTGTAAGCTGGGAACCTATAGGAAACTATAATTTAAGCGTAAGCTTTAACTGTAATCCGGATAAAACAGATGAGTTGTTAAAGATTGTATATGGCGAATTAAAAAAGATGGAAACAAGCATCGGTGCAGAGGAATTGGCTGAAATAAAAAGTAATTACAAGAAAGGTGTTTCAGAAAACCAACGTAATAATAACTATTGGTTGAGTAATATCGCTAATAACCTTCAAAAAGGAACGCCGGTTTCTGACGAAGCAGGTAGTATCGCATTAATTGAAAGTATCACGACAGATGATCTTATGGCTACGGCAAAATTGATCAATAGTGAACCAGATATTATCGAAGGTGTACTTATGCCTAAATAATAACGGCTATAAATTCAGAAAGAAATTAGAATTTATTTGAATTAGCCTTCTTCAAAATTTTGATTTTGCTTGAATTTACTTGGGAGAGCTTAAACTACAGGTTTAAGCTCTTTTTTAATTGAAAAAATCGGAAAGAATTAAAATCAACCAGATCAGTACTTGCTTCCTGATTAGTCGTAGCGCCCGGGATATATGATCTTCAACTGTCTTTATAGAAATCCCCAGATATTCCGCAATTTCTTTATTTTTCAGATTGTGTTGACGTTTTAGTAAAAAGACTTCTTTGCACTTTTTGGGAAGGCTTTCAATAGCTTTATCTATTTGCTCCAAACGCGGTTTTAGATTTTCCTCGTTCAATTCTTCCGTTTCTAAAACAGTTTCTAGATATATCGTATCTGTTAAATAAACCTGTTTTTTTTCTTTTCGGTATATATCGATAAAGCGGTTATGGGCAATAGTAAATAAAAATGTTTTAAGGAAGGCTTGAGGATTCAGAGACGTTCTCTTTTCCCAAAGTTTCATAAAACTATGTTGCACAATATCTTCGGCCAACGCCTCATCCTGGGTGTACGTGTATATAAAAGCCGTTAAGGGTTCAACGAGTTCATTGAATATATACTGAAAACACTCGCTGTCTCCCGCTTGAAGGCGTTGTATAAGTTTTTCATTGTTTTTAAAAGAATACTGAGACATAGATATGTAGGGATACTTTGATAAAGATAGCACAGATATGCTAAGTAAAAATTTTAAGTAGTGGCAAAGACAGAAAGTCTGTTTTAAAATCTCTACCTATAAAGAAATTTATGACCTATAATTCCAAATGCTGATCGCAATGAAAAAAATGTAATAAAAAAGCCGGGGTGATTCATTTTATATACGTTTAATTAAAAAAAATTGCATAATGGAGAGTAAATATACCGATTTTGAAAGATTAGTTGAAAAATTCATTCAAGGAGATCTTTCAGATGAAGAGCAAGAGAAACTTGACTCCTTATTAAATGACAAAGACAATAAGAGTCATTTTAAAGAAATGCTAAGTCTGAATTACAGGCTAAATAAAAGATGGTTAAAGATTGAACAAGCTAAGAAGGATAAACTCTTCGCTAAAATTATGGAAGTACCCCCTGTAAAGAAACTAAATCCTTATCAAAACCTATTACGTATTGCAGCCATTTTTGCAATTCTTCTGGGTGGGGCAGTACTTTATTATGCATCTTTTGAAATTCAACCTGTTCCAGAGCAGGTAGTGACATTAGATCTGGATACAGGTGTGCATAAACAACTTGAGAAAGGAGCTAAAGGCGTTATTGCTGAAACCAATGGCGTTCGTATTGAACAAAGGGGTGATACTTTAACTTATATAACTAAAAATCAGGATGATGTGATAATTAGTTTTGATGAAATTCACGTTCCTTACGGGAAGAGTAGTGTAGTGGCTTTAGCAGATGGTACATTGATAAACCTTAATGCTGGCAGTAGTCTTAGATATCCTAATGGCTTTAAAGCCGAAGGTAATCGGGAAGTATTTTTAACCGGGGAAGCTTACTTTCAGGTGAGTCATGATGCAAAAAGACCTTTTTTGGTGCATACTGATGATTTGGAAATTGAAGTGTTGGGGACACATTTTAATGTACAGGCCTATGCTGATGAGAAAAACTCTAATACGCTACTGGTTAATGGGGTTGTACAGGTAAAACAAAAATCAAACCCTGAGGATGCAGTTGTATTAAAACCGGGGATGCAGGCCTCATACACTCAGGGATCAAAAACTCTGGAAATTGCATCTGTAAATACTGCACCATACATTGCCTGGGTTAAAGGTCAGCTTTATTTTGATCAGGCTGATTTTCCCCAGATCGCCCGGATACTGGAACGCAAATTTGATGTTCAAATTCAGGTGAATAATACCGCCTTAAAAAAAGAGAAGTTTACGGCAAAATTTAAAGCGGAAAGCCTTGAGCAGATTTTAAAATCTTTTAATGAAAGTTATCCTTTTAATTATGATATAAAACAAAATACTGTTGTGATCAACTAAAAAAAGGGAATGCGGCAACATTCCCTTTAGTAAACATAACAGCGATTTAAAACTAAGTTAAACCACTAATTCTACACTTTAAAAGTATGAAAAAATGTATTACGCACAGGTGTCGTAGCTTGCTATGGCCAAAAATGAATCTTTCTATGCGGTTCAGTATTCTTTTTATTTTCGTTGCAATCTTTCAAATACAGGCTAATTCCTATTCTCAGGATGTGAAAATTACACTTCACGAGAAGCAAATAAGCATTCTGGACTTTTTTGAAAAAGTAGAGACTATTACCCCTTATTCGTTTTTGTACCGTGTAGGTGATATTGATCTTAATCGGAGGGTGAATGTATCTGTAGATCAAATTTCTCTGGAGAAGATTTTGAGTAGTTTGTTTACTACAGAAGGGATTATCTACAAGGTACTGGACAAGCAAATTGTTTTTAGTAAAAAAAACGAAACTCTTGTAGCGAAAGAGGTTGTGGAACAACAAACCGTCTCGGGGATAGTAAGTTCTCAAAAAGGGGAGCCATTATTTGGTGTTACTGTACTTATAGAAGGTACACGTCGCGGCGTTTCTACAGATATAGATGGTAAGTACACTATCGTAGCTGAACCCGGTGAAGTACTTGTTTTTAATATGTTGGGTTTTGAAAAAGCTTACCATACGGTAACCGATCAACAGGTGGTAAATATCAGTCTTAAAGAACAAACTTCAGAGCTCGATGAAGTTATGGTGGTTGCCTACGGCGAGACTTCAAAACGTTTTAATACGGGAGCTGTTAATCAGATAAATGCAGAAACGATTGAAGAACAACCTGTAAACAACCCAATTTTAGCCTTACAAGGTGCTGCCCCTGGTCTTTTTATAACTCAGGAAGCAGGTCGCCCGGGCGGAAACGTGACCGTGCGCATCCGCGGAGAAAATTCTATAGGGAGCTCCAATCGTCCCTTATATGTGATTGATGGAATACCCTATAGTGACGAGCCTATGAATCAATTCAGTTATATTGGTTTTCCTACTAAAGGAAACCAGAGCCCACTTAACAGTATCAATCCTGCAGATATTGAAAGTATAAGTATACTTAAAGATGCAGATGCTACTGCGATTTATGGATCTCGTGGAGCAAATGGGGTGATATTGATTACTACCAAACACAATAAACTTTCTGGAAAAGGACTCAGCGTTAATGTAAATGTGCTTACCGGCGTGAAAGAAGTAGGCCATATGATGGATCTATTGAGTACTCCAGAATATCTTGCGCTTAGGAGACAAGCTTTTGAGAATGATGGTGTTGTGCCAGACAATAGTAATGCTCCTGATCTTACCTTATGGGATCAAAATCTGGATATGAATTGGCAGGAACACTTGTTTGGCGGGACGGCCAATTTTGTAAATGCCCAGGCCGGAATCAGCACCGGGACTGCCAGGAACTCATTTTCTTTAAACACATCGTATAACCAGGAGGGAACTATTTACCCGGGAGATTTTTCATATCAGCGCTTTAGTATTCGTTCCCGGTATAGCTATCAATCTCAAGACGATCGCTTTAGGTTGAACCTTCAGGCTAACTATAGTACAGATGATAATAATTCTTTTGGCGGAAATTTTGCCAGCGTTCTTTTAACACCACCCAACTTCAACCCCTATAATGAAGATGGTTCATTAAACTGGACGATTACAAATCCCATAGCTCCCTTAAATGCTTCTTATGTTAATAAGACTAACACGCTTTTTGCGGATCTTAATCTGGCTTATGAAATTTCAGACTACATAACGGCTAAGGTTTTAGTAGGCTATAACATCAATAATCTTGATCAGCAGAATAAAAACCCTTCAACTTCGCTTAACCCGGCTTATGCCAATTATTCCTGGGGAAGTCCTAATGTACAACAAGGAGATACCAAACGCCAGACGCTTAATATAGAACCACAACTTACTTATAAAAATCAAATAGGAAATGGTGTATTCTCTGCCCTATTGGGGGGCACGCTAATGAAACGTACCCAGGACAATCAAACCATTGATGCAAATAATTACTCGTCAGACTTGTTTTTAGATAATATAGGTGCAGCGGGTAGCTATTCGATATTTGTTTCCAATATAGATTACCGGTATTTATCCGGTTTTTTAAGGCTTAATTATAATTGGAATGATAAATACCTGTTCAATGCCTCTGTAAGACGAGATGGTTCCAGCCGTTTTGGACCTAACAATCAATATGGGAATTTTGCCGCTTTGGGTGCTGCATGGATTTTTTCTGAAGAGAAATTTTTTAAAGATCAGTCGGTGTTAAGTTTTGGTAAATTGAGGGCTAGCTATGGCTCCACCGGTAATGATGGGATAGGGGATTATGGTTATTACCAATTATGGACTGCAACCTCTTCGATAAATAATGAATCTTCAACTGTTTTAACACCTACTGCACTGGCAAACTTAGATTATAGCTGGGAGAAAGTATTGAAGTTTGACGTTGCTTTGGAATTAGGTTTTTTAAAGGATAGAATCCTGCTAAATGCTAATTACTACCGTAATTCAACAAAAGATCAGCTGGTAGGTTTACCGTTGCCCTCACAAACAGGATTTACTTCGGTAAATGCAAACCTTCCGGCATTGATACGTAACACGGGAGTTGAGCTGTCTTTGAATACCCGAAATATCAATTCTGAAACATTTAGTTGGAATACAGATTTTAACATCACTTTTCAAAAGAATGAATTAGTCTCTTTTGATGATCTGGAAGCTTCTACTTATGCCAATACTTATGAAGTTGGATCTTCGATTTTGAGTCAGAAAGGTTATCTAGCTTCGGTTGATCCTGAAACAGGGACGTATACTATTCAAGATTTAAATAATGACGGTCAAATTACTTATGCCGATGACCGCAAGATTCTGGGAGATCGTTTACCTAAGTTTTATGGGGGACTGCAAAACAATTTTACCTATAAAAACTGGAACCTTGGCTTTCTGTTTCAATTTGTAAAACAAGAAGATTACAATTATTTGAACACTGTTTATGATGCAGTAGGTAACAGGTCAAATTTTGAGGAATCGGTTCTTAATTACTGGAAGCAACCGGGTGATCAGGTAAGCGTTCCAAAGCCTTCAACTGCTACCAGCAATGCCTTTTTTAATTCACTAAGCTCCAGCCTCCATTGGGATGATGCCTCTTACATTAAATTACGTAATGTAAATCTATCTTATAATTTACCCGCAACCTGGGTGAATCAGGTAGGAATGCAGAATGCACGTGTTTATTTTCAGGGGCAAAATTTGCTTACTATAACCTCTTATAAAGGATTGGATCCTGAATCGAAATCGACTTTTGCACCGCCTTTACGTATAGTTTCATTAGGGGTACAGACCAATTTCTAAATCATAAAAAATCATTATGAAAAACAATATATATCTATCAAGTTGTTTTATGTTAGCCCTTTTAACACTTTTCAGTTGTGAGGCTTATTTAGAACCCGACCTTTCAGACAATCAATTAGCAACCTCAGATGTTTTTGCTTCTGATGCTACTGCTATATCCGCTATAAATGGTGTTTACGGAGACTTTATGTTACGAACTGATCCTATTAATATTTCTAACGGGAGCCTAAGTGTGATGGGAGGACTTTGTGCAGACGAATTGTACGATTTTACACAGACGTATCAATCGTATAATATTAATGAAGTTCCTTTTACTGCTTTTGGCCCGGATTATTATTACTGGTATGATACCTATAATATTATCTATTCGGCAAATGCTATCCTGGAAGGACTTGAAGATGCACCTAATGTTTCTGAAGATCTTAAAGTTCAATTACGCGGAGAGTCATATTTTGTAAGGGCTTTTCTACATTTTTACCTGGTTAATATGTATGGTGGGATACCCTTAATCACCTCTACTGATTATAAGGAGAATGCTTCTAAGGGTAGAGCCTCTGTTGCTGAGGTTTATGAACAGGTAATTACAGATCTTAAAAGTGCTGAGGATCTTTTGACAGATGAATATCCCAGTGATAAAAAATTGCGACCTAATAAATATGTGGTTCAGGCGATGTTGTCTCGCGTTTATTTGTATATGCAAGAATGGAAACTGGCAGAAGATTATACGACAAAGCTAATCAACGGTCCTTATGCCCTGGAAGATGATGTTGAGCAGGTTTTTGGAATTGATAATCAGGAAACCATCTGGCAACTTATACCTTCAAATACAAATTCTACCGTGGTTAATGAAGGCCGGTGGTTTAATCCCGGGCAAACACCAACTTATGTGCTTACTGAAACTGCTTTGAACGCATTTGATGATGCAGATGCTCGTTTTGAGACCTGGGTAGATACCGTAAGTTATCAAAATGAGCTTTATTATTATCCTGCTAAATATGAACCTTTAGGTGGGTCAATTAATCAATATAGCATTATGTTGCGCTTAGGCGAGCAATATTTGATACGTGCCGAGGCACGGGCAGAGCAGGATATGCCCAATGAGGCTCTGGAAGACCTTAATAAGGTTCGTACCCTCCACGGTAACCTGGATGCGTATGCAAGTGGCATGAACAAAGAAGAAGTACTTGATAAAGTATTTGAGGAGCGCCAGGTAGAGTTTATTGGCGAATGGGGACATCGCTGGTTAGACCTCAAACGAACAGGGAAGGCAGATGCCGTTTTAAGCGCTTTAAAACCGCAAACCTGGGAGTCTACCGATGTACTTTGGCCTATAAACAATAGTGAATTACAATCTAACCCTAAACTAGAACAAAATCCAGGATATAATGATTAATATAATGAAAAGCACGAATAGATTAAGTTTGGTTTGTATTTGTATCGCTGTCTTGACGGCGGTGCAATGTAAAAACTCAGATTCCAACGAAAATTCAGAAGAAAAAGAGCAATTCAAAATTTCAGGAAAGATTAAAAATCAACCAGATGGGATGATTTATCTTGAAGAATTGGATGTTCCCGAAGGAGCTTCATCACTGGTAGACTCTGTACAACTTCAGAATGATCAATTTACTTTTAGCGGGAAAGTTGATTTCCCAAAATGGTATGCTATTAAAACTTCAGATACAACAGAGTGGCCTTTACGTATTGTTTTGTCTAACGAAGACATTACTATAAATGCGGTAAAAGATTCTTTGTACAAAGCAAAAGTAAACGGAGCCTCAGTTTATGCAGAGTATCAGGATTATTATGACACCTATTTTGAAAAAATTCGAAGTAAAGCAAGGCCAATATACCAACTGCTTGATTCGCTTAATCAAGGAGGAAAGCGAGAATTAGCTAAGAAGGAGCGGTTGATGATGGATAAAAAGTGGGAAGAAATGAGCAGATTTAGCGATAGTATTACTAAGCTTTATGTATCTAATAACCCTGGTAGTCTGGCGGCTCCTATGATTATTTCAGAGCGTTATATTCAATATGCAGATCCAGATAGAGCCGATGAATTGTACCAGTTGCTTGATCCCAAAGCGCAGTCTTCCTTTTATGGTAAAAAACTTTCCAAAGCTCTAGAGGGGTATAAATCGGTTGCAGTAGGCAGTAGAGCACCTGCTATAAAAAATCAGGTAGACCTTGAAGGAAACAAAATAGGCCTTGAGGATTATAAGGGAAAGTTTGTACTCGTAGATTTTTGGGCAAGTTGGTGCGGTCCCTGTCGTAAAGAAAATCCTAATGTATTAAAGGCTTATAATACCTATCACAGCAAAGGTCTTGAGATTTTAGCAATTTCATTAGATGAAAAGCGTGAACTGTGGGAAAAAGCTATTAAGAAAGATAAGCTTCCATGGAAACATGTTTCTGATTTAAAAGGCTTTAAAAATCAGGCCGCTCAGGATTATATGGTTAGTGCGATACCCCAAAATTTCCTTATCAATCCAGAGGGAGAGATTATTGCTACCAATCTTCGCGAAGAGGGACTTCATGAGAAACTGAAGGAAATATTTACTAATTAAGTCTAAAAATTCAAGCATTCTGAAAAAAATTAATCCTTACTAATTTAGATGATAGATCGGTTATGTACAGAAAATAGTTCTAGTATAAAACAGGTTGTTTTTAGAAATGGAACAAAGCAACCTGTAACCGTATTCCGTACTAATCAATACTGCAGGTGAGTATTTAAGCGGTGTTTAAACGATCCCAAAGCATATGAACCTGATTAGAGGGAGTTAGAAATTATATTCAGGAATTGAAAACAGATTAAAATTAATTTGATGAATATTGAAAGAGGGCTTATATGCTTGTTTAAGCTCTCTTTCTTTATAAAAGACCCGATATTTGTATTAGGTCAATAATTAAAAGGATGAAGAAAAACATGCAAAAAACTACGATGTCAGAAAATCTGGAGACTTATTTTCAAAGCTTTAGGCGAAATACCATAGGTGTAAATCATGAATTTAAATCGGTTTATGGAATCCAGAACCAATTATACGCTGATTGGATTGCGAGTGGAAGGTTGTATCAACCTATAGAAGAAGTGATTTGTAATAAGATAGGCCCTTTAATGGCCAACACCCATTCTTTTTCGAGCGAGACAGGCAAAGCGTCTACCTACGCCTATCACGAAGCCAGAGCTATTATAAAGCAACATGTAAATGCAGGAACAGATGATGTCTTGGTTACCACCGGCACCGGAATGACGGGTGCTCTGGCCAGATTGCACCGCATTATGGGGCTTAAAGCTAAGCAGCATTTGTCTGGATCTTTAGAGCGACCGGTTGTTTTTATCAGCCATATGGAGCATCACTCCAATCAGGTGCCATGGCAGGCTTTAGACGTAGATGTGGTACTTATAGCACCTGATGAAAAATTGCAAATGTCTCTGGAAAACTTAGAGACTCAGCTTAAAAAATATGCGGACCGAAAGGTGAAAATAGGTTCGTTCACCGCATGTTCAAATGTTACCGGGGCTATTGCTCCTTTTTATCAATTAGCAGAAATGATGCACGCCTATAATGGGCTTTGCTTTGTTGACTTTGCAGCATCGGCACCTTATGAAGTTATTGATATGCACCCCGAAAATAAAAACCAAAAACTGGACGCTATTTTCTTTTCACCACATAAATTTTTAGGAGGTCCGGGCACCAGTGGTGTTTTGGTTTATGATAAAAAATTGCATCAAAACACACATCCGGATACGCCCGGTGGTGGGAATGTAAAATGGACGAATCCCTGGAGTGATTATGGGTATCATACCGATCTGGAAACGCGTGAAGATGGAGGAACCCCCGGTATTCTTCAGGTAATTCGTACCGCTTTGTGCCTAAAACTCAAAGAGCTTATGGATCCTAAAATGATGAAGTTGCGTGAAAAGGAATTACTTGATTTGTTTTATGAAGGTGTTGCTGAATTTCCAGAGATTGAAGTGCTGGGAAATCGTGAAGAGAATCATATTGGTTGCGTCTCATTTAACGTAAGAGCAATGCATTACAATTTGGTGGTTAGACTACTTAATGATAGATTTGGGATACAGGTACGTGGCGGATGGTCTTGTGCCAGCAGCCTGGCACATTACCTGTTTAAGATTGATAGTGAGCAATCTGAAAAAATGATTCAGGATATTGAGAATCAAAATTTAACTGATAAGCCTGGCTGGGTAAGAGTGTCTTTACATCCCATTATGACCAATGCCGAGGTACAGAGCATTATTGAAGCCTTACGGGAAATTATACAGTATGGAAAAGAATGGGCAACAGACTATCAATATAATCCCAAAACTAATGAATTTGATAGCCTACGGCAGGATGATACTGAACTAAAGAAAGGTATGAAAGCGATGTTCTTGGGCTTAGCGTAATGTAAAAAATGCTATATGGCTAAATTTTTTCAAATTATATGAAGGAGGAGCCTTCTATCGTTTTTGAAGAGATTGGTGAATAATAGTACACTTTCCTAATCGCCATCTACTCGCTTAAAAAAATAAACCTATTAGAATATTAAAATCCCAGCGTTTCCGAGAGTAATTTTTTATATTCTTCTACATCATTCTTGTGTTTTTTCTGTAATCGAAACCACAATAATAGGACAATGGCGAAAGTAAGGGCGGCTAATAAATACATAGAATTTCCACTATTATTGCCTAAAACTATTGCCGCTATAAAACTTAATCCTAAAGAAAGATGTGCTAAAATCACAAATTTCCAAAGAATATTTTGGCCAAAAGAAATATGTACATCTGTTTCATCTTGATTATCTGCTCTGGATAATTTTCCGTTAACCACTAAATTGTTGTGGTAGACTATGTACCATGCGTACAGTAATCGTTTACGAATTTTAAAGGTGATGCGGCTGCTATTATCACTTTTGATATCTATAACAAACCCGTGAACCGATGCAAGGGAAGATTGTAAATTGTTCTTTATCTCAGCAGGGTTGTTTTTGACTTTAAAATTCCAGTTTTTCATAATATCAGTTTTAAAGAACCGGTATAATTATTTAATAAACCAATCTTAATTTATGCTTGAATATAATCATTATTTACCGATGATTTTATTTTTAAAACAATGATGATGGAAATTAGTTATACTATCGTTTTTAGTTTTTTCCTGTAAAAATATTTTAGACAATTGCGGACTTGTTAGTCGTTATTGCGAGATAGTGTCTAAAGTTATTATTTTGGATAAGCTTGCGAGTAGGGTTCTTCAAAATTTTCAAATAATCTTTTTAAAACCTTTGCGTTATTTGAGTAATAGCTTGTATGATTTTTTTCTAACAAGTCATAATATTTTTTTAACTCGTTTTTATTTTTTTGAAGAAAAGCTAATATGCCCTTGTAATACCACCAGAATTGTTCATCATCATTTTCTGATTTACCTTTCATTGATTCTTTGATATAAAATACAGCCTTTTTATATTGATTATCAAAAGCATATACCTGACCAATATGCCAATAGTCCGCATGCTTATTTCTTGTAGAATCAGACATAGAAAGAAATATAAGTTCACTAGCAGCTTCAACGTGTTGACCATGTTTACTTAATTCTCTCCAATCTTCTTCTAAGTAATCATCTGTTTTTGTAGTCCCGGGATTATCTTTATTTATTTTTTGATTTTGACCATAAGTAAATGAGGTTACCAAAATGAATATTAAAATAATCTTATTCATGATATTATATATTATGTTTTCTGATTAGAATTTTGCAAATATCTTTTTTCAAAATTCACAAATAGAGAATTTAAAGTTCACCACCAATTCTTCTTTTTGGTGATTATCTATTGATTTGTTTGAATAAAATATTGCCTTTTGACAATCATTTAAATATCCATAGGTCTAGATACTTTTTTAATTTTGAATGTTTTAGTTTTCACTATTTCTTATCCAATAACTTCTCTAAATAAGTTACTTTTTCCTTTTCCGCCTGTAACAATCTCTCATAGAGCTTTTTATTTTCTTCAACTGATTCCATTAATTTATCTAGCGGATTGAAAGTACAGTGGTTATTAAAAGTCCCATTACTACTATCCTGAAAACTATTAAAAAAATTTATGGCTAATTCTTCTGAAAAATTCTCAATTGCTTCCTTACTTACTCCTAAAACCTTAGCTACTTTTTCAAGTTTTTCATCTTCAATATGTTCACTTTGTTCTAAGCTGGAAACACTTTGCCGGCTTATTCCTAATTCGGCAGCAAGGGCTTCTTGCTTCATGCCCCGAAGTTCTCTTATTCGGCTAATTTTTCTACCGATATGACTTGTTTTTGTTGCTGTGCTCATAATCTCAAAGATAAACATTCTTTTTAAAAGTTTCGTTTATCACCCTTTGGAGTAAAAATAACTTCTTTATTTTTTTTAGATTACTTTGTTTGGTTGCAGTTGTTTTTTTAAAACTTGAAGTTTCGTAATATCACCATGTTTTCTTTTCTGAATATTAAGACCTAGAATTAGGATAAAAAGAGCGTGGATAATATTCTTTTTCACCATATACTCCTGGTGTGGCACAAACTAAAAAAGGGATTAAAAGTGAAACTTTAATCCCTTTTCCTGACTTTAAAACTTACTAGAACATATCCCACCATCTTTATAAAGCAGCAGAATAATCAAAAAACAAATAACTGCCAGAACGATTAAAATGATTTCCAGCATGACATAATTTTTACTGGTATCGGCAATTGGTATAATACCCCGATACCGGTTACTATTGGGAAATTCAAAATATTAAAAAAAATTGGTTTTATTTATTGCGGTTTTTCTGGGTTTTTTAATTACTGAAGTTGTGCTACAACTTCCTGCCATTCTTTAATTTCAGGTATGCCTGGTTTCCGTTTTCCAAAAAACTGAACAATTAATTCGTCATCTTTATCAAAACACTCAATAGAGGTAACAATTCCATCTTCGGTGGGCTTTCTAACCACCCAACAATTAGTGACGCCATCCATATTTAAATGAAGATTGAAATCTGGATCCATAATATTAAACCATTGCTGGTGCCAAAGCGTTTTATTTATTTTTCCGGTATGAATCTGGATATTCCCAGGATTACCTACAAAAACCATAATTGGCAATTCCTGCCTGGCAACCTTTTCTAACATGCTAACAATTTTTTCTTTTTCAATTTTATCAGCATAGTAGGCGCTGGGTGCTAATCTTAGCGCCTGGGAACGACTAATATTGTGCTTCTTTAATAATCCAAAAAAATGATGTGTATCTTTTAATTCTTCCCATGATTTTTGGAAACCGGCAAGATCAACTTCATTATCGTTTTTATACCTTGGGGCTTCGGCAAAAACGCTAATCTCTAATTTGGTATTTTGCTCTTCAGACTTATATTTTTCTACCAAAGCTTTATAAGCTTCAACATGACTTTGGGGCGTAAGGTAGATTTTATGAATAGCCATCCCATCTTCTGCAAAAAATTGCAAGCTAAGATGTTCTTTTCCGCGCGCCATTTCAGAAACGGCAAAAGCAAAAGCCCAGTGCATAAAGAAAATCCGCAGGTCGATATCTTCTCCAACAAAAAGTCCGACGGGCGATTTACCTATCGACGGATTTAGATATATTCCTTTTCGTTCGTGTACGCAGCTTTCGTTGCGCGTTAGCGCCATAACCTTGCCCAAAGATTCAATTTCCGGTAAAATTTCTTTAGGTTTATTTACTAATCGGGTAACCCCATTGTTGATTTTTGTCGCCAGTAATTCGGCTTCACTTACATTAAGCGCCTGGGCGGCGTTTCGTATTCTTAGTTGAGGTTGCTCTTCTTTAAGAGTTTCCCATCGCTGTTTTAAACTTGTTGTACTCATGGGTTTATATTTTGAATTATTGAAGCTGATTTTTCTTCACCAAAAACAATCATGGGTGTTTTTGCGAGCGGATGCGCCATGACCTTGCAGGGAAAATCGTAAACATCACAAATAGTTTTAGAGGTCAGCACCTCTTTGGGATTACCGTACTTTATCGTTTTACCATCTTTAAGTAATACAATACGATCTGCAAATTGGGCGGCAAGATTTAAATCATGCATTACGATGGCAGCCATATTTCCTTTCTTTACAAAGTCTTTTATCACTTCTAAAACTTTATGTTGATAATAAACATCCAGGTTATTTAGGGGCTCGTCCAGTAACATTAATTTCTTTTGAAAATTATTAGTGAGCTGGGCAAATATTCTGGAAAGATGAATGCGTTGCTTTTCCCCTCCCGAAAGTTGATTGTATGATTTGTCCTTAAAATGACTCATTTCTGTAAGCTTTAAACTTTCCGCAACCACTTTTAGATCGGTAATACCCGGCCTACTGACAAAATAAGGATAGCGCCCCATCATGACCACTTCGTTTACCGGTAACGGAATATCCTGTTGATGATGTTGGCTAAATTTAGCCCTTGTTTTTGCCAATCTTGCCGTTGTCCATTTTTTTATGGATTCTTGTTGAAAACGGATTTCTCCGGAATACTTAATTTCTTCGGTTAAGGCTTTAAGCAAAGTACTTTTACCCGCACCATTGGGACCGATAATAGCAAAAAGCTCTCCCGGTTGAATACTAAAGTTAATATCTTCAAGCAGCTTTCTGTTTTTGATGTGGATGTTTAACTGATTTACGGCTAACATTACAATGCTTTTTTAAATTGCAGAAGAATTAAAATAAATACCGGGGCGCCCATAAAAGCAGTAATGATACCTATTGGGATTTCGATGGGCGCTAAAGTGGTTCGGCTAATAATATCTGCTGTTAGCAGTAATACACTGCCAAAAAGTGCTGAGAGTGGTAAAATTAGTCGGTAATCAGATCCTAAAAGCAATCGTAAAATATAAGGAACAATAAGTCCTACAAAGGCAATAGTTCCAGCAAAAGCTACTGAGGTACCAACAACTAATGCCGATAGCCAGATAATTTTAGCATGGTATTGTTTTACGTTAATGCCTAAATGCCTTGCATTTTCTTCTCCTAGCATCATGGCGTTTAAGGCTTTGCCATTACCTAACAGGAGACTCAGGCAAATAAGATTAATGGTAAAAAGGATCATCACTTTAGACCAGTTGGCGGCACCTAGGCTCCCAAGTCGCCAAAACGTAAGATCACGTAATTCGTCGTCTTTAGAGATAAAGGTCAAGAATCCCGTCGTAGCTTCGGCCAGGGCTGCAATGGCAACGCCGGCTAAAAGCATAATCACTACGTGTGTTTTTCCATTTTTAAAGGAGATGCTGTATACCAGTATCATGACTAAGAGCGCACCGATAAAAGCAGCAATAGAAATTAAGGAATAATGTAAAATTTCAGGAAGAAAACTTTTAATGGTACTCCCTAACACAATGGCTACAGCGGCAAAGAGAGCAGATCCCGCGGTAATTCCTATAATTCCCGGGGTGGCAAGAGGATTTTTAAACATACCCTGTAATGACGTTCCGGTAACAGCAAGACCTGCGCCCATAATGATTGCTAAAATAGTTCGTGGCATACGTACATCAAAAAATATATAGGCATCGGTGGGGTTTACTGCTACCGTGTCATCAAAAATGCTTTTAAATAAAAGCAGAAAATCATTCCAGTTTAACTGGTATACGCCCAAGAGGCTGGAAGCGATGAAAGCGACAACCAACAGGGTAAGACCTAAAGACATATACCATTTAAACTTAGTTTGCATATTGGCTAAGCTCTTTGTTAAGTTGGACTGCGGCTTCTCCTGTTCTGGGGCCAAAGCCTGTTAATAATAAACCATCCATGCTAACTACCTGTCCTTTTTTTACTGCGGTAGAATTGGCTAAACCCGATATTCCTTTTAAACCTTCTATCCCGTTTACACTTTGTAAGCCGCTATCAAAAAATAAGAGTACATCGGGATTGGCCTGTGCAACAGCCTCTGTAGTAAGCGGGCGATAATCATCATACGTATTCATAGCGTTTTCACCACCGGCAAGCTCGATCATTTTTGCCACTGGAGTCTCTTTCCCGGCCACAAGCAAGGTGCCGGCCCCACGCGCATAGACAAACATTACCCTTGGTTTGCTTTTAAATTCCTCTAGAACATCAAGCTTATTTTCGATGTTGTGGGTTATTTTTTCCGGAGCTTCAGTATTAAGATCTTTGGCTACCAAGTTTATCAGGTTTTTAGCATCTTCTACTGAATATTCAGGTTCGTAATAATGAACAGGAACTTCTAAAGTATTAAGCTGGGAAATAATATCTGCAGATAATTCCTTTTTTACCGCAAATATTTGTGTTGGTTTTTGCTGAAGCAGGGCTTCCACATTTAAATTCATCACATGGCCAAGGTCGGTAGCCTTTTCTTTTAAGTTTTCCGGGTAAATGCTGGTCACATCTACAGCTACCAGTTGATCCTGATACCCTAATTCACTAATAATTTCGCTTAGTGTTCCATTAAGGCTAATAATACGTTCCTGTGATTTTTCTGACTCAGATTCTTGTGATGATTTCATATCAGATTCTGTGTTTTTACAGCCAACGATGGCGATAACACATAGAAGGATGGACAGTTTAAATAGTTTCATTTATAATTTTTATTAAATCTAAATAAATCAAATGTAAAATTCATTTTGAAAGAATTCCATTTTCAAATGTTAAATTTATTTTTATTTAGATTGTTTAAAAATAAAAACAATTTTTACTTGTAGTTTTCAATTTCAGCCTTTAAGTTTGCGACTAAATTTATTTAAACTAAATCTAAATAATGAGATTTTCAGTTTTTATTTGTTTCAGCCTAATTGTTGGGAGCCTTTATTCACAAAGGGATTCGGTAAGGGTTAATACATTAGATGAAGTGCTGTTATTTGGAAACCAGTATACCATTTCCAGTATCGATAAGGAATTATTCACTGTAAATACTATAAGTGCCCAGCAGATTAACCAGGTTGGAGCAAACAATCTTGCCGATATTTTAAATCAGCAATTAAACATCAGCATTACGCCCAATGCCGCAGACGGCCGTTCTACCATAAGTATGTTTGGATTGTCCGGCGATTACGTGAAAATTTTGGTCGATAATGTACCGCTGGTAAGTGATAATGGCTACGGCAATAATATAGACATTACGCAGATCAATCTGGAAGATATTGCCCGTATAGAAATCGCCGAAGGCGCTATGGGAGTTCTTTATGGTGATAACGCTGTTGCAGGAGTTATTAATATTATCACCAAAAAATCTACTGCTTCTAAATGGAATATTAGGGTAAGCTTACAGGAGGAAACGGTTGGTGAAGAATATAATTTTGAGGATGAAGGAAGGCATATCCAAAACTTAGCTATTGCACATAATATTTCAGATCACTGGTATGCTTCGGCTAATTTTTCGAGAAACGATTTTAATGGATTCAAAAATAATTACTTCGGGAGGGACTATTTTGGTTTATCGGGAAACAGTGTAGTTAATGACGGTCTTCGAGGTTACGAGTGGAATCCAAAGTTGCAGCATAGTTTAAATGCCATGCTGAAATATGGTAAAATGAACTTCAATTTTTTCTACAAGTTCAATTATTATAACGAAACCCTGGATATTTATAATCATTCGATTAATCCAAGAATTCAGAATGGAGAATACGATATCATAGCTAACGACGAGCAATTCGTAAGCAACCGATTTAGGCATGAAGCCCAGGCTTTTGGACGTATAAATCAGATAGATTATAATCTTTCACTATCGTATCAAACCCAAACCAGAGACTATGAGAATTATGTGTATGATCTTAGGCAGCAAGGTAAACGGAGTACCACTAAAAATACCACTAATCAGGAAAGTGATCTTTGGTTTTCTAAGGGAACGTTTACCAACTTATTGTCTAAATCGGCCGATTTTAGCCTAACCGCAGGTTACGAAATCACCTATCAGGAGGGATATGATGCCGTGGCCAGCGGAGCCTATTCCAATGATATTGCCCAGCAGGATTTGGGGAATTACGATGTGTTTTCTCAGCTTTCTTTTACCAAAAAGAACTGGTCTTTTTATCCAGGCGTTCGCTTAAACAATAATTCTAATTACGGTAGTAAACTTATTTGGTCTACCAGTGCTAATTACAAGCCGGCAAAGAATATAAAACTCCAGGCGGTTATAGGGTCGGCTTATAAAACACCAACTTTCACTAATTTATACTACTATTTTGTAGATGCTAATCATGATGTTCGTGGTAATCCCGATTTGACCCCGGAAGACGGAATTTCTTATCTGATCTCTGCGGAAAAAACTTCAGTCTTCAATAAGCAATTTCAGCTTCAGAATAATCTGAAATTCTTCCATTTTGATATTCAGGATAAAATAGACCTGGCGGTAGTGGGGGATAATTCACAGATGCAATATTTAAATATCAGCGAATATAAAATCCTGGGAGTGTCTACTGAAAACAACTTGAGCTATAAAAATTTTCAAACCAATATCGGATTAAGTTATACCGGGATTTCACAAAGCCTGAAAACCGAAACATCTAATCCAGATGATTATCTGTTCAGTTTAAATGCTACGGCGGCGCTTCGATATTACTGGCCAAAAGCAGAAACACGTTTTTCAGTATTATTAAAATATAACGGCGAGTTACAGCAATATTTTAGAGATAACGATACCAACGAATTTGTAAAGGGAACGCAGGAAGATTACTCGTTAATGGACGCCAGTATCAATAAATATTTTTTTAAGAAACGTTTTGAAGTTACCCTGGGTGCCAGAAATCTATTTAATGTCGTTCGTGTAAACAATGCGGCTATTACCGCTATGGGCGGTCATGCTGCGCCAGCAACTTCACTATTGTTTGGGTATGGCCGCTCTTATTTTTTAAAACTTTTATATAACCTTAATATGTAATCCTAATTAATATACCAATGAAAAAGAATATTTTACTTCAATTATTTTGCCTCTCTTTTGTCGTGTTTAGCTGTAGTAGCGATGATGATAATGTGAGTGTTATCGAAATTCCCGCAGTAGAAAGTGCGGTGCTAGATATAGAATCTGGAGGTTCGAATGAACCTAATCAGGTATATATCGATCTAAGTACAGAAAAGACAACTGTAGTTCGTCGTGATAGCTGGGAACTTGGTTTTATAAGTACTGAAAACCGGGTGGTTTTAAATTCGTCGATTTTAGTTTCAGCAGTAAAACTTGATGGCATTAATGATATCGATGCGGTTAGTGAGGATACTTCGTTAGTAACTCCAATGAATTTAAAATCACTTAATCTTGCGACGTTTCAATCAGTAGATGTGAGCGTAACAACAGTAGAAGAGTTACTTGTTGGTTTACCAATAGGATATTCTATGTATGGAGATCCAGAAAACAATATATCCTTTACAGATAGCAGCATTGGAGATTTGGATGATACAGCCATAGGAGATATTGCAAACTCTGAAACTGATGCTGAGGTTTATGTGGTTTCTCTTGGAAGTGAAATCCCAAATGATCCAGCCGAACCAGGATCTGTAAATCATACTGGTGATCACCGTGGCTTTTATAAGATTAAAGTGTTTATGGATAACAATGATTATGTATTGCAGTATGCTCCCCTAGGCGAAAATTCACATTCACAAGTTGTGATCAATAAAAATGAAACGTACAATTTTACTGGTTTTAGCTTAGCAAACGGTACTGAAGTTGATGTAGAGCCAAACAAGGGAAACTGGGATATAAACTATACCAGTGTATATTCTTACTACGGAAGTATGGGGGGGATGAATGCCGGTTTAACGTATTCAGATTATGTAGTGCATAATACTTTAAACGGAGTAGGGGTTTATATGGTACTTACGGAAGAACCTGGTGAAGGAGAAGATGCAGATCCTGTAGCCACCGGAGCACCATCTTACGAAGATTTTACCTTAGACGATATAAACGAAAATAAACTTGTATTCAACGATCGCGCACTAATCGCTAGTGGATGGCGCTCTACCAGTAATGGTGCAAAATCAGATCGTTACTATATTATAAAGGATACCGATGGTAACTTTTACAAGCTAAAATTTACCGCGTTGCTCAATGAACAAGGGGAACGCGGTTATCCTCAGATCGTCTACGATCTTTTATAAGGAGTATTGTTTTAATTAGTCTTAATCCCTGTTTTTTTTAAGCAGGGATTTTCTATTCGATTATCGAGCCATGTGCATTCCTAATCGCAGGATTTTATTTATTTTAATAGTACAATTTTTAGTATGAAAAACTTTTTTACCACCGTATTAATACTTTTTATTATTTGCAATCTTAAAGCACAGCAATTAAAAGCCTATGCGATTTATGATGCTGAAGGAAATGAAGTTTCCTTTCAAAAAATGAGCGATAGTTTATCGAATTATGAGGTGGTGCTTTTTGGGGAATTTCATGATCACCCCGTGGTCCATTGGCTTCAGAAGAAACTTACTGAAAAATTATATGCCAAAAACGCGAATCTAGTGTTAGGGGCAGAGATGTTTGAAGCCGACAATCAATTGATTCTCGATGAATACCTTCAGGATAAGATTCCGCAGAACCGTTTTGAAGAAGAAATGCGACTGTGGAATAACTATAAAACTGATTATAAGCCTTTAATTGAATTTGCCAAAACCAACAATTTACAGTTTGTGGCTACCAATGTGCCCAGGCGTTATGCATCGGTAGTTTCAAAATATGGACTGGATACCTTAAAAACCTATGCAAAAGAAGCACAATCTTACTTTGCAAAACTCCCCATAACAGTAGATACGATTACTCCCGGTTATGCTGAAATGTTTGGAATGATGAGCGCTCACGGAATGGAGGCTGACGCGATGAAGTTCGTAGAAGCACAAGCGATTAAAGATGCTACTATGGCTGAAAAGATCATTGATTATTTACCCAAAAATGGTATTTTTTTACATTACAATGGCGATTATCATAGCAAAAGTTTTGGCGGTATTTACTGGTATTTAAAAGCAATGCAACCCGATTTAAAAATCGCGGTAATTCGTGTAGCGCAAAGCAAAAATGAATCTTTAGAGTTTATAGAAGACAAAACCGGTACCGGTAATTTTATACTTTTTATTCCAGAAGATTTTACGCGTACTTACTAAGTTGGGAAATTCCCTATTTGCATAAATAATTTATCGATTTTTAAATTTTGGAGTTATTCTTGTTTTGAAAAACTTCAAAAATACTCTTATGAAATTTTTCAAACTACTCTCGTTTTTAGCTTTTTTCGGATTTTCTTTACTTGCCAGCGCTCAGGAAACGGATTCTTTAGCAATTTCATCTGAAATTTCGAACCATAGGGCTATTCATAAAGATTATCTAAGCATAGTTTATGGTCCGTACAGCCTAAAGTCTAATATGGCTTATGTTTCTTTAAACGGAGAAGATTACCAGAAAATCAAACTAAAGCGATCAAAACTTTTTAATCGGTATGATTATAATGGATTATTAAAACTCCTCAAGAAATATAATTCGCAGGGATGGGAACTTGTTGGCAAGGATTTTGAATTTGAAGAGGAAAGCGGAGCTCGTGTCTTTATAATGATGACAAGGGATAGTGAAGAAAAAAAACTGTCAAAAAATGATTAAAGCTTAAAATTAAGTGAAATAACAAGCTGTTAACAAAATTAGTGATACACGATGTATATTTTTGAATCATCTATTTGTATTAAAACTAAACAGTTACAAAAAATTCCGGGAAGTCTATCCCAAATCTGATTTTCCGGATATTAATTTCTGAATACACACAGAAATTTATAATTGATTTTAAGTGAGAGAGAGTGAGAAAAGGGCTGATCAACGCTGGTTGACGGCCTTTTCTTTTTTATACTAATTTAAGTTTTCCTTTAAAATTGCGTGAAATAACAGCCCATTAACACCCCTTCCGGTAGTGGCTTCCTAATTTGTTAAAACCAAAAAATAAAATTATGAAGACGAAAAAGAAATTAAACTTTGGTTTCCTGACGCTATTAACACTATTTGTTTTTAGCACAGTTCACCTGAACGCACAGACCGAAAAGCAAAAGGATTTAATCGACGATGCTACAGCATCTAAAGCTATTTTTGTTAAAGAAGAACCCGAAATGAGCGCGCTTTTTGAAAAAGCAGCTGGCTATGTGATTTTTCCAAATGTTGGGGAAGGGGCTTATATTTTGGGTGGAGCCGCAGGAAACGGAGTACTTTTTGAAAATGGGCAGGTAGCTGGTTTTTCAGAGTTAAAACAATTAGATATCGGTTTGCAGATAGGAGGGCAGGCCTATAGACAGGCTATTTTATTTCAAACAGCATCTGAATAGAGCTATTGTAACTATGCCTAAAGCCGGTGCAATGATCGATATTGCTGTAGGCGGACAAAAGTTTGAATATCAGGATTGGATTAAATAATCCAGATAAAATATATTCATCTTTTTTAAGGTCGGTTAAATTTATTACCGACCTTTTCTTTTTTAGAAAATTTAAAAAGATAAAATGCGTATGATGATTTGTAATGATAAGCCTAATGCCTGTGTACGTGATAATAATCAGGATTGGGTCTATAAATAAAAAATAAACTTCTAATTAAAACCTCATGGAATTGTCTTGGGGTAGTTTTACTGGTATGAAAATAAAAGCAATCATTTTTGATGTAAACGAAACCCTGTTGGATATGCAAAAGCTAGAAGATGAGATCAACGCGGGGTTAGGAAATTCCCTTGGATTTCAGATTTGGTTTAGTAAACTGCTACATTATTCTCTGGTTGAGAACGAGATAGGTTCTCATCATGATTTCTCTAAGGTGGCCTTCGCGACATTGAAAATGGCTGCCAGTTATTTTGGAAAAGAATTTTCTGAAAAAGAGATACAATCCCTATTGCGGCTGGTAAAAGAATTACCGGCCTACCCGGAGGTAGGGATGGTACTGAAAGCATTAAAAGAGGATTATCATTTAATTGCGTTAACCAACGGAAATCAGGAGACTGCTGAAGCGCAACTGAAATATGCTAAAATTGACGAATATTTTAATGGTATATATTCGGTAGATGTAGTGGGTAAATTTAAACCCCATCCAAGTACTTATCAAAAAGTCTTAAAGGACTATAAGCTTAAGGCTCATGAAGCGATAATGGTCGCTGCTCACGGTTGGGATATTGCTGGTGCCCAGAATGCAGGTTTAAAAACGGTCTTTGTAGCAAGAAAAGGAAAAAGTTTATATCCTTTGGTAAACACGGCAGATGGTCTTGTAAAAGATTTAAAAGGTCTAATGGAAACGCTCTAAAAAAAATGCCTGAAATTGTACAATTTCAGGCAAAATTCTAATTTTTTAAAGCACTCAGCAGATGCAGAAATTCTTTTTGAAGGGTTTGTGTTTTATCTTTAGCATACCAGGTGTGCAATTCTTTTTCAAGGGCTTCAAAATCTCTTCCTGCTGGGTTTTCTTTCCAGTCGAGTACCAGGTCATGTGCCGGTTTAGGTCTTGGTCCCCAGGTAAACAGCTCCACTCCTTTTTCAGAAAAAGCGATAAGTTTTGGTATCGATTTGCTTCCGTTAGTATGGTATTTCTCGATTAATTCAGGATTTTCATCTCTAAGGACGATCCTTAATTCAATTTTGTCTCCGGCAGTAGCAATTTCGCCAATTACCGGTAAATTTTGTGCGCTATCTCCACACCATGCTTCGGTAATGACATACCAAACCTGTGGCTTTTTAAGGCCGGTTACCAGGTTTTCCAATTCAGGAATCAGTTTTGTTGTTTTATTAAGCCTTTTCATTCGGCTTAAATTCAGCTCGGTAAATTGGATAAGATTTTCGGTTTGTTTTTCACCGGAAGTCTGCTTATTATTTACCAGCTGTACCATCCATTCGTAAAATTCGATATAACTAAATACCGGCTTTTTTACATTCATTTAAAAAGTTTTTAGAAGTTAAATCCTAGTGAGAACATTACTCTATTCCCATCTTCACTATGATATAGCCCTAAATTTCCAGAAAGTGCATTAAATCCGTTTATAAAGATGGAACCCCCAAAGTCATTATGCCAAATATCAGAATTGTCGTCTTCCTCCCAAACGCGACCGTAATCAAAACCTAAAGTCACACCCATTCTTACAGGGATAAAATTAGTTCTGAATTTAGCGAGACCTACTCTTAAATCTGTACTTTGATAAAAAGAGGTTTTACCATTAAAACGTTCATTTCTATATCCTCTTAAGCTATGGTTACCACCTAAAGTTGCTCCATGATAAAATTCGTAATTATCGCCAAAAATCATGTGGCTTCCAATCTTAGTGGCAAGCACGGCAATTCCACTTTCGTGTAAAGGATAATCTATAGATACAGATGGTTTCAAATACACAAATTCGTTGTTGAATTCGTCGATGTTTGTTTTATAACCTGTCGCCAGATCAAACTGAAGTCCCCGTCTTGGGAACGCAAGCTCGTTTCCTTTGTTTTTATACTGAAAAGCTAATTCACCACCAGCATAGATCTGGTTTTCGAAAATATCATCATTACTATTAAAAAATTCACCGGTAGCTTCGTTGGCTTTGTAATCTACTTCATGAGATTCAATCATAGGTTTGATTTCAAAATTAATTCCGCTTCCATTTCGATAGATTAAAGAAGGAGCAAAGTTCCACTGGGCAATCCCCACACGGTTATAATCTCTGTCTACCGCATCGTCATCATAAGAGGTTTCGTTACCAAAACCAAAGAAGTTAATAGCATAATTAGGACTAGTAAAACCGGCTTCTATCCCAAAATTCCAGTTATGAAAAATATGGGCAAACTCTCCAGAATACGTAAACTCGAATCCATTAGTTGCCGAAAAGTAAGCTGCACCAAATTTGTGTTGCGATTGAAAAGGATTATTCGCAAGGCCATAAGTGGTATAAGTATCGGAAATACCCACCTTAAATCCGGCATCCGGATCCCATCCAATGGCGGGGAATATGGTGTTGGTACTGTATTTGCGTTTATCCGGATTGTAGTTATTGATGTCGTAATCATCAACCAACCATTTACTACTATTCCCTTTTATAGTATTGTTTTTATTCTTGTAATCGTAAAGTTTTGCATTCCGGTTATTTTCAAAATCATAAGTGTCGTTATTTTCTCCCCCTATAATTTTAAGTTTAATGTAATGATCGCCTTCTCCTTCGATTTTAAAATCGTCTTTACCGTCTAGCCCATAAATCCAGATCTCTTTGGTAAGTTTTTTATCGTAAGTATGTTCGTAGACCACTTCCCCTTCAGTTTCGATAGAAAGGCTTGTTTTACCATCCGGTTTTCTGGTGATCAGGAATTTATCATCCTCCTCGGTTCCGGTGATGACCTGAAATCGATTTACATATTCATAATAAGCTTTTGCAGGTTCTAAAAGATTATCCCTGCGCTCTTTTAATGCTTTTTTAATATCGTCTATCGACTGATCCTGTACTTCTTTCGGTAAGGTTTTGAAAGCATCTTCAATGACCTGATCTGTAAGTTGATTTTGTATAAACTTCACCTGTTTTTCCCATTCTTCCCAGGTAATATCTTTTAAAAATGCCTGATCTAAGGAATAGCCGTCAAAATTTAGCCACTTTACGTTTTTAACCCCACCTTCGAAATCCTGCATTTTTCTAAAATCTGTAATCGCCAGTCTCAGTAACTTGATAATTAAACCATCATATCTTGGGAATGCCTGGTCGCGGTCACGTCTTATAGGCTTATAAAGTTTAGAGCCATCTTCCTGTTCAAATTCAGAGAAACGCCATTGATCGTTATGGCGATCCCAATCACCAATAAGCATATCGGTAAGACGTGCCTTTACCCAAGCCGATTGATCTACCTGGTACTCTTTAGAATCTCTCATATCCAGCAATAAATCGGTACTGGAAATGATATCATCTGGATTTCCGAACTTAGGATTGT
Organism: Zunongwangia profunda SM-A87; assembly: GCF_000023465.1. Taxonomy (NCBI): domain Bacteria; kingdom Pseudomonadati; phylum Bacteroidota; class Flavobacteriia; order Flavobacteriales; family Flavobacteriaceae; genus Zunongwangia; species Zunongwangia profunda. Next base: position 434,244 of record NC_014041.1, read on the forward strand.
CTTTGTTTTCATCGCCAGCATGAACTTCTAGCATATAAAGTTTATCCCCGTAATCTTCGTTAAAGATATTCAGATTTTTTTGCTTGGGCAGGTAATAAATTTTTGGCTCGGCATTATAGATGTTAAGGGTGTCGAGTATGGTATTTAACGCAAAAGGAGCATATGGATGTGCAGTAGTATAAAAATCCTGTACTATTCTTTCTGCAACGGTATTTTGCATATAATCTTCTACGTAGTGATTTTTTATGGCCGATTGGATAAATCTAACCGCACTTTTTCTTAGTTCCCTTAAGGTGTATTCGTGATCCTTATCATCTTTTATACGGATAGACCTGGATTGATGCCCACCGCCTTCAGAGATGGCTACGGGATTTCCTTCTAATTTGGTTAAATCAAGTACCGGAGCTTCGATCTCTTTACTGTAGACATCGCGGTAATGTGTTCCCCAAAAGAAATTATATAAACCGCTTTTAGATGTTTCCTCATCGGTATAAATAGAGGCCTTTTTTGTTGCCGGCCAGTTGCTGATATCGTGGTAAGAAACTTCGTCTAAGGTTGTTTGCTGTCTTTTAATCGTTGTGCTGAATAATTTTTCAGGAGTTCCGTTTTCAACTGAATAAAATTCAACTTCAGAGCTGTTATCGTCATACACCGTAAGTCTGGCGAAACCATGATCACTGGACGCAAACTGTCCGTCTTCTTCATCTGCTCTGGCTTTTTTGGTTTTTTTACCTGCAGTTCCACTAATAATTTGTGGAATTCCGTCATCTGATAAATATTGCAAATTTTGATCACTGGCAGAAACAAAAATCACATCTGGGAACATACTGGCCAGGGTTTCTAAAGTACCTCTTAATTGCTTGCGTTGCTGGCTATAGTAATCTTCTTTTTTAAAGCCACCTGTTTTTTCAAAAAATCCTTGTTTTGTATTACTCAATACGGGATGGTGTATCGCAACGATCACCGTTTTATTCTGCTCATCCTTAAGATCGTCTTTAAACTTGGTAAAAAAATCGTCACGAGTTTTAAGATCACATTTATTGTTAATATATAAATGATTATCCCAATCCTCTAAAAACCATTGAGAATCTACCATTAGCAATTCGATATTCTCTGTGTCCAGATCTTCAATCTCTCGCACGCAACCATCATTTGGCCAAAATTCCGCTTTACTATTATCCTGGATAAACGATTCCATATCGTCTATATTCTCATGTCCGTTCTTATTCCACTCATTTTTACCTGGGGTGTAGATCACACGTCCATTAAAATTCTCCATGGGTTCCATAAGGCTTTTTCGAAGTAATGCTTCTGCCTTTTCTCGATCTTTCTTTTTTGGAGGAAAGCCTTGTTTAGAGGTAATATTCCCTATGGCCACGAAGGTGGCTTTTTCATCCTTCTGGGACATTTCGTTTATAGCTGAAAGTACCTTTTTGGTGTAATCAGATTCATCAACCCCGGTATTTCCTGTAAAATAAAAAGTTTGTGATACTTTTCTACCAGATTGCTGCCCGTAAAAATGCGTAGTGCTTATAGCTAGTATAAAGCAAAAAGCGAAGAATATTTTTTTAAAGCTATATGCAGATTGTTGAAGTAGAAATATATTTATCATGTATTTTCTGTTATGTTGAAATGACCAAATACGCTTGGGCGATGTGAAATTTCAAAAAAAATCAGAGATGTAAATAAATTTTAACTATCTATAACACTTTTATTTGAACAAGCCTAAAAATTTTCATAAAAACCAATCTACATTACCTGAGCTTAGTTAAGGTTGCGTTTTTGGATAAAGAATTTTTTGAGCAGCTGGCTGCATTCGTTGGCCATTATTCCCTGGGAAACTTCTGTTTTAGGATGCAGTTGCACTCCAAATTTTTGATATCCCCGGTGATCGTCTTTGGCCGCAAAGACCAATCGGGAAAGCTGGCTCCAATATAAAGCTCCGGCACACATCTGGCAGGGCTCTAGAGTAACATACATAGTGCAGCCTTTTAAATATTTACCTCCTAAAAAACTGGCTGCCGCGGTAATGGACTGCATTTCGGCATGGGCCGTTACATCGTTTAAAGTTTCGGTAAGGTTGTGCCCACGGGCGATAATACGGTTTTTAATAACCACTACTACACCTACAGGAATTTCTCCTTTTTCAAAAGCAATTTGAGCCTCTTCAAAGGCTTTCTTCATGAAGTAGGTATCATCAAAAGGTGTAAGCACAGCGTAAATTTTTAGCAAGATAAAAAAGGAAGTGATAATTATTAAAAATAGTTTAAGGATAAAACTAAATTTGTCTTGATTATGGAATATCAGATTTTAAATAACATAGAAGGGCCGGAAAATTTAAAAGCTTTGTCTTTACAGGAATTACAGCTTTTGGCTAAAGAATTACGACAGTACATCATAGCGGTTGTTGCGGTAAAAGAAGGGCATTTAGGAGCCAGTTTGGGCGTGGTAGAACTCACTATTGCCCTTCATTTTGTATTTGATACTCCCAGGGATCTCCTGGTTTGGGATGTAGGACACCAGGCTTACGGGCATAAAATCTTAACAGGCAGACGCAAAAAATTTCATACCAATCGGCAATTAGGAGGAATAAGCGGCTTTCCTAAACGAGAAGAAAGCGTTTATGATGCTTTTGGAGTTGGGCATTCCTCCACTTCCATTTCAGCAGCACTGGGTATGGCGCTGGCTTCAAGATTAAAAGGTGATTTGGATAAACAGCATATTGCGGTTATTGGTGATGCGTCTATTGCAAGTGGGATGGCTTTTGAAGGTTTAAACCATGCCGGGGTCACCAATGCCAATTTACTGGTAATACTCAATGATAATGCTATTGGGATCGACCCCAGTGTAGGAGCCTTAAAAGAATATCTTACCAAAGCTAAAGTGGGCTATAAGCCCAAAGAAAGCAATATTATCGAGGCGCTTAATTTTCGCTATTTTGGCCCTATAGATGGTCACGATTTAGAAGGATTAGTATCTATCCTGAAAGAATTAAATGAGATAAAAGGACCAAAGTTTCTACATGTTATCACTAAAAAAGGAAAGGGATTAAAGAAGGCGGAAGAAGACCAGGTAAAATATCATGCCCCAGGAAAGTTTAAACCGGAAACCGGGGAATTACTTCCAAAAAGTGCCGAAGGCCTACCTTTAAAATATCAGGATGTCTTTGGTTTAACTTTGGTAGAATTAGCAGAAAAAAATAAGAATATTGTTGGAATTACACCGGCGATGCCAACCGGAAGTTCGCTTAAGTATATGATGGAAGCTTTCCCAGAAAGAGCCTTTGATGTAGGAATAGCAGAGCAGCATGCGGTGACCCTGGCGGCAGGTATGGCAACACAGGGAGCCATTGTTTTTTGCAATATTTATTCTACTTTTTTACAACGAGCATACGATCAGGTAATTCATGATGTCGCTTTGCAAAATCTACACGTAATTTTTTGTTTGGATCGAGCCGGTTTGGTAGGGGAAGATGGAGCTACACATCATGGCCTTTTTGATTTGGTATATTTACGTGCTATTCCCAATATGATTGTGGTCGCACCGGCAGACGAGATTGAACTTAGACAATTGTTATATACCGCTCAATTAGGTTTAACACATCCCATGGCTATACGTTATCCAAGAGGAAGAGGTGTAAACGTAAATTGGCAGCTACCTTTTAAAGCTTTGGAAATTGGTAAGGCAGTTTGTGAAAAGGAAGGTGAGAACCTTGCTGTCCTGGTTGTAGGCTCGATTATAAGGAATGCGAAATTAGCATTACAGGAGTTTAGCGAAGAGATTGGATTATACAATATGAGGTTTGTTAAGCCTTTGGATAAAACGATGCTGCATCAGGTGTTCAAAAAATATAAAACGATTCTAACTATAGAAGATGGTGTGATAAGCGGAGGTTTTGGAAGTGCGATATTAGAATTTGCAGCAGCAAATGATTATAGTTTGAAAATAAAGTGTTTGGGGATTCCAGACGCCTTTATTGAACATGGTGAGATCGGCGAATTACAAGAAATTGCCGGAATTGACGTTAAAACTATAATTAACGAGCTGAAATCTCTGTTATAAATTTTAATTTTGCGAACCCGAATAATCTAAATAACCAATGCAAGTGCGATTAATCATTAGTTTAATTTGTATTTCATTCTATCTAGGTATTTCTTCTTTATCCATGTGTGCACAAAATCAAACGGCGCAAGACACCACACAGACGCCTCAAGATTCTGCAGATGTCGAGCCGGTAATCATATACTGGTCTGAAAAAAATGCTGTTGGAGTGAATTTAAGTGAAGTAGCTTTTGTAAACTGGAATGCAGGGGGAAACAACTCCATTTCTGCCTTATTTCATGGACAGTTTGAAAGAAATTACAAGAAAAAGTTAACCAGCTGGAAAAATTACCTGTCCTTAAGATATGGACTAAACTCCCAAGAGGGACAGGAACTTAGAAAAACCGACGATCAAATTCAGTTTAAGACTACTTTTGGTTATCGTAAAGATTCGGTGTCTAACTGGTATTATTCCGGTAATATTGATTTTAGGACCCAATTTGCCAATGGTTATAAGTATCCTAATACCGATGCCGCAATCTCTAAATTCATGGCTCCGGGATATCTTTTGATAGGTGTGGGTACGCAGTTTTCGCATCCAGATGAAAACTTTAATGCGTATATCTCTCCGGTTACCGAAAAATCTACTTTTGTACTCGATCAGCGTTTAGCCAATGAAGGAGCTTTTGGGGTAGACCCGGCAGAATATGATGAGTTGGGGAATTTAATTGATGAGGGTAATAAAGTACGTTCAGAATTTGGTTTTCTGGTGACCAGTGATTTTAAGAAACAGGTGTTTCCCAATGTGAATATGAATACGCAAATAAGCTTATATTCAGATTATCTTCGGGATTTTGGAAATATTGATGTAGACTGGCAATTGGCGTTTGATATGAAGGTAAACGATTTTATAAAAGCCAATATAGGCTCTCATCTTCTTTATGATAATGATGTAAAATATAAAGAAGATACTAATGGCGATGGGAATCTGGAAACCTTAGGAGCCAGGGTACAGTGGAAACAGCTTTTAGGGGTTGGTTTTACCTATGTTTTTTAGGTTAAACTCCTTTTGGAATTAAACAACTAAGCAAATAGGTTCATGTATTTCCCTAAAGTGTGAAGATATTGAAATATTAAAAACCGGAACCCTGATATCTTTTGAAAGAAGACACCGTAAATCCATCAGTAAGTGATGCGGTATACGAACAAATTTGAATAAGTTTTTGGTATACAGAAGTTTCTGCATTTAAATTTTTAAGCTTTGGTACAGACTTTAAGACCAGATCGTTAAAATTCGAATCTAAATCCTGGGTTGCTGGTAAAAATGCATTGGTATAGGTGTCTAATAAAGTTTCCAGCATTTTATACCCGGCAATTTCTTTATTGATTACTTCTTCGCTTTGGTAAATTTTCTCAATGCTTATTTTGATAATATCTTTAATCTGTGCTTCGTATTTGCTTTTGTCGAATAAAGCCTGATGGAACTCTCCTGCAAGAATAGCTTCTTCGTTTGCCAGGAAGATTTCAGCAGCTTCGCGAATCAAGGTGTTAATCGCTAAAGATCGCAGATAGCTTAAGCGATCTGCCGTACTTTGTAAAGAATTGTATTTAGGTGTGGATATCGTGTCTTTTACCAGTTTAATTAAATATTCTAATGCATAATCTTCGTCGATCAAACCCAGATTAATACCGTCCTCGAAGTCGATAATTGTATAACAAATATCATCTGCAGCTTCTACTAGAAATGCTAGAGGATGTCTTGAAAAACTAATGTCATTTTTGTTTCCAGTTTTGATTAGGCCAAGTTCTTGTGCCACATCAAGCATGGTGCCTTTTTCACTTTGGAAAAAGCCGAATTTCTTATCGGCAATATTTTTTGTGGGTTTGTGCGGTAAGGATTCCTTAGGATATTTCATAAAAGCACCAAGGGTGGCATAACTTATTCTTAAACCACCGGGAGTACCGGGACGATCCTGGGTAAGAATTTTAAAACCATTGGCATTTCCTTCAAATTTTACTAAATCCTGATATTCTTTTTCGCTAAGTTGGGATTGGAATCTTTTGCCGTTTCCATTTAAAAAATATTCGCCTATGGCTTTTTCTCCGGAATGTCCAAAGGGAGGATTCCCGATATCATGTGCTAAAGCGGCTGCGGCAACGATTGCTCCAAAATCATTCATCTGGTAGCCATGAATAGTGCTAAGATGAGGGTGTTTTTCCAGGATCTTTTTTCCCGTTAGGCGGCCTAGGGATCGGCCCACTACAGAAACTTCAAGACTATGGGTTAAACGCGTATGTACAAAATCTGTTTTAGAAAGTGGGATTACCTGGGTCTTATCCTGTAAACTCCTAAAAGCTGAAGAAAAAATAATGCGATCGTAATCTACCTCGAAACCTAAACGGGTTTCATCTTGTTCTTTACGTAATCTTTTATTGGTATCGCCAGATCTTTTTAGTGATAATAGTTGTTCCCAGTTCATGATTTTTATTTAGCGTTAGGGATAGAGCAGTTTGTTTGAGCTCTTGCAAGATGGTACATCCTTGCAAAGCGAGCAGCGAAAGCCCGGCCGAAGGCAACGCCCTACTTATAGTTTTTTAGCTACTTTTTCCAGTTCGGCATACCAGTCTTCACCAAATTTTCTAATAAGTGCTTCTTTAGTGAATTTATAAATAGGTACACCTAATTCTTCGCCAAGGCTACAGGCGTCATCGCAAATATGCCATTGATGGTAGTTGACGGCAGAAAACTCTGAATAATCCTGAACGCGTACCGGATAAAGATGGCATGAAATCGGTTTTTTCCAATCGATTTCTCCCTGATTATAGGCCTCCTCTATTCCGCAAAGAGCGGTTCCTTTATCATCGAAGGTGACATACGCACAATCGGCACCATCGATAAGCGGGGTTTCGATCTCACCAAAATCGTTCGTGATATACCGTCCCTGTGCTTCTATGGCCTCGATTCCTTTTTGCCTTAGAAATGGTTTAACTTTTGGATAAATGCTATCCATGATCTCTTTCTCATACTCTTCTACGGGAGCACCGGCATCGCCATCTACACAGCATGCCCCTTTACAGGCAGAAAGATTACAAACAAATTCTTTTTTTAGAATTTCTTCTGAAACTATGGTTTTACCTAACTGAAACATACGGCAAAGATAATTTTAAGATTGATTTTATAAAGAAAAGTGCTTTATTATTTGATGAATCATCGAGATTTGAATAGTACGGTTCCTGTTTTACCCAGTAATCGGGATTAAATGCTCATGTCCTTATTTGTCGAGATCGGTAGGTCACGAACTAAAATAAATTTGTAACAAATACCTCATTTTACTGTGATAGTTTACGTTAAAAAGGTTTCCTTTTTGTGAGCGGTCGACTTCATTTATACTGCCTGGCAACGTTTGGATATTATTTTTTGATCTTAAATATATTGCGAATTGGCCTTTTTTGCGCTGCAAAGAGTATCCTGCAAAATTATAAAAGCTATTTCGGTTCCTGCCTCGAAAGCTTTTCCTAAGTTCTTAATTGTTTAGAAATATTTAAAGTTGAAATGAACTAAAATCGTTATGAAAATTTACTTTTGCAAAAAATTTTGAGCTATGTTTAATTTGTTCGACCTCAGGGAGGTGTTTACGGTAGGGATGGTTTTATTTGCGGTAATCGATATTATTGGAAGTATTCCTATTGTATTGGATTTACGTAAAAAAGTAGGGCATATACAAAGTGAAAAAGCCTCTTTGGTGGCTGGTTTGCTAATGATTGCTTTTTTGTTTTTAGGGAAAGAGATTTTAAACCTTATTGGTATCGATGTAAATTCTTTTGCGGTGGCCGGTTCGTTTATTTTATTTTTTCTGGCTTTAGAGATGATCCTGGGGATTAGTTTGTATAAAGATGATGCGCCAGAATCTGCTTCTGTAGTGCCTTTGGCCTTTCCGTTAATTGCCGGGGCAGGGACGATGACTTCACTTTTATCGTTAAGGGCAGAATATGAAACCATAAATATCATTGTGGCTATCATAATCAATATTATCTTTGTATATGTTGTTTTAAAATCTTCAGGTAAAATAGAAAAGGTTTTAGGATCGCAGGGTATAAATGTTATCCGGAAGATATTTGGCGTTATTTTACTGGCAATCGCCGTTAAACTTTTTGCCGCAAACATTCAGAGTTTATTTTCATGACAAAGTATTTAATCTACACGATCATCTTTTTAGGAATAGTTGTTATTGGTTTTAATGTGACGATATTAGATTTTAATCGTCTAATGGAAGACGAAAGCGGAACAGCGTTGATCGCTATTGTGGCCAGTCTTTGCGTGATCGTTTTAATGGGAATCCTTTTAGTATCCAGAGCAATCGCAAAAAAACATAATCAATAATTATGGAATATGATCTTTTAATTGTTGGCGGAGGAGCGGCAGGCATGTCCTGTGCATTAGTCGTTGGATCGGGTTTAGAAAAAGAATTTGCTAAGGATAAGAAGGTAGGGATCTTAATGCATCAAAAAACCTCTGATCTGCAAAACGCCCTTTTTAATAATGTACTTGGATTACCACCGGCAACTAAAGGTATAGACATACTGAAACAAGGACCTGAACAATTAGAAGAATTATATCCAAAAGTAACACAGTTAACAGGAGAGAAACTTCAGCACATTAGCAAAAATGAAAATGGAGTTTTTGAGCTTAAAACCAATAAGGATAATTACTTAGCCAAAAAGGTAGTGATCGCTATTGGCTATTCCGATAATTTTAGAATAGGCGGAGTAGATGAATATGTTATTCCGCACAAAAAGGCCAAAGCTTCTAAAAATCGTGTGCAATTAATCAATGAAGACCACCTGGTGGTTCCTAATTTATATGTGGCCGGTTCTCTTGCAGGTTGGCGAAGCCAGTTCTCTATCGCCTGTGGTAGTGGCGCTGCCGTAGCAACAGATATCCTTACCGATTGGAACGATGGGGAGCATACTAAAGTTCACGACAAATTATCCTAAAAGGAAACAACTAATTGCAGGAACTACAGAGCTGATCATCAAGATGATAAAAAAACGATGCACGCTTCGGTAAACTAAAGCTCTTTTTAATTTCTCAGTAAAAACTTTATCCGGATGAGAAGCGATATGTTTTATGATTGTTTTTTTGGGAACATAGGAAGAGGTTACAATGATCTCCTTTTGAAGTAGCAATAATGCACTATTATCCAGCAGCCTAAAACTTACGGCAATCACAAAGAATAATAAGGGGAGGAAAATACAATAACTATCAGATAAATCTTCCGGAACCATTAATCTTTAAAATTATGCTTTTTTTTAGATAATTCCAGTACTTTCTCAATTACAGGATCTCCTTCATTTTTTAATTGTTGAAAGTAAGTGGAACCGAACAGTTGTTGTGCCATCACGGCTTTTAAATACTGTTTCATGAGCGGCTTATATTCGGTAAGGCGAATGTTTAACTTTTCACTTTTTCCAAAGGCAATAAGTCTATCGATGACTTCATCGGTAATTTCCACTTCATTCTCAAATTCTCTTTTGGAAAGTGAGTTATAGTAGGATCGTTTTCGTTCTAATTCCTGAAAAACAAATCGGCTTAAAAAACCGCGATTTAGTAAAATGCGAATGTGCTCATGTTCAATTTCTATATCTTTAGGGATAAATACATCAGGGATAATTCCGCCTCCGCCGTATACCACTTTTCCACCCGGGGTGACATATTTTAAAGAGTCGTCTACTTTTATGCTATCTACGCTTTTAAGTTCGCCGTTTTCATAGCGGCGCTCATAATCTCTAAAATAATTATCGTTTCCGTTTTCGTAAGGTTTTTGTATAGAACGGCCGGTTGGGGTATAATACCTAGCTATAGTTAATCGTACCGCACTGCCGTCGCCAAGATCCATTTCCCGCTGTACCAATCCTTTACCGTAGGATCGTCTTCCGATAATAGTTCCCACATCGTTATCCTGTAAAGCGCCTGCTACCACTTCGCTTGCCGAAGCCGAATTTTCATTAATTAAAACATATACGTGTCCATCCTCAAAGTCGCCTTTACGATTGGCAAAAGTTTTTTCTATAGCACCGCTTTTGTTTTTAGTGAAAAGAATAAGCTTATCGTCTTTTAAGAACTCATCGGCAATATTAATGGCTTCTGCTAAATATCCGCCTGGATTGTCGCGAAGATCCAGTGCAATCTCTTTAGCGCCCATTAGCTTTAAAGCCTTTATAGCAGCATCAAACTCCTCATAGGTCGATTCTGCAAAACGATTTATTTTAATGTAGCCTACGGTTTTGTTAAGCATATAAACCGCTTCCACACTTTTTATAGGCACATGATCGCGCTTTACATTAAAACTAAGAAGATCGTCCTGTCCGGGGCGTTTTACTTTAAGTTCCACATTACTGCCCTGTCGTCCTTTTAAAAAATGGGTTAAGGAATCGCTGCTTACACCCAGATTGAATAATGCTTTGTCGTTTGCATATAAAATACGGTCACCGCCTCGGATACCAATCTTTTCACTTGGTCCGCCTTCTAGTGGTTGGATAACCATAATGGTGTCTTCGACTGAATAGAAACTAACACCAATACCCACAAAATCACCTTTCATGTTTTGAGAAACATTGTCGTATTCCTGTTCCGGGATATATACCGAATGGGGATCCAGGCCTTTTAATATTGTATTTACGGTAACATCAACAATACTATCTGTATTTACATTATCAACGTATTCATAATCGATATAGTCGATTAGGCGGTTTAACTTTTCTTTTTTTGGATTAGATGAAAATAACTGATCTGAAGAAGAGTAATTTATTTTACCTCCCATAAATACGCCAATAGCACAGGCTATTCCTAAAAGGAGTGGGGTATATATGTTTTTTTTATTTTTCAATCGTCTAATTGCGTTATCTGAATTAAATCGACTCCGGCTTTTTTAAGAAAATCGAGACCGCTATTATCTTTATAATCTACACAATATACCAGTCTGGTTATTCCGGCCTGGTGTATTAATTTGCTACATTCCTTACAGGGCGACATGGTTATATATAATGTAGCTCCCTGGCAGGATTGAGTAGATGCGGCAACTTTTAAGATCGCATTCGCTTCGGCATGTAAAACATACCATTTGGTATAGCCTTCTTCATCTTCACAAAAATTCTCAAATCCGCTGGGGGTACCATTGTAGCCATCAGAAATAATCATTCTATCTTTAACAATAACTGCACCAACCTGTTTTCTTTTGCAATGGGAAAGTTTGCTCCACTCCCTTGCTATTCTTAAATAGGCTTTGTCGTATTTAAGTTGTTTTTCTTTTTGCATGTGTTATGAAAGGAGATTTATTAAATCTCATATTCTTATAATGTAAGAATCGCTAAATTATTGTAAGCTACAGGTTAAACCAATTTTAACGCGTTAAAGTTAATTAAATGGCATTAAAATTATCCCTAAGTATAGGTAGAATAATCCCTATAACCAGTGCAGAGACGACCAGCACCCAATCACGTTTAGAGACCTGAAAGAAATTTTGCGTGATAAACGCCAGGATTAAGACCGATAAAACAATGATTGCCTGTGCACATTCTATCCCTAAAGCAAATTCTAAAAGCGGGAAGATCTTTGAGGAAAAACCGCTGCTTAGCATTTTAAAATACGTAGAAAAACCAAGGCCGTGAATCACCCCAAAAAAGCAGTGGTAAAATACAGCAATGTTGGGTTGCCTGATTTTTCTTTATTGCTAGCGGTAAAAATATTGTAAATGGCAGTAATCATGATTGATACCGGAATTAAAAATTCTACCCAAGCGGTGTCTACAATTACAATTTCGTAAGTAGATAAAAATAAGGCAAAGGTGTGACCAATGGTGAAAATGGTCACCAGCCATAGTACCCTTTTCCATGAGGTAAAGGTATATGAGGCTACCAGGGCGATTAAAAATAGAATATGGTCGTATGCATTCCAATCCAGAACATGCTCCAAACCTAATTTAAGATATAACCAAAACTGCGACATAAGGGAAAAAGGCTAACGTTGCCGAATGTACGACTTCTTAATAAAATCACAAAAGCTAATGCAGTAAACCATGGCTTTATTTGGATTTTTGGGTTAATTAGATATCGAAAATAGATGTTTTTCGATCCCATAGTCATAAATGAATTTTAAATTCTAAAATACCTTAGGGTTAATGCAGTCCAAACGTCTCTCAAAGTTTTGATTTATAAAATTATAGGTTGTTGTTTTTTTAAAATAAGTCTGATTGAATTATAAATAATTAAGAAAGCTTATTATTTTTGGATTTTATATTAAATAAGTCTAAATAAATAAATTATTGATCTTGCATTAATTAATTGGGTAAAATAATAATGGAAATTCAATGAAGAAAAAGAAAAATTACAGTTTACGCGCATTTATAAATGATGTTCATTTATGGTTAGGATTAGGCAGCGGGATCATTTTATTTTTGGTTTGTTTTAGCGGAACCATACTTACTTTTGAAGACGAAATAAAAGATCTTTTTGCCGAAGATTTTACGGTTGAAGGCGGAGATGAAAAATTATCGATAGAACAGTTAATTTCGGTATTAGAAAGTGAAGGGATGGTAAGTTCGGTTACCGTACCGGCTAAAGACGGCGAAGCTTACGAGTTTAGTGTAAAAGAATCCCCTGAACAACGCCGCGGAACCACCTATTATGTAAATCCTTATTCTGCCGAATTCAGTAAAAAACGTGAATCTTCTTTAGATGGCTTTTTCTTTTCTATGTTTAAATTACATCGATGGTTACTGTTAGATTCTTCGATTGGGCGGCCTATTGTTGGTGTTGCTACAATTATCTTTTTAATATTATCGATCACTGGGATCGTGCTTTGGTTTCCAAAGAAAAAAATCAACTGGAAAACTTTAAAACCCGGCTTTAAAATTAAATTTTCGGCCAGATGGAAACGTATTAACCACGATTTACATAATACCTTAGGATTTTATGCCTGTATCTTTTTAGCTATTATGTCGCTTACCGGTTTGTGTTGGTCGTTCCAATGGTATCGTGATTTAGGGAGCGAGGTAATGGGCGCTCAAATTTTTGGTGGGCGTGGAGGCCCACGTGTAGAAAGTGAGGCACAAATTGATGAAGATGAAATGATATCAATTGCTGCGGTAGAAAAAATCACCGCACAGGAACTAAATTATGAAGGCAAAACATCAATTAGTTTTCCTTCTGGGGACAAGGGTGTTTATAGCATTAGAAAATATGAATCGGCTAAACTTTCACCACTTATTGCCGACAATCTAATTGTAGATCGAGATGGGAAGGTGCTTAAAAAGGAAGTTTTTAATGATAAACCTATTAATCTAAGAATAGCTTCTTTAATTAAACCTTTGCATACAGGAAGTATTTATGGAGGTTTCTCTAAGCTCCTTTATTTTTTAGCCTGTTTGATTGCAACGAGTCTCCCTATTACTGGAACCTTTATCTGGATTCATAAAATGAAAAAGAAACCAAAGAAAGAATAAAGCTTAATTTGTTATTATTGAAGGAATTTTTAGCCTTGTTTCTCTATTGTTTTGAAAGATTTTTCCCGGTTATAAAGCAAGGGATTTTGTTGATTTTACCGTCTTTTTCCTAACGCTTAGAAGGTTTGAAAGTTGTTTCTTACAAATGTTTGAAAATGGAATTGGCATCAAACCTGCTTCATGTTGGTAAACACTAAATATAAAACTAGTTAGGCCGGTTCTTATTAAGAATTATAAGGTATAATGTAGAATTTCTTTGATATTCGATAAAATTGAAGCTTGTTTTTTTGGAGTTGATATATTTCTTATTTTTAAAAATATGTTAAAACTATAATTTAAAAAATGAAAGACCCTAACACAGCTCCGCTTTTTTACGTGGATAATTTACAGAAAATCGAAGGAGATAATCAGTACACGGTAGATTTACATTTACCCCAAAATTTTAGCAATGCTGGCTATAAAGTAATTGGTAATAGTCCCGCGATTCATGATATTCTAAAAATTGAAATCTATTTAAGAGGGGATAAAAAGATTACTCCGAGTGATGTGACTATCGTAGAAAAGATCGAGCTAGATTTAAGTAATCAAAACTTTAAATATTTAAAATTTAAAATTATCTGGAAGCTAGCTGTAGGACTAGGTGGTGGAGTAGGAGATCCTGAGGACGAAGAAACTGTTGGCGAGAGCGTGTTGAACGGTATGGGGTAATGAAAAGTATCCTGGCTTTTTTTGGATTTTTAACTTTTGGGCTGGTGTCTTGCTTTGCTCAGCAAAACCTTTTAGATAAGGCTGAAGCTTCTAAAGAAGCCGATAACTATCAATTATCCTTAAATATCTTATCGAAAATTGACACCAATACCTTATCCATCCCACAAAAAGCCAGGTTTTATTATTTAAAATCTGCCAACTATAAATTCAGGAAGGAAGATTCAGATGCTTATCCATTATTATTGAAAGCACGTAAGCTTTATACGGCATTGGATAGTCTGGAGAAATTAGCGACCATTAATCTGGAACTTTTTCAGGTCGTAAGAAATATTGGTGGTGATCATTTAAACTATGATGAATATATAAAAGCCTATCTGGATTACCATCTTTCTCAGAATGATCCGAAAAACCTGCGCAAAGCCTATATTCGGATTGCAGGGAATTTTGCCAGAGAAACAACAGTGGACAGTTCTTTTAACTATTTTAAGAAAGCATTGCAATTAATAAGAATCGATAAGGATACGCTGGCAGAAGCCCACATGCTAAATAATTTTGGGGTATTGCATAATGAATTTACCTCCTATAAAGATTCCGCTTTATATTATTTTACAACTTCTAGAAGATTATATAAAAAGTCTGAATACATACAAGCTAGCTTTCAAAATACGGCCAGTGCTTATAAAAAGTTAGGCGAGTATGATAAAGCGATTGAAAATTATCAAAAAGCAGATTCGCTTTTAGGTAAAGAATACAGTAAAGAACGTAAGCGTTTTTTATATGATCTCATGGCCAAAACTTATGAGCTTGCCGAGAAACCGACAAAAGCTCTGGAGTATTACAAATTAACTCAGGCCTATCAGGATAGTTTAAATCTACAAGAACAGGAAAAGGCGATTTTCGACATCCAAACCAAATATGAGGTTCAGAAAAAAGAAAATGAAAACCTGCAATTAAAGCAATCTCGATTTTGGTTAATTTCAGGAGTCATTCTTTTGGTGTTGTTGCTTATTGCTACTTATTTGGTGTACCGTACCCGTATTGCCAAAAAGCAATTAGAAGTTAAGCAGTCGGCTTTAGAGAAAAACGAATTAGAAAAGCAGCTTAAGGATCAGGAGCTTGCAGGCTTAGATGCTATGATCGAGGGGCAGGAAAAAGAGCGCCAGCGTATTGCCAACGATCTTCATGATAATTTAGGAGGATTGCTGGCTACCTTAAAACTGCATTTTCAGAATTTAAAAACCAAGACCGATCGTCTTCGCGACGAGCAGGACGAGTTGTTTAAAACCACCAACTCACTTTTAGATGAAACCTATCAGCAGGTTAGAAATTACGCGCACCAGCGTAATGCCGGTCTAAAAACCAGTGAAGGTTTGGTGCCGTCCATAAAGAATTTTGCTTCAAAAGTTTCTGTAGGGAATAATCTTGTGGTTCAGGTAGAAGCGCATGATATGGATGAGCGCTTAGAAAATAGTGTAGAAATCACGATTTTCAGGATCGTACAGGAATTAATTACCAATGTGATTAAACACGCTGAAGCTTCAGAAATTATTGTTCATCTTACTTCTTTTGAAGATCATATCAATATCATGGTAGAGGATAACGGTAAAGGTTTTGACCCTTCTATTATAAAAGATAACGACGGGATGGGATTGGCTTCGATTATAAAGCGGGTAGAACATCTTGGCGGTAATGTAGATATAGATAGCCATTCGGGTAGTGGTACTACTGTCATTTTAAATATTCCCAAATCATGATTAGAGTGGTAGTTGCCGAAGATCATTTAGCCGTAGCCGATGGGATTTTGGCTTATTTCAAATATCACGATAGTATATCGATTATCGGTCACGCCAAAAATGGCGAGGATCTAGTAAAACTGGTAGAAAAAAATATTCCTGATGTTGTACTAACCGATGTGAAAATGCCGGTGATGGACGGAATTGAAGCAGCAAAACTGATAAAAGCAAAATTCGACAGGATTGGGATTATTGCCTTTAGCATGTTTGATCAGGACGAGGCGGTAGATTTAATGTTGCAGGCCGGTGCCACCGGATACTTGCTAAAAAATTCTCCCCTTTCTGAAATGGAAAAAGCAATATTAAAGGTTTCTGAAGGAAATTTATATTACGATCCCAATTTAAGTCTTGCTACTGAAAACACACCTAACGAGAATACCGGAATTCTTACGAAACGCCAAATTGAAATCTTAAAACTGGTAGGTAAAGGTAAAACCAATCAGCAAATAGCGGATGCTTTATTTATCGGAAAAACCACGGTAGAAACTCATCGTAAAAACATGATTAGAAAACTCGGTTTACATGGCCCGGGAGAATTGCTGCGCTACGCTTTACAGCGCAAATACGATTTTTAAAATATCCCCTCGTATGGGTATGGTGTTACACAGTTTTATGAGATATTTTTGAAGTAATAATTCATTTTGCTGGTGGTTCTTAATCCAATTTAATGAAGTATTTCGTTCAATTCCCTTTATAGGGGGCAAGTTCTAAAAACTGGCTGGGAAACTTTATTTGTTTTCTACTTCTCAGCGAAGTTAATGAACGTATTCTCGATTTCATTTATGAAATTATACTCCCGATGTAAAGTCGGGAGTTTTTTGTTTTCAGTAGTTAGATATGGTAAACAACCTATTCTGAATCACTTACTTCTTTTAGGGTTGTAAATATTTATAAAGCTTCATATTAAGGTAATATAGCTAACAATTACTGAAGCTAAATTTTACATTTAGATGAATTGCAGCTAACAGTTTTCTAAGGTTTTTTCTGTTCTTTTGAGATTGATTCAGGTTTGGTGAAATACATCCAAATTTATGTTAGCTTAAAGAGTTTCTCTTTAAGAAAATAACGAGACAGGTTTTGTAAACCTGTTCATTCCTTTTGTTTCTTAAATCCACCTCTATCCCGAGGTGGATTTTTAATCCTTTAGGGGTAATGATCTCTTTTTTAAATCAAGAATACTAACGAAGATTTTTTGATTCAAATCTCGAAAGCTTTTTCCGAAGTTCTTAATTTGCTTTAAATGTAGAGAGATAATTTTCTTTAATGCTTAATGCGTTTAAATTTAGTAAGAAGAATATGTCAACTGAAATCTGATTTTTGTAAAAAAAAAGCAGTTGATGTCAAATAATTTTTTAATTTTGCCGTCCAATTGCCTTGGTGGCGGAATTGGTAGACGCGCTGGATTCAAAATCCAGTTCTTTCGAGAGTGTGGGTTCGATTCCCACCCAAGGTACTAGAGAGCAAAACCCCTGCAATTACAGGGGTTTTGTTGTTTTTAGCCCTCAATATTACTTGTATGAAAATTGAGGTGAATATCACAAAGGAGCCTACAAAGGAGCCTACAAAGGAGCCTATTTCGTTCGAAATCGTCGATATGAGTAAGAGGAAATATTCCGAAGTAAAAATTTACATTCCAAAAAAGAAGGGGCGAAAAAGTGTTGCTCCTGGCGATAAATGGTATGCATATTTTTATTGGCGAGATCCCGAAACCGGGAAGATGAATATTAAATGCAAGTACTATCGCGGCATAAATCAAAAGAAAACCGTTGCAGAGCGTGAAGAAGTAGCGAAGGCTTATCAGCGATCTTATCAAATGTTACTGGAGCAAGAATGGTGTTATTACTCATTATGCTTTTCATGAGAAATCTAATGATTCAGTAAGCTTTGCTAAAAAAGTTGATAAAAGGTATGCCATCCAATTATTAGAGAATCCTAATAATTCTGCATTTACCTGGATTTTGAATTATAATTTGTGTGGATGGAAAATTGGAGAAGAGGTAAAAGTAGTCAATGGTGATTCTGGTAAATATTTGAGATCGAATCCAGATAAAACAGAAACCAATAATTTAGAACACTTAATCGATTATGATTGGCTCAGGTATTTATAGCAAGTTAATGATCATAAAATAAATTGAATGAGAGTTTAATTATGTGGCTTTTGATATTACTTTTTTATTTTTTTTGATTAATCTTTTTATAGTCACGGGCGTTAGAAGTTTTTTGAATTTGAAAAAATAATATCTTTGTTTATCAATCTTAAGTTATAACCTTTTGCAGAACAATAGAATAATAACTAAAATCGATATAGAAGGTAACCTCAATACAGATTCAAGAGGGATTAAGAAGTTATTTCAATTTTACAATAAAGCCGTTGGCTATAAAAACCAGGTCATAGAGATCGACATGTATAAAATGGGATTCTTCGATGCGAATCTTTCCTGTGTTTTATATGCAATATTGTATAAGTTGAATAAGGATAATGGGCTGAAATTTGCACTTGATTTCGAGTATTTGCAAAAAGAGTACAGTGTGCTTTTTAGAAATGGTTTGTTTATTGAAGGAGAGGCCGTAGATGAGAGAGAGTCCACAATTCAACTTAAATCATTTCAGCCAAATGCAGATAACGATGAAGAGTTTGTAAGTTATATTACTAATGATGTTTTGGGTCATAGAGGGATGCCAAATTTTTCAAGAAAAGTAAAATTAGGCATTGCTCAAGAGCTTACAGAAATATCAAGTAATATTATACAGCATTCGCGGACAAATGATCCATTTTTTGTTTGTGGACAATATTTTCCTAAGAAGAATTTACTTAATTTTTCGATAGTAGATATTGGAGTAGGGTTTTTACCTGCAATTAGAGAAAAGGAGTCCAAGATAACAGATCATGGTTCTGCAATTATTTGGGCTTTGGAAAGTGGAAATACCACAAAAAAAGATGTGCCTGGTGGTCTTGGTTTACATAATTTGCTAAAATACTGTGAAGCTAATAATAGCTATATGCAAATTGTAAGTGGTGATAAGTTTTGGAACTCTGAGTCTATGCCTGGTTTTACCATGTCTCTGGGATGTGAATTTGCCGGCTCTGTGATTAATTTGCTTTTCTCAGATAAAATACGCTAAATTTGCACGCCTTTTTGCATCGAATTTGTTTTTAAAAGGTTTTATATTTATATTTAAGACTATGAAAATGGAATTAAAAAAAATTTTAGGATCATCTTTGGCTACGAACCCTAAACAGGGTAAAAGCTTTTTTAGTAGTTTAAATGAGGCTGCTCAGGGTTCTAATGAAATAGAAATTTCATTTGAAGGTATAGAGTTACTTTCTTCTGCCTTTTTAAACGAATCTATAGGTAAATTCGTTATGATGTTCCCTGATAAAGAGTCTAATGTAAAATTTATTTATCCTATCGATCAGCCAATATTTGAGACAAAGGTAAACGATGTTTTAGATAACGTAAAGATGGGAGATAAATATGACGAATGGTTGGAAAATGCTCAAACTCATTAAATGAGTGATTATAGTATAGCCAGGCTTACAGATTATGATCTTACGGATCCTCCGAAAAAAAAATTTCTACTTGATGCAAATATTTGGATTAACGTAATTAGATCCAGCAATAAGAATAGAAAGAAAGCTAATTTATACAGAGAATTCTTTTTTGATCTTGTGGACTGCAAGGGGGCTAATATAATTTTACCCGCCTTAGTGGTTTCTGAAGTAATGAATAGATTATTAAGAGAAGTTTATTTAAAGAAATTTATTGAGAGAATTGGTGCAAAAGAACCATTAGCTAGTAGATTCTATAAAGAGCAATTTCGACCTTCTAAAGAGTATCGTTCTGGTTGTATGCTAATCGCTGATGAATTTAAGACGTACTTAGAGAGTGTAGAGCTTAAAAATGATGAGTTTGGTAAAAATATAAAATATAAGCATGTTCTTTCTAAATTTGATTTTGGCTTAGATTTCAACGATAGTTTTCTTTTTTACTTAGCAAAAAAGAATAATTATATAATCGTAACAGATGATGGTGATTTTTTCGTTAAAGGAGTCGAAGTACTTACTTTAAATCAAGAGCTTTTGGAAAAAAGCTCTAAAATGTAATCTTGATAATATTTAAAAATGAAGGATATAGATATTAGATTAGAGTTACATTCTAATTACCTTTCCAGCTTTTATAAGCATGATCCTGATTCAGTTATAATTGATGAACTAGGTATTTGTCAAGGATCTTCTAAAATAGATATTGCTGTTGTGAATGGTCACTTGTGGGGATGGGAGATCAAAAGTGAAAAAGATAATTTAAAGCGGTTACCTTTACAAATCCAATATTATAATAAGGTTTTCGATTATGTTACTATAGTAGTTGGGAGAAATCACTTGGAGGAAGTGAAAGAAATGGTTCCTGAGTTTTGGGGTATTATGGAGGCTAAGAATCAGAAGGGAAATAGCTTGTCCATAAAGAGTGTTAGGCACTGCAAGTTAAATCCAAAGATTGAAGCAATATCGTTGGCTCAACTATTATGGAAAAATGAGACCTTAGAGATCCTAGAAAGATTAGGGAAAGATAGGGGATACAAAAGTAAACCGAGACGTGCATTATGGCAAAGGTTAACTGAGGTTCTTTCCCTTGAAGAATTAAACTCTGAGGTTAGATCTTATCTTAAGAATCGAAAGGGATGGAGGACAACTGATCAACAACTAGTTCTAAGTGGTGGTTAGTGCCAATTTGTCGCCAGGTCGTAGCATTACCAGTACCTCCTATTTGACGAGATTTTTCTAATATTTCATTATCTCCCCAGCTGAAGTCTTCTCCATAAAATTCTCCGGAATGATTAACTAGTTGATCGCATAGACCGTAGAATTGATCATATCCAAATCTCTTAGCATCTCTTCCTTTTAAAATTAACCAATCATTAGCTATGGTGTATCTAAGGTTTACACTCATTCTTATCGTTCTAGGATCCATTTCAAACAATTCTGGATTAGCAATGGCATAGTCTCCAAATTCTGGTTTACGTTTTATCTTTGATGCAATTATATTCTTCCAGATTTTAAATTCAGATCTAGGTATTTTTTCCATAGAATCTCCACTTATCCCGGAAAGATTTTCGGGAAATGCTGTTAGAGAAAGTATAATTTTATTATAATCATTCAGAAACGGAAGCGAATTAACCATTAACTTTGAAAATTGACTTAGCATAGATTCTTGTTCGTTACGGAGGAATCCAAAATCTAATACGATATCAATTTGATTTAGATTTATTTCCAAAACTTCGATTATTCTTTCTATTTCTACTTGTAAATCAAAATCCTCAAAGTCATCTTGTGTAAGTCTTACGCAAATTCTTTTAGAATTATTTTGAATTTCATGTTTTAATTCGTTTAAATAATCATTGTCAAATTTTAGCCTGATAACCGGTATTCCAAATTCTCTTTTCTCTCTCAAGTTTTCTAAAAGAGAGAGTAAAATGTATTTATTTCTTATTTTAATTTCATCTAACAATTCAACATCAATATAACATGGGAATTGCCTTCTTCCTGTACCAGATATGCCGTTAATTATAGTCTGTAGGTGTTTCTCAATCGTTTTCGAAGGTTTCTCGTTGACATAATCATAAGTTATTGGTGGGATTTCGAAAAGTGGAGTGAGATTCTCTCTTGTTTCAATCTTAAGCTTTTTTAAGGCTTTAAATTCTCCAGATTTTGCTTTCAAAATTGGTGTGTAGTGACTATTCATAATTAAGTTTTTAAAAGTTAAAATTTAAATTTAGATAATTTTAACAAATTAAGTTAGGGGAAATTTCCCCTTTATAGAATAGCTTTAGAGGTTTATATTGCGACGCTAAAAGAAATTATGAAGGAAAGTTTTTTTGATTTTTTGCAAGCCTATAGCGGAGCCTATAAAGATGATTTTAGTGTGAAAGGTAAAAAAAAATAATCTGAAAATTAAAGGGTTAGGTTTTAGTATAGGGTAGGAATAAAATTCAAAATCCAGTTTCTTCGGAAGTGTGGGTTCGATTCCCACCCAAGGTACAAGGGAAAGCTGAGATAAATGTCTCAGCTTTTTTATTTTCAGGTATAACATAGGTACAACATTTCCTTATATTTTATAAAATTATATTTTTTGATTTAAAAAGGTATGATTTGATGCTGAGCAAAGATTAATAGAAACTAGTAATTATCTGTAAGGCTATTGTAGAGGGGCGGTATCCGCCACATGCCATAAACTTTCTTTTACTAATGATGAATTACTAGCCAAGCTCATCTACCTGTCTACATGAAAAATTGAGAAGGAATGGAATGCTATATGATAAAATTGTACTCTTTTCCACAATTTATGGTCAATATCGTTAGTTATAAATCTAATTCCTCTGGGGCTAGCCCCAGAGGAATTGAACAAAGTTTATTTTACAGATCCATTGCCTCTTTTTTTTATTTTACTAATAGCTTTATTGATATCCCGATGTACATGAGTAGCATCATAGTGGCGGTTCAACTTATTTTCTAAAAATGGAATATCCTCTAATTCTCCAATTTTACCCAATGCTTCTGGAGTTACTCTATAATTATGATCAAAACCTTCTCTCAAAATTTCTCTAGCTTGATCTTTTGGAAACATTTTTATTATTGCTAGCGGAAGAATTCCTATTTCGGAGTAGCTATAGGTTTTGGATAAATATATAGATTTAACCCAATCGTTAATATTCAAAGGTGGGTTTTTAACAATCGCTGAACAAATTCGCCAACGATCCGCTGTATCAGCTTCGTTAAATATTGGAATTATAATGCTACCATCATATTTAATATCAGTCTTAGCAATCAATAATAGACCACCTGTTTTATATTCTATTTTAGGTAGCCATTTTTTTATAATTTCAATATATGTTTCTAAGTCATAATTTCCATTTTTTAAAACTTTTATGTAATCATTATTATTCCCATATTTCTTAATATCAGGATAGCCTGCTCGACTTAATTCCTCATACATTGCCTTAAAATTTTTAAATGTCGAGGTTGATTCATTTTTTTCGCTCATATTCATATTCAATAAGTTTACCTAGTGTATCTAACGATTTTCAATAAAGAAGAACTATTAATTGCTTCTTGCAGTGGCTTAGATATATTTACGCCATTCGGAACATATAAATTAAATTTAATTTGATGTTGGTTTGCATACGTAATAAAATCTTGTAATTGTTTTGTATAGCTAACAGTTCGGTTTAGAGCATAATGTTTTACCTCTCCAATTTGTTGCACAACATCAAACTCATCAACTATCATTTCATCTGGGATTCGGTAATTTGCTGTTTTATTTAGTGATTCAATATGTTCAGTATTTTGTTTAATATTATTAAGTTTCAAGCCTTCTTGACCTTTATCATAAGGTTTTAAAGATGGTACAGGAGCTATTTGAGGTCTTCCTAATACATCTCCATTCTAAAAATTACGACCGTTCAGAGCAGCTATTCCTCCATTCACTATTCCCCCAGTAACACCACCGATTGCTATGCCCGTAATATACTGCTTTGGAGTCATTAATGGATCACCAAAATATAAGTGATTTCCTAAATTTTGGACTGGAGAAGCAAAAGCCGTACCAGCAAGGCCTCCAGCTAAAAATCCTCCCACACTCCTCCTGCAGCACCTCCTGCCATTGTAAAAGCACCTCCACCAGTTGTCGCTCCAATAGCTCCTGCTGCAGTACCTATACCAAATGCTACAAAACCATCTTTCCAATTATGAATTTTCCCTTGAACGGCTTTCACAGCCAGATTAACTAATCCACCAACGACTGCTCCGATTACTATATGCCAGAATTCACCATTTACATCTATATAGATTAGAGGATTATTAAGTACATAGGAATATCGGTTAAAATTTAGGGGATTGGATGGATCCTGCACATAATTATCGGGACTTAAGAACCGGTGGAGCATGGCATCATATAAACGCCCGTTCATATGAATGATCCCTACCCACATTAAGTGCTCGTGTCCGGTATACCCCCGGTCCTATATGTTAAAACTGGTAAGGTTGTTGTTATTGCCATCAGTAAGTTTTACAATTTTTCCCCAGGCATCAAAATGTCGCTTTTTCTTAAAATTACCATTGCTATCGGTGATCGATAAGATACTTCCCAGATAATCCCTGTGCAGGTAAAAATAATTGGAGACCGTACTGCTTCCTTTTTCTTCATGGAATATTAAAGGGGCGGAATAGGCATCACCACCAATATAGGTCACAAAGGTGGTTTTGTTCGATTGGGAATCAAATTTAACCTCCATTTTACCATTGGCCGAATAATGCTTTTGATAGCGCCTTTGGTTTTTATTACTCTATGTCCCTCCTGGAGTTACTACTTTTATTCGGACACAAAATTTAAGACCGTTTTTTACTAAACAAATATCTTAGAACCATGAAAAAACCATATTACAATCCGGAATTAAAGGAGCAAGCAGTTCGTTTAAGTTACCAGCGCGAGAATATAAAAGAATTAGCAGATGAACTAGGCATAGAAGTCCAAAGGATCTACAAATGGCGCAAGGCAGCTAAAACAGCTACATTGCCTAAGCCTGAAAAACCAATAACCGATCATACTTTAGCGCTTGAAAGAATTCGCAATGCTCTTAAAGAAAAGGAACTTGAACTTGAAATATTAAAAAAGGCCGTGCACATCTTCTCCAAGAGTGATGGGAAATCTATGGATTTATATCCGATAGAGAGGCTGTGCAGGTTTTTAAAATAAGTAGGAGTAGTTTTTATAGGTGGTACACAGCTGGCCCTTCAAAGCGAGCATTGGAACATAGCCTTACAGATTTAATAAAAAAGGAACTTGACCTGAGTAAACAGCGTTATGGCGCTACACGAATAGCAGAAAAACTTAAACGTGAAGGTTACTGTATATCCAGATGTAGAGTGACTAAAATTATGAGAGCGAACCATTGGGTAAGCAAACACAAATGGAAGTTTAATTAAGGCTATCACAGATTCCAAACTCCAAAAGAAAGTGCAAGTTCTAACCAACACTGCTGAAAAATTCAATTTAAGTGAAAGATCTATTTATTCGATCATTAGAAAAATGAAATAAAAAAGACGCCGATTAAAGCGTCTTTCAAATGAAGTCCTGTTTTAAGGGGTTAAAGCGAAACTGATATTAATTCTTGTCCTAATTCGTGAATAGCGTTTTCTATAATCTTTGCTCTCTCTTCTGAAGCATTAGCTTTACCAGAAGCATATTGACGCATCAAAGATTCATTTATTCCTGCCTTTTTGGCTATGGATGATATTTTTAATTCAGGTAATAACTTAAATAATGAAGGGATGTTCATTACATATTCTACACGTTCTATCGATTTTACTTCATCGATCCAATCTTCATCTAAATCTTCAGCTATCTCTAAATAATCATTAAATGCTGAAGTAAAACTTTCTTTTAACTCTTCTAAAGAATTTCCGTAAGCAGTTACTCCTCCAGGGAGATTTTGGGTACTACCCCAATAAGTTCCGTCGTCTGCCTTCTCGACGAAAACTCGAATTACTTCTTGTGCCATTGTTTTGTTTTTGTACGATCTATCTGCTATTCTTTGATAGAAAAGACGGGGGAGGGTGGTTAGTCCAACCCCGCCTGTTTTAAAATCGACTTTACCGTTCCTATAGGTACATCTTTTTTTGGATGTGGTATTGTAACGATCCCCCTTTTTGAAGGATGCTTGAAATGATGGTGACTTCCTTTTGTTCGAACTTTGTACCAACCATCGCTTTCAACCAGCCTTATCAAAGAACTAGACTTCATAATACAAAGATATAACATTTTAGTTATGTAACAATATTGTTATATATTTTTTATACTGTGATATAAATTAATATAAAAAAAGCCACCGCAAAACCGATGGCTCTCAAAAGGTAAAAAAGTTTAATACATCAAAATTAGAGTGTACTCAACGATAAGGATTTATCTATCGTATTTCCATTTATTACACGAAAAAAGCCACTTGTATGTAATAGCTTTTCCGATTTAACCCAATAAATTTAAAATGTTTTAACCCTTAGTAAGGATACATGAATTAACTGTATAAGGGCTGATTTTATAAACTGACTTCGACAATTTAAACCGTAGCTATAGGTGTTTACTGTCAGCTTCCGGAGCTCTCGGTTTTTCTTACTTGCTCTCCATTCAGCGAATTTTGCTGCTGTTTCTAACCGTAGCAACAATAAATGTATTTCGCATCCAACGCAAAAAAACTGCTCGTAGTCAATGGCTTTTATAATCGATAAGAGTTTATATCCTTACTATATAGTTAAACAAAAAACTCATTGTTCTTTGCGGCTCTTAAAACATGAGTATTTCATAATTATCTTTTTTAGGTAATAGGTTTCCTAATGTACTGGTGCTATATAAATAGAGCCATGCACCCCATAATGTCTACTTAAATGCTTTTCTGCTTATCTATTTGAGTTCATTTTCTCATTCAGACTGTAATGAGTTCTTTTTTAGTAAAACGTTTTATATTGCATTTATCTTTCGTAAATTTACTTACTTTTCGAAGCTGGGAATCCTATTACTTATCATCAAAAAATGAAAAAGAAGCAAAGAGTATCCATTAAAGATATTTCAAAAGAGTTGGGGATCTCAATTACTACAATCTCTTTTATTATTAACAAAAAAGCCAAGAACCGAATTAGTGATGAAGTAATAAAAAAGGTTGAAGATTACATTGAGAAAGTTGGCTATGAGCCAAATACTTCTGCTCAGACCCTCCGAACGGGGAAAACCAAAACTATAGTATTTATGGCAGAGGATATTTCTGACCCCTTTTTTTCAGCTGTAGCCAAGGAAATGGAAGAAATTGCCTATAAAAATGGATATAAGATCATTTACTGTAGTACCGAAAACAATAAGGATAGAGCCGCTGAACTCATTTCTTTATTTCAAAATAGACAGGTCGATGCTTTTATAATTACTCCTCCCGAAAATTTCGAAAAAGAAATACAGGAATTAATTACTCAAAAAAATGAGGTTATCATGCTTTTTGACCGCCGTTATACTTCTACAGAGCATAATTATGTAATACTTGATAATTTTAATGGAGCTAAAATGGCAGTTAACAAGTTAATTTCATCAGGATGCAAAAATATTGCTTACGTAGGATTGAAATCAGATTTCAGCTGTATGAGTGAGCGGCTTGAAGGGTACAAAGACGCCATCAAAGATCACCAATCCCAGCCAATTTCATTGCTTCTTCCATTTAAAGATGTTAAAACAAAAGCAGGTCGTATCCAATTTGAAAAATTCATCAATAAACATACAGCTGTCGATGGTATCCTGTTTGCCACCAATGGTTTAGCTATTAATGGACTAAAAGGATTAAAAGAATTACATAAGAATATACCTGATGAGTTAGCTGTAATCACATTTGACGACAGAGATTTATTTGAACTACACACCCCTTCCATTAGTGTTTTATCACAACCTGTACCTGCCATGGCAACCGAGTTAATCAAGGGTACACTCGAACTTCTAAGGGCGAAAAACGATAAAAACGAAATTTTTCAAAAAATTCTTCCCGGAAATTTAATCACCAGAGATTCCTGTAAATTAACTATTTACGATAAAAAATAGCTTTTTGTAGGGTGTGAAATTTTAAAATTATCCTTACAAATTAATAATATGTAAAACGTTTTACTAAATTTGATTATATTAGTACTGTATTTTTTAAATTCATCATGTAAAACGTTTTACTATATCGTTGTAGATGCCAAAATGATAAAATTACAATTGGAAACTTATGAGATGGTCATTTCTATGGGAGCATTTTTATAGGCCTAACATGAGTACTATTAGGTTTTAATTCCTCAGAAGGAATTGAATCAAAGGAAATAGATTCCGAGAGCGAATTCGGATAATAATCGCAGTTCTTATATTAATCTTTGAATACTTAATTATGATAACACAAAAAAGCGTTTCCTGCCTCTTATTCGTATGGGCGATCTGTGCGGGAAGTATAGCTTACTCACAAACAATTACAGGTACTGTAAAAGATGCTCGTGGTCCATTGCCTGGGGTTTCTATCAGTGAAAAAGGTACTGAAAATGGTACCGTTTCAGACTTTGACGGGAAATACGAAATCGATGTTTCTAGTCAAGATGTAACTCTTGTATTCTCTTATTTAGGCTATGTGACTAGGGAGATACCGTGGAATGGTGAAAATAACGTAGAAGTGGTACTGCAGGAAAGTACAGAGCAGCTCGATGAACTGGTTATAGTAGGTTATCAATCCCAAAAAGAGTCAACCATCACTGGGGCCGTATCATCTGTTAATGTCAAACAATTAGAATCCCGCAGAGTTCCGGGCGTAACTCAGGCATTACAGGGGCAGGTTGCGGGAGTAAATATTACTCAAAGTACGGGTGCCCCGGGCGAAGAAGTGGAAGTCCGAATACGGGGTAACGGAACGATAGGCAATAATAATCCCTTATATATTATTGACGGTGTTCCCAGTAGAGAAATCTCTTTCCTAAATCCTTCCGATATAAAGTCTATGTCGGTCTTAAAAGATGCGGCAGCTGCCTCCATTTACGGTTCAAGGGCTGCTGGTGGAGTTATTGTTATAGAAACCAAAAGTGGTTCTGATCGCAGCGGTTTTCAAATAGATTATTTCGGAGGCTTGCAAAAAGTCACCAATTTGCCTAATATGCTTAATGCGGATCAATACCTAAATACCGTGACCACTGCCTGGAATAATGCGGGCTATTCCGGAACCAATCCCTATCTCGCCGATGCTGGTAGATCCGATTTCGCTGACGTAGACTATTTAGATGAACTATTTGAATTGGGAAAAACAAATAGTGTACAACTCTCCACATCCGGAGGTAATGAAAAAACAAATTTCTTCTTAAGTGCTGGATATTACGGGCAAGACGGAATTGTAGTCTACGACAATGATAAATTTAACCGTCTAAACCTGCGTAGCAATATAAATTCCAATGTCACCAATCGCATTAAAGTGGGGGCGAATGTTCAAATATCATATGAACAGCAGGATAAAATTTCTTCGAAAGGGGATGCACCAGGAATCATACGTCATGCTTTTCTGCGCCCTCCCATTATACCGGTTTATAAAAATCCTTCAGATCCTACATATTCAGAAGAAGACCCTTTTACAGACTTGCCTTTTTATGTTGATCCTGATAATTTTGAAAGCAATAAATATGAATATTCTCAAAACCCTATAGCGCTTGCCTATTTTACCGATAACACGACTAGAACTTTTAAAACGTTTGGAAATTTATTCGCTGAATATCAGATCCTGTCAGATAACTCCTTGAAATTCAAAACAAATTTCGGAGCAGATATAAACTTTGGTCATCAAAAGGCTTTTAATCCTAATTATGGAGATGACGATGGTCAGGGGGCAGAAATTGATAGCGGTCTGGGACGCCAAAATCGTCCTACCAATCTATCTGAATCCAGGTATGAAGACATGACCTTTACATGGAATAATAGCTTTATGTACAATAAAGAAATTGGAGACCATGATATAAATGCACTGGCTGGAATTGAATTTATAAAAAATAATTCTTCCGGAATAAATGCTTCAAGACAACGATTTGATTATACCGAACCTAATTTCAGATATCTCGACTTTGGTGGGACCGATCGGGACATATGGAATGGGGGGCTGGCCGAAGAATGGGCGTTATTCTCCTATTTTGGTTCTGCTACCTATTCCTACCAGGATAAATATTTAATCACTGCTAATCTTCGAGCCGATGCTTCTTCGAGGTTTTCAAAAGATAATCGCTGGGGATACTTCCCTTCGATTTCAGCGGGTTGGACTATTTCGAAGGAAAACTTTATGGATAATTTAGATTGGTTGAACCAACTGAAGTTGCGAGCCAGTTGGGGGCAGCTTGGAAATCAGGAGATACCCAATTACGCCTATTTAACCTTATACCGAAGAGATGCCGATCGTTACCTGATTAGTCGTTACGGGAATCCTGATTTAAAGTGGGAAACTACAGCACAAGTGAACATAGGGATCGATTTTGGATTGTATAGTAACAAACTCTCTGGAAGTATTGATTATTTCGAGAAAACTACTTCGGATATACTCCTTCCAATTTCTCTCCCCAAGTTTGTAGGTGATGTTTCGGCCACTTATCTTAATTCAGGCGAGGTGCAGAATTCCGGGCTGGAATTTGGATTATCTTACAGGAATTATGAGAATCCTTTAAAATTTCAAATTAGTGGGAATTTGTCCACACTAAAGAATGTGGTGAATTCCTTGCACCCTAACTTACCTTATCTTACAGGGAATGTCACCAGAACCCAGGAGGGCCATCCGCTAAATGCATATTATGGTTTTGTTCAAGAGGGGATTTACCAAAATCAGACGGAAGTTTCTGAACATCTATATGGAACTAATAATCCGCCACAACAACCGGGGGATATTAAATTTAAAGATTTAGATGGAAACGGAGTAATAAATGACAATGATCGTGATTTTATAGGAAATCCAAATCCAAAATTATCGTATGGTCTGAATGTTTCCATGAATTACATGAGTTTTGATTTTAATTTTCTTTTTCAGGGGGTTGAGGGTGTTGACCGCTATAATGATTTAAAGAAAATTATCGATTATGATACCAGGCCATTCAATTATACGGATCGTGTACTGGGCGCCTGGGATGGGGAAGGTTCAACCAATACAATACCCAGAGTAAGTTTTACCGATAATGGAAGCAGTAGAGTCTCTGATATCTTTGTGGAGGATGCTTCCTATCTAAGACTTAAGAATGTAGAGCTGGGATATACTTTTGATGTGGAAAAAGTGGGGAATTTCAGAATATATACCTCCGGTCAGAACTTACTTACTTTTACCGATTATTCCGGTTTAGATCCTGAATCTACCGATTTAATCGATTTCGGAACATATCCGCAATCATTAACCATATTGTTTGGAGTTCATGCAAACTTCTAAATGTCTAAAGATTTCAATTATGAAAAAATCAATATTAAAATTTCTTACAGTGGTATGTTTTATAGCGTTTTCAGGCTGTGATTCCTACCTGGATGAAGATCCTATCGGTTTAATTACCAAGGATCGAATAGACACCGAGCCAACCGCTGCTTCTATTATCTCCTCGGTTAACTCAACTTATCAATTACTCTCCAGAACTCTCAATGTTATTGGACAATGGAATTGGGATCAGGGGACCATTACCAGAAATGATTTCTTACTTCAGGATATCGCTTCGGGCGATATGCAAAAGAAATGGAATCCTGATGGTGACCAGGCATGGATGGATGAAGTTGCGGCATTTAATTTTACTTCTATGAATCCCGGTTTCAATGGAATCTGGAGTTATGATTATGAAGGGATCTCACGCGCAAATCAGGCAATAACTACGCTTAATAACTCAGAGGTCATGTCTTCCGTTGATATGGATGGAGCTACAAAAGATCGCTTGTTGGGAGAAGTATATTTCTTGAGAGCCTTCTATTATTTTGACCTGGTCAACAATTTTGGAGGTGTGCCTTTGCTTACAGAGCCTTTACAGGATTTTTCAGATGCTTACCAGGTAGCCAAACGCAGTACGCAACAGGAGATTTGGGCTCAAATAACTGCAGATCTTCAGGAATCGGTTTCCTTACTGGCCGAACAAAAATATTCCAGCAATGCTGAACCGTGGAGGGTTTCTATCGGAGCGGCAATTGCCATGCAGGCAAAGGTGAATTTGTTTCAGCAAAATTGGAATGAAGTGATTAATAAAGTGAATCAATTGCAGGGGTATAACTTTTATTCTCTGGATAATAATTATTTTGATCCTTTCGATGTAAACAAAGAGTACCAGGAAAATGAAGTAATTTTCTCATATGATCATGTTTCAGGACTCACCCCCTCAAAAGGGAATGGTCTTTCAGCATTAATGGGCTGGGGGTTTTTGGCACCAACCCAGAACTTTTTAGATGCATTTGAAGAAAATGATCCAAGACTGGAATATACGGTTCAGGTAGCCCAGCAACAACAACATAAACTACTGGGGACTACCGATGGAAGATATAAGGGCAATGAAGATTCTCCGGGAAATAAAGTATATATCCGTTATGCTGACGTGCTGCTGTGGAAAGCCGAAGCATTCATTGAGAACGGAGAGATAGAGAAAGGTTTGGCAATTATCGATCAGATTCGTACCCGAGCACGTAATACTCCAAAGATTGATGGCAGCGCTACCCCTTCCAATGCATTGCCTAATTATGCCGGCACAGGGGTTTCCAAGGCCGAAGCTCTACAGATTTTGCGTCATGAAAGACGGGTGGAGTTGGGCTTTGAATCACAAAGATTTAATGATCTAAAACGTTGGGGTATTGCGGAGGATGTATTGACCAACCTGGGAAAAAATTACCAAAGTTATAACAGCCTTTATCCTATTCCACAAGGAGAAATAGATCGTTCTGGAGGACAGATAGAACAAAATCCCGGATACTAATCAATAAAAAATGTGTAATCAATGATAAATTTTAAATTAAAGTATATGGCGCTATGCCTAATAGGTATAGCCACCGCATGTCATACGGATACTAAAAAAGGTGAATCCGTTAAAGAGCGTAACAAAGTAAGCACTGCCGAAGCGTCATGGATGATAGGACCTTTTGAGCGTCCACAAAATGCGCAGCCCATCATACAACGGGATACTATGGCTACTTTTAATGACCCGATGAGCGGGCAAGAAGTAGTCTGGCAGTCTATGGCTACTTTCAATCCTGCTGCCATTGTAAAAGATGGAAAAATAAATGTTTTGTACAGGGCGGAGCAGGACCGACATACCGATACCATTGGAGGACATACCTCTAGAATAGGATTGGCCACTTCAGAAGATGGAAGCATCTATAAAAGAGCAGATGAGCCTATTTTTTATCCTGATAACGATGACCAGAAAGAATTTGAATGGACCGGAGGTACCGAAGATCCCAGGATTGTAGAGAGTGAAGACGGAACTTACGTTCTGACCTATACCCAGTGGAATAGAAAAACCCCGAGGCTGGCTTTGGCCACCTCGAAAGATTTGAAAAACTGGACCAAACACGGACCTGTTTTCCAAGATTTTAAGAATGGTAAATATCACGATAAGGAGACCAAGTCCGGAGCAATAGTTACTCAATTAAAGGGCGGGAAACTGGTTGCGGCAAAGATAAAGGGCAAGTATTATATGTATTATGGGGTGCCTCATATTTGGCTTGCAACTTCTACGGACCTTATCAATTGGGAACCTGTAGAAGACTATGCCGGAAATCTTGCTCCTGTTTTAAATCCGCGTCCCGGATATTTTGATTCCTGGCTCGTGGAGGCCGGACCGCCACCTGTCTTAACAGAAAATGGTATTGTAGTACTTTATAATGCAGGTAATTCGAAAAATATTGGTGTGGAAGAGCTGGGCAATCGTGTCTATACCAGTGGTCAAGCATTGTTTGATGCCAATGAGCCTTGGAAGTTGATCGACCGTTCGGATGAACCCTACCTCAAACCAGAGTTGCCTTTTGAAAAATCCGGACAGTATAAAGATGGAACCACCTTCGTAGAAGGATTAACCTTTTTTAAGGGGAAATGGTATTTGTATTACGGGACGGCAGATAGTATGGTAGGAATGGCCACAGCAGAACCGTAATAATCTTTCTATTATGCAATTAAAAAGGAAATTACTTATTGGGGCTGTGGTATCCAGCCTTGGAGGATTGTTATTCGGATTTGATACGGCAGTAATTTCCGGTGCAGAACAAGGCCTGAAAGCGTTTTATCTGCTCGATAATTTCGCCCATGGATTTACCAATTCTATTGCCTTAATCGGAACCATTATCGGAGCTATATTTGCTTTTTCTCCTGCACAGCACCTGGGGAGAAAGAAGTCACTTTCCATTATAGGACTTTTTTTTGGATTATCTGCTTTAGGATGTGGTTTGACGGATAATTGGTATCTTTTTCTTTTTTGGAGATTTTTAGGTGGCCTTGGAGTTGGCGCATCATCTGTAATCGCTCCCATGTATATTTCTGAAATTTCACCTTCTGATTATCGTGGAAGGTTAGTGGGGCTTTTTCAATTCAGCATCGTTTTTGGAATTCTGTTAGCCTTTATTTCAAATTACTTTTTGAAAATTAATATGAGCAGCGACTCCTGGCGCTGGATGCTTGGAGTAGAAGCCATTCCTGCGTTTATTTTTTTCGGTTTGGTATTTTTAATTCCTAAAAGTCCTCGCTGGCTTGTTTTTCGAAAAAGATACGAAGAAAGTTTCGTTATTTTGAAAGCACTGGGAGAGGCAAACCCGGAAGAAAGACTGCAAACCATTAAAGGGTCCTTTGAGCAAAAGAAGGAGCAGGAAAAATTATTTCAAAGGAAATATTTAAAACCATTAATTCTGGTATTCCTTATGGCTACCTTTAATCAGTTTTCCGGGATCAATGCTATTATGTACTATGCCCCCAGAATATTTGAAGCGGCTGGAATTACGAAAGACAGTGCATTTTTACAAGCAGCCTCCGTTGGTTTTGTGAATATGCTATTTACCATCGGGGCCATGGTATTGATAGATAAGGTTGGGCGGCGCAAATTGATGATCATAGGCTCCGTAGGAATGATTTTAAGTTTATTGGCTACGACCTATTTACTTAATAATCGAGAGTTAGGTGTAAGCTTTCTCATCGTCCCTGTGCTATTTTTTATAGCTAGTTTTGCATTCTCGCAAGGAGCCGTAATTTGGGTTTTTATCTCCGAGGTCTTTCCTAATAAGGTTCGTGCTGCTGGACAATCCTTTGGAACTTTTATCCACTGGTGCTGGGCGGCTGCTTTAACCTGGTTATTCCCGGTGGTTGCAGGCCTGGCTAACGGAATCACCTACGCTTTTGGTTTTTTTGCACTTACTATGATATTGCAATTAATATTTGCAATAAAATTTTTCCCGGAGACAAAAGGCAAATCATTAGAAGAGGATATCTGAAAAAGAGAAATTACCACGATGTTTTATAAGAACTATAAAACCGCTGCACAGAACGTGTAGCGGTTTTTTTTACACGAAAATACAACTACAGGTTAATCTGGGGTATCCTTATTTGTGGATTTCAATAATTGGCATAGTGAAGTGATAGGGAATGCCATATATGTTTTAATTGATCGAGGTGGGGGGTGCTTCTTTAAATCCTAAAGATCATCTATAGTTTCTTTTGGTTATGAAATTTTTATTTAAATGAGGCGTTAATATAATGATAATTAGGAAACATTTATTAATTAAAAAATTCCTGAAGTTTAAATAATTTATAATTTGTGCCCCCCAAAGCTATCTTTATGAAACGTATTTTATTTATATTAATTTTTATTAATACTTCTTTTCTATGTGCACAAGAATCCAAGTTTGGAGTGACAGTAGGTGTAAATTATCCTTGGCAATCTAAAAATGGAGAATTAGTTGCAGCGCCAAACCTGAGTTTATTTCCAAATCCTGTGATCGGCGGGCAGGCAGGAGTATTCTATGAAAGAGATTTTAATAAATTTTTGATTCGGCCTCAGGTTCTTTTTTACCGCTCCAGGGGGAAGTATGATTTTCCAAATACAAATCCGATTTATACCCTTGATAAAGTTAATTTAGAATTGTTGTTTGGTTACGAAATCATTGATAAGTTTTCCATATTAGCAGGTCCGGCCTATCAATTTATTGTTAGGAATGATTTTGATACCAGAGAAGAGGACTTACGGGATAATATGAATGCCATCAATATTCCATTTGGCATTAAATATGAAATTAGTGATCGACTTGAGGCCAGTTTGATGTACAATTATACTTTAGAGTCGGATGAATATCAAAGACCTTTACTGCCTTACGATGGAGGCTTTCAATCGTTTATTTTAGATGATGCAAAGATTGATGTTATTTCTTTGAATATTAGTTTTAGTGTGTTTACTTCTAAAAACAGTCGCAATAGAAGAGCAAAAAGTGGAAGCCGCGGTTGTTATTTCTAAAATGACTCATCAGTGTTGTGTTGTTTCAAAGCTGCAAATAGAATTCGTATTTGAAGTTCTTAACAAAGAATTAATTTCTAAATTTGCATCGCACCTATAAATTAAAATTAAACAACACAACTAAATAACACAACAATGAGCACTTCTTTAACCGAAGCTAAGATTTTTAGCTGTACCCAAAGCCGGGATCTTGCAGAGAAAATTGCTGCTTCGTACGGTATCAAGCTTGGTAATGTAATCACTTCTACCTATAGTGACGGTGAATATCAGCCATCGTTCGAGGAATCTGTACGTGGGGCACGATTATTTATCATTGGTTCAACTAATCCGGGCGCAGATAACCTGATGGAAATGCTTTTAATGCTCGATGCAGCGAAACGTGCTTCTGCAAGGCATATCACTGCAGTAATGCCTTATTTTGGTTGGGCAAGACAGGATAGGAAAGATAAACCTCGTGTACCTATTGCTGCAAAAATGATAGCCAGTATTCTGGAAACAGCCGGAGCAACCCGGATCATAACCATGGATTTGCACGCCGATCAAATTCAGGGATTTTTTGAAAAGCCGGTAGATCATTTATTTGCATCCACTGTTTTCTTGCCTTATTTAAGAAGTCTTAAGCTAGAAGATTTAACCATCGCTTCCCCAGATATGGGAGGTTCTAAGCGAGCTTATGCGTATTCAAAGGAACTAGAAAGTGACGTGGTAATTTGTTATAAGCAAAGAGAAAAAGCTAATGTTATTTCGCATATGGAATTAATTGGTGATGTGACCGGTAAAAATGTGGTATTGGTTGATGATATGGTAGATACTGCTGGCACCTTAACCAAAGCCGCCGATCTTATGATTGAACGTGGAGCAAAAAGCGTACGAGCTATTTGTACACATCCGGTACTTTCAGGTGGAGCATACGAGCGTGTAGAGAATTCTAAACTTTCGGAGCTTATTGTGACCGATTCTATTCCGCTTAGACAAAAGTGTGATAAGATTAGGGTCGTAAGCTGTGCCGAACTTTTTGCAGATGTTATGCAACGGGTACATGGCAACCGCTCCATCAGCTCTAAATTTTTAATGTAACGCTATTCTGCTAAAAAATTTAGTATCAGGCTTTAATATTTCAGCAAAATGTTGCAATTTTGCACTCCTTAAAAATAAATAAGAAATGAAGTCAATTACGATCAAAGGATCTAAAAGAGAAAGCGTAGGTAAAAAAGCTACTAAAGCGCTACGTAATGCTGGCCAGGTTCCTTGTGTATTGTACGGTGGTGATGCAGAGCCATTACACTTTACAACCGAGGAAATTTCATTCCAGCACTTAGTGTACACGCCTGATGTACACACAGTAGTAATCGAGTTGAAGAGTGGAGAAAAGTACAATGCGATTCTTCAGGATATTCAGTTTCACCCTGTAACTGATAATATTCTTCATGTTGATTTCTATGAGATATTTGATAACAAACCAATCACTATGGAAATTCCAATCCATACTGTAGGTGTTGCCCGTGGTGTTAAAAATGGTGGTGTATTAAGGTATAACCTACGTCGTCTAAAAGTACGTGGTTTACCAGGAGTACTTCCAGATTATATCGAGGCAGATGTTACAAAACTTAAAATTGGTCAGAAATTATATGTAACTGCTGTAGAAAGCGAAGATTACAAAATTCAGCACCCAGATAACACTGTAATTTGTCAGGTTAGAACTTCTCGTAATATCGTTGCGCTTGATGACGATGATGAGGATGAAGATGATCCACAAGATGTGCCATCTACAGAAACTGATGATGTTGCAGCAGTAAAAGAATAGTCTTTTAAAAAGTATTATTTTTATATCATATCCCGTATCAACACGATACGGGATATTTTTTTGTAAGAACTTTAGCATCACTGTTATTAAAAGCGCAGTGAAAATTTTATCTTTACCGAAAGAAATAAAAAAATGCTGTCGTTCTTCGGAAGAATTTTAAAAACAAAGAAAACTGCAGAAGAAGTAACTGATCCCATGAAAAAGTTTTTAATCGCGGGCCTGGGGAATATTGGTCCAAAATATGAAAATACGCGCCATAATATTGGTTTTAAAATTCTGGATGAATTAGCAGCGAAACAAGAGGCTGTTTTTACTACACAAAAGCTGGGCGATATAGCTCAATTTCGATATAAGGGAAGAACTTTTGTATTGCTGAAACCAAGTACTTACATGAATCTTAGTGGGAAGGCTGTTAATTATTGGCTTCAGAAAGAAAAAATCGCTGTAGAAAATTTACTGGTGGTCACAGACGATCTTAACCTGCCTTTTGGGACTTTACGTCTTAAAACAAAAGGTAGTGATGGTGGGCATAACGGATTAAAAGATATTCAGGCACAGCTGAATACCACAAAATATAACCGGTTTAGATTTGGTATAAGTGCCGAGTTTTCTAAAGGGCAGCAAATCGATTATGTGTTGGGGGAATGGAGTGAGGAAGAACTTAAAGAGCTTCCCGGACGCCTTAAAATTTCGGCTGAATTGATTGAGTCTTTCGCGACCGCAGGTGTTTCTAATACAATGAATTCATTTAACGGAAAATAAAAAGCCTTGGAAATACACAAAGGAGCAAGTGCATTTAAAAGTGATAAACCAACAGTAGTAACTATTGGTACTTTTGACGGAGTGCATGCAGGGCATCAAAAAATAATAAAACGTTTGGTAGATAGTGCCCGGGCTAATAATTTAGAATCGGTGATACTTACTTTTTTTCCTCATCCAAGAATGGTTTTGCAGAAAGAAAGTGGAATTAAATTAATTAATACCATAGAAGAACGTACTGATATCCTGGAACAATCTGGTATTGATCATTTGGTAATCCATCCATTTACCATGCAATTTTCACGACTTACCGCAAGGGAATTTGTAAAAGAAATACTGGTAGAAAAATTAAGGGCCAAAAAGGTAATTATTGGTTATGATCATCGCTTCGGCAGAAATCGTACTGCGAATATCAATGACCTTAAAAAGTTTGGGGAAGAATTTGATTTTGAAGTCGAAGAAATTACCCGTCAGGATATTGAAGAAGTAGCTGTAAGTTCGACTAAAATAAGAACCGCACTTGAAGAAGGGCGAGTAGAAAAGGCTAATAATTACTTAAGGCATCCATTTTCCTTAAAAGGTGAAGTGGTTAAAGGAAGAGGGCTTGGAAAAGAATTTAATTATCCAACGGCAAATATTAATATTGCTGAAGATTATAAGCTTATTCCTAAAAATGGCGTTTATGTAGTGCGATCTGTTATCGAAGGGGAAACCTATTTTGGCATGATGAGTATTGGGACAAACCCAACCGTAGGCGGTACGTCAAGAACGATCGAAAGTTTTTTCTTTAAACTGGATAAAGATCTTTATGGAAAACGCTTAAAAATCGACCTTTTAATTAGAATAAGGGACGAAAAGAAATTCAATTCGGTGGAAGAATTAAAACTTGCCATGAAACAGGACGAGGCTTTTTCAAAACAATATATAAAAGATAATTATGTGGAATAGATGGCTTTTTAAGCGTGTAGATAATTCAGCTTTAATATTCTTTAGAATAGCTTTTGGATTGTTAATTGCGCTTGAAGCTATTGGAGGGATTTTTACGGGCTGGGTGAGGAGAACCCTTGTAGAACCAGATTTCACCTTCAACTTTATAGGATTCGAATTTTTACAGCCGCTCCCCGGGGACCTTATGTATTATTATTATGCTGTAATGGGAATTTTTGGGATCCTGGTGATGATTGGTTTTAAATATCGATTTTCGATGTTTTGCTATACACTTATGTGGGCAGCGGTCTATTTAATGCAAAAATCGTCTTATAACAATCACTATTACCTTTTAATGTTGCTTTGCTTTATTATGATTTTTTTACCGGCACATAAAGCATTGTCTTATGACGCCTGGAAAAATAAAGCTATACGAGCTATCGCTATGCCGCGCTGGGTGTGGCTTTTTATAGTGATTCAGTTATGGATTGTATATAGTTATGCGTCTATAGCAAAACTGTATCCGGACTGGCTTGATGGCACAGTGCCCGAACTGTTAATGCGGGGAAAACGAAATTACTGGCTCGTTGGCGAGTTTCTTCAGCAACCATGGATAAAATGGGTGATCGCTTATTTTGGATTGATCTTCGATTTATTAATCGTCCCTATGTTGTTGTGGCGACGAACCCGGGTTCCATTTTTTATTTTGGCGATATTTTTTCATCTATTTAATAGTTTTGTTTTTCATATCGGGATATTTCCTTACTTGTCTTTGGCGTTTTGTGTCTTCTTTTTTCCTACTCAAAAAGTCAACAAATACTTACTGCGTAATAAAAAACCGTATTACGATGGGGAAGAAGTGGTCGTGCCGGATCACGATAGAATCTTAAAATTTGCGATTATTGTATGGTTTATCATCCAGGTTTCGCTACCGTTAAGACACTGGGTGATTAAGGATAATGTGCTGTGGACGGAGGAAGGTCACCGCTTAAGCTGGCGTATGATGTTAAGAACCAAAAGCGGAAGATCTACCTTTAAAGTAGTAGAGAAAGGAACTACAGATACCATAATGGTTCAAAAAAACAAATACCTCTCTAACAAACAACGCAGGATAATAAGTACTAAACCCGATGTGATTTGGCAATTTGCACAGCGATTAAAACAGGAATATGCAAGAGAAGGTAAAGATATTCAGGTTTTTGTGGAGGCAAAGGTTTCGGTTAATGGCAGACCTTACGAGAGATTAATCGATCCTCAGGTTGATATTGCAAACGAACAATGGAATTATTTTGCTCATCATGATTGGATTTTGCCTTCTAATTTAGAAGAATAAATAGTCCTGCTTTTATTACATTTGCGGATTCAAATTATTATTAACGGCAATAAAATTAATTGGCCTTATGTTACAAGTTAACAACATCAGAGAGCATAAAGATGCTTATATCGAAGCGTTAAAGAAGAGAAATTTTGATGCTGAATCTATTTTTGATGAGGTATTGAGTTTAGACGAAACCCGTCGATCTACTCAGTCCAGACTTGATGATACTTTGGCCGAATCCAATAAACTATCAAAGCAAATTGGATTGATGTTTAAAAACGGAGAACATCAAAAAGCCAATCTTTTAAAAGAGAAAACAGGTAAATTAAAAGAAGATTCCAGGAATTATTCTGAGGTTTTAGCCACTACTATCGCAGATTTAGAAAAACTGCTGTATACCATTCCTAACGTGCCAAATGAAGTTGTTCCCGCCGGAACTTCTGAAGATGATAATGAAGAGATTTATAAGGAAGGGGATGTTCCTGTTTTAGCGGAAGGATCATTACCACACTGGGAACTGGCAAAGAAATATGATATTATCGATTTTGAACTGGGAAATAAAGTAACCGGGGCAGGTTTTCCTATTTATAAAGGAAAAGGCGCCAGATTGCAGCGTGCTTTAGTTTCTTATTTCTTGGATAAAGCAGTAGAAGCCGGCTATTCAGAATATCAGTTGCCCTTAATGGTAAATGAGGCATCAGGTTACGGTACA
Source organism: Zunongwangia profunda SM-A87 (assembly GCF_000023465.1). Classification (NCBI taxonomy): domain Bacteria; kingdom Pseudomonadati; phylum Bacteroidota; class Flavobacteriia; order Flavobacteriales; family Flavobacteriaceae; genus Zunongwangia; species Zunongwangia profunda. Next base: position 475,817 of record NC_014041.1, read on the forward strand.
GGGCAATTGCCAGATAAAGAAGGGCAAATGTATCACATCACTGCAGATGATCTTTATATGATCCCAACCGCCGAGGTGCCAATTACCAATATGTACCGCGATAATCTTTTGACAGATAAAGATTTTCCTATTGCCTGTACGGGGTACACCCCTTGTTTTAGGCGAGAAGCAGGTTCCTATGGAGCTCATGTACGTGGTTTAAACCGCCTGCATCAATTTGATAAAGTAGAATTGGTAAGAATCGAAAAACCAGAAGATTCATATGCGGCTTTAGAGGGAATGGTAGATCATGTAAAAGTATTACTAAAGGAGCTAAAACTACCTTATCGTATCTTAAGACTATGTGGCGGCGATTTGGGCTTTACCTCTGCCTTAACTTACGATTTCGAAGTTTTTTCTACCGCCCAGGATCGATGGTTAGAAATTAGTTCGGTTTCAAATTTTGAGACTTTTCAGGCAAATCGCCTTAAATTACGTTATAAAAATAAAGAAGGGAAGAAAGAGTTGGTACATACTCTTAACGGAAGTGCTTTGGCGCTACCCCGTGTATTAGCGGGAATCTTGGAAAATTATCAGACAGAAAACGGAATTAAAATTCCGGATGTACTGGTACCTTATACAGGTTTCGATATGATCGATTAACAAGATAATAATCACTAATAAGAAGCGCATTTTGTTATATTTACATTATGCGCTTTTTTATTTTAATCATAGTAGTTTTTCTTAGTTCGGTTGTCGTGGATGCACAGTCATTGCAACTGGCAGAAAACTTTTTTGCTAAAGGGGAATACGAAAAGGCGCTATCCTATTATCAAAAAACACTGGAGCAACAAAATAATAATCCGCGTGCTTTTCAGGGAGTGATTAGTTCTTTACAGCAGTTAGAGCGCTTTGATAAGGCAGAAGAGATGCTTCTACGTCAATTAGAAAGTTCTCCAAAAAATTCTACCATATTAATTGATATAGGTCATAATTTCGCTTTACAAAGAAACGAAGCAAAAGCAGAGCAATACTATCAAAAGGCCTTGGCTTTACTGGAAGAAGATCCAAGACAAGCCTTTGGGATAGGCTTAAAATTTGAAAATTACATTCTTCTGGATTACGCGGCTAACGCCTATAAAAAAGCCAATCAATTAATGCCTAATGCCGGCCTCGAATTAAAACTGGCCAGGCTTTACGGCGAGCAGGGGGAGCTTCAGCAAATGTTTGAAAGTTACCTGGATTTAGTCATTAAAGATGAGAAGTATTTTCCTTACGCTAATAGGGAGTTTGGAGAATTTATTACTAAAGATGCTTCGGCCGAACCTAATACCTTGCTTAGAAATACCTTGTTAAAACGCCTGCAAACCAATCCAGATCCTTTTTATAATGAGATGCTAAGCTGGTTATATATACAGCAAAAAGAATACAATAAAGCGCTTATTCAGGAAAAAGCTATTTATCGGCGATCTGAAGTGCCGAATTTAAATCGCATCATGAACTTGGCTTATGCCGCGAAAAGGTCAGGAGATCTGGAAGCTGCAAAAGCGGTAACCGATTTTATTATTGAAGAAGCCCCGGCTTCTTTAAAACTACGGGCAAAACAGTTGAAAATCAGTTTGCAGGTAGCCACGGCAATACCTTCAGCATATCCTGAAATTGAAGAAAATTTTCGCAGTGTTATCAAAGAATATGGAGATTCTCCAGAAACCATTCCGCTACAAATCGATTTTGGTCAGTTTTTAGCTTTTAAATCTGGGAAAGTTACTGAAGCCGAGAATCTTCTTAAAAATTTGCTCGTTAAAGCGATAAATGACTATGAGAAGGCCAGAATAAAAATGGCGCTTGCCGATGTTTTGGTGTTACAGGAAAAATTTAATGAAGCGCTTATTACCTACACCCAGGTGCAAAAAATGGTGAAAAACGATCAAATTGCTCAGGATGCACAATTTAAGGTTGCCAAAACCAGCTATTATAAAGGGGATTTTGAATGGGCACAAACACAGCTGGATGTCCTTAAAAAATCAACTTCTCAATTGATCGCAAATGACGCGATGGAACTTAGCCTGATGATTAAAGATAATACTTTAGAGGACTCTACCCAGATAGCGCTTAAAAAGTATGCACATGCCGATTTACTGGCCTATCAGGGGAAAAATAAACAGGCAATTACCGAGTTGACACAATTATTACAGGACCATATAGGTGAGAAAATTGAAGATGAAGCACTATATAAACAGGCGCAGCTATACGAATTAGAAGAACAGTATCCTTTAGCCGAAAAAAACTATTTGGCGATATTGGATAACTACGGGCAGGATTTATTGGCCGATAATGCCGCATGGAATCTGGCCCAGATGTATACTAATAAACTAAACCTGCCTGAGAAAGCCCGACAATATTACGAGAAGATTTTATTTAATTTTGAGGATAGTATTTATTTTATCGAATCCCGAAAGAAGTACAGATCGCTTAGAGGCGATGCTATAGAATGAGAGAGCTATTATCAAAATCCTATAAATTATTCTGGGTGCTTATCCCGTTTGTGTTTATGTATGGTTTGTTTCATAAGGAATATTTTGCCAGTGTAAATATTGGGGCTACCTTCTACGTTTTTAGTGATCTTACTTTTTCGGTAGTAATTGTTATCCTTTTTGCCGTATTTGGACTTGGTTACTGGTTGATGGACATTTTTCAAAAGCAATTAATTACCTGGATGATCGCTTATCATGTTTATATCAGTGTGTTTGGAATGTTAATTTTGTTGGTTTTTTATGGCTATTTTCAGCAATTAGAGATCGATTATGCTTTTTCGCAAACCATCATGATGTTAATGTTTATTATTGCGGCTATTACCATTGCCGCGCAATTATTATTTCCACTTAATTTTATTGTTTCTTTTCTTCGGAAGAAAAAGCGCTGAATTTCAAACTAACCTGAAATGCTTATACTTGGTTTTAGTATTGGTGGCATATAGACTTGTATCAAGGTTTTTGATTTGTATTTTTGCAAATTCAGTACAAAATTTAAAAAAATGGTGATTTATAATGTAACAACAAATGTGCAGGAAGAGGCGCATGCAGATTGGCTGAAATGGATGAAGGAGGAATATATTCCTGCAATGCTCGATACTGGTAAATTTACCAAGGCTTTAATGACCAAAGTACTTAGCAAGGAGCCTATGGGAGGGATCACCTATTCGGTACAGTATACTGCCGAAAGTATGGCCTATCTCAAAACTTTTTATGTAGAGGATCATGCAAATATGGTTGCTAAAACCACAATATTTAAGGGGAAGATCGTAGAGTTTTCTACAGAACTTCAGGTGATGGACGAACAATAATTTGTTTTAAAAACAAAAAGTATGAGCAAGAAGAAATTTAAGAAAGACTATAAACCACCCCGCCGGGAAGATCAAAATGGGCAGGTAAGGGCTAAAAAACATCTTGGTCAGCATTTTCTTAAAGACGAGAATATAGCTAAAAAGATTGGCGATACCCTGTCGCTTTCCGGCTACGATTATGTGCTGGAAATTGGCCCGGGGATGGGTGTCCTCACCAAATTCTTGCTTCAAAAAGATACTGAAGTTCATGTCGTTGAAATAGATGCCGAAAGTGTCGACTATCTAAATGCCAATTATCTTCAGCTTCATGGTAGGATTCACGAACAGGACTTTTTAAAATATGATCTTACACAAGTTTTTGGTCATAAGCCTTTTGCGGTTACGGGTAATTTTCCTTACAACATTTCTTCCCAAATCGTTTTTAAGGTATTAGAGATGAGAGATCAGATCCCGGAATTTTCTGGGATGTTTCAAAAAGAAGTAGCCCAACGTATATGTGAAAAAGAAGGCAGTAAAACTTATGGTATTCTTTCAGTATTAACCCAGGCATATTATGATGCCGAATATTTGTTTACTGTACCGCCTTCAGTATTTAATCCACCTCCAAAAGTAGATAGTGGCGTACTTAAGTTAACCCGAAAAAAAGACTATCATTTAAAGTGTAATGAAGCCTTGTTTTTTAGAATTGTTAAAATGGGCTTTCAACAGCGACGTAAAACCTTAAGAAATAGTTTAAAAAGTCTTAATTTACCCGATACTTTAAGGGAAGATGCTATCTTTGGCAAGCGGCCAGAGCAGCTCAGTACGCAGGATTTTATTTCACTTACCTTAAATATCGAGCCTTATGCAGTTTCAAATTAGCACCGAACTAATTGAAAAAATTCAATTCCTTATTGAACAAAGGAATGATGAAGAATTGCTATTGCATTTAGAGGATGTGCACCACGCAGATATCGCTGAAATTATTACCGAGCTTAGCCTTGATGACGCAACTTACCTGGTAAGACTGCTTGATAGTGGGAAAACTTCTGAAGCTATAATGGAGCTTGAGGAGGGCGTTAGAGAACGTATTTTAGAAACCTTATCGGCCAAAGAGATCGCAGATGAGTTGGTAGAAATGGATACCGATGATGCTGCCGATATCATGAACGAGCTTTCGCCTGAGTTGCAGAAGCAGGTGATTTCTGAAATTCAGGACGAACAACATGCTGAAGATATTGTAGAGTTGTTGCGTTACCCAGAAGACTCTGCCGGTGGTTTGATGGCAAAAGAGCTAGTGAAAGTTAATGAAAACTGGAGTGTTACCGGTTGTATGACCGAGATGCGTGCCCAGGCAGAAAATGTAACCCGCGTACATTCTATTTATGTGGTAGACGATAAAAATCGCTTAAAAGGAAGACTGTCCTTAAAAGATTTACTTACCGCTGCGAGCAACGAGAATATTAGGGATGTTTATATCCCCAATGTAGATTATGTAAATGTACATACCGAAGGAGAAGAGGTTGCCAGGATCATGCAAAAATATGATTTAGAAGCCATTCCTGTAATCGATGAGATGGGACGTTTGGTAGGTAGAATTACTATTGATGATATTGTAGACTTTATAAAAGAGGAAGCCGAACGTGACTACCAAATGGCGGCCGGTATTTCTGAAGGTGTAGAAGCCGATGATAATATCTTTAAACAAACAAGGGCACGTTTACCCTGGCTTTTAATAGGGATGTTTGGAGGACTGGGAGCGGCAGGAATTATTAGCGGATTTCAGGGGGCTATGGCGGTTTTTCCCAAATTATTGCTTTTTGTGCCTTTAATTCAGGCAACTGCAGGTAATGTAGGAGTGCAATCCAGCGCCATAGTAGTGCAGGGGCTAGCAAATGGAAGTTTAAAGGGAAATATTATCGCAAAGCGGTTATTAAAAGAAACTTCCCTGGCGTTGGTAAACGGAATTTCGATTGCGATGATCGTGTTTATTATAAGTAGTGTTTGGTTTGACACCAGTTATATGGAATCCTTAAGCATTGGAGTGGCCTTAATTTCTGTAATATTACTGGCGGCGATGATAGGAACAGTGATCCCCATTGTTTTAGATAAAAATAATATTGATCCCGCAGTAGCCACAGGACCGTTTATAACAACCAGTAATGATGTTTTTGGGATTCTTACCTATTTTTTAATCGCTAAAGTCATATTGGGCTTCTAAGAAATTGGTTTATTTTTTCTTCATATTCCCAGCTTTGTTTAAATTTGTGGGTTATTGTAGCGGTTGAATATGACACTTTTCACTTTTCAACGATTAAATTTAGAAAGCGGTTGATCCCCTTTATCTTCGGGGAATTCAGCTTCACATTCAGATGATATCTTTGTTAGAATAAATATTGAGCAGGTAGGTATCTGGTTTTCTAAGCTTAACCGGTTAAAGGAAAGGTGTGTTTCAGCTAAAAATCACAAATTATATATTAATAAAAATCGATTAAAATGATCATTTTACACGCCGATACGAATCACTCGAAGTTGATTGAGCTATTGGCAGATGCCGGGCATCACAATATTGAAGGATTTACACAAAGCAGGGAAGAAACTTTGCAAAACCAGCATTTATATGATGGAATTGTAATAAGGAGCAGGTATACAATAGACAAAGATTTTCTTGATGCAGCACCAAATCTAAAGTTTATTGCAAGGGTAGGAGCCGGTCTGGAAAATATCGATGTAGCATATGCAAAAGAAAGTGGAGTACAATTATTCTCGGCTCCCGAAGGTAACCGAAATGCGGTAGGAGAGCATACGTTAGGCATGTTGTTATCCCTTTTCAATAAATTGAATAAAGCTGATAGAGAAGTTAGAGAAGGGCTTTGGAACCGTGAAGATAATCGCGGAATCGAGCTGGATGGAAAAACCGTGGGAATTATTGGTTACGGAAATATGGGAAAGGCTTTTGCTAAAAAATTAAGAGGTTTTGATGTAGAAGTACTTTGCTATGATATTAAAGATGATGTAGACGATAGTAATGCAACCCAGGTAAATTGGGAAGAGTTTACCGAAAAATGCGATGTGGTAAGTTTACATACACCCTGGACCAAGGAAACCGATAAAATGGTTAATACAGCATTTATCGAATCTTTTGCAAAGCCTTTCTGGTTTATCAATACGGCACGTGGTAAGAACGTAGTGACAGAGGATTTAGTTTATGCACTACGATCAGGACAGGTTTTAGGCGCAGGGTTAGATGTTTTGGAATACGAAAAATCATCTTTTGAGAGCTTGTTTGCAAACAAGAAAAACGTAGCTGTTAGCGCTGCCGAGCCATTACCGGAAGCTATGCGTGAACTTATGTTTATGCCCAATACAATTTTGAGTCCGCATATAGCAGGTTGGACGGTAGAGTCGCATGAAAAGTTAGCCACAGTAATTGCCAATAAAATTATTAAGCAATTTGGTAAAGGCGAAGAATAAGCCTAATCCTATAAATTTTAAAAAGCTGTCTGAAATATTATCAGGCAGCTTTTTTATTTTTGCTGTTTTGTGTTTCCCACTATTTCATAAGCCTAAAGAACTGTTTAATATCTTACCTAAAGGCATCAGCATTTCCAAATTCGAAAAATGTAAAAGAGCTAACTCAATTTAGATAAAATAAATTTAGAGTTCATGAAAAACAGAGTAACAGGTATAGGCGGTATCTTTTTCAAATCTGAAGATCCGAATGAAGCAAAAGCTTGGTATAAAAAACATCTTGGTTTAAATACCGATGATTATGGTTGCACTTTTTGGTGGAAGATAAAGATAGCAACGACTGTGCTACACAATGGAGCCTTATAGATAGACAAACAGGTTATTTTGCAGCTTCTAAAAAGTAGTTTATGATAAATTTTGGGGTTGAAAATTTAGATGAATTATTAAAAACACTAACCGCTGAAGTTGTAAGTGTACTTGGAGAACCTAAAAATTATGATATGGGAAATTTGGATGGATTTTAGATGCGGAGGCAATAAAATTGAACTCTGGGAATCTATATAAAGTTTTTCTTAAATAGCCTAATACTTAACATTACGGAAACAGGAAATCTGTTGTAGCTTATTATTTTAGTAAAACTCACAATTTTTTATCGTTTTTAGCGCTCTAATTGCTAAAAGTTTATCGTGAAAATAAGCTTATGAAAAACATTCTCGTGTTATGTAGGGGAAATTCATGCCGTAGTCAGATCGCTCACGGATACTTAAATTATTTTGCATTTAAAAAAGCTAAGGTCTATAGTGCGGGAATAGAAACGCATGGAGTAAACCCACGTGCCATCGCTGCAATGCAGGAAGATGGTATTGATATTAAAACGCATACCAGCAATCTGATAGCGGAATATAAGCATATTGATTTTGACTATATCATTAGTGTTTGCGATCATGTAAAATCACATTGTTCCATTAGATTTTCATCCAGTGCCGTTAGAATACATCAGCATTTTAGAGACCCATCGGCGGTAAAGGGTAATAATAGAAAGATCCATGAAGCTTTTGAAGTTACCAGGCTTGGGATTAAACATTTTTGCAGGGCCTTTGTAAAACAATATTTATAAAAAAAGGATGGCAACTGCCATCCTAATAAGTCTAAGAATAAGTGGTGGAATTATCCAATTCCGCTTAGTTCTATTAGTGCTTGTTTTACAGGAGTTTCTCCTTCCAGGGCTTCAAAACTCATATTTTTAGTTAATGGGTCTGCTAAAGACATGACCATTAAAAAGGCAACATCGTCACGGGCAATTTCGCCATATTCACCAAGTTTCTCTGCAACTTTTACGCGAGCCCGGCCAAGTTCATCGCTTAGACTTCCTGGTTGTACAATTGTAAAAGGAACGCCACTTTCGCGAAGATGATCGTCTGCTTTTTTCTTTGCTCGTAAATAATGTTCCAGATCTCCGCCATCTTCAGGATTGTCTGTCCCCATAGAACTTAACATAACAAACTTTTTTATATTGTTTGCTTTTGCAGCATCAATCATTTTTATGGCGCCTTCTTCGTCTATAGCAGTTGTTTTTTCTGGGCCGGTACTTCCGCCAGAACCTGCAGCAAATATCACTTTATCTACTCCTTCAAAAGCATGTTTTACCTCACCTTCAAGATCGGCAAGTACACTTTCAACGCCCATATCATCAAAAATCTGTTTTTGCTCTTCCTTCCTTATCATCGCTACAGGATTAAAATTTTGAGAGCTATTGAGTATTTCAATAATTCTTTTTCCTGTTTGTCCGGTTGCTCCGGCAATTAATATTTTTTCCATTTTTGTTTGCTGTTTTCAGGTAATATAATAATCGATATAAAAATGGCCTAAGCCTGGCTTAGGTATAACACTAAATTAACAGGTATGGTTTGCCTGTCTTACCATATAATCTAGATGAAACACTCCTAGGCTTGGCTTAAAATCAGCAATTTCTGAAAATGCTTCTCGGGCTCGCCTTTAGGTAGTTTAATGACTGTTCTGATGTTTCTCTTCCAGTTCTTTCTGGAATTCCTCCATAACCGGTTTTACGGTACTTTCAGGAAGATCAGCGATCCTTATATACATTAAGCCATCTACTGCATTGTTAAACAAAGGGTCTACATTAAAAGCCACTACTTTGGCATTTTGCTTAATGTATTTTTTAATTAATACCGGTAATCGTAGATTTTCAGGTTCTATTTCATCTATAATTTTATCGAATTTATTTAAATCGGCTTCACTTTTATCAAAAACAATGTCTTTGTCGGCATCTTCAAGCTTTACTTTAAATTCTTTTTTTGGTCGAATATACTGTGCGACATAAGGATCATAATAATTAGAGCGCATAAATTCGATCATCAGGGATTTAGAGAAGTTAGAAAACTTATTACTAATACTTACTCCTCCAATTAGATATTTATGTTCTGGGAAACGAAGTGTACAATGCACGATACCTTTCCATAGTAAAAATAGCGGCATTGGTTTTTGCTGGTATTCTTTAATGATAAAAGCTCTACCCATTTCGATAGATTTGCTCATCATTTTATACAATTCAGGCTCAAATCTAAAGAGATCCTGTAGATAAAAACCATTGATGCCATGGTCTTTAAAAATTTCGGCCCCCATTCCCATTCGGTATGCCCCGGCTACTTTATTGGTCTCGTTATCCCAAAGAAAAAGGTGGTAATAATAATCATCAAAAGGATCTAAATCTACCGGGTTATTGGTGCCTTCACCAATTTCTCTAAATGTGATTTCACGCAATCGTCCAAGTTCCTGTACTATATTTGGAATTATTTCCCGTTTAGCCAGAAAAACCTCATAGTTTTTAGAAATGAGCAGACGTTTATCTAACTCACGGCAATTTTCAACTTCAGCCTCCATAAGCTCAGATTTCATTTCTGTCGCGATCTTTTTAGGAGCTTTTGGAAGCTTTAAAGTATGCGGGATTTTTTCAAAAAGTTTCTTCTTTTCAAAAACATTGGCCAGCATATAGGTTTTTCGCCGTAAATAGGCAGTAAAGGATTCTAGATCCTTAAACTCGGATTGATCTTCTACAGATATTGGATTTCCTATGCGTACATTTATTTTTCGGCGTTTCTGGGAGAGCATTTCACTTGGTAGTTTTGCCGTTCGTAAGACATCGCTCATCGAGGCTAAACGATAGAAAAAAGTACTGTTTTTAGCGTGAAAATAAATGGGTACAACAGGAACTTTGGCTTTTTGTATTAAACGCATGGCGACCGGTTCCCAGGGTTTATCTACAATTAGTTTTTCGTCTTTATAAGTGGAAACTTCACCCGCGGGAAACATTCCCAGCCCGTGACCCTCGCGCAAATGCGCAATAGCTTCTTTAATCCCTCCAACGCTTGATTTTGCATCTTTGTGTGTCTCAAAAGGATTTACCGGCATAATATACGGTCGTAAGGGGTCCAGTCGATGTAATAAAAAATTAGCTATTATTTTATAATCTTCCCTTTGTTCTAATAAAAGTTTCATCAAAATCATTCCATCGATACCGCCAAGTGGATGGTTAGAAATGGTTATAAAGGGACCGCTCTTTGGGATACGTTTTAGGTCTTTTTCCGGGATATCAAACTGAATTTCGAAACCTTCAAGTATAGAATCGATAAAGGCTACACCTTTAAGGTTTTTTCGTTGTTGATATTCTTTATTTAACCTGGAAAGCTTGGTGGTTCTTAATACCACCCAGCCTACTGTGGTTCCCAGAAAACCCATTTTGTCGAGATTCATTACTCGAGCTACTTCTTTGGCGCTTACAAATCCCATTGGTTGATTGGTTTTAAACAAATATAGCAAACAAAAAACATTATGGTCTTTAACCGGCGGTAACCATCTGTACCGTGTTATGAGTAAGCTGCTTTAATAATACTTTTTTGCCCTTTTCTACTGAATTTATTGCCGATTCATTAAAATGTCGAATGGTATATAATGAAACTCCGGTTTGATATTCAACGCGAAATTTTGCTTTTAAGTGCTGAATTAATTTTTCGAGTTGGTTAAACTTGTTGTCCACACACACTGAAAAGCTGATGGCCGAATTTTGTATAAGATCAACTTTCATCTGATATTGATGAAAAAGCTGAAATACTTCGCTAATATTTTCTTCTACCATAAACGAAAAATCCCGGGAAGATAAAGAAATTAATGCCTGATTTTTCTTGACAATAAAACAGGGTAATTGCGGAATTACCGCACAACCGTTACCCCGGCACACTTTTGTGCCTTCATTTTCGGGGTGGAAAAAAGACTTTACAAAAAGTGGAATTTCCTTTCGCTGTAATGGCTGTAAGGTTTTTGGATGAATCACCGATGCGCCATAAAAAGCCAGTTCTATCGCTTCTTCATAAGAAATCTGCTGTAATAAAGTAGTCGTTTTAAATTCACGGGGATCAGCGTTTAACACGCCTGGAACATCTTTCCAGATTGTTACACTCTCGGCATTTAAGCAGTATGCGAAGATCCCTGCGGTATAATCACTGCCTTCGCGCCCCAGGCTGGTGGTAAAATTATTAGAGTCTGAACCAATAAAACCCTGTGTAATACTAATGGTTCCCGGATTAATTGCTGCAATAATTTTTTTCTGAGTGGTTTCCCAGTCTACTTTTGCATCACGATAGGTGCTATCGGTTTTTATAACATCGCGAACATCGATCCAGGTATTTCTTATTCCGTTTCTCGATAAAAATTCACTTACGATAGTGGTAGAAATCAACTCTCCAAAACCTATAATTTGATCGTAAACAAAATCGTATTGTTTCGATTTATTATGTTCAAGAAAGTTTCTGAGAATAGTAAAAAACTGATTGATTTTTTCGAAAACCGCAGCTTTCTTATGTTCAAAAAGTCCGTTCATGATTTCTACATGAAACAGCCTTAAGTGTTCAATTTCAGCTTCAGGAGATTGTTCTGCCAAATATTTCTGAATAATAACTTCCAGCGCATTGGTGGTTTTTCCCATGGCTGAAATCACAATCAATTTATCCGGATTGTTGTGCTTTTGCAGTACCTTTAGCACATTCTTTACACCTGCCGTATCTTTTACAGAAGCTCCACCAAATTTGAAGACTTTCATTCGTTATTTTTCAATATTCTTTTTAATAACGTTTTCATTCATATGTACAGTATACCAGTTCTTTTTAATATCGGCTCCGGTATTTTCGTAAAATTCTATCGCATTTTTATTTCCTTCAGAGACTACCCACTCTACGCGTTTAACCCCATGTTCATATCCATATTTTACAACCTGGTTATATAAAGCACCTCCTAAACCGGTACCTCGCATACTCTCGGTAACGATGAGGTCTTCTAGATGTACGGTGCGTCCCTTCCAGGTAGAGAACCTAAAGTAAACCAGGGCCATCCCGGCAAGTTTGCCGTCTACATCGGCTACAAAACATTTAAAATTACCATTGTTAAAACCTTCGGTTTCCAAGTCTTTTACAGAAATTTCAACCTGATCTTCCGCATTTTCATGTTTTGCCAGTTCCATTATTAATTCAAGGACTTTTGGCATGTCCTCTCTTTTAGCTTCGCGTATCTGATATTCCATGTTTTTTTATTTACTTATTTATCGAGGAATTATTTCTTGCTCCCGATGTTTGTCGAGATTTCTAAAAATTAAAAAAGATATTCCGGATTGTACCTTGTGGCCCTATCCCAGAAATTGTTGATTTTAACAAAAATAGGAATATGCTTTTAGAACTTTTGTTATTTTTAAGGACTTAGCTTAATCTTAACGGGTTTTATCGCAAAAGGAGTCCATTGCGGCTTCATCCATTTGTACGGTTCGCCATTCATCAAAAACTGTAGCGCCACTGTTTTTATAAAATTCAACGGCATTGGTATTCCAGTCTAAAACTACCCATTCTGTGCGCTTACAACCTTGCTGCTTGGAATATTGGATAACCTTGGTATATAATGCCTTTCCGAGTCCTTTTCCGCGAAAGGCTTCGCTTACTACCAAATCTTCAAGATGAACTGTTTTTCCTTTCCATGTGGAATAACGATAGTAGAACAATGCCATCCCTTCGATAGTGTCATTAGCTTCTGCTACGAAGCATTCAAATAATGGGCGATCTCCAAAACCATCATTTTCTAAATCCTTTACGGTAATTTCCACCGCATCAGGTTCGTTCTCAAATTTAGCCAGTTCATTAATGAGTTTAAGAACCGCTGGCATATCTTGTTTTGTAGCTTTTCTTACTTCTATATTCATTTTGAAAGATTTTTAAGTGAAATTTTAAATTTTGTTAAAAAGTTTCCGAAAACGATGTAAAACGGCATTTTTTCAATAAATTTGATAACAAACTACTCTTAATTAAAATGACTAAAACCAGACCCACGCTCGGTGAGTTTATCATCGATAATCAACAGGATTTCCCGTATTCTACAGGAGAATTATCCAGATTAATACGTTCTATTCGTTTAGCTGCAAAAGTAGTAAATCACGAAGTAAATAAAGCAGGACTTGTGGATATTACCGGTGCAGCCGGGGAACAAAACATTCAGGGGGAAGATCAGCAAAAATTAGATGTATTCGCAAATAATATATTTATTCAAACCCTAACCAATAGAGAAATCGTTTGCGGGATCGCTTCTGAAGAAAACGACGATTTTATCACGATTGCCGGAAGCCGTAATGATCATAAAAATAAATATGTGGTGCTTATGGATCCTTTGGATGGAAGTTCTAATATCGATGTAAATGTATCGGTAGGCACGATTTTTTCAATTTATCGAAGGGTTACTCCGCTTGGGACACCGGTTACTTCAGAAGATTTTCTACAGCCTGGAAATTTACAGGTTGCCGCAGGATATATTATCTACGGGACATCAACAATGTTAGTATATACCACAGGACATGGCGTAAACGGATTTACATTAAATCCGGCGCTGGGCTCCTGGTACCTTTCGCATCCTGATATGAAATTCCCAGAAAACGGAAATATTTATTCTATTAACGAAGGAAATTATGCGCATTTTCCAACCGGCGTCAAAAAATATATAAAATACTGCCAGGAAGAAGAAGGTGACCGCCCTTATACCTCGCGATATATTGGTTCGATGGTTTCAGACATCCACCGGAATATGATTAAAGGCGGTATTTATATTTATCCAAAAAGTACGAAATATGACAAAGGAAAACTTCGTTTATTATACGAATGCAATCCTATGGCATTTATCGTTGAGCAGGCAGGAGGTAAAGCCAGCGACGGGTATCAACGCGTGATGGATATAATGCCTACAGAACTTCACGAGCGATCTGCCATTTTTTGCGGAAGCAAAAAAATGGTCGAAAAAGCAGAAGCCTTTATGAAAGAATTTGGAGATTAATTCTCTTTCTCTAACAAATACTGATAATCTTCAAAAGAAATCTGTCCACCAAAAATCTGTACAGATCTTTTGATAATCTTTTCGGAAGCCTGACTGGAAAAACCAAGCCCAATGGCATAACGTTTTATCAGTTCGGCTTCTTCGTCATCAATAAGATGATCTGCAAAAATAATTCTAAATAGGTCATGAAGTCGTTCTAAGCGTCTTTCTGTATCATGAGAAGGAGTTAATGGATATCCTTTAGGATTCTCCAGTACCTTGTTATATTCACTTTCGGTAATATCCAGTTTTCTGGCAAAACGTCTTAATAGGTTTTCTTCGGCCTCATTAATAGCGCCGTCTACGGCAGCAAGATTCACAATTGCTGCAAAATGACTTAAATTTCTTAAATGCTCTCCCGAGCCGAATAAATCTGAAAATGACATGTTAAGGGATTTTGGCTGCAAATATAAATAATGATGAGAAAATTTAATTTAAAATTGAAGAAATTTAAATTTAATAACATTCGCTAATCTTTTCTTAATCCCTTTTGTAGCCTTTCTATTTTGCCTAATTTCATCACAATTGCTGCTAATTCAATAAGCTTTACAAATGAAAACTCCCTTGCTGGCATTTAATGATAAAGGAATTTACTGCGCCCAGGCAGATGTTTATCTGGATCCCTGGCGGCCGGTAGATAAAGCGATTATTTCGCATGGCCATGCAGATCATTCGCGCTGGGGACACAAAAAATATATTACGCATCATAGTAACATTCCTATAATAAACCACCGGTTAGGAGAAATTAATGTAAGTGGTAAGAACTGGAATGAGACCTTTATGATCAATAATGTGCAATTTTCATTTCATCCCGCCGGGCATATTATTGGTTCAGCACAAATAAGAGTAGAATATAAAGGCGAAGTTTGGGTGTTTACCGGCGATTACAAAACTGAAGATGATGGCGTAGCTACGCCATATGAGCCTGTAAAATGTCACACCTTTATAACAGAATGTACTTTTGGTTTGCCTGCTTTTAAATGGCAACCGCAAGACGAAGTTTTCGCAGAAATAAATAACTGGTGGCAACAAAATCAGTCGGATGGAAGAACCTCCGTGATTTTTGGATATTCTTTGGGAAAAGCACAGCGATTACTGAAATATTTAGATACCTCTATCGGGAAAATTTATACCCATGGTGCGATAGAAAATATGACCGAAGTTTTGCGACCTCAACTAAAAATGCCAAAAACAACACGAATCACCCGAGATATAAAAAAAGAAGAAATTAAAGGAAATATTGTGGTAGCACCACCAAGTGCACATGGCACACCCTGGATCAAAAAAATGGTGCCTTATGTTACAGCATCGGCAAGTGGTTGGATGACTTTTCGGGGCGCAAGGAGGCGCCGGGCTATCGATCGTGGATTTGTACTTTCGGATCATTGCGACTGGCAGGGCCTTCTTTCTTCGATAAAAGAAACCGGAGCCGAAAAAATAATTTGTACGCATGGGTATACCGATATTTTTTCAAGATATCTACGTGAAATTGGTTACGATGCCCGCACCGAGCAAACGCAATATGAAGAAGAAAATGCCGAGCAAACTTCTAAACCCGAGGATGAATGAGACAGTTTGCAGAACTTATAAAAACGCTGGATAGCACAAACAAAACCACGCTAAAAGTTGAAGCATTAACAAAATACTTTAACAATGCGCCAGATCGTGATAAGGTTTGGACCATAGCCATTCTTTCTCATCGCCGTCCGCCGCGGCCGGTAAATACTACTTTAATGCGGTTATGGGCTTCAGAGATTGCGAATATTCCCTTGTGGTTATTTGAAGAGTCCTATCATATTGTGGGGGATCTGGCAGAAACGATTGCTTTGGTTATTCCTCCTTCGTCGGCATCTTCAGAAAAAAGTCTGAGTCAGTTTCTTCAGGAGATTATCGATCTAAAGCCAAAGTCTGAAGAAGAGAAAAAAGAATATTTAAAAGAGAATTGGCTCAGTTTAAATTATTACGAACGTTTTGTATTTACCAAGCTTATAACCGGAAGTTTTAGGATTGGTGTAAGTCAGAAGCTAATGACACGTGCGCTTTCTAAAGCTACCGATATCGATGAGGATATTTTAGCTTACAAGATGATGGGAGATTGGAATGCGGCAAAAACCACCTACACTAAACTGATATTAGAAGAAAATGAAGAGGATTTTTTATCGAAACCTTATCCTTTTTATCTGGCTTATGCAATAGAAGATCAACCGGAAGATCTGGGTGACGTAAACCAGTGGAGCGCCGAACATAAATGGGATGGCATACGTTCACAGGTAATTATTAGAAATAACGAATTGTTTGTTTGGAGCCGGGGGGAAGAACTGGTTACTGATAAATATCCGGAATTTGAGAAGTTTGTGGGCGTGATCCCAAATGGGACGGTGATCGACGGTGAGATTTTACCATTTCCAAAAGGCGAAATAGGGACATTTAAAGATTTACAAACCCGTATTGGTCGAAAAACCGTCTCCAAAAATTTACTTAAAAAAACACCGGTAATTTTGAAAGCTTATGATGTTTTGGAATGGCATGGAGAGGATATAAGACAAAAAGCATTTAAGGACCGCAGAGCGATTTTAGAGAAATTATATACTGAAGTGAAATCTGACGGACTTCCATTACATTTATCGTACACCATTCAGTTTAAAAGTTGGGAGGAAGCGGCAGAAGAGAGGGAACGATCCCGAGAAGTAAAATCTGAAGGCTTAATGCTGAAACGATTAGATTCACCATATCTGGTTGGCCGGAAAAAAGGCGACTGGTGGAAATGGAAGGTCGATCCGCTTACTATAGATGCGGTACTTACCTACGCTATGCGTGGTCATGGTAGGCGAAGCAATTTATTTACAGATTATACTTTTGGATTGTGGGATGAGAAAAAGGAAGAGCTGGTCACTTTTGCAAAAGCCTATAGTGGTTTAACCGATGCGGAATTCAGAAAATTAGATGCCTGGATCAAAAAAAATACATTAGAGCGTTTTGGGCCGGTAAGAAGTGTGACACCTCATCATGTTTTTGAGGTGGCTTTTGAAGGTATAGCTGAATCTAAAAGGCATAAAAGTGGGGTGGCCACCAGGTTCCCTCGAATTCTACGCTGGCGTACCGATAAAAAAATTGAAGAAGCGAATACCCTTGAAGATCTAAAGGCATTAATCCCTTGATTGGGCATAGAATTTTACAAATTTTTTAATGTCAGTTTTGAAAATTTGGTATTCAAATTGCTTAAAATCAGATGTTATTTTTAACTGATTATAAATTTAAAATGTGTAACAATGAGAACATCAATCGTAATGTTGGCATTAGCAGTTTTAGGGTTTACCGGCTGCAACGCACAGGAAAAAAAGACTGACGAGAATAGTAATTTGGGGTTAAGTACCAAAACTAACAATGAAAAGCCAAAAGGAAATTGGACGGTAAACAAAGAGTTTGATGAAAACGGTAATCTAAAAAGTTACGACTCTACCTATACCTACAGTTATGGCAGTGTAAATGGAGATACCATTACCGGTAGCAAAGAAATTAGACAGCATTTTCAGCAGCTTTTCGGTGATGATAAGATGTCTTCAGCGATGATGCAAGGTTTTTTTAACGATTCCACTTCTTTGCGGAATGATTTCTTTAGAGACGATGTAATGGGAAGTGATTTCTTTTCAACCGGCAATTTTCCGAAAGAATTTCAGCAGCAAATAAGGAAAATGGATTCTATACATCAGCAAATGCTGAAGAATAATTATCCGCAGTTGTTTACAAAAGAAGAAGAGCAAAAACTTCCTTCAAACAAGAAAACAAACATGTAAAGCATTTAAAAAAGCCTTTTTAAAGCATCTATTTATAAAGGCTTTTAATATAGATAGCAGTTTAAAATGACAAGACAGGAACTTTTGAAAATAGCCCAAAGCTGGTTTACCGAGCAGGGTTGGAAACCTTTTAAATTTCAGAAGGATACCTGGAAAGCTTACTTACAAAAGAAAAATGGACTCCTAAATGCACCTACCGGAAGCGGGAAAACTTACGCCCTTTGGGTACCTATCGTTCTAAATTACATTAAAAATAATCCCGATTATAAAACCAGGTCCAAAAAAGGATTAAAAGCAATTTGGATTACGCCATTACGCGCCCTTTCTGTAGAAATAGAACAGGCTGCAGAACGTTTTGCAAGAGGATTGGGGACGAACCTTACCGTAGGGATTAGAACTGGTGATACTTCACAAAAAGAACGGGCGGCACAAAAGAAATCGATGCCGGACTTGCTCATTACCACTCCAGAGAGTTTGCAACTGTTATTATCTTCAAAAAACTACGATAAAACCTTCGAAAACCTGGAGGCCATTGTCGTAGATGAATGGCATGAACTTCTGGGAAGCAAACGCGGTGTACAGGTAGAGCTGGCATTGTCACGATTAAAAACAGTGTCAAAAAATCTCCGGATTTGGGGAATTTCAGCGACTATAGGAAATCTTCAGCAGGCCAGGGAAGTACTGCTAGGGCCTAAATCCGAAGCGCTTCAGAATTCTGAATTGATTCGCGCCAATCTTAAGAAGAAAATAAAAGTAAAGTCCATAATCCCAGAGACAATGGAAAAATTTCCGTGGAGAGGACACATGGGATTGCATTTGCTGGATGAAGTGGTACCGATTATTAAAAGCTCAAAAACAACTTTACTTTTTACCAATACTCGTTCACAATGTGAGTTATGGTTTCAGAAGATTATTTCAAAATATCCGGAATTTGCCGGGGAATTGGCAATGCATCATGGAAGCATTAATAAAGAAACACGATTATGGGTAGAACAGGCCATTAGAAACGAAAGTTTAAAAGCAGTGGTATGTACCTCGAGTTTAGATTTGGGAGTGGATTTTGCGCCGGTAGAAACCATTATTCAGATTGGAGGACCAAAAGGGGTTGCGCGATTTTTACAACGAGCAGGACGTAGCGGTCACCAGCCAGGAAAAGAAAGTGTGATCTATTTTTTACCAACTCACGCAATCGAATTGATTGAGGCTTCTGCATTACAGAAAGCAGTTGAGAAAAAAGCGGTAGAAGATCGAATACCGTATTTGTTGAGTTTCGATGTTTTGGTACAGTATTTAACCACTTTAGCTGTTTCAAACGGATTTTTCCCAAAGGATATTTATCCGGAAATAAAATCAACCTTTTGTTTTCAGGCCATGACCGAAGATGACTGGTGTTGGCTGCTTAATTTTATTACCAAAGGCAGTCAGAGTCTGCAGGCATATGACGAATATAAAAAAGTAGAAATTGAAGAAGATGGCAGGTTTAAAGTAAATCATCGGGGTGTTGCCATGCGCCATCGCTTACAAATCGGGACCATTGTAAGTGATGCAATGCTCAGCGTAAAATACATGAAAGGTGGATATATAGGTACGATTGAGGAATGGTTTATTTCCAAATTAACTCCGGGTGATATCTTTACTTTTGCCGGTAGAAACCTTGAGTTGGTACGTATTAAAAACATGCAGGTACTTGTAAAAAAGTCGAAGAAAAAAACTGCTAAAGTTCCCAGTTGGATGGGGGGACGCATGACTTTTTCGGCACAAATGAGTGAATTATTACGGGAGGAAATGTATTTGGCGTCTGAATATGATGCTACTTCCGGTAAGTCTGAAGAACTCTCTGCTTTAACCGGGATCTTTGACCGACAAAAAAAAGAATCGGTGATTCCTAAAAGTGATGAATTTCTAATTGAAACCTTTAAAACCAGAGAAGGATATCATGCTATTTTTTATCCCTTTGAAGGCCGATTTGTACACGAAGCTTTAGGAAGTTTGCTGGCTTACCGGGTTAGTTTATTGTCGCCAATTTCATTTTCTATCGCTTTTAATGATTATGGGTTTGAATTGCTAAGCGATCAGGAAATCGATATGCAACAGGTACTGGATAATAACTTATTTTCTGCGGAATTTTTGATGGATGATCTTTATAAAAGTTTAAATGCTACCGAAATGGCGCGTAGAAAATTTCGTGATATCGCAGTAATCGCCGGACTCGTTTTTACGGGTTATCCCAACAAGCTGGTAAAAAGTAAACATTTGCAATCCAGTTCACAGCTGCTGTTTAGTGTTTTTAGGGATTACGAAGAGGATAATTTATTGTATTTACAATCTTTTAGAGAAACTTTTGAGCATCAGCTCGAAGAAGGAAGGTTGCGACAGGCTTTGGAGCGAATTAATAATCAAAAAATGATCTGGCGAAATTGTGAAAAGCCTACACCTTTTTCTTTTCCAATTATCACCGATCGATTACGTGAGAAATTATCCTCGGAAAAACTGGAAGATCGTATCCGGAAAATGATGAAAAGCCTGGATAGTTAGACACTAGATATTAGATCGCTACGCTGTTAGCATAAGAAAGTCCAGATAAAAAATTCAGGAATCAGGATAAAATTTTGAGTTTTTAATGTGGAATTTTGAATGACTGCAAACTGTATAATGTATTGTGAAAACGGACTTCTCGATACAACAAATTTCTCCATTTCATTTTCGAAATCTGTCACTCGAAGTGACATCATCTAATTTTCAGTTCAAGTGATTTTGAGGGACGAAAAATTGTATCAAAAACTAGAAAGCGCTTCGCTGTTATAAGATAGAATATGGAAAAGCGATAAGAGAGCCCAGATAAAAGGTTCAAGGATCAGGATAAAATTTTGAGTTTTTAATGTGGAATTTCGAGTGGCTGTAAACTGTAAACTTTTTTGAATATTGAATCTTTTTAAGCTGATGGCCGACTGCTGAATGCTATGTGCTGTTAGTTTAAGCTATTTTTTCAATCTTTGATTCACCTTATTTCTTACCAACTCGGTTGTGATTCCAAATAAAACATGAGCGATGAGCTCATTTGCTTGCATTTTTATGGGCACATCTGTAGGTTTATCTTTAAGACCTAAAATAGGTAAAGAGGTTTGATGAGTAGAAATCCAGGTTGAGGTTCCCATAATAATTCCTTGGGCAAGATTCAATTCATCTTTATCTTTTTTTCCATAGCCATAGGCCGCACCTGCACTGGCGCCTACTGGAAAGTTCACCAGTTGCTCAGCTAGTTCCTCGTTTTGTACACTTATGGGGGTTCCAGTGATTTTAGTGGAAAGATGATCCAAAATTTTAAGCTGTGCGCTTCGATTTTCAGCTTTTCTAACCGGTAAAAAATATTCTACCAAACCCTTTACCGCGCCACCTGCTAATCCGCCAATAGCACCGGCGATCAAACTTCGGGTAGTTTTATTATTGATTGTAGGATTGCTTTTTAAGTGTTCTAAAAACATAGATTCCAATTTATATTAAAGCTATTTAATATTGAACGCTTCTGCAATCATTTAACAATCATTTGACAGGAACTTAAAAAAATAAACTATTTTTAAAATATGAGTACACCACCAAATTTAAAAGTAGCGATTATTCAGGCCAATTTAAAATGGGAAGATGCCAACGCAAACCGAAGTTTTTTCAGTAAAGAAATAGCGGCTTTAAGCGATGCTGTAGAGCTTATTGTGTTGCCCGAGATGTTTACCACAGGTTTTAGTATGAATGCTGAAAATCTTGCCGAAAAGAAACAGGGTCAAACATTACTATGGATGCAGGAGCAGGCAAAACTGAAAAATGCAGCGATCACGGGAAGTGTAATTGTTACTGAAAATGGGCAGTTCTACAATCGCTTATTTTTTGTCTTTCCAGACGGTACGGTGCAGAAATATGATAAGCGGCATACATTTACTTTGGCTAAGGAAGATCAAACGTATACGGCAGGAACAAAGCGTTTAATTGTAAATTATAGAGGCTGGAAAATTTGTCCGCTTATTTGTTATGACCTTAGATTTCCTGTTTGGGCTAGAAACACAGAGGAGTATGATCTCTTGATTTATGTGGCCAACTGGCCTAAAAAGCGGGTTGCCGCATGGGATGCCTTATTAAAAGCAAGAGCAATTGAAAACATGAGTTTTTGTATTGGTGTAAACCGCGTAGGTGAAGATGGTGATGGATATGTTTATAATGGGCATAGCGCTGTGTACGATTGCCTTGGTGAAAATCTAACTGATCAAAATGACGAAACTGAGTTTTCTAAAGAAATTACGCTAGACAAAAATCATCTTGAAAAAACACGAGATCAGCTTAAATTTTTGCAGGATCGCGATAAGTTTAGATTAATCTAGGTAAAATTGATAAACTTCATCAAAATTGGCCCGTGTTTGTAAAGTGTCTGGATAATAGCTTATTTTTTCAGGCTTTCTACGTTCTAACCAGCTACCAGTATCCCAGTATCCATTTTGGTTTTCGTCGTAGATAATTCTTAGAAAGTAATTCCCGGGGTTTATATGTTCAAAGGTGAACTGGTTGCCTTCTTTTAAAATGTGCTGTTTTACAATCTCTCCTTTTAAAGTGGTTAACTGAACAATCATAGGATAGCTTCGAACATTTCGAAGGGACATGATAATGCTGCCATATTCAGAGAGTGGTTTGGTAGTTAATTTCTGACTTATGGTATCGTTTTGATCACCAAACAAGTCGGTTAAAGATCCCGGTAAGGCTTTAAAATAGTAAGTCCCCTCTGGTTCTTTATCGAAATAAATTTCTAACTGATTCTCTAAACCTCTAAGTTCAGAAGTAAAATTAACTTCAACAGAGTCTTTGTCTAAAATTGTGATAAGCGCATCATTTTTTTCAACCAGGGGAGTATTTGCTTTTAACAATAATGGTTGATTGTATTCTATTTTCCCAGAAGGTTCAGCTTGTATATTTAGAGAATCTCGTGCTAACTGTGCCATTCTTATATAAACGGTATCGCGCTGGCGCGGAGTAACATATTCTAAAGATACACTATCGGTTTCAATAGGATCCCTAAACCAATAATAAAGCGTATCGGTTTTAGCATCGCGCGTAATTCTGGATACCGGCGGATCCATTGGCGGATATAAAAAATTCAACTCTAAATCGTTTAAATTAGGGATGCCCTGGTAGCCAATAAGTAACTGCCTTCCTTTAAAAAGTTTGGGTCTCTTTACCTCAAAAGCCAATTCTTCCTGAAAAATAGAAATCGTATAAATACTATCGGTAGGAATGCTAATAGGATGATCTAAAAAGCCAATTTTGTCTTTTGCGGGATTAAATTTATAATTGGCGTTATCGTCTAAAATAGCGACCATCTGATATTTTCCTGCCTTTAAATTTTCCAGGTCGAAATTTACACTACTATCGCGAGTGTAAGCTACATAGCGTGGAATTTCATTGTAAACTACAGAATCGGTATAGGTGGAGTCCATCTCGTACAGAAATATCGAAACGAACTCTGGTGTTTCTTTTAAATATGCATCTTCAATAAATCCTGAAACTTCTAAAGAATCAATATAATCCCCTGTGCTGAAAACATATTTAAAATAAGGGTAAGGATTTCCTTCGTTATTATCCACGATACTTTTTCCAAAATTTATGGCGTAAGTAGTATTTTCTCTAAGGGTATCGGTAATCTCGATTTTTACATCTTTCCTGGCCTGGCCTAACGGAAGAATATTCGGCTTAGGATCCATAGGGGGAGAAATGATGATTTGTTGTTGTGGATTTTCGAGTTTAATAAACTCGTTAAAAAGAATACTAATTTCTTTAGCATCAAAGTTTGTGGTGTAATTCTCTGGGTTTGCTCTTATAAAACGCGGTGGTTCTTCGTCTATCGGGCCACCTTCAGGCATTCCTTTTTTGGCACATCTTACCACAGATGTGATTACTACAATAAAAAGAATAAAGTTGAAAAGCTTCCTGTTCATCTTTAAAAGCGCTATGATTTTTTCAGAAATTACACTTAAAATCCTTTCGCAAAGAAACGATTATTTTGAATTTAAACGCAACAATCAAATGGTAATTGCCATAGTGGCGATACTGATTTTAATTTTTTCTGATTTTCTTAAACATCCAATGCAGGCTTCTAATGTTGCGCCAGTGGTTAAAATATCGTCCACCAGCAGAATATGTTTGCCAGAAATTGCCGAAGTATCCGTAAGTTGAAAGGATTGCTCCATAAGGTTCCATCTTGATATTCGATTTTTAAAAGCTTGTTTTCTGGACGAACTTACCTTGAGAAGAAGGTCATCACGATAGTTGGCATTTAAACTTTTCGCAATTTCTTTTCCAAAACCTTCTACCTGGTTATAGCCACGCTGTTTAAGACGATTTTTGTGTAAAGGAACAGGAACAATTATGTCTACAGCATTAAATCTTGCGCTATTTTTGAGAATTTCCCCAGTCCATTCCCCTAAAAAATAGCTTATTTCAAATTGTCTCTTATATTTGAGGTTGTGAAGCAGTACCTGTACCATGTTCTTCTTGCGAAAAACGAGCAAGGCGTATGCGGCATTAATGGGAGTCCTGCCATAAAATACTTTATCGGCCTGATTTTCGTTATCAGTTAGATAATTAGTAAGTGGGAGTTGATGTAAGCAAGCGGTACAGATCACTTTTTCATGATCCACCAAGGGCCTTTCGCAGCAATTGCAGGTTTTAGGATAAAACAGATTTATGAAATCGTGAAACATTTGTTAAGTGGTTGTTGGGGAAAGCCTTAAACCTCTAAATTTATAAAATATAAAATACTTTATGATGACTGAAAAGAAGAATAATACTGCATTAAAGATTCTTATTGGTGTCTTGGCGGTGGCTCTTATTGCGCTTACGATTTATACGATAAGATTCTATAATGAAGAAAAAGAAAATAAAGCGATTCTTCAAAAAGAAAAAACTGCCATAGAGAATGAGCTTAACGAGCTTATTGTTAAATACGATGAAGCTATTGATGAGAACGAAATCATGGATCAAAACCTGGTTGATGCCAGAGAACGTATTAATCGCTTATTAGATTCGGTTCAGGATTACGAGGCAAATTTGGTGTTGATTACGAGATATCGAAGAGAAATAAGCAATCTTAAGGCTGAAAAAGAAAGGCTGTTTAGGGTAGTAGATAGCTTAAGCCAGCAAAACCAAAGAATGGCAATGACCATTGATAGCACTCAAACAGAGCTTTCTGAAAAAACAAGATTGTCTGATTCTTTACAATCGTCTAATCAAAGCCTTGCTAATAAAGTGAATAAGGCCTCGCAACTTAAAATCACTGGTTTACGTGGGGAAGGTGTAATTGTAAGAAATAGCGGTAAAATTGTAGAAAATGATCGAACAAGGAGAATAGACCAGATACAGACCTGTTTTACCATAACCGCAAATGACCTTAGTGAAGCCGGAGAAAAGAATCTTTATGTACAGGTGTATAATCCAGAAAATGAACTGGTGGGAGATAAAATAGCAGTAGAACATGATGGCGGTGTGATGGTATACAGTGCGCAGAGTACAGTATATTATGAAAATGATGAACTAGATGTTTGTATACTGGCCAATACAGATAAAGAGAAACTATTGGAAGGCAATTATAAAGTGTATGTTTATAACGATGCGACACTAATTGGCACAGCTTCTTTTAGTTTAAGATAAGAAACTCAAAATTTTAAAGACCGCCATGAGTTAAATCATGGCGGTTTTTTTATTTTTGCTGTATGGCAAAACAAGAAGATTCATTTAAAAACGTGATATCCCATGCTAAGGAGTATGGGTATATTTTTGCGTCTAGTGAAATATATGACGGATTAAGCGCGGTTTATGACTATGGTCAAAACGGTGCGGAATTAAAGAAAAACATCAAGGAATACTGGTGGAAAAGTATGGTGCAATTGCATCAAAATATTGTGGGAATTGATGCCGCAATATTAATGCATCCTACCACCTGGAAAGCTTCCGGTCACGTAGATGCCTTTAATGATCCGCTAATCGACAATAAAGATTCTAAGAAGCGTTATCGGGCAGATGTTTTGGTTGAAGATTATGCTGAAAAAATCAACCAAAAAGCACAGAAGGAGATAGAAAAAGCGAGAAAACGTTTTGGAGAAGCTTTTGATGAAGAGCAATTTATAGCGACTAACCCGAGAGTACAGCGATATAAAGCTGAAGAGAAGGAGATTCTGGAACGTTTGGCAAAGTCTTTAACAGAAGAAAATTTGGCTGATGTAAAGGCGCTAATTGAAGAGTTGGGAATTGCCTGCCCTGAGAGTGGTTCTAAGAACTGGACAGATGTTAAGCAGTTTAACTTAATGTTCGGAACAAAGCTCGGAGCTTCTGCCGATAGTGCAACCGATCTTTATTTAAGGCCTGAAACAGCACAGGGGATTTTTGTGAACTTTGCGAATGTTCAAAAAACCGGAAGAATGAAAATCCCTTTTGGGATTGCACAAATTGGTAAAGCGTTTAGGAATGAAATTGTGGCGAGACAGTTTATCTTCCGTCAACGTGAGTTTGAGCAAATGGAAATGCAATTTTTTGTACGTCCCGGGGAGGAACTCAGCTGGTTTGAAAAATGGAAAGAAACGCGCCAAAAATGGCATGCTTCTTTAGGACTTGGTGATGAAAAATATCGTTTCCACGATCACGAAAAGTTGGCACATTATGCTAATGCAGCTACAGATATTGAGTTCGACTTTCCTTTTGGATTTAAAGAATTGGAAGGGATTCATTCCCGTACCGATTTCGATTTAAAAGCACATGAGGAACATTCCGGTAAGAAACTTCGTTTTTATGATCCTGAAATGGGAGAAAATTATGTGCCTTACGTGATAGAAACTTCTATTGGTTTAGATCGTATGTTCTTAGCAGTATTTTCGGCTTCATTACAGGAAGAAGATCTTGGGGATGGAAAATCCAGAACGGTACTTAAATTGCCAGCGGTTTTAGCGCCAACAAAAGCGGCAATCTTACCGTTGGTGAAAAAGGACGGTTTGCCGGAACTAGCTCAGGAAATTGTAGAAGAACTGAAATGGGATTTTAGAGTGCAATATGATGAGAAAGATGCGGTTGGTAGACGTTATCGTCGCCAGGATGCTGCCGGCACACCTTTATGTATTACGGTAGATCACGATTCTTTAGAAGATAAAACAGTTACTGTTCGTTATCGTGATACGATGGAACAAAAACGAGTGCCGATTTCAGAATTAGCCTCAATCATCGATCAGGAAGTTAATTTTAAATACTGGCTTAAAAAGGCTTAGTATTTTTAAATTTGATATAAAAAAAAGGCTGCAATCGCAGCCTTTTAATCTTTTATACCTTAATAGAATTAAGCAGGATTTGCTTCTTCCCGAATTTCCTTAATGCGTTCATCCAGAAAGCGAAGCCCAACATTTTCAGTATTTATTAAGTCGAATAACTCTAACGCTCTGCGCATAGTTTGTTCTTCTTCCATTTGCTCTTTCACATACCACTGTAAAAAGTTCTCAGTAGTAAGGTCACGTTTATTGCGGCATTCATAAATAATGTTATGAATACTTTTAGTAATGGCGATTTCCTGATCCAGGGCGGTTTCAAATATCTCTTCCAAAGATGCAAAATCATGATTGATATTGCTAACCTCAGGAGAATATGCCGTTCCACCATTATCATTAATAAAGTGGAATATTTTCATCATATGTTCGCGTTCTTCCGCAGATTGCTCGTAGAAGAATTCAGCGCTGTAAACCAGTCCATTGTGATCACACCAGGAGGCCATTGCAAGATACGCAGCAGAAGATTGAGCTTCCTGCTTAATTTGTTTATTTAATAAATCTAAAATATCTACATGGATAAGTAGATTTTGTCTTACAAGGTCTTTCATAGAATTCGATTTTGTACAAAATTACCTAAAAAAGAAGTAAGTCCCTAAGAATGAGATCAATTTAGAAGTAGTCTAAACCTAAGCAATAACCGAGTTGATTTCCATCATGGCAAAGGTGCCGTTAAGGAGTTCTAACAGGTCGAGTATTTCTAAAGTATTGAATATAAATAAGTGTTCACGATTGCAAAGGCTTAGGATCTCTAAACCATGTACGTTGTTACCGTTTAAATGTTGCTCGATGTCAATGGACTTTAATCTATGACGAAAAGCCAGCAATTGGCAAAAAGAAAACTTTACCGTTTTATGACCAAAATCGATATAGAATCTTCGGCTATTGTCGCACTGGCTGGCAGCGAAATATTTTGACGTATAAATCGTGTTCATTTGTCGCCAAAATTAATTTTAATTTAGAATAAATCCAAATATCAAATCTTAATTTGTCGATTTATTTGCTGATTTAAGGAAATAAAGGTCTCCGTTCTGGATACCCCTTCAATTCCCTGGATATTTTTATTTAATACTTTCATTAAGTGTTCATTGTCCTTACAAAGTACTTTTACGAATATCGACCAGTTTCCGGTGGTGTAGTGACATTCAATAACTTCTGGGATCTCTTTAAGTTTATTTACAGCAAGCGGGTTACTAACCGCTTTGTCCAGATAAACCCCTACAAATGCCATGGTCTTGTAACCTAATAGCCGAGGGTCTATAATTAATCGGGAGCCTTCAATTAATCCGGATTTTTCTAACTTTCGTAATCTTTGGTGGACAGCAGCTCCTGTAATTCCTATATTCTTAGCGATTTCTAAAATAGGTCTTTTCGCGTCCTCCATAAGGAAATTAAGGATAGTTTTATCGATACCATCGATAACAACATTTTGGTCTATAATCTTCATTTGGTTGTAGTTATAAAGCTAAAATAGGAAAAAAGATTTCATTTCCTAATTGCTTACCCCACCTATGGCATTATATCCTAAATAGTTTGTTTGTTTTTCTTTAAAAATGATACCATTTTCTTGAAGTTCTTCTAAAATTGGTTGGTAAACCTCCTTCGAAATTGGTAAATGTACACCTGGGGTGTTGATTTCTTTTTTTAGAATTTTTCTTGCAGCAATACCAACTGGCAAGCCTACGGTTTTTGCCATTGCGGTTTCAGTTTGATCTTTACCAATGCACACCATGGTGGAATCTATTTGTTTTTTTTCGCCGTTTAATTGATACCCAAACTTATGATACATTACGATCATATCTTTATCTTCTGAGGAAAGAAGCCATTTTTCTTCCAGTATCTTTTGTAGTGCCTGGGCAGGAGTGGCGGATTCTATGCCTATGGTTTTATGGTTATTAAACAGGTCTAGTTCCAACAATTTCTCCCACATAATATCATCCTGATCTATTTTTAAGTTATGGCGTAATTTTAATTCTACCGAATCTGTAGGGGAATAAGGTAAAAAAGAGTTTACAAATTCGCGATAGGTCATGTTTTCTGAATCTTCCATGGTAAAACTATCATCGGTCATCCCAAGTTGCACGAACATATTCCAGGCCCGGCTATATCCCACCCGGCGCACGGTGCCCCTATATAAAGTTAAAATGTCATGAAGCCCATAAGCTTCCCTGTAATCTAGCGAATTTCGATTAGCATAGGCTTCAAACCTGCCATAACCTTCGATGTCCAGAAACTCTGTTCTTCTAAATAATCGATGATAAGGGATATATTTATATTTCCCTTCCTGAATAAATTTAGCAACGCCACCCTGTCCGGCAACAACTACATTCCTGGGATTCCAGGTAAACTTATAATTCCATAAATTATTATCACTTTCAGGAGCTACTAGTCCGCCACAAAAAGATTCGAACATCAGCATTTGTCCACCGGCATTTCTAATGCGATCAATAACCTGCATGGCGCTCATATGATCAATCCCAGGGTCTACGCCAATCTCATTCATAAAAATGAGGCCAGCTTCTTTAACTTCAGTAGCCAAGGCTTTCATTTCTTTACTAATATAAGAAGCAGTGACCAGATTTTTTTTCAGTTTAAGACATGTTTTTGCAATTTTTATATGGAATCTGGCCGGTAGCATGGAAATTACAATATCCATAGCAGCGATATGTTTTTCGCGATGTTCAGAATTAAAAATATCGAAACTAATAGCAGTGCAATTTTCGTGATTTTTAATTGCTCTTTTTGCTAGGGATAGCTCTTTGTCAGCAACGCAAATGGTAAAGTTTTCTTCGGAAGACTTTTCAGATAAATATCGAATAAGTACAGCGGTAGATTTTCCCGCGCCAATTATCAGGATTTGTTGCATAATTAAAGTATTTTTGTGTAAGGCTAACTAAGGTATAAAAACTTGTAGTATGACGCGGAAATTTTTGGTAGCAGGAGGAATATTTGGTCTTTTTGGGGTAATTCTTGGAGCTTTTGGAGCTCATGGATTAAAGAATGTCTTAGATGCAGACACCTTAACCTCTTTTGAAACCGGTGTACGCTACCAAATTTACCATGCACTTTTATTAATTGGTTTGGCTAATTTTACGAAGCTCCAAAACAACCTTCTTTTTTGGTTTTTTACCATAGGTAGTATTTTTTTTAGCGGTTCCATTTATCTACTTAGCTTAGATGAGTTGGCCGGCTTGGATTTTAGTAGCATTGCTTTGGTCACCCCACTTGGAGGAGCGCTTTTAATTGTAGGTTGGACACTTCTTATATTTAAATCGCTTAGGTTAAATTATGAATAATAAAAGAGTTTATCGCTAGTTCTTTTATTTAAGATTTTTAAATTTGCTATAATAAAACCACACAAACACATTAATTATGGATTTAAACAACATAATTACGAAAACGATTTCGTTAAATCGTTATAACATTAAAAATGCTATTATAAATTACCAAATGTATCCTGATGAGCTTCAAGAGGAAACACTCAAGCATAATTTGGGAAGGGAAACCAGAGAAGGGGTGCTTGCCATTAACACTGGTAAGTTTACAGGTAGATCTCCACAGGATCGTTTTATTGTAAAAGATGAGGTCACTAAAGATCGAGTTTGGTGGGGAGCTATTAATATTCCCTTTGATTCCTCAAAATTTGATAAACTGTACGATAAAGTTGCAGATTATCTTTCTGATAAAGAGCTATATGTTCGAGATGCATATGCTTGCGCACATCAGGATTATAAATTAAATATCAGGGTTATTAATGAATATCCATGGTCTAACATGTTTGTCTATAATATGTTTTTACGACCAACAGAAGAAGAATTGCCAGGTTTTAAAGAAGACTGGTTGGTTGTTAATGCTCCCGGTTTTAAAGCTGATCCTGAAAAGGATGGTACCCGGCAGGAAAATTTTGCTGTTTTGAATTTTAGTAAAAAAATTGCTTTAATTGGTGGCACCGGCTATACCGGTGAAATTAAGAAAGGAATTTTTTCAGCCTTAAATTTAATATTACCTATTTATCAGGATACCTTACCTATGCATTGCTCTGCAAACGTAGGGGAGAATGGGGATACTGCAATATTTTTTGGTTTATCGGGCACTGGTAAAACAACACTCTCGGCAGATCCTAACCGAAAGTTAATTGGGGATGACGAGCACGGATGGACTGCCGATAATAAGATTTTTAACTTTGAAGGTGGCTGCTATGCAAAAGTGATTAATTTATCTAAAGAAAATGAGCCTGATATTTTTAATGCTATAAAACCAGGTGCAATTTTAGAGAATATCGTCTTTAAAAACGGAGAGGTAGATTATGATGATTCGAGTATTACCCAAAATACCAGGGTAAGTTACCCTATAAATCACATTCCATATATTCAAAAGCCCTCGGTAGCGGGAAATCCTAAAAATATTTTCTTTTTAACGGCAGATGCCTTTGGTGTCTTACCTCCCGTAAGTAAATTAAATCCCGCCCAGGCAGCTTATCATTTTATTAGTGGTTATACGGCAAAGGTGGCAGGTACCGAAGAAGGTATTAAAGAGCCACAACCCAGTTTTTCAGCCTGTTTTGGTGCGCCATTTATGCCATTGCACCCAACGCTTTATGCTGAAATGTTAAGCCGAAAAATGAAGGAAGCCAATGTAAATGTATGGTTGGTAAATACCGGATGGACCGGTGGTCCATATGGGACAGGGCAGCGAATGAAACTGAAGTATACCCGGGCAATGATCAATGCCGCGTTATCTGGAAACCTGAATAAGGTAAGCTATGAAACCCATGAAATTTTCGGAATTAAAATGCCAACAGTATGTCCAGATGTACCTACTGAAGTTTTAAATCCTAAAAGCACCTGGAAGGATAAAGAAGCTTACGATGTAAAAGCTAAAGAACTAGCTAACACTTTTAGAAGAAATTTCTCTCAGTTTAAGGACTATGCTAGTCAGGAAATACTGGAGGGTGGACCGCTCTCTTTAGAGTATAATGCCTCCTAGTATAATTATTTGTTAATGTTGTTTAAATGAAGAAAACCGGTGTTTAATAAGCAAAGCACCGGTTTTCGAATTTTAATAGAAGGTAATTTTTATTTCTTATTAGCTTCAGCAATATATTTATTAAGAGCCATTGTCATTGATGGTGTTTCTGAAGTTGGCGCTTTAATATTCACGGTTAGCCCGTGTTCTTTTGCAGCTTTAATTGTCGTATTTCCAAAAACAGCAATTCTTGTATCGTTTTGTTTGAAATCTGGAAAGTTTTCAAATAAAGATTTAATGCCACTTGGGCTAAAAAATACCAAAATATCATAAGTTACATCACTAAGATGCGACAAATCACTTACTACAGTTTTGTAAAATACGGCCTGCTTCCATTGTACGCCAAGTTTATCTAGGGTTTTAGGAATTACAGGTTTTAACATGTCTGAAGATGGTAATAAAAATTTCTCATTCTTATACTTTTTGATAAGCGGAGAAAGTTCTGCAAAGGTACGTTTACCTACGTAGATTTTTCGTTTTCTGTAGACTACGTATTTTTGCAGATAATAAGCCACTGCTTCACTAAGGCAAAAATACTTTAGGGAATCAGGTACTTTAAAACGCATTTCTTCAGCTACCCGAAAAAAGTGATCTACTGCGTTTCTGCTGGTCAGGATTATAGCGGTATGTTTTGAAAGATCTACTTTTTGTTGTCTAACTTCTTTTGAAGAAACGCCTTCTACATGAATAAAAGGGATGAAATCAACTTTAACCTTTTGCTTTTCCTCCAATTCGAAATATGGAGAGTTTTCTACTTTAGGTTCAGGTTGAGAAACCAAAATTGTTTTCACTTTCATATATCAATATTCTTTATCTGATCGTTTAATACACTGTAATAAGCTTATATAAAATAAAGTACGGTGCAATTTCAAGAGCGCAAAGGTACAAAATAAAATAAAACCAGTTAGCGCTAATTAACTTTTGATATTGTCTAAAGATGTTAAATATCCCTGTTAAATTGGCGAAAAGGATAAAACTTACAATCCCATATACCCATAAATCGCTAATAGTAAAGGTATATATCAATAAAAGTGTGAAAGGGAATACCATTATGGCGATATAATTACGATAGCTTAATTTCTGAAATAAATAGATATCTACTATTTTATCCATATTAAAGATATTAGAGATTATTTTTTCGACCCCAAATTTTAAGAGGATAAAACAGACATAGGCGGTAAAAATCCTGATATAAATAAAAACATAGTTGGTGGGGCTTGGGTTGGTGTAATATTTATAAAACCAGAACAATAAAACCGATACAGAAAGTGCGTTTACAGTAAAGAGGATTATGTTAAATCCATGAAAAGCATTGTTCTCTTTTCCTTTAAACAGCATAAATTTGTTAGAGCTTAGGATAGAAAGAAATTCGGTAAAGCGATTAGGGTATAAATTTCTAACCAGTACAATTAATATAAAACAGATTAGGAATATGATTGTGATCCAGTCTAAAGGTTCGGTATAAAGTTCTATTGCCTGCACAATTATTTTTTTGCAAATTTAAAGGAATGTGATAAAAACTAAGCTTAAAAACAAAAGAAAGCATTGTTTAAAATTCCTACATTTGTGCAAAATTTTCGGGAATGGTTCATGGGCTAATTATTATACCCACTTTTAATGAAATAGAAAATATAGAGCGGCTGATAAGAAATATTTTTTCACAACGGCGTAATTTTCATATTTTGGTGGTAGATGATAATTCGCCAGATGGCACTGCTACGAGGGTAAGAACCTTGCAGGCTGAGTTTCCTGAACAACTTTTTCTTGAAGAACGTAAGGAAAAAACAGGTTTAGGAACTGCATATATACATGGCTTTAAGTGGGCGTTAAAACGAGAGTACGATTATATTTTCGAAATGGATGCTGATTTTTCCCATAATCCCAATGATCTTTCAAGATTATACAACGCTTGTAGACGCGAAGGTGCAGATTTGGCTATAGGTTCGCGATATGTTACCGGAGTAAATGTGATTAACTGGCCTATGAATCGTGTATTAATGTCTTGGTTAGCCTCTAAATATGTGCAAGCTATTACAGGTATGGATATTCATGATACTACGGCAGGTTATGTTTGTTATAAAAGAGAAGTTTTAGAACGTATAAAACTGGATAAGATACAGTTTGTTGGATATGCGTTTCAGATAGAGATGAAGTTTAAAGCGCATCTTTTAGGGTTTAAAATAACCGAAGTCCCCGTTATTTTTACCGACAGAACCAGGGGAACCTCCAAAATGAGCGGCTCGATAATTTACGAAGCTGTTTTTGGAGTAATAAAAATGAAAGTAAAAAGTCTGTTTAACAGAATAAAGTAGTGATGAAAAAAGTCCTGATTAAAAACGCCAAAATAGTAAATGAAGGAAAGATTACTGAAGGTGATGTTTTTATAGAAGATGGAATTATTAAAGAGATATCCGAGTCGATAAGTGCAAAATCTCCAGACGTTCAGATTTTTGATGCTGAAGGAACACATCTTTTACCTGGGATTATCGACGATCAGGTGCATTTTAGAGAACCCGGTTTGACTCATAAAGAAGATATCGAAATGGGGAGCAGGGCAGCTGTTGCCGGTGGGATTACTTCTTTTATTGAGATGCCAAATACACTACCACAAACTACGACAATAGAGGAGTTGGAAAAAAAGTTTCAGTTGGCTGCAGAAAAATCCTATGCTAACTATTCTTTTATGTTTGGCGGAACTAACGATAACCTTGAAGAAATTTTAAAAGTAGACCCTAAAAAGACAGCTGCATTAAAGTTGTTTTTAGGTTCTTCTACGGGGAATATGCTGGTAGATGATCAAAAGGTTTTAGAGGAAATATTTTCTAAATCTCCTTTGTTGATTGCAGTTCACTGTGAAGATGAAACAACTATTCAAAATAATTTAAAAGAATGTGTTGAACGGTATGGAGAGGACATTCCTATCGAACTCCATCCAAAGATAAGAAGTGAAGAAGCGTGTTATAAATCTTCCTCAAATGCCGTAAAATTAGCAAAGAAAACAGGAGCGAGATTACACGTTTTCCATGTTTCAACTGCCAAAGAATTAGAACTTTTTAGTAATAAAAAGCCACTAAAAGATAAGAAAATTACAGCAGAAGTTTGCATACACCACTTATGGTTTAATGATCACGATTATAAACAAAAAGGGACTTTTATAAAGTGGAACCCCGCGGTGAAATCTGAAAAAGATCAGGAAGCTTTAATGAAAGCGTTAAGCGATGATATTCTGGATGTTGTGGCTACAGATCACGCGCCACATACCAAGCAGGAAAAACAAAACCCTTATACTAAGGCTCCAAGTGGTGGCCCTTTAGTACAGCATGCTTTACCTGCGATGTTGCAATTTTATCACAAAGAGAAAATTTCTTTAGAGAAAATTGTAGAAAAAATGTGTCATAATCCTGCAATTTTATTTGATATAAAGGATCGCGGTTATATTCGTGTAGGCTATAAAGCAGATCTGGTACTCGTAGATTTAAATGCACCCTGGCAAGTAAAATCTGATAATATTTTATACAAATGCGGGTGGTCTCCTTTTGAAGGGGTAACTTTTAAATCCAGGATTACCCACACCTTTGTAAATGGTCGTTTGGTATATAAAAACTTTAAGCATCAGCCTTTTGCTAAAGTAGCACAGCAACTGGAATTTGATAGATAATGAGATTGATTAAATACGCTGTTGTTTTTATCTTTTTTATAGGGCTTTCCTGCCAGGATGTTAACTATATGGATAAGCCTAAAAATCTTATTTCAGAAGATAAGATGGTCGATATACTAACCGAAATGTCTTTAGTAAATGCTGCCAGAAATTATAATAAGATTTTACTGGAGCAAACCGGAATAAAACCAGATCAGTACATTTACGATAAATTTGGGATAGATAGCGTACAGTTTGAAAAAAGCAATGCGTATTACACTGAAAAATATGATGACTACGAGCGGATTTTTGATAAAGTAAAAGACTCGCTACAGTCTTTAAAGACCCATTTTGATGAATTGGTAGAAGAAGAAAAACGAGTACAGGATTCTATCAATAAAGTAAGAAGAGAGAAAAATCGTCCTGAATTTAAAAAGGAAATCGATTCGGTTGAAGTAGATACTACTAAGGTCGATACTGTTTTAACAGAAGCCGACCGAACTAATAATAGATTAGATAGTTTACAGAACAATCAAGGACCTTTATCAAGAGAAGCGAATTAATTTTTAATCGTCTCTTTTTTCTCCTGATCTTTAAGAAAATACTTTCCTGTTTCTGCGATTACATTGTGCATTGGGGTGAATTTGAAATTTATCTCTTTTTTAATTTTCGTGTTATCGAAGGTCGATTTTTGGAAAATTCCTGAAATATCACTTTTGGTGATATTGCGATTATAGCCAAACAATGACGCTGTTTTTTGTACAAACCA
Organism: Zunongwangia profunda SM-A87; assembly: GCF_000023465.1. Lineage (NCBI taxonomy): Bacteria > Pseudomonadati > Bacteroidota > Flavobacteriia > Flavobacteriales > Flavobacteriaceae > Zunongwangia > Zunongwangia profunda. The sequence continues at coordinate 512,565 of NC_014041.1, forward strand.
GCCTATAGAAATCATCCACTTTTTAAGTGGTTTTTCCGGTTTCGGCCTATTAATGCTTAAAGCGGTAAATTCCAGAACTTTTTTAAAACTAAGATTTTCAGCAACCAGGATATATCTTTCGTTATAAATTTCAGAAGACATTAATTTTAACATGGCAGTTACTACGTCTTTTACGCCCACAAAACCAGTGATTTTCGGAAAGTGATAATTTAATCCGTTTTGGATTCGTGTAAATAATTGTCCGCTTCCTTTTTGCCAAAATCCCGGGCCAATAATTACTCCCGGGTTTACAATAATTACTTTTACACCTTCTTGGGAAGCGCGCCAAACTTCAATCTCAGCACCATATTTAGAGATGGCGTAATCGCTATTATTTGCTTCGGGATTCCATTGGGTGTTTTCTGTGGTAGAATCAGATTTAATAGGTTTGCCTAAACTTGCAATGCTGCTTACATAGCATAGTTTATCAATTTTTGTAGCAATACACAGGTTCACGATATTTGCGGTGCCTTCAATATTGATTTTTCGAAGTGCTTTTTCATCTTTAGGCTTAAAGGAAACTAAAGCAGCACAATGGTAAACCTTGGTAATGCCTTTAAATGCTGTCGTTAACCGAGGAATATCAGTAAGGTCTGCAACAACCCATTCAATTTTTTTGAAAAGGCGTTCAGCTTCCTCTTTGTGATGATAATATAAAAAGACCTCAAGTGTCTTATAAAGATCACTTTTGGGGCGATAAATCGCTCTAATCTGATGTTTTTCTTCTGCCAGTTTTAAAAGCAAATGAGCGCCTACTAAACCGGTACCGCCTGTAACTAAAATCATGTGGTAAATATAGCTAAAGCACTTAGGAAAAATAAGAGTAAATGGTATCTTTACAACTGTTTTAAGAACAAATTGTTAATTATGAACAAAAATTTTGTTGAAGAGCTTACCTGGCGCGGAATGATTCACGATGTGATGCCGGGCACAGAAGAACATCTAAACGAGCAAATGCGTGCTGCCTATGTTGGTATCGACCCAACAGCAGACTCTTTACATATTGGTCACCTGGTAGGAGTAATGATGCTTCGGCATTTCCAGTTAGCAGGACATAAACCTTATGCCCTGGTTGGTGGTGCAACGGGAATGATTGGGGATCCTTCGGGGAAATCTGCGGAACGTAATCTCTTAGATGAAGCGACTCTAAGGCATAATCAAAATTCGATTAAAGAGCAACTTTCAAGGTTTTTGGATTTTGAAGGAGCTGAAGAAAATACTGCAGTATTAGTAAATAACTACGACTGGATGAAGGAGTTTTCTTTTCTTGATTTTATTCGCGATGTAGGTAAGCATATCACCGTAAATTATATGATGGCCAAAGATTCGGTTAAAAAACGTTTATCTTCAGACGCGTCTGAAGGGATGTCTTTTACTGAATTTACCTACCAGTTAGTACAGGGATACGATTTTCTTCATTTATTTAGAGAACACCAGTGTACCTTGCAAATGGGAGGTAGTGACCAGTGGGGAAATATTACTACCGGGACTGAAATGATTCGTAGAATAGGGGATGGAAAAGGATATGCGCTTACCTGCCCATTAATTACAAAGGCCGACGGTACAAAATTTGGTAAAACCGAAGGAGGAAATATCTGGTTGGATGCCAATAGAACGTCGCCTTATAAATTCTACCAGTACTGGTTAAATACCAGCGATGCTGATGCAGAGAAATACATCAAAATCTTTACTTTTTTAAGTAAAGAAGAAATAGAAGATTTAACCTCAAAACATCAGGAAGCGCCACATTTAAGAGAACTTCAAAAAGTTTTGGCGAAGGAAGTTACCGTAATGGTACACTCTGAAGAAGATTATAATAATGCGGTAAAAGCTTCTGAAGTTTTGTTTGGAAAAAGCACTGCTGAAGATTTAAAATCTTTAAACGAAGCCACTTTTTTAGATGTTTTTGAAGGAGTGCCGCAAGCTGAAGTTTCCAGAGCCGAGGTTGAAGCCGGTTTAGATATGATTGGAGCTCTAGCTGCGAAAACCGATTTTTTAAAATCTAATGGTGAAGCCAGGAGAGCTTTAAAAGAAAATTCGGTTTCGGTAAATAAGGAGAAAGTGCAAGAGGATTACACCATTAGCCTTGATGATCTTATTAACGATAAGTATGTAATCATTAATAAGGGTAAAAAGAATACCTATATATTAGTGGTTGTTTAAATCCCTTATTGTAGGTTGTTATGTTGTAATAGGTTTGTTCCGAAACTTTTAAAACTTCTATCCCTACTTTTTGGTTACCGCAAGGTTATAGACTAAAAATCCCCTCTTGAACTGTTCAAGAGGGGATTCAACTAACTAACCAATCTAATATGAAAAATTTCACTTAGCCACAGAATAAATTTTGACTTCTTCCTATTCTGCTGAAATGTAGTCGGTTATTTTTCAAGATGCTTACAGGTTTTTGGATAAAAATAACATTTGTTTAGAGGCTACTATTTTCTGGATTATGCTTTAATACTTACCAACCGCTTGATCAGGTTTAATATTTTTTATTGTTTTTGGAAATTTTAAAATATCTTACAATTTGTATTTTTCTGATTTTTCCTGAGAATTCTGCTTATTATAGAGTTTACAAAACCATAAGGTTACAACCACGGATGTCGCTATTATCGAATCTTCCTAAGATTTCTATAGTATCATTTTTATTTATTTTCCCTAAATCCTGAGTAGCGATAAATGAACATGAGTTAATATTGGCAAGATCGATTACATTTATTCCGCCGGTTTTTCCTTTTTTTACAGGAGAAAAAGCGTCTTCAGGATCTCTAATTAAGATTTTCATCCAGGGTGGGCAGTCAAAAACTCCATTTCCTTTGGAATAAGCCTGCGAGAGTAACTCGGTCATCCCGTATTCGCTATGAATAGCAGAAACTCCAAAGCCTTTAGAGAGTATGCTATGCAGCTCTTCCCTAATCATTTCTTTACGGCGGCCTTTCATTCCGCCGGTTTCCATGATAATGGTGTTTTCTAGTTGAAACTGATGATTTTCAACTAGGTCTAATAATGCAAATGATACACCAATTAAAAGTATTTTCTTACCATCTTTATCTAGCTGAATAAGCTTATTTTTCAGTGTATCAAGATTATCTAAATAAAAGCCACTTTCACTTTGATTGCTTTTTTTAATTAGATGTTCTACCATATAAATAAGAGAAGAACCTTCGCGTTCTAAATAGGATGGAAGAAGCGCTAAAATGGTTAAATCTTCAGCTGGCCCGTAAAATTTTTGAAATGCCTTGTTGAAGCTATCCTCATAAATCTCCAAATTGGTGACTATATGTTTACTTGTGGTGCTTCCGGTGGTTCCGCTACTGGTAAAAGTAATTTCTGCAGGTTTATTATCAGAAAGTATTTGGTGACTCTTAAAAAATTGGATGGGAAGAAATGGAATATCAGCTAAGCTACGGACATTGTCGGGTGATTTATGTAATAACTTGCAAAAGTGTTGATAAACGTGATTATTTTGATATTGATATTGGAAGATTTCAAGACTGATTTTTAGAAAATCAGCTTTAGATTGGATATCAAAAATTTTGCTGTGCTGTATCATTTGCAATTTTTACTCAATAATCGAGATTAAATGCTCCGAGACTTATCTCGAAATAAAAAACAATTGTCTAATAAATACCCATGGGCTTACACCGCCGTAGTTTACGCAAAGTTAAAAAAGAATATAATTTTCAAATAATTATTGGGAATAATAGCGAATATTATCGCTGGGATGAGTGACGTGGGCCGAAGCCTCTCCTCTTCATTTAACGACGAGCTTACGAGTAGCGATCTCGTTTTGCTCTTTGATCTTTACAATATAGATACCTGCAACAAGAGACGATATGTCTAATTCTTTGCCACGCAGTTTTGTCTTTTTTATCGCTTTCCCTAAAACATTGTAGATTTCGATTTCTTTTTCAAGATTTTTAGTGCTGGTAATGTAGATTTTATCACCTGAAACCGGATTAGGGTAAAGACTAAGGCCTTCTATCGTCTCTACAGTTGTTTTTTTAGCTATACGTGAATCACCCTGCTGAGCAGTTGCGGGAGCAGCTATCAGTAGAAATAATCCTAATATAACACTGTAGAGATAATTTTGTTTCATTCTTTCTTAGTCGGTTATTGCAAACTTACAATAAAAAATCAAAAATCATACCTAAAATTTGCTTAATTCGATAAAATGTATTTTTGTTGTTTTTAACAGATTATGAATAAAAAAGGCTGCAAATAGCAGCCTTTTTTGTTGTTATTTGAATAGTTGAATTACTCCACATCCAGAGAAGGGAACGTGTATCCTGTCCATGCAAAAACTGAAGTATCAGCTCCTGTGTTTCCAGCCCCAACGGTGATAGTGGCACCTTGAGCTTTAATATCAGTAGCATCGATCGCTCCAAGTGCTGTTACATTAATAGAAGTTTCGCTAGATCCGTCTCCAGAATTATCAGTTAGATCGATAAAATCTGAAGCACTTCCGGCGTCTTCATCTTCGGCAGCAATAATAGCAACTACGGCATTGGTAATCGTAGCAGAGCTTCCTCTTCTAATTTTAATCATATCTGCCATGCTGATGGTAGATTGATGATATAGAGTAAGTCCGTCGATAGTAGGATTTGATCTTGGGGAAGCATCATTATTGTTAGAATTACTATCGGCTTCAATACCTCTAGGGTCCTCGGTTACATCATTAAATCCAAATTCTCTGATTCCGTAAAAGTTTTTACCGGTTCCTGTCCAGCCTTCAGTCCAGTCAAACCAATCGTCTTTAGCGTTTACAACAAGTGCATTGGTAACGTCTACCGTTCCGCCAAACCATTCGATACCATCATCATCACCGTATCTTACCATGATATTGCTTATCGAAGTTTCACTACCTACACCATAAAAGGTGAATCCGTTAAATTCCTGGTCACCATTGATTCTTGCTCCGGTATATTCTAAGATCATATAGTCGATAGTTCCAGAATTGTCTGCATCATTATCGCCTCCGTAAGATATACCAGCAACTTCTGTTTCTGCAACATCTCCAGAATTGATTTGTGCGTAACCAGCTAACATAACTCCTCCCCAGTCACCAGCGCGTGGATTCTCTGCGGCTGATGTAACCAGGATAGGGCTATCTGCTGTACCCTGGGCATCAATTTTTCCACCCTGTGATACTGCGATGTATACATTTGTACCTCCAGATCTAGCTTTAATAGTAACACCAGGTTCTATTTTAAGTGTTGCACCATCCATAACCTTTAGGGCTCCGGTAAGCATCCATTCAGTATCAGCTGAAATGGTAATATTAGCTCTAACTTCACCATGTAGATCTTCTGGATCTAAATCGGGATCGTCCTGAGACTCGATTACATCGTCTTTTTGTTCTACGACACCACCATCGTCATCAGTTCCTGGAGTAGGAGTATCATCATCGCTAGAGCAACTTCCTAATAATGTTGCAATGGTAAACATCGAAAGAAATAATTTTGATTTTTTCATAAGTGTTTTTGTTTAATTGAAATTTGATTTATATAAGAGTGTTTGTTACTGATTATAAGCTGTAACTAAGTCCTACGGAGAATACAGTCCCTTTTTTAAAATTATTGATTGTATTAGTGCCTCCGTTTATATCATCCTGAGTCAATTTGAATTCGGGATCTAAAATGTTCTTTATTTTAGCGTTTATTCCCCAGTGTTTCGAAATAGTGCCTGTAGCAATAAAATCTAATGTAGGAATTCCGGTTTCTACAATGTTTCCTTGTTGCTGCACACCTAAGGAATAAATACGATCACTGAAGTAGTTTAGAACAACAGAAGACATCAAATTAAATTTATTGCTATCGTAATTATAAGTTAGATCTGTATTAAGAACCCATGGAGATGCGCCTTCCAATTCATCTTCGCTATTAGTAAAGTTTGTACTTCTGTTTGATAAATCTTGTCTTGAATATAAATACGAGGTGTTTAAACCAAAGGCTAACTCATGTTTTTTGCTTTCGCCAGATTCAATGTTAAAGACCGTTTTACGAACTTCTAATTCTGCTCCGGCAACATCTGCTTCAGCTCCAGAATTGATGTAAGAAAGTTGGTTAGCAGCCGAGTTTACCTGTACCCTGTTTATAGGATTTTTAATTTTTTTGTAAAATCCGGTTAAAGATATGATTTGATTACCACCGAAGTAAAATTCATATTTCATATCCAAGTTGTAGTTGTCAGAAGCTTCTAAATTTGGGTTACCAAAACTTGAGAAGTTTACATCTTCATAAAGAAATGGAGCAACTTCTTTAAATTGCGGAAAAGTATAGGTTTTGCTACCTGTTAGTCTTAAAATGCTATTTTCGTTAAAGTTATATTTTGCCGTAAAACTTGGTAGGAAATAGGTGTTTTCTATCGTAGAAGGATCTGTGTTTTGATTATTTTCACTGCTAGATAGGTTGGTGTCCCAGTTTACATACTGATCGATATGTTCTACACGTAGGCCTGCATTTAAGGTAAATGCTTCATTAAATTTATAGAAAGCATTTGTGAAACCGGCATGGATATCTTTTTCTCCTTCATAGAAAAATGGGTCGAGTGGATTAAAATCATCACCAAAACCACTATTGGTTACTAATCTAAAAGTTCCATTAGATAAATTTTCCTGGTTAAAAACTAGATCTGGATTATTAGGATTTACATTAACCGGAGAGCCAAAATCATGATTAAATTGTAAAAAGTTAAATCTTCTATCTGTATTTCGATAGTCATAACCTACATTAATAATCCCTTTTTGCTGCTCTTTACTATCCGCAGCTCCAAAAGCATAAGCTGCATTTAAATGGCCTACAATTTCGTTTTCTTCAAGATCAGAGAAGAAACGTAAATTGTATCCAGGTGTACCTACCGCCACACGGTAATTGTCATTAGTTTGATTATATACAAAAGTGTTTTGTCTACGATCGGGCTCATTTGCTCTTGTCATATTGTAACCTATGCTGGCTTGTAAACTAATCCTGTCTGTTAAGGCAAATTCACTTAAAAGCTGATTAACAAATACGGTATTGTCGTTAACCTGCTGTCTTTTTATATAAGCAGAGTCGTCTGTTTCCTCAGATATATTTGCAGATTGCCCAAAATAATTCCCAACGCTCTGAGTGTTATTATGAATGTATAAAGAATTGAAGCTTAGATTATTTTCGCCAAAACCATAGTCTAAATTCGCCATTAATATTTGAGATACATTATATTGGTATTTTTGAAAATCAAGATCTCTAAGGGGAAGTCCCTGAGCGTTGATCTCTTTTGTGTTTCCTTCATTATAGCTGTATTTACTATCGAAAGATCCTATTAGTAAGGTTTTTAGGTTGTTATCTCCAATATCGAATTTTTTCCCAAGTTGGAAATTACCATTGGTGTTGATCTGAGAATTTTGATTGTTAGATCCCATAGAATTTTCAAAACTGTAAGTATCTAAGCTAGTTATAGGGCTATCTGAAGATAAGCCATAACCAAACCAGGAAGTTCCGTCCACAGTTTCGAAATCTTCGTTTACAGCTCTATTGTTAAATCCAGAACCGAAACCAACCTTTATAGTTTCTTTGCCGTATAATTCTTTGGAAATAATATTAATGTTAGCACCTGCAAAATCTCCATAAAGAGAACTTTGAAAAGTTTTATTAATTCCAACACTATTGATAATGTTACTGTCAAAAAAATCCAGTGCCACGTTTTTGTATTCCGGGTCTTCAGAAGGTAATGGTAAGCCGTTAAGCGTAGTAGAGTTATAACGATCACCAAGACCTCTAACAAAAACATTCTTAACTCCCTCTTGTTTGCTAACACCAGCCATTTTAGTAAGTGCACCTTGTGCATCACCTACGCCTTTTCTTGCTAGCTCTTGGGCACTAATATTTTCAATCATTTCTATAGCTCCCTTTTGCTCTAGCAACAATGCAACTTCACTATCCCTTCTGGATACTGTTGTGATTACGACTTCATCTAAAGTAGCGGCGCTGGCGCCAAGACCTGTATTAATTTCGGTAACTTTATCGGCAACCACCTTTACATTTGGTATTTCCAAGGTTTCGTAACCAACAAAACTAAAGACCACGGTATAGGTACCCGGCTCAATTTTGTCCAGTACATAAAGACCGTCATAGTCTGATGTTGTTCCTTTAGAAGTTCCTTTAATAGTTACGTTGGCAAACGGTAGTGGTTCGCCGTTCATCTCGCGATCGGTAAGTTTCCCCGCGATAGAACCTGTTGTTTCTTGTGCATTTACTATACTAGTAAGTAAAAATGCAATTAGTACTAAAAATTTATTCATCCCTTTGTTTGATTCTTGAGTGCAAATTAAAGGGGGGTATGTAAAGCTTGTGTTAACCGCAAATTAACGCTTTGTCATTTTAGTGTTATGTAAAGGTTACTAAATAAATGCTTAAATTGTAGATTCAAATTAATAATTACATTTACCGCGTATTTGTTAAAATCGATACTAAAATGAAGAAAAAAGACATCAGAATCCTTCTGGTAGATGACGAACCAGATATCCTGGAGATCGTAGGCTACAATCTTTCTGCAGAAGGTTATCAGGTAATCACTGCTGATAATGGCGCAGAGGCGGTAAAGGTGGCGAAGAAAAAATCACCACATTTAATTATACTGGATGTGATGATGCCAGGTATGGATGGGATAGAAGCCTGTGAGCAAATGCGAAAAATACCAGAGTTAGAAGATACCATTATTACTTTTTTAACCGCCAGAGGAGAAGATTACTCACAAATGGCAGGTTTTGATGCCGGTGCAGATGATTATATTACCAAGCCTATAAAGCCAAAAGTTTTAGTAAGTAAGGTAAAAGCATTACTTAGAAGGTTTAGGGATGAAGAAACAGGCTCTAATATTGTAAAGGTAGGAGAGATTGTTATTAATAGAGATGAATATAAAGTAGTGAAGAATAAAGAGGAGATGATTTTGCCTCGTAAAGAATTTGAATTACTTTCACTATTAGCCTCTAAGCCAGGAAAGGTATTTAAAAGAGAGGATATTCTTGATAAAGTTTGGGGTAACGAAGTTGTTGTTGGCGGGCGTACTATAGATGTACATATTCGTAAATTAAGAGAAAAAATAGGTGACGACAGCTTTAAAACCGTAAAAGGAGTTGGTTATAAGTTTGTAGTTTAATGGCGAAAAAATTTAAGAAGTCCTACACATTTGCAATAAAGACCTCTTTATATCTAACCTTGTTTTTAAGCGGTCTATGGACTGCTTTTTCTTATTTTTCCGGGAACTTTCATTGGTGGGCACTGATGGGATTTGCATTGGTTTGCTACACGTTTTCCTTTTTTATTACACAATATCGGGTAGAGAATTTTATCTATAAAAGGATTAAGAAAATTTACGACGATGTTTCCTTATTAGACTCTTCTACCCTAAACCCTAATCAGGTTACAACAGATATGGCTTCACTTACCAGAGAGGTAGAGAAATTTGCTGAACATAAAAAACTTGAGATCGAGACTTTAAAGGTGCGCGAGAATTACCGTAAAGAATTTATGGGAAATGTTTCGCACGAGTTAAAGACACCACTGTTTACCGTACAGGGATATATTTTAACTTTATTGGACGGGGCGATGAAAGATAAAAGCGTTCGTAAAAAATATCTGCAACGCGCCAGTAAAGGAGTAGAGCGCCTTATCTATATCGTAAAAGATCTGGATATGATCACCAAATTAGAAACAGGTGATTTACATCTTTATATCGAAGATTTTGATATTGTTGAATTAATTCAAAACACCTTTGATCTATTAGAGATGAAAGCAGCTAAAAAGAATATAACCCTTACGTTTGATATGGATTATCAGGAAGCGATCTGGGTAAGAGCGGATGAGGAAAGAATTCAGCAGGTTATTACAAACCTGGTAGTCAATTCCATTAAGTACGGCAAAGAAGGCGGTACTACAGAGATTAGTATAGAAAATCTAATTAAAAACAAAGTGATTGTTAGGGTTACCGATAACGGTGAAGGAATCGCTAAAACTAATATTCCGCGTTTATTTGAACGTTTTTATCGTGTAGATAAAAGTGGTTCCCGAAAAGAAGGGGGCTCCGGTTTAGGTTTATCAATTGTTAAGCACATCATAGAGGCCCATAGTGAAAAAATCTATGTAGAAAGTGTATTTGGGGTGGGGAGTGAATTTTCATTTACGCTAGAAAAGAGTAAAGAGATCCCTAAAAGGGTACTCGAAACTGAAATTGCTGAAGCCTGAAAAATCCTCTAAATTTTCCAATTTCTCTAAAGAGAAGTTTTCTTGTTTACAATGCGGGGCAATACCAAGTTTTTCCAAACGCTCAGCCAGATATTCCTGTTCAAACTGTCCCGGGGTTGGTATAAAAAAAGCTTTCGCTTCAATCTTATAAAGATCCATAATCGTGGTGTAGCCGGATCTTGCTATAACGTATTTACAACTATTCATGGCTTGTTGCAAAAATGCTCCATAAAGATGGTTTCTAATATTGATATTGGTGTTTTTCAAGCTCATTTCTTCCACGGAAAAAACACCTCTTATAAATAAAATCCTGTGTTCGGTATCTTTAAAAGCATCCAGTAGACGCTTTTCTAAAAAGCTTCGCTGCGGCTCGGGACCGGATAGAATAATCAGGTAATCATAAACTATGGGTAAAGAGCGTTTTTCGATTCTGCTTAAAGGGCCTATATATTTTATGGCGGAATTCTCTGTTTTTAGGTGTCCCAATATACCGCTTAGATTTTTACTGCCTGGTAGGTCAGGTACCCAGCATTCGTCAAATTTTTCAATATATTTTTGCTGAATTTTGCTACTGAAGTAGGTGGTGTTTCCTGAAAGGACCTGAAGTTGATGAGTGATAAATACACATCTTAATTGCTTATTTCTTACTCCCCAGCGATTATCTGAAATGATTCCCGAAATTTGATAATCCCGAATAATACCCTGTGTCATTTTTTTTTCAGCTTTAATGACATTTAAAATACGTGGGCTGTCAAAAAGTAATTTCCATTTTAAGTTTCCGGGATCTTCGGTATATTTTATATTATATGATGGTAATTCCAGACAAATAATATGTGGGAATTCTTTTTTTAAAAGTCGTAAGGCATCACCATCAGAAGCTAAAACAGGTTCGTAATCGTTTTTTAGCAGTGCTTTTATAATGGGTATGCATCTGGTAGCATGTCCCAGTCCCCAATTTAAGGCCGCAACTAAAATTCGTTTTTTTTGCATATTGCAAATATAAATTCGTAGAAGCTTCAGCCGGTTTTTAAGCATTAAAAAAACATCACGAAATTTTTAAATCTCCATGGCAATTTTCTAAAAGCTTGTGTTTGAATCCTGAAATTATACATTTGTAGTATTAACTTTGCTAAAAACTGAAATATAATTCTATAAATTTGCCGAAAATCAAATTTCAGCTGTGGGAAGTAAGAATAAATTAAAACGTTTTAAAGAGAACGAAACATTTTCAAATGTCATTCAGCCAACAAGGGAGATGCTTACCGAGGCCGACTTTCAATATAAGGGAAAATGGAATGCTGATTTTTTTAAAAATGATCAGCCAATTATTTTAGAATTAGGATGCGGTAAGGGCGAATATAGTGTTGGATTGGCGCAGGCTTTTCCAGAAAAGAATTTTATCGGAATCGATATTAAAGGGGCTCGTTTTTGGCGCGGAGCTAAAACAGCTTTAGAAGAAGGATTGGATAATGTGGGGTTTTTAAGAACGCAAATCGAACTTATCGATTATGCTTTTGCTGAAAATGAGGTTAGTGAAATTTGGATTACATTTCCGGATCCGCAGATTAAATATAAACGAACCAAACACCGCTTAACAAACACCGGTTTTTTACAGAAGTATAAAAAGATACTGAAACCCGATGGGGTGGTAAATCTAAAAACCGATAGTGAATTTATGCATGGTTACACTTTAGGCCTGTTACATGGTGCAGGGCACGAAGTTATGTATGCTAACCACCATGTCTATAAAAATGAAGGGGCTCCAAAAGAGGTGACCAGGATACAAACTTTCTACGAAAAACAGTATCTTGAGAAGGGAAAACCAATTACTTATATTAAATTTAGAATAAAATAACAGGTTGTTGGAAGAAGCAAAAATTTTTCTCATTGTTTATTTCGCGGCGCTTTTTGGAGTTTTGCCGCCTGGTTTGGTGAATATGACTGTCGCTAAAACCTGTATTGAACGTGGTAAGAAAAATGGGATGCTTGTAGCTATAGGAGCTTCGGTAGTAATTCTTCTTCAGGCCTTTATTGCCGTTTTATTAGCCAAGTATATTTTTGAGCACGAATTCGTGAGAAGGATTATGCTGAGGGCTGCTTTGGTTATATTCAGTATTTTAGGAGTGTATTTCTTTGTTCAGGCTAAAAAGAAAAAAGGTATGCCTGCACATTCCAAGAAAAAGGAAAATAGTAGTTTATATAAGGGGATGATTATAGCTGCATTAAATATTTTTCCCATCCCTTATTTTTGTGCTATTGCCGGTGCTTTTAACGTAGGGGTTGGCGTTAGTTATAACTGGTTTAAAATTATTGCCTTTGCAGTCGCAGCGTCGCTTGGTAGTTTTACCAGTTTGTATCTGTATGTACTTTCCTTTATTAAGATTGAAAAAAAGGCAGAGCGATTCGCGAAATATTCTAACTACTTTATGGCAGGTTTAATGGCGGTGCTTGTCGTTATTACCATTATTAGAATATACAATTCATGAGTACGGTAGATAAATCTGGTTTTTTTGAAAAAGTATATAAGGTAGCCGCGCAAATTCCTGAAGGCCGAGTAACTTCTTACGGTGCTATTGCCAAATATCTTGGTGCCGCAAAAAGTGCCAGAATGGTAGGTTGGGCCATGAATGCTTCTAAAAACAGGGAAGATGTTCCTGCGCATCGGGTAGTCAACCGAAATGGTATGCTTACCGGTAAAAGTCATTTTGGGGGTTCTAATGCCATGCAACAATTGCTGGAGGCTGAGGGTGTGAAGATAAGGGAGATGAAAGTCCTTGATTTTGATTCTGTTTTTTGGGACCCAATGACCCAATTGGAGGAGCCGTATTAAGAAATATCTTTCTGTAAGGTTTTAGATGTTGGCTATACTAAATGGAAGGTGTTTCCTATTCGGGAAAGCGGAATTAATTATGTTTATCATAGAATAGATCAATTCTTTATAAATGCTTCGTGTTCTTAGCATTTCAAAGTATATTTGCATTTAGAATCGATCTAATTAAAAGATATTCTGACTAAAAATTTTTATGAAATTAGATAGAAAAGAAATAATCAGAGCATTAGAATCTATTAGTGTTGCCGGAGAAGGTAAAAACATGGTAGAAGGAGGTGCTTTGCAAAACGTTATGACTTTTGGTGATGAGGTTATTGTCGATCTAGTATTAAGTTCGCCTGCACTTCATATAAAAAAGAGGGCAGAGGTAGATGTGATGAAAGCTATTCACGAAAAAGTCTATGAAAAAGCAAAAATAAAAGTAAATATTAAGGTTGAAGCACCTGCTACTGAGAAAAAGGCGCCTGAGATTAAAGGAAAACCAATTCCCGGTATTAAAAATATAATTGCCGTAGCCTCAGGAAAAGGAGGTGTAGGAAAATCTACTGTTACAGCAAATTTAGCGGTTACTTTATCCAAAATGGGCTTTAAAGTGGGTGTTTTAGATGCAGATATTTATGGTCCATCAGTACCTATCATGTTTGATGTGGCGGCAGAGCGCCCATTATCTGTGAATGTTGACGGAAAATCTAAAATGAAGCCAGTAGAAAATTATGGAGTTAAAATACTTTCTATAGGGTTTTTTACCAAACCCAACCAGGCTGTGATCTGGAGAGGGCCAATGGCTGCTAAAGCACTAAATCAAATGATTTTTGATGCCGCCTGGGGAGCTCTTGATTTTCTTTTAGTCGATTTGCCTCCGGGAACGGGGGATATTCACCTTTCTATCATGCAATCGCTTCCTATTACCGGTGCTGTTGTGGTGAGTACACCACAAAATGTAGCATTAGCAGATGCTAAAAAAGGAGTGGCGATGTTTCAGCAGGAAAGTATAAACGTACCAGTGCTGGGTATTGTTGAAAATATGGCGTATTTTACCCCACAGGAGTTGCCAAATAACAAGTATTATATTTTTGGCGAGCAGGGAGCTAAAAACCTTTCTGAAGATTTACAGGTGCCGTTTTTAGGAGAAATTCCATTGGTGCAAAGTCTTAGAGAGTCAGGTGATATTGGTCGTCCTGCGGCGCTTCAGGAAGAAACCCCTTTAGAGGAATCTTTTAAGGAGATTACCAGAAATATGGTTCAGGAAACGGTAAATAGAAACAAAAGCTTACCTCCAACCGAGGCGATTAAGATCACCACGATGGCTGGATGTAGTGCGGTTAAAACTAAGTAAATGACAAGCGAAGAAATAAAACTTAATGTAGAGAAGGCATTAGCCGAAATTCGCCCTTTTTTAGAAAGTGATGGGGGGGATATCTCTTTGGTTGCGATTGAAGACGACCGTTTAGTAAAGGTACAGTTAGAGGGGGCTTGTGTGGGTTGCTCTGTAAATCAAATGACTTTAAAGTCTGGGGTAGAAATGACTATTAAAAAGTATGTGCCCCAGATAGAGGAAGTAATAAATATCCAGAAGTAATTTATCAGGACAAACTTGTGAGGTAGTGATTAGAAATAGGTTTTTATTTCGGGAGAAGTCGCGAAGTATTTAATCTCGGTTATTGAGTAAGCCTCCAAATTAACCTAAACAGTATGATTAAAACAGATATGATAATTGTTGGTGCAGGACCAACAGGCCTTTTTACTGTTTTTGAAGCAGGATTGTTAAAATTAAAATGTCATCTTATCGACGCCTTACCACAACCTGGGGGGCAATGTTCAGAAATATATCCTAAGAAACCCATATATGATATTCCCGGTTTTCCAGAAGTGCTCGCAGGAGATCTTGTAAGTAATTTAATGGAGCAAATTAAAGCTTTTGAACCAGGTTTTACTTTGGGTGAGCGTGCTGAAACCATCGATAAACAAGAAGACGGTAGTTTTATAGTAACTACCAATAAAGGAACAAAGCACCATGCGCCGGTAGTTGTTATTGCCGGTGGTTTAGGAAGTTTCGAGCCCAGAAAACCACCTATTCCCAATATTATAGATTTTGAGGATAAAGGTGTAGCATATATGATTAAAGAACCAGAAGTGTATCGCGATAAAAAAGTAGTTATTGCGGGCGGAGGTGATTCTGCTTTAGACTGGGCTATTTTTCTTGCCGATGTAGCTTCAGAGGTTTCTTTAGTTCACAGGAGACAGGAGTTTAGAGGAGCTTTAGATTCCGTAGAAAAGGTAGAAGAATTATCCAAAATTGGTAAGATAAAGCTGGTGACCAATGCTGAGATTGTTGATCTTAAAGGAGAAGAAGACCTGGAAGCAGTTGTAATAAGACATAAGGATACGGCTCTTGGAGAAGAGATTAAAGAAACCGATTATTTTATTCCTTTATTTGGTTTATCACCAAAGCTGGGCCCAATTGGTGATTGGGGACTGGAAATTGAAAAGAACGCTATAAAAGTTGATAATACGTATGATTATCAAACTAATATCCCTGGTGTGTATGCAGTTGGGGATGTAAATACTTATCCTGGTAAATTAAAGTTGATTCTTTGCGGTTTTCATGAAGCTGCAATTATGTGCCAGAGTGCTTATCAACGTATATTTCCTGATAAGAAATACGTGATGAAATATACGACCGTAAGTGGGGTTAATGGTTTCGACGGAAGTAGGAAAGAAGCTAAGAAAGAAGTAGTTAAAAGTATAAATTAGTAGTAGAAGTGTAAAGCTTCAAAATATTGAGACATGTCTGATATAAAAATAACCATCATTGACAGGGAAGGAGAAGCACATACTGTAGATGCACCTACAGATATGAATATGAACTTAATGGAAGTAATTCGTTCTTACGAACTAGCACCTGAAGGTACGATTGGTATCTGTGGTGGGATGGCCATGTGTGCGTCCTGCCAGTGTTACGTGCTTAATTTGGAGCATATGTTACCGGAGCAGAGTTTTGAAGAGGAAGATATGTTGGATCAGGCATTCTTTGTAGAGGATAATAGCCGATTAAGTTGCCAAATTCCAATTACGGAAGATCTGGATGGTCTGGAAGTTAAATTAGCACCGGAGTCTACTTAGAAAAAAACAAACACAACAGCCAGTTCTTTAAGAATTGGCTGTTGTGTTTGTAAGCAATTCAATTTCACGTTCTATACCGTCCCATAGTTCGATTCGGGCGTCTAGAGCTTGTTTGGCAATGGTTTCAACTTCCTGCCATTTGTCGGTATCTTTTCCACAAAGGTGTTCAATCATTTCAAAGGCCATCGGCCCATGTTCATCATCATCCAGTTCTATGTGGCGGTCAAAGTAATATTTGAATAATTGTAAGTCTTTTTCAGGAAAATTCTTCTGGATATTTCCGATGATAGAAGTAAACATCCCAGGGATTAATCCTTCCCTTCCAAAGGTAAATGCAGAGGCTATTTTGTGTGGTTTGCCTTCAGAAATGGTTTCAAAAGTAAATTTTAAAAACTGTTTGATACTCCAGGGTAAATCACTTGCTGCAATAATTAAGTATATATCGGTACCATGAATGACCTGATCTAAAAAACTATGGATTTTGGTTGTATTTGCTCCTGCTTTTTCCATAGCATCAATGTACATCTCGTAATGGCTTTGGTGTTTTCCGTAGAAATTAACATCGGTTTCCTCGGCCAGGACAATTTCATTGATTAAATATCTGGTTTCAGGATTCCCAACCGGGAACCAGGGGTTAGTAGTTTTAGTGAGATTTTGCTGTAAGGCCTTTAATAAAGACATAAAATCCCAAACAGCAAAAACGTGATGCTCCATAAATACCTGCAACTCTTTTGGAGACCTTACTTTTGAATATAGGGAGTGATTTAATAAAGTTTCTACCTGTGGTTTTAGGGCTTTATTGATGTCTTTAATCATAACTTGACTTAAATTTGCCGCAAAAATACTTGTTGGCAAGGGATTTTAAAATTGTAACAGTCTTTTTACAGATTGTTAATAGCAAATTTCGGTAATTCTGGTTAAATTGAAAGGTATTATGATTGGATTAATTCATTTTAATATCATTATTTTTTATTCTGAGAAATCTAAGGATTTTCTTAGGGTAGAAGGGGTAGTGCCTAAAAAGCAAATGAAATTAAAAACCAAATGCTGCGAGAAATATAACAAGGGCAAGCGTTGTAAGCGTTGCCCTTGTTTTGATCTTTTATGATGCTATTTTATCGAAATTTGATCGTCATAGGGGAAAGTGTAATGGACAAGCATTAGAATTTTAAAAAGCGGAGTGCCCCGTAATATCCATTCCCGTAATCAAAAGGTGAATGTCGTGAGTACCTTCGTAGGTGACAACACTTTCCAGGTTCATCATATGGCGCATAATGCTGTATTCTCCTGTTATGCCCATCGCTCCTAAAACCTGCCGAGCTTCCCTGGCAATTTTTAAGGCCATATCAACATTGTTTCTTTTGGCCATGGATATTTGTGCTGAAGATGCTTTTCCTTCGTTTTTAAGCGTTCCTAATCGCCATGCTAATAACTGGGCCTTGGTAATCTCAGTAATCATTTCAGCTAATTTTTTCTGCTGAAGTTGCTTTTCCGCGATAGGTTTTCCAAACTGGATTCTTTCTTTAGCATAACGTAATGCGGTATCATAACAATCCATGGCAGCTCCAATAGCGCCCCAAGCGATTCCATATCTGGCAGAATCAAGGCAGCCAAGTGGTGCGCCCAATCCGTTTTTTTGGGGTAAAAGATTTTCTTTTGGAATTTTTACATTATTAAAAATAAGTTCACCAGTGGCGCTGGCACGAAGCGACCATTTATTGTGAGTTTCTGGAGTAGAGAAGCCTTCCATGCCACGTTCCACAATAAGTCCGTGTATCCTACCTTCTTCGTTTTTGGCCCATACTACTGCTATATCTGCAAAAGGTGCATTAGAAATCCATAATTTTGCTCCGTTAAGTAGGTAATGATCTCCTTTATCCTTAAAATTAGTGAGCATTCCACCGGGATTCGAGCCAAAATCTGGTTCGGTTAAACCAAAGCATCCTATCAATTCTCCGGCAGCTAATTTAGGAAGATATTTTTTCTTTTGTTCTTCAGATCCATATGCGTAGATGGGATACATAACCAGAGATGATTGTACTGAAGCGGTAGAGCGTATGCCGCTATCACCCCTTTCGATTTCTTGCATTATGATTCCGTATGAAATCTGATCTAAGCCGGCGCCACCATAATCTTCAGGAATATAGGGGCCAAAAGCACCAATATCAGCTAAACCTTTTAGTAAAGTTTTTGGGAATTCTGCTTTTTGAGCGGCATCCTCAATAATAGGGCTTAACTCTTTTTTTACCCAGGCGCGAGTGGCCTCTCGTACCATTTTATGTTCGTCGCTTAGTAAGTCGTCAAGATTGTAATAATCTGGTGCTGTAAAAAGATCTGGTTTCATTTGCAATGTGTAGTTTCATTAAATGTAACCAAGTTTTTAATAGGAATCAATAGAAATTACATTTTCAGGTAGAAAGGGGCGACCAGTTTTTGATAGGTTGGGGTATATTGATGTCTTTCATGTTCAATAGTTAATTCATCTTTTAAAACTTCAATAGGTTCTAACCCCAATAGAATTAGGCATCTTTTTATTTCTGAAGTATGCGTTCCTTTTACATAAGTAATTTTTTTAGGGAAAAGATTAAAATCACCGGCGAGTTCTAGAAAATCCTGTTCCTGGCTTTTAGGAATAATAACGGCCAGTCTTCCTTTTTCTGAAAGAAGATAAGTTGCGCCTTCTAGCAAAAGTTGAAAAGGTAAAGCGTCCTGAAAACGTGCCATATCGCGTGCTTCTGAAGCAGTTTTATAATCTGAATTGTAGAATGGTGGATTGGAAATAATCAAATCATATTTTTCTTCGTCCTGCATTTCTTCTACAAATTCACCAAACTCGGCATGATAACAAAAAAGACGATCTCCCCAGTCACTATGTTCAAAATTTTCTACAGCCTGTTCGTAGGCATTCTCATCTATTTCAATAGCATCTATAAGTTGCGCTGAGGAACGCTGTGCCATCATAAGGGCAATGACACCGGTACCGGTGCCCACATCCAAAATGCTATCTGTATCTTCTAAAAGATCTACCCATGCGCCTAAAAGTACACCGTCTGTTCCTATTTTCATAGCACAGCGATCCTGATGGATTTCGAATTGTTTGAATTTAAATGGTTTTGATGACATAGAATTAAAGAGAGACTATCACTATCTAAAAAGTCAATTTTTGCCAGGTTGTTCCGATAGCTATCGGAATTGTTTAAGGATGTTTTGGATATTTTTTAGACAGCTATTTTGTTAGAAAATGATTTTTATTGTAGTTACCTATACCAATCTCGTTATAGGGAAAAATTGGAGCATGTAATGCTCGCTTATCGAGTAAAATAAAAAAACCGCTTCAACTGAAGCGGTTTTTATCAATATATTTTTCTGAAGAAATTATTCTCCTAAAGCAACTCTTTCAAAAGCAACAACAGTAAGATCTGCATCTACAGATTTTACATATTCTGCAACAGTTTGCTTGTTATCTTTAATAAACGCCTGGTTTACCAATGTGTTATCTTTAAAGTAACGCTTAATTTTACCTTTAGCGATGTTATCTAACATGTCTTCAGGTTTACCTTCAGCTCTTAATTGATCTTTTGCGATCTCGATTTCTTTCTCGATAGTTGTTTGATCAACACCTTCTTCGTTAAGGGCTACCGGGTTCATGGCAGCAGCTTGCATAGAAACATCTTTTGCAGCGTCTTCTGCTCCGGCTACGTTTTTAGAAAGACCTGTTAAAACAGCAATTTTATTACCAGCATGAATATAAGAACCTACGAAAGGAGCTTCTAAAGTTTTGAAAGATCCGATCTCGATTTTTTCACCGATAACACCTGTTTGTTCAGTTAATTTATCCTGAACGGAGATACCGTTATAATCTGCAGCTAATAATTCTTCTTTAGTAGAAACCTGAAGCGCTAGGTCTGCAAAATCATTAGCTAGTTTTACGAAGTCATCGTTTTTAGCTACGAAATCTGTTTCACAGTTTAAAGAAATAACAGCACCTTTAGTAGCATCTGCATTTACTTTAGCGATAGCAGCACCTTCAGAAGATTCTCTATCTGCTCTTTTGGCGGCTACTTTCTGTCCTTTTTTACGAAGAACTTCAATTGCTTTATCAAAATCACCATCAACTTCTACAAGAGCTTTTTTACAGTCCATCATTCCTGCTCCCGTAGCTTTTCTCAATTTATTTACTTCAGCGGCGGTTATCTTTGCCATAGTTGTTTTAGTTTTTAATCCCTCATGGAGGGTTTAATTCCCCGAGGCTAGCCTCGAAATTGTACAAAAAGTTTTCAGACTCATACCTCGCTGGTTTCCCTTGAGGTTCTTGATATTATAAGTCGTTTAGTTATTTTGTAAAGAAATAAACTAAACGACTTATAGAGTTTACCAAAATGTTATATTTTATTCTTCTTCGTTAGAAGAGGTCGCTTTCTCTAAAGTTTCCTGTTTAGACTCTAATTTAACATCTTTCTTAGCCTCTTTCATGGCTTTTTTGTCTGATGCATCTTTAGATGGAACTTCTCCTTCTGCTTTTGGCATTTTTGGAGCTTTTTCGCTTTTGCTTTCTTTATCCTCTTTTTTAGAATCTTTGTTAGATTTTCTATCAGATAAACCTTCTACGATAGATTCTGATACATAAGATACTACTTTATTGATGGATTTTGAAGCATCATCATTGGCAGGAATTACATAGTCCACTTCACGAGGATCTGAATTCGTGTCTACCATAGCAAAAATTGGAATGTTTAATTTTTGAGCTTCTTTTATAGCAATGTGTTCACGAGTGATATCTACTACAAATAATGCCCCTGGAAGTCTGGTCATATCTGCAATAGATCCTAAGTTTTTATCTAACTTAGCTCTTAAACGATCTACCTGAAGACGTTCTTTCTTAGAAAGAGTATTAAAAGTACCGTCTTTTTTCATTCTATCGATAGAAGCCATTTTCTTAACAGCTTTACGGATAGTAACAAAGTTGGTAAGCATACCACCTGGCCATCTTTCAGTGATGTAAGGCATATTTGCTTTTTCAGCTTGCTCAGCTACGATTTCTTTTGCTTGTTTTTTGGTAGCAACGAAAAGTATTTTTCTGCCGCTGGCTGCTATTTTTTTAAGGGCTTCACCAGCCTCTTGCATTTTAGCAGCACTTTTATATAGGTTGATGATGTGAATACCATTACGCTCCATATAAATATAAGGAGCCATGTTTGGATTCCATCTTCTGGTAAGGTGTCCAAAGTGTACACCTGCATCAAGTAATTCTTTAACTTCTACTTTATTTGCCATTTTTGTAATAGTTTACTTTCTGTTGAGATAGCAACAATTAGGTGGCTACTTGTTAAGTATGGCCCTAATTGTTTAGATGCTAAACTAACTCTCGATAACCAAGATCGAGATAACAACAAAATTTTTAATTTAAATGAACTTAATCGGGTAAATACCCAATACATATTAACGTTTAGAGAACTGGAATTTCTTACGAGCTTTCTTCTGACCAAATTTCTTACGTTCAACCATTCTTGGATCTCTTGTAAGTAATCCTTCTGGTTTAAGCGTAGATTTGTTCTCCTCGTTAAGCTCTACCATAGCTCTTGATAACGCAAGACGAATAGCTTCTGCCTGTCCTGTGATTCCTCCACCGTACACGTTGATTTTTACATCAAAAGTTCCTGCAGTTTCGGTAAGATTGAAAGGCTGATTTACTTTATACTGTAATGTACTTGTTGTAAAGTAATCGTTAAGATCTTTTTTGTTTACAGTGATGTTTCCTTTTCCTTCTGAAACATATACACGTGCAACAGCCGTTTTTCTACGGCCAATTTTGTGAATAACTTCCATTACTTAAGATCGTTTAAGTTAATAGTTTTAGGTTTTTGAGCTTCTTGACCATGTTCTGATCCTGCATAAACCTTTAAATTACGGAAAAGAGCTGATCCTAATTTGTTTTTAGGAAGCATTCCCTTTACTGCTTTTTCAACGAGACGCTCTGGCGCTTTTGTAAATAATTCTGAAGCAGTTAAACTTCTTTGTCCACCTGGATAACCTGTATGACGGATGTATTCTTTAGCATCCCATTTCTTTCCAGTTAAGTTGATTTTTTCTGCGTTGATAACAATTACGTTGTCTCCACAATCAACGTGTGGGGTGAAGTCTGGCTTGTACTTACCTCTAAGGATTTTTGCAACCTTAGAAGATAGGCGGCCTAAAGTCTGTCCTTCAGCATCTACAAGTACCCACTCTTTGGTTACTGTCGCCTTGTTGGCTGATACTGTTTTGTAGCTTAATGTGTCCACACTAAATAAATTTACTTAATAATTAAACATTCCATTCCTGATCCCAAAGTCGTAGCAAGGGAAATTCAGGGGTGCAAATGTACAATTATAAATTTATATAGCAAACAGCATTTTTATTAAAAATTGGATGGAAAGATTTTGATAGTCAAATATATAAGTTTTAAATAATAGGAATGGTGTAGATCTACAACATTTTTGTGGGCTATAAATAAGTCTTTCAATTATCTCAATTCTTTTTAAAACCCGAAATGCAGATTAAATGCAATTATTTACAGATGAAAGGATTTATTCACTGTTAAATAACTCTTAATTTCTATTTTCATTTCTATATTTGCTTTTTGAAATTGGATTAAATACCATGTTTCAAAAAAATATAATTTTAGTGTTAGTCTGGAAGCCTCATATGCAATGTAGGGTAAAGCAAACGAGGCTTCCTTTTTATCAATGCGCTTCCAACCAATCCTGTCCAACCCCTAAATCTACATCTAAGGGTACATTAAGCTGATATGCATTTTCCATTTCTGATTTGATGAGTTTTTTTACCTGATCTAATTCAGGTTTGTAGACATCAAAGACCAGTTCATCATGAACCTGAAGAAGCATTTTTGTTTGTAGTTTTTCTTCTCCCAGTTTTTTATGAATATTAATCATCGCGATTTTAATAATATCTGCCGCACTTCCCTGGATCGGTGCATTTACGGCATTACGTTCAGCAGCACCTCTAACTACAGCGTTTTGCGAATTAATATCTTTTAGATATCGCCTTCTGCCTAAAATAGTGGATACATATCCATGTTCTCTGGCGTAGGCGACCTGATCTGCAATGTAATTGCTAAGTTTAGGGTAGGTTTTGTAGTAAGTATCGATCAATTCTTTAGATTCAGATCTGCTTAAACTTGTTTGATTACTTAAGCCAAAAGCGGATACTCCATAGATGATCCCGAAATTTACTGTTTTTGCATTACTACGTTGTTCACGTGTTACTTCTTCTAATGGAACATTAAAAACCTGAGAGGCAGTCGAGGCATGAATGTCTTCGCCGTCTTTAAACGCTTTGATCATCGTTTCTTCCTCGCTTAATGCAGCGATAATACGCAATTCGATTTGAGAGTAATCGGCAGCTAGCAATACATAATCGTCACTTCTTGGGATAAAAGCTTTTCTTACCTGTCTTCCACGTTCGGTACGTATAGGAATGTTTTGCAGGTTTGGGTTGTTGGAGCTCAACCTTCCTGTTGCTGCAATGGTTTGTACATAATCGGTATGAACACGACCGCTGGATTTTTCTACCTGCCCCGGTAATGCGTCTACATACGTATTTTGAAGCTTTACAAGACCGCGGTAATCTAAAACATGCTGAACAATTTCATGCTCGGGCGCCAGATAAGAAAGTACATCTTCGCTGGTAGAATACTGTCCGGTTTTGGTCTTTTTTGGTTTTTTTACCAAAGCCAGCTTTTCAAAAAGAATAATTCCTAATTGCTTAGGGGAGCTAATTTTAAATTCCTCACCGGCTGCTTCATAAATTTTAGCTTCTAATTCTTTAATATCACGATCTAAAGCTTCAGATAATTTTTTCAGGAAATCCAGATCCAGATTAATGCCTTCGATTTCCATATCGGCTAAGACTTCAACCAATGGCATTTCAATTTCATTAAAAAGCTTGCGTGTTTTGGCCTCGTCCAACTCTTTTTCGAAAAATTCTTTAAGCTGAAAGGTAATATCGGCATCTTCTGCCGCATATTCGGTTTGTTCGGCTAAAGGCACATCGCGCATGCTTTTTTGATTTTTACCTTTTTTGCCAATTAATTCGGAAATTGGCTGCGGAGTATAATTAAGATAGGTTTCAGCCAAAATATCCATATTATGGCGCATATCGGGATTTATAAGATAGTGCGCAATCATGGTGTCGAAGGTTGGTCCTTCCACTTTAATTCCGTATTTATCTAAAACCTTGATGTCATATTTTAAATTCTGACCTATTTTTTCAATTTCGGGTGATTCAAAAAATGGTCTAAGCAATTCGATAAGTTGCTGTGTCTTTTCTATATTATCTTCAAACGGAAGATAATAGCCTTTACCGCCTTCCCAGGAGAATGCGATCCCAACCAATTGTGCCTCAAGCGGATTTAAACTGGTTGTTTCGGTATCAAAACAAACCGATTTTTGTTTCATTAATTTCTGAATGAACAGACGTAAGCCTAAACCAGTGTCTACTTTTTGATAAACGTGTGGCGTATCTTTTAAGGTTTTTCTGCTATTGGTACTTTCAATTTTTTCTGAAGAGTCACCCCCGAATAATGAAAATTGGCCCGCCCCAGCCGTCTGCTCGTTTTTCTTAGCAGAGGGAGAATTGCTTACCTGGGTTTGATTGTCTTCTTCCCCGTTAAATAGTTTTATAAATTGATCTTTTAAACGTCTAAACTCAAGTTCGTCAAAAAGTTCCTGTACTTTTTCAGAGTCTGGCATCGATAGTTCATAATCTTCCGCATGGAATTTCACATCACAATCGATAATTATCCTAGCTAGTTTTTTAGAAAGTATCCCCTGCTCGGCATTGGTTTCAACTTTCTCTCTCATTTTTCCTTTTAGCTGATCGGTATTAGCCAAAAGTTCTTCCATAGAGCCAAATTGTTTCAGGAATTTTTTAGCGGTTTTTTCTCCAACACCGGGTAAGCCTGGAATGTTGTCTACGGCATCCCCCATCATTCCTAAAAAGTCGATGACCTGTTCTGGTCGCTCTACTTCAAATTTTTTCTGCACTTCAGGAATTCCCCAAATTTCTATTCCGTTACCCATTCTGGCTGGGCGGTACATAAAGATATTTTCAGAAACCAATTGCGCAAAATCCTTATCGGGTGTGACCATATACACCTGGTAGTTTTCTTTTTCAGCCTGTTTTGCAAGAGTTCCAATAATATCATCAGCTTCACAGCCCGGCAATTCCACAACCGGAATATGCATAGCTTTTAGAATGCTTTGGATATATGGAATTCCCTGCATTATCGGCTCTGGTGTAGCATCTCTATTGGCTTTGTAGTCCGAGAAAAGTTCTGTTCTCACTTCGCTACCTTCTTTATCAAAACAAACCGCTAAATGATCTGGCTTTTCTCTTCGAATCACATCGAAAAGTGAATTCATAAAGCCCATGATTGCAGAAGTATCAAAACCTTTGGAGTTAATTCTTGGGTTTTTGATGAAGGCATAGTATCCTCGGAAGATTAATGCATAAGCATCTACTAAAAACAGTCTTTTTTGAGCGGCCATATTTTCTGGAAAATTTATGTGTATCTTCCCAAAACTACGAAGATAATGTTACACAAAAAGAAAACCGCCCATAAAAATGAACGGTTTTTATATACAATATTGATCTTATTCGGTTTAAATCTCCACCTGTCTTTTTCGGTTTATAAATCCGTAGAAGAAAATATAGGCATACGCCACCATTACTAAAACAAAGGCAATACTAAAGCCAAATCTATCGGTTAAGAAGCCAAAAGAAGGAGGTAAAACAGCCCCGCCAACAATCATGGTGCATAACACACCGGATCCTTGCGGTTTATCATCGCCCAAACCATCTAAAGCCAAACTAAAAATCGTTGGGAACATAATAGAGTTGAATAATCCAACGGCAATGATTGTCCACATCGCGATTACACCCACAGAAAGATTGGAAATATTTACCATTAAAATAGCAAAAGCAGCAAATGCGCATAAGACAACTGCCGGATTGAAAATTTTAGTTAGATAAGAGCCTATAAACCTTCCAATCATGGCACCGGTCCAGTAAAATGTTACAAACACTCCTACTACGGCCATATTGCTCGCATTTTCTAAACCTGTATCTAAGATCCACTGTGCGATATTGCGTAAATATGGAGTCGATTTTATAATTTCTGAAAGCTCCAGGGTTAAGAAATAGTTTACCATATAACTTCCCAGTGCCACTTCAGCTCCAACATAAAAGAACAATCCAACTGCACCCAGCATTAGATTTTTGTTTTTAAGCACTTTTCTGTAATCGTTAGATGCTGCAGTATTACCTACTTTGGGCAAGTTTACAAATGCAAAAACCAGTGCGATAACCGCTATAAATATAGCGATCCCCAAAAACGGTTTTTGAACCGCTCCGGCTTCGGCGATGTAATAGGCTTTTTGCTTGGCTTCAGATAAAGCATCAATTTCTGCGGTGCTCATTACTTTGTCTCTTAGGATAAATAGTGCGCCAATTGCCGGCGCAATAGCAGTCCCTAAAGAGTTGAAAGCCTGGGAAAGGTTAAGCCTGCTTGATGCCGATCTTTCCGGGCCTAAAATGGTAACATAAGGATTGGCGGCTACCTGTAGAATGGTAATCCCGCCGGCCAGTACAAAGTATCCTAGCATAAATACCCAGAAAACTCTGAAGGAAGCTGCGGGCCAGAACAGTAAACAACCGGCCGCCATGGTGCTTAAGCCTAAAATGATCCCTTTTTTATAGCCGATTTTGGATAATATATATCCTGCAGGAATCGACAATACAAAGAATGCCCCAAAAAAGGCAAACTGTACCATCCCCGCCTGAAAATAACTAAGGGTGAATACTTCTTTTAATCTTGGGATTAGTGAATCTACAAGTACCGTAATAAATCCCCATAAAAAAAACAGAATGGTTAAAAATAGAAATGCGGTGCGGTAAGATTTATTGGTGTTTTGTGCTGTGCTCATAAATTATTGAACCTGTAGGTTACAGGTAGCTTTTACATTGTACATTTTTGTTTTCGCCGTCTTGGTATTTAGCGTAAGAGAATCCTTTATGAATACTATATCCGCCAACTTTACCATCTTTATTAATAGCTATAAAACAGGCCTGGAAATCATTGTAATTATCATTCTTTTTTACAATTCTTTCTATAGCTTCCTTACAGGCTTCTTGCGGAGATTTTCCGTTTCTCATTAGTTCTACCACCAGAAAGCTGCCAACACTTTTCATAATGGCTTCTCCCATTCCGGTAGCAGCGGCGGCTCCAACTTCGTTGTCTACATATAATCCAGATCC
Organism: Zunongwangia profunda SM-A87; assembly: GCF_000023465.1. NCBI lineage: Bacteria > Pseudomonadati > Bacteroidota > Flavobacteriia > Flavobacteriales > Flavobacteriaceae > Zunongwangia > Zunongwangia profunda. The sequence continues at coordinate 540,096 of NC_014041.1, forward strand.
TATAATTGGGGAATCCCCAACGCGACCGTTCATTTTATAGGCAAGACCAGATGTTGTACAGGCTCCTGCGATATCTCCGTCTTTATCAATACAAAGCATCCCAATGGTATCATGGTTTTCGATATTGATAATGGGTTTGTATTTTTTTTCTTTAAGCCATTCTTTCCAGGCCTTTTCAGAATCTTCAGTAAGAAGATTTTGTTTTTTAAATCCGTTTTGAATGGCGAATTGCAGAGCACCTTCGCCGGCCAGCATTACATGTGGAGTGTCTTCCATCACTTTTCGAGCGACAGAAACGGGATGTTCTATATGTTTAAGATAGACCACAGAACCCGCGTTTCCGTTAGGCGCCATGATACAGGCATCTAGCGTTACATTACCGTCACGATCTGGAGCACCACCATTTCCTACGGTGGTATTTTTTAAATTGGCTTCTTCAACCATTACGCCTTGTTCTACAGCGTCTAAAGCTGATGTACCATTATCCAAAAGCGCTCCGGCTCTTTTGGTAGCTTCGTGAAAATTCCAGGTAGCAATGGCAATGGGAAGTGAAGATTTTTGCGTGTTTGAAATTTCCGAAATGTTCTTTGCAAAAATTGAAGGTGTAGTTCCTAACACAGCCCCCGTTATTCCTGCTTTTTTAATAAAATTTCTACGTTTCATGATTCGTAGCTATAAGGTTTTAGCTGAGTATTTTGTCGGAAAGGTAGACTTTAAAGCGTAAACTCGCAATTTTAAGCCTGTTAATTTTATGATTTTATAATGATTGGCCTAGTGTTTACGGGCGTTACTACGTTAAATTAGTTCTAAAAATAACGATTAAAGATTTGATTAAAAGTACCTTCGCTAAATAAATTACTAATCTATGCGCTGGCTGTTGTTTATTGCCTTTTATCTGCTTATTGATATTTACGCTTACCAGGCGCTTAGAAGCCTTAATCGTTCCTGGTGGGTTGGAGGTATTTATTTTGTAATTAGCCTGGTGGTAATTGGTAATTTTATTTATCAATGGCAGAGCTCTGGAGGTGGATTTTTTAGTGCGATAGGATTTGCTTTTGGGATCGTTTTGGCTTTTTTGCTGGCCAAGCTTGTGATAGTTCTCTTCATGTTTGGAGAAGATATCGTTCGTTTTTTTATAGGTATTTTCCATGCGGTTTCGGATTCGGGATATAAGGCGCCGGGAAGACGAAAGTTTGTAAGCCAAATTGCACTTGGGTTGGCGACCATTCCTTTTGTTTCGGTTTTGTACGGAATGTTTAAAGGAAAGTACGATTTTAGGGTATTGAATTATACCTTATACTTTGAAGATTTGCCCAGTGCTTTTGACGGATATCGGATAGGGCAGATAAGTGATGTGCACAGCGGAAGTTTCGATAATCACGAAAAGGTAGCTTATGGAGTAGATTTGCTAAATAAGCAAGGGACCGATGTGGTCTTTTTTACCGGTGATTTGGTGAATAATAAAGCTACTGAAATGGAAGACTGGAAATCACTTTTTAGTACGGTGAAAGCTAAAGATGGAGTGTATTCGATTTTGGGAAATCATGATTATGGTGATTATGTAAATTGGAATAGTGCTGAAGAAAAGGAGAATAATCTTGATCGGTTAAAGGCAACCCACGCCGAGATGGGCTGGGACCTGTTACTAAATGAACATCGTTATGTAGAGAAAAATGGTGAAAAAATCGCCATTGTTGGTGTTGAAAACTGGGGAGGTGGTCATTTTAAGAAAGCAGGAGATCTGGATTTAGCCGGTAAAAATGTTGCTGCTGATGACTTTAAAATACTTTTAAGCCATGATCCTTCTCACTGGCAGGAAAAAGTGAAGCAAAACGACAAATTTTATCATTTAACTTTAAGCGGTCATACACACGGTATGCAATTTGGAATAGAAATCCCCGGTTTTTTGAAATGGAGTCCAGCGAAATATCGTTATAAAAACTGGGCAGGGATTTATAAAGAGAACAATAAATATATAAACGTAAACAGAGGTTTTGGGTATTTGGCTTTTCCTGGAAGGGTAGGGATATGGCCAGAAATTAGTGTAATAGAATTGCGAAAAGGTAGCGCTCCTGCTTAATTGTAATTAATTGTTATATTTGGTTATAGCGTTTGGATTGCAAAAAGGAGAATGTTTTCTCATTAAACAATTTTATTCTCTTCTTTAATTCGAAAGAATCGAAGTATAAAACCTCAAATATCGAGTAAAGCTCAATTTTATGTCAAAATTTGGAGAATTAGTAGGTTTAAATGTACCGGTACTTATCGATTTTTATACGGAGTGGAATGAGGCTTCAGTGAAAATGCATCCTGTTTTAAGAGATGTAGCTTCGGCTGTAGGAGATAAAGCCAAGGTGATTAAGATCGATGTAGATAAGAATACGCAATTGGCTGAAGCACTTCGGGTAAAAGGTTTACCAACGCTTATGATCTATAAAAACGGGGAGATGCTTTGGCGTAAAAGTGGAGAACAGAATGCGGAGTCGATAATCGCACTTATAGAGCAGTACGCTTAAGTTAAGGTTTTAAACTTCCAGGCCTTTTGAGAGTATTCTTCCAGAAGTTTTGGAAGGATATATTTTAAATTCTTTTCTGCTTTCAAGCTGTCATGAAAAACAATAATGCTGCCTGCCCTTATTAAATTCAGGGTGTTTTTAAGGCATTTTTCCGCATCATAGTTTTTATCATAATCACCCGTAATCACATCCCACATCACGATCCTATAGTTAAGCTTGGTGATTTTGGCTGCTTGTTTGTTTTTGATTTTTCCGTAGGGAGGTCTAAATAATTTTTCTTCAGAACTCAATGTTTTCTCGAGCTTAGATTCGATAATCCGTTCTGTTTTCCTGAAATTTTCCAGATAGTCTGAAGTGGAAGTTTTCCAGCCATTTAAATGATTGAAGGTATGGTTACCTACAGCATGGCCTTTATCTTTTATTTTTTTAAATATTTCGGGATGTTTTCGAATATTATCTCCAATACAGAAAAAAGTGGCTTTTGCGGAGTACTTGTCCAGTTGTTCCAGAACCCATGGGGTGACTTCAGGAATAGGCCCATCATCAAAACTTAAAAACAACGTTTTTTCCGCAGCCACCCTTGAAAGTCTTTTAGGGTAGAGCTTTTTTAAGATCCACGGATATTTAAGGATAAAGCGGTTCATAAAAAAAAGCCTTAAAACATCGAAAATCGATGTTTTAAGGCTAGATTATTATTGATCAGCATTGATAGCAATTGAATCCTGAGCGGCTTGTCCCTGATTAAGTTCCTGCTCTAATTGTTGTTGTCGTAATTGTTCTTCGGGAGAAACTTCAGGTTCAATACCTTCTTCTTCCGAATAAAAATGCTGAAATTTTTTCAGGTAATTATTAAATTCTTCTGCTTTTTCTTTTACGATCTCTTCATCTTGATTTCTAACAAGAATATCTATGAGTCCGCGGTAGCGTTCAACATCTGTAAAGATCTCTTCAGCATAACGGCGCTGTCTCTGGAAGTCCCAAGTGCTATACCAGTCTAGATTTTGCTTATATTTTTCAGCTACTTTATTCCAAAGTTCTCTTGCCTTTTCGTCTTCGCCAACTTTATAGTAACCATCAATAAAGGGTTCTAAAAGGGTGTAATATTCATAATAATCTACCGGCATATTCTTCATACCAAGATCAAGAATTTCTTTAGCACGCTCTTTATCGCTATCATTAAGAAGGTTTTCGACCAGGCGGGCGAGGTTGCTCCTGTAAGTGATCGAATTCTTGCGGGTTTCCGGATCATGGTAAATATTAGGATCTCCCATGTTGCCCCAATCCCAATGGGTTACGATATCGTACATTTTATCGGTGTTAAGCCTTCCCATATCAAATGGGTTTCTTGGATTAACCGGAGTTTTGATAGGAACAAGTTTATAAGCAACACCTTCTAATTGAAGATAATCTTTCATCCATAGATAGTCATCGTCGCCATAGCTGCCACCGGTAAAATAAATTGGACGCTCCCAGTTATTGTTGGCAATAATGTCTAACATTAACAGACGGTTTTTATAGATCAGATTAGAGCCAATTTCGATATCGATATGATCTACGATTTGATCGGCTTCGCTAGGATCTACAATTCCGTTTTTCAAAACAGCTTGCTTGTCTACAGGGATTCTTACATGTTTAGATGGGTAAGTGTTGAAAGTTTCGTCTTTAGAGTATTCCAGCTTGGTCCTTGGATCGTCACTTTCAATGTAATTCATCCATTGTTTGATATTTAGGGTGTCCTGAGTGATCTCTCGGCCTACCACAATATCGTTTTTACCACTATAAAAATCATGCTTTAATTGCGAAGGGATAGGATCACTATCAAAAGCTTTACGCTTCATCTGGTCGATATACCAATCTGTTGCAAATAAGCTGGTGTTTATAACTCTAACATCAAGCCTGTATCGTTCTATTTGCTGTGCATACCAAAGTGCGAAGGTGTCGTTGTCTCCAATAGTGAAAATAATTCCGTTTTCATCTACCGAGTCCAGATACATTTTAGCCATCGCTAAGGCCGAATATTTATCTGATCGATCGTGATCATCCCAGTTTTCTGCAGCCATAATTCCCGGGACAATAAGTGATGCTATAATAACAATTGGTGCAGCAAGTTTTGGGGATAGGTATTCTTTTAATTTGTCATAAATCGCGTACACCCCGAAACCAATCCATATCGCGAAGACGTAAAAAGAACCTACCAGTGCATAATCTCGCTCTCTTGGTTCAAAAGGACGCTCGTTCAGGTAAATTTTTAGTGCTATACCAGTAAATAGGAAGAATACTAATAGCACCCAAAAATTCTTTTTGTCCCTGTTTAAATGAAAAAAGAATCCAATAAAACCTAAAATAAACGGTAAAAAGTAATATGTGTTTCTTGCCGGGTTGTTTTTTACATCGTCGGGTAAATTATCCTGTGGCCCTAGATGCCATTCATCTATAGGTTTTATTCCGCTCAACCAGTTGCCATGTAAGTCGGTGTATTTTCCCTGAATATCATCCTGTCGTCCTACGAAATTCCACATAAAATAACGCCAGTACATATAACCAATCTGATATTCCAATAAATAAGAGAAATTAGCAGACGCAGAAGGTTTTTCAACATTGATGTAATCACTGAATTGTTGAAGAAATTTATGATAGTCGGAATTGTCAAGTTCGCCGTTCGAGTATCGTTGTTTAAATTGAGAAATAGCCTGCATTAAGCGTTCCTCGCCCTGGTATTCCTCTTTAACGGTAAATTGAAGCGGACCGGTAAGGTCCATATAGTTTGCGGCATGCTCTGTACTCCACATTCTTGGAAGGAAGGTTTTGTGAGCATCGTCCAGGTTTTGCTTGGTATTCTTCCAGTCATTTATAATAATATATTTACCGAGCTCTTCATTTTTCTCATACTTCGGTTTTTTATCACTATATGGATTTTCTGCATCTAGGCCAGCATACATCTCAGACCATTGCGGGCCGAAGAAAAGGTGCGTCTCACCATATTGCTCCCTGTTATAATAGGCCAGTAATTCTCTGGCGTTATCTGGGCTGTTTTCATTAATTACTGTGGGGGCATTGGATCTAATGGGCAGCATGATCCAACACGAGAAACCAATTAATATAAAAAGAATACAGTGTAGGAGGGTGTTTACTTCGGTTTTTTTGTTTTTAATACTCCAATTAATTCCGAAGTAAAAAATAGCGATCATTGCTAAGAACGCTACAATGGTACCGGTGTTGAAAGGCATTCCCAGGGAGTTTGTAAAGAAAACCTCTGAAGCAGAGAAAAAGGTAAGTGTATAAGGTAATAATAGTTTAAAAATAAAGAGCAGCACGGCTACTACTACAATATTGGCAATGATAAAATTCTTAATAGTAACTTTAGGATAGTTTTTAAAGAAATATAAAAATCCGATGGCTGGGATGGTAAGAAGACCCATAAAGTGAATCCCGAAAGTGAGCCCTGTGACAAGAGAAATTAAAATTAACCATTTATTACCGCGGGACTCGAACATATCGCGTTCCCAAAGCAGTCCTAGATAAAACATGATAGACATTAAGCAGGCTGCTGCTGCATAAACTTCGGCTTCAACGGCGCTAAACCAAAAACTATCTGTAAAAGTAAAAGCTAAAGATCCAACTGCTGCACTTCCCAAAACAGCAAGTTTTCCTGAAAAACTCAGACTTTCAGCAGGACCCGAAATTTTTCTTACGAGAATTGAGATCGACCAAAACATAAAAAGAATCGCAAAGGCACTGGCAAGGCCAGACATAAAGTTTACCATTAATGCGATATTTGAACTGTCTGGGGCAAAAGTAGAGAAAAAGGCACCTAACATCTGGTAAAGCGGGGCTCCCGGGGGGTGTCCTACTTCCAGATTGGCAGAAGTTGCAATGTATTCTCCCGCATCCCAAAAACTTGCGGTAGGCTCTAAGGTCGAACTATAAGTAAAAAGTGCGATTGCAAAAACCACCCAACCGGTGATAATATTCCACTTTTTAAAGCTGAATTCTGTCATTTGTTATATTCTTGAATCTTGTGTGGCGAATTTAATAATAAAAATATTGAACGCCTTAATAACGCTGATGTAAAGTGTTTTATTTTTTGTGATTTCAGGTGAGAATGATGATAGCAATGCTTCTTTTTAGCTATTTTAAAATAAATAACGAGAAAAATAGCGATAGCTTTAGCTTGTTGATATTCTGTATTTTGAGGAATTACTTGTTTTTTGAACTGAAAAAAATGTGAGGGATAATTAAATTTTTTTTGAAAAATATTTGTGGAAATGAAACTTTGTTTTAAATTTGCATCCGCATTACAGCAATGGCCTATGGTGTAACTGGCAACACGTCTGGTTTTGGTCCAGAAGAGTCTAGGTTCGAGCCCTAGTAGGCCAACAAGAAAAAGCCCTCAATTTTGAGGGCTTTTTTATTTTGATCAGGCTTAGGATTATTTATCTTTGATTTTTGGAAATACTAACTATAACCTGAAATTTCATGTCTGTAGGGGCAATCATAACACTATGTGTTATAGTTTGTGCAATTATACTTTTTGCAACAGAACTTTTATCTATTGACCTAGTAGCCTTATCGGTTATGTTGGTTTTAATCTTGACCGGAGTTATTTCTCCACAGGAAGGAGTGAATGGTTTTAGCAATAAAGCAACGATGACCGTTGCATTTATGTTTGTTCTAAGCGCAGCCTTATTGAAAACAGGTGCTTTACAAGTAATGGCGCATCGATTATCCTCGATTTTTAGGCATCGTTTTAATATGGGGATTGTTTTAATGATGATTTTAATTGCCGGAATTTCCGCTTTTATAAATAATACCCCTGTTGTTGCTGTTTTTATCCCGGTGGTGATTCAGATAGCTCATTCTTCCGGGCAAAGTCCTTCAAAAATGTTGATACCTCTTTCATTTGCCTCGATTTTTGGAGGTAGTTGTACTTTAATTGGAACTTCCACAAATATTCTGGTGAGCAGTATCTCTGAAGCAGAATCTGGCATCCCAATCTCAATGTTCGACATGACCCCCCTGGGTTTAATTTTTATGATTGTGGGGATATTGTACATGATACTTATTGGAGTTAAACTTTTACCGGATAGGAAAACAAATAAGGATCTAAAAGCAAAATTTCAAATGAGCGGTTATTTGACCGAAATTGAACTTTTAGAAGATTCGGGCTCCATTGGCAAAAAGATTATGGACTCTGGTTTGGTAAAGGAACTGGAAATGGATATTATCGAGATTCGTAGAAATGGACAAAAATTTACCTTACCGGCCGGGGATTTTATTTTGCAAAGTGGGGATGTTCTAAAAGTAAGATGCGATGTTGGAAAGATAAAATCTTTAAAGGACAGGGCGAAAATTGTTGTTGGTACGTCCATAAAGATTGGGGACGATGATCTAAAAGGAACTAATTCTACTATAGTAGAATTGGTTTTAACCGCAAATTCTGAAATTGATGGGAAAACCCTTAAATCTATGGATTTTAGGAGAAGATATAGAGCTATTCCTTTGGCGATCAGGCATCGGGAAGAAGTAAGACACGATCAGCTTTATGATGTAAAACTGAAGGCCGGGGATGTGGTTTTGGCAGAGGTTAAAACGCATTATGTAAAAGAGTTAAGGAAAAAAGGGAGTGCGCAAAACGCTCCTTTTATAGTGCTTTCTGAAGATGTGATTACAGATTTTGATAAAAAGAAATTCTATACCGTGATTAGTGTTATATTGGGAGTGGTATTATTGGCAACCTTTAATATTTTAGATATTATGGTAGGAGCTATAACTGGGGTGACATTGTTGGTGTTACTGAAAACAATATCGATGAAAGAAATGTACCAGGCGATTAACTGGAAAATCATTTTTCTTTTAGCTGGAGCATTAAGCATGGGGACTGCAATGAATAATACCGGTTTAGATCTAAGTATTGCGAATACACTTATAAACACTTTAGGGGGCTGGGGGCCGGTAGCTATTGTATCGGGACTTTATTTGCTAACATCAATGCTCACAGAAATTATGTCGAATAATGCAGCTGCAGCTTTGCTGACTCCTATAGCAATTGCAACTGCCGTTAATTTAGAGCTTAGTCCTATGCCGTTTTTAATGGCAATCATGTTTGCAGCATCCGCAAGTTTTATGACTCCTGTAGGCTATCAGACCAATACCATGGTGTATAGTGCGGGGCAGTATAAGTTCTTTGATTTTGTAAAAGTGGGGACGCTGTTGAATATCTTATTTTGGATCATCGCCACACTTTTGATTCCCTTGCTTTATAAGTTTTAATAAAATCTATGTTTAAAAAGCTTAAATTTATTGTGTTTTTAAGTTTTTTGAACTTTTGGATCAGAGTTCTGTAAAAATGAAAAATTTTAAAGTAAAGATTTATTGCTTTATTGAAGAAATTGTTTTAGCTAATTCAGCATCTCTCATTTTTACGAGAATGGGATTATTTTTATCTTTAAAACTGTGACTAGTTTTTGTATCTAGGATTGAAACTTTTTGACAGATAGCGATTTTAATGATAAACTTTTGCATCCAGAGTATTCTATTAAGTTACTAGGATTGGAATTCATCTGATTAATTCCATTATTTTATTTATATCACAGACAATTAAATATTTCCTGATAAGTGGATAATGATGATGCATTATTATCGTTTATGACTAAAGATCGAGATAACTAAATTTGTTGTATAACTATGGTTCTAAAATTATTAGAAAAAAGGAATCAAAAAATCTATCAGCTAATCGGTTGTTTCTCGTTCAGTAGGCAAAAGTTTAGAAATATCTCTTTTTGTATGATTGCGTAGTGCTTCACGCATAGCAACTTTAAGTACAATCTCATAATCAGTACCTGTAATGTCTGCGGTATTCAAGATATTTTCTAAGGTTAATTTTCTTGGATCATTATATCGATCGACCATTGTTTCGTAGCTTATACCTAGGGCAAATGGCATCCCGGTAGAATATGTACTGGAAACTTCTTTCATCGAACGAACATCGCCAGTAGTAAAACGAGACTTAAGATTTCTCAAGGCTTCGTTCATTGTATTTGGGTTTACTCTTTTCTCGTATTTTGCTGAATTATTTTCTTTGGATTTATGTGCATTTTTAGCCATAATAGTATGATTTCTATAAATTCACTCTAAGATGACATCTTGACTAATACATTCAAATAAATATCACATTATACCAAATAAATATCAGAAAAAATATGATAATTATTTGTTTTATTTGTATAATATGGGTAATATTGTATATGAAATTCAAGTTAATTTATGATATATAATAGATTATATCATAGAAGAATTGAAGAAAATCTGTGTTAACAAAGAGTCTCGACCGCAAATTCCGACAATTTGTAATCAGAACGAGACGGTAGGTTAATGCCCAAGGTGATATTTTGTGTACATTCGTACCGCAATAGCACTAAGGGCTCTATCGTAATTCCGTTTCTGATAGGCGTCGGAACCTCGCGGTACGGTTGATAGAGCCTCCCTGCTATTTTTTTGTAATGGCTCTATACATCCAAAGAGACTCGTTTTCAACTTAATGATATGAAAACGAGTTTTTTATTTTACACAAATCATGCGACCAGTAAGCCATCTTTTTACGGACTGTCTGTTGCTGAGCGACTATTTCCGATTAAACCCAAGAATCCGATATAGTTATTGGAACCTGTTGTAATTTTTATTAAAGAGCACATGGAAACCCTGCTCTTCATCTGCTCATATTTGTCAATTTAATATTATAGGTGTAGTTCTTTTTTAGGCGAGTAAAACCTATAATTTAATATGATAATACTGGCTTGTTAATAGGGATTTATCTTTTAATAAACAAGTAAAGTTGTAATATGTCCCCGTTGTTCGGTATTGATATTTAATATTAACCTAAACTAGAAATTATAAGAAGAAACGAAACCAGATTGAATTGGCTTAAACTAGACCTTCCCCAGGAGATTGGAGTCGATTGGGGAAGGCTAAGGTTTGATTAACTAATAAAGTAACACAAAACCACAGCGAAATTATGAAAAATTTTTACAAGTACTGCAAATTTGGAGTGCTTATACCCCTATTATATATATATCTTCAGCTAGAGATCGGTAAAGTCTATAGTCAAAAAATTCAAAATCAGCAGACTGTTTCCGGTATCATTAGTAATCAAAATGAACTTCCTGTTCCGGGAGTAAATGTTCTTATTAAAGGTACCGCTACCGGAACCATAACCAATTTAGATGGCTATTACAGTATTCGTGCATCTGTTGGTGATACCCTAGTGTACTCTTATGTAGGCTATCAAACCATAGAAAAAGAGTTCACGCGCGGGTATATGGGGGATATAATAATGCAACCGGCAGCCGATGCATTATCCGAGGTCATTGTTAACGCCGGGTACTATAATACTACTGGGCGAGAGCGAACGGGGAATATTTCCAGAGTTACTGCGGCCGAAATAGAAAATCAGCCATTGGTAAATCCCTTGCAAGCCCTTCAGGGTAGAATGGCAGGGGTGGAGATTTCACCAGCTAGTAGCCATCCAGGAGGAGCAGTTCGAATACGGATAAGGGGAATTAATAGCTTGCGCGAAGAAGGAAATCTTCCTTTGTATATTATAGATGGGATGCCGGTGAATTCTACCCCAATCGAAAGTAATTCACTTATAGGCAATCGAGGTATTGATCCACTTAATAATTTAAATATTTCAAATATTGAGAGTATTGAAATCCTTAAAGATGCTGACGCTACTGCAATCTATGGCTCTAGAGGAGCAAACGGGGTTGTTTTGATTACCACAAAATCGGCTAAAAGAAGCAATGGAACCGGATTGGAAATAAATATGTATGCAGGAGTAGCTACTATGCCTAATCGTTTAGACCTACTGAATACGCAAGAATACTTACAAGTTAGAAATGCAGCTCTTGAAAATGATGGTCAGGGAATAACCGAAAGGAATGCTTATGATTTGTTGGTTTGGGATCAGGATCGATACACCGACTGGCAAGATTTTCTTTTCGGTGGATCTTCAGAAACATTGAATACCAATTTGAACTTCTCAGGAGGTGATGATCTCACGTCCTACCGAATTGGAGGATCTTTTTTTGATCAGGGTACAATTTACCCTACTGACTATGAATATCAGAAAATAACTGGAAATGTAAACCTGAACCATCATTCTAAAGATAATAGGTTCTCTATAGCTGCGGCGCTTAACTATGGTGTGGATGATAATACCTTGGCCGGTAATATAGACCTAAATGCTTCAATTTTCGCATTACCACCTAATGCCCCGGAGGCTTTTAACTCAGATGGGAGCTTAAATTGGGAGGATTGGAATTTAGCTGGATTAGATAATCCATTGGAGGGATATTACAATTCCAATGTGACCACTTCTAATAATTTGATTTCTAATATAAATTTTACATACGAACTTTTTAAGGGGTTACAATTAAAAGCAAATTTAGGATATACTCACTATAGCAGTGAAGAACTGTGGAAATTACCCGCACGATCTAATAATCCGCAGGATTCCTATATAAGTTCATCCTATCATTTAAGTAATGGAAGGGAGTCATGGATAGCGGAACCACAACTTATTTATGACAATAAATTTAGCAAACTAAATCTTCAGTTTATACTTGGTTCCACCTTTCAAGAAAATACATCAGATCAAACATCCTTTCAGGGCTATGGATATGCATCTGATAATTTGATTGGTAATATTGCTGCCGCTGAAACTATTCTCAACGCCAGAAATGTAAATTCTATGTACCGCTATAGTGCTGTATTTTCTAGAATAGGGATTAATTGGAATAGAAAATATTATCTGAATCTTACAGGTAGAAGAGATGGGTCTTCCAGATTTGGTTCCAATAATAAATTTGCCAATTTCGGGGCGATTGGTGTAGCCTGGATTTTTAGCGAAGAGGAGTTTTTGAAAAAACTCAATTTTCTGAGTTTTGGGAAGTTGAGGAGTAGTTATGGAAGTACAGGAAATGATCAGATAGGGGATTATGGATATTTAGATGCTTATGAACCTACGGTTGGACCGGGAGGACTTATTCCTGTAGGCCTGGCCAATCCAGATTATTCCTGGGAGGTAAATAAAAAGTTTGAAGCAGGATTAGAACTCGGTTTTTTCCAAAATTGTTTAGAAACCGAAATAAGCTTTTATCAAAATCGGTCTTCAAATCAGCTTGTAGGTTATCCACTTCCATATATTACTGGATTTAATTCAGTTCAGGCGAATTTACCAGCAACGGTAGAAAATAAAGGTTGGGAGTTTGTGCTGCATACCAGAAACATCGAAAATTCAAATTTAGCCTGGAATACTTCTCTAAATTTCACTATTCCAAAAAATAAGCTTGTTGCTTATCCTGATATTGAGGAATCTTCCTATGCTAATACATATAGAATTGGAGAACCGCTTAATATTTCTCTGTTATATGAATATACCGGAGTAGACGCCGAAACAGGGCGCTATAGTATTAGAGATGTAAATGAAGATGGAAGATATGATTATCAGGATCAAATCATTGTTTTTAATGCAAATAGGGAGTTTTATGGAGGTATTAATAATTCTATTGAATACAAAAACTTTTCACTGCAGTTTCTATTTGAGTTTGTAAAGCAAAAGGGGACACTTAATTTGTTTAATGCAGGACCTATAACAAATGTACTGGACGATGTCCTAGTAAATAACAGATATCAACAATTTTCACAAAGTGTTGCATCACAAACAGCCTATAGGAATATGTCAGAGAGCAATTTCACAATTACAGATGCTTCTTTTGTGCGTCTAAAAACGCTATCGCTTAATTACTCGTTTCCAGAAGAAATAACGAAATCCCTAAGGTTTAAAGAGCTTCAATTATATATACATGCACAGAATCTTTTCACCTTAACACCGTACGAGGGGTTGGATCCTGATCGTCCAAATACGGGTACATCATTTACTAATTTAAGAAGTATTACCGGTGGTTTACGTATTAATATCTAAAAATCATAAAATGAAAAAATATACACATAAAGGCTTCATTTTTATAGTAATGTTGGCATTTCTAATACTTTCCTGCGAAGATTTCCTAGAAATAGAAACTCCGAGAAACAGAATGGTAAGTGAAGAAGTATTTTCTTCAGAAGAAACGGCTCTTAGTGCTATCCAAGGCATTTATAATGAACTATTTGTTTCTGCATTTAGTAGTGGAGGAAGGAATAGTGTCACTTTTCTAACTGGCCTGTCCAGTGATAATTTAGAGGGGCTATCATCTTCCAATATTCCCAGAGTTCAATTAGATGAACATGAAATAACCGCCGATAATGAACTGATTTTATACCTGTGGACGAGTGCTTATAACACGATCTATATGTGCAATGCTTTTCTTGATGGGATTGCTAATTCTGATGAGCTCAATATGGAACTTCGAGGTCAATTGCAGGGAGAGGCTTTGTTTATCAGAGGATTTACTTATTTCTATCTAGTAAATTTATACGGAGATGTCCCTTTGATTACCTCTCCAAACTATAGCGAGAATGCCGTATCAGATAGAACTAATTCAGAAGAAGTGTGGAAACTTATATTCGAAGATTTAGAGACTTCTTTGAATCTGCTTCCGGAATCATATAGAAATAATGAGCGTACAAATCTAACGAAGTATGCCGCACTTACTATGTTAGCCAGAGCTTCATTGTATAGGGAAGATTGGAAAGGAGTGGAGAATTATAGTACTCAGGTGATAGAAAGTAATCGTTATGACCTATTAGAGGATCACAATGATGTTTTTCTTGCCAATAGCAATGAGGCAATATGGCAGATTAGTCCGTTAGGAAATGGTCAACAAAGCTCACAGACTAACGAAGGTGGTCTTCTGATCATCGATCCTGTCCTTTATTTTGTAGCAGTAGCGCGTTTAAATGAAGACTTTTATGAAACATTTGAAGAAAATGATTTGCGTCGTCAAAAGTGGATAGGCTATAATGAGGCTATAAATGTATATTTTCCTTATAAGTATAAAGTGTGGACAAGTAATGATTTACCTCCGCTTGAATATTCCATGGTATTACGCTATGCGGAACTGTATTTAATGCGAGCAGAAGCTCAAACACATTTAGGAAATTATACCGAAGCCCTTCAGGATTTAAATGTTATTCGGGAACGATCAGAATTGCCCTCTATTTCAACAGAAGATGTAGTAAATCAAACCGAGATATTAAATTTTATTATGGAAGAACGCCGAAATGAATTTTTCGCAGAATGGGGCCATCGATGGTTTGATATGAGGCGAACGAATCGTCTTGAAGAAGTGTTCGGAGAAAGACAAACCTGGCAAGCTACAGATGCATTGTATCCAATACCCAACGAGGAACGCAGGAAAAATTTAAACCTAACTCAAAATCCTGGTTATTGATGAGTAAAGAAAATAGAATATACATAACGTTTTTATGTCTTATAGTAGCATTTGAAAGTTTAATTGCACAGACCAATGTTGGTAATAGGCCTTTAACACTAGATAGTAGTGTAGTGCATGGGGAATTGGAGAGTGGAATGCAGTATTTTATAAAACCACTTAAAGATCAGAATAAATTGCAATTACACTTAATAGTAAAAACCGGTTCCTATTTTGAACATGAAGATGAACATCAATTTGCTCATCTTATAGAACATTTAGCCTTTAAAAAAAGTATCAACTTACCTGAAGGACTTAAAGAAAATAAGGTATATCTGGATAAACTAAATATGGATTCTTATGATCTGATTGGTAATACCGGAACTAAAACAACCAACTATTACTTTAATGCACCAGCTGGGAATATGGAAGCCATAAAAGCTGGTTTACTTTGGTTTCATGAAATAGCGAAGAACGTAGATCTATCAACAAATAGTATTGATCAAGAGCGGGGAGTACTACTTCAGGAATTTTCAAGAAGTGAACATGTATTAAAATATAACTTCTTAGCGAGCAAGTTAGATACAACTTTGTTTCCCTGTTCAAAATTAACTACTGATGCTGTAAATCATATGCAAAGCTTTCCAACTGAAAAAGTAAAAGAGTTTTATAAGAAATGGTATAGACCTAACCGAATGGCAATCCTTATTACAGGAAATGTAGAAGATACTCACCAATTAAAAAAAATGATCAGCGAACAAATGAGAGACCTTCCTATATCAAGCTCATTACATTTCGACAGGTATTGTGATTCCTTATATTTTTTTAAGAAAAATCAGACTGAAGTATTGAGATATCAACCTAATAGTGAGGAAGTAGTTCAAACATCTCCTTTGCAACTTAATCTCTATTTTAAAGATCCAAAAACATGGCATTTTATAGGGAGTATGAGAGGATCATTTAGGGAGATAAAGATGAATCTTCTCTTATCCATATTAAATAAACGTTTAGAGCAGATAGGAGCAGAGTATAATTTGAATGTTTCAAGTCAAGTGTACCATACAGCCTTGGCAAATAATAAACAAAAAGGAAAACCAGTAAGCGCTTTAAAAATTATATTTTATTCAGACCCTGGAAATGAAGAAAGAGGTATTAGGAATATGTTTACAATCCTTAATCAAATAAGGACTTACGGCGTTTTTTCTGAAGAACTAAGAGTTGAAAAGGAAAATTTACTGAAAAGCTTTTCTGAAGAAAAGAATCATTCCATCAGATACTGGGATGAAGAAATGGGAGCGTATTATATGGGATTTGGTGCATTGCCTGAAAATAAATTGGAATTACTTAGAGCATATATTAATTCGGTTACAAATAAGAATATACTTGAACTTGCTAAAGAAGTGTTCAATAAATTCCCGGAAGATATCGGTATTATTGTTCCGGAATCTTATAAAGGAGTTTTAGATTCCAAAAATGTAGCCGCAGAATTTATCGATGGGCAATTTAAAAAGAAAGTAAAATCATATGCACTAGAAAATAAAGATTATAAAGTTTTAATTGCGAATAATTTTGATTCATCAGCAATGTTAAGCATTCCGACTCGACAACCTGGGCTTTTGCAAAGTTCAGAATTACATCTCAGAAATGGTCTGCGTTTGATTTTAAAACCTCAGTCAGGTGATCAATCAAATAAGGTTAAGATTCATGGATTTCGAGAATTTGGAGCTGCTCATTTAGATAGGGAAGATTACTATTCAGCACTTTATATGCCAAAGGTTATTACACATATGGGGTTTGGTCATTTAGATAAATTTGATTTAAATGAATTATATAGCCAAACAAATACGCTGAAGTTAGGTGTGAATCCTTATATTAATGCGTTAGAATCTGGTTTCAAATTTTCGGTATCACCGGAAGAAACCGAACTTGGATTTCAGTTAATTAATCTGTTCATTAATCAGCCTAGAATAGACCAATCTGCATTTGTTGATTGGAAAGATTCCAGTATGAAATTCACAGAAATAGGGAGTGATGCTTGGAATCATTTTCTTGATAGTATGAATGAGTTCTCAGGAGATACTCTTAACATACCATATTCTGTAAAAGCTTTGAATATGATTCCTAAGGTTAACTATTCCAAAATTAAATTAATTCATGAACAGGTATTTGCACATGCGAATGAATTTACCTTTGTTATTACCGGTGATTTTCAAGAAGAAAAAATTATTAAACTAGCAAATAAATATTTAGGAAAACTTAAAAATGCTTCTCATCAAACGAATTTAAATTGTGAAAAGAGGTTTTCTAATTGCAGTGGTGTTAATGTAGTCGAGATTCCAGAATTTTTTGATACTAAAAATGCTTTTTATGGAATAGAGTTTCTAAAAGATCATGAAGCTTTTAGTTGGAAAAAGGAAATAAGAATACAGCTACTTGGTATTTTGGCGAATGAATTATTGAATCAGTTTCGAATGAATGAAGGTTTTTCACTCTATGATTTTGGAGCTACCGGACAGTATAATGATGAACTTAGTAGATATGAAATCCGGTTCGTATTTTCAAGTACACCTGAGGAATTGGATCGATTGCGTTTGAGAAATAAGAAAATAATTACAGACTTACAGCATGGTTCCTTTCCGTCAAATTATTTGTCTGTAGCTAAATCAAAGATAATTAAGTTTTTAAATTATAATCAAAACCCGAGTAAAATGCTTTATAGCTACTACCGTTTTGAAAAACCTGTAATTGAAATGGATAAAAAATTAGAATTATTGGAAGGAATAAATTTGGAGGATATGGTTGAGACTGCTCAAGAAATCTTTAACAATGGTCAGGAATGTGAAACAGTCTTGATAAATACTCATGATCTAAATAGTGTACATCTTTAGATATATTGTTTAAAGATAGATAAAATCAAGCAGAGGGAGCTATATAGCATTTATTCTCTAGCATACGATCATATAAATTCATTTTTGATTATTAGTCTGTTAAATTAAAAAGCACATCCCAAAAAAGGATGTGCTTTCTTTTTCAAACCCCTAGAAATTTAATTCTATAATATTGGGGTTTTCCGAAACACTTGTTTTTCGCGTGTCCAAATCCATTTCATCGTAAACGTCGAAAGTGGGTCCATTCACGGAGGTACTTACCTGACAGGTATAGGGGTCATCTTCTTGATTAGAACAATTTTGCTCATCAATTTCAAGCCAAGAATTATTTACTCGGATATAATCACTGGCCTGCTCTTTAGTGTTTACTGTCGTAAACGACATTCCGATAGTACTAACAAAGGCTAGTGCTGGTAATAAGCTTTTAAATTTCATAATTTTAGAATTTAAATGGTTAAACAAATGCCTACTTTTTTCTACAGGTGTTCGGCTAATTCCCTGATCTATCGCGATAATTTTTTTGGTGGAGAAAGTAAATAAATACCGGACAGAGCGAGCGCTTCGCTAAACAGATTAAATAGGAAATGCTGCTTCCAACTCATTTCTGCTAATATTCCACCACAACTACATGGTTGTTGCATCGGAAATATTACAATCCATCCGGTATACATTATGAAAACAAAAATTAAAATCCCCGCACATATAAGCCCAGTATATCTGAATTTAGAAAAGCACAGGCTCAAGGCCGTTGCAATTTCCACAGCCGGAAGTCCCCAACTTATTATTAAAGCCAATGACTTTCCGAAATAAAGTGGTGTGTTCCTTAAACTGGTATAAAGCGGATCAATATCAATGAGTTTAGATCCTCCCGTATAGGCAAACAGCAATATGAAATAACAAATTATCCCGTACAACAAGTTCTTCTGTTTCGAATGCGCTAAGCCCGACCATTGTGTTTTTTCTTCCAACATTCCTTCTTACTTTTAAATCTTAATCTTTTTTATAATGGATTAAAATTATATATAAATACATTTTAATGAGGAAGATATGTTTAGTAATTAGGATTTATCATCTAGTTTTCGAAGTTCTGAAGGACTAATCCCATAGGTCTTTTTAAATAAGGCAGAAAAAGTTGAGGTGTGTGGAAATCCGAAGAGTGTTGCTATAGTATCAATATTTTCATCGGTACTACTAAGTATCATTCGAGCATGATGCAAACGCTCCTTACGGTGATATCTATAAATAGTATCATTATATAGTTCTTTAAAGCCTTTTTTTAATTTATCCTGATTCATAAACATTGCTGAAGCCAGTTCTTCTATAGTCGGTAATTTTTTCTGTAAGTGTCGATCAATATAGAATTTAAGCTTTTGAATCGTTTCAATGTCCTCCTTGGTTTTTAATATTTTAAGGGGAGTTTCCTTTGCTTTCTTATTTTGTAAGACTTTGCGCTGCTCCTTACTTATCATTAATGGGTTAGATTCAATAATCTGTGAGCCCATAATTAAATAATGATCTTTTAGTTTGGGATACTGAATATGGAATAAGGTGCAAAATAGTTCCTGAGATAAGCCTTTATTAGTTGTGAAGCTCATGCGAAAAGGACAGCTTTGTCGCTTGCTATTAGGGAAGCTTTTGAACTCTTTTCTGAGGACCTCAAGATCATCCTGATGAATTAAATCGAATATCGATGACTTTCCCGGAATAATGGTATGAGGTATCGGAAATGAAGTTGTAATTAATTGGTATTGAGTGTTCAATAGAAAAATATACTGCACAATACAGCGCTTTATTTCAGATCTGGTGCCAAATATAAATGGATTATAGGCGTGACTAAGATCATCGCTAAGCATATTTATAGAGCTAATAATATCTTCGATATTATCGTTATGATCAGATCTGGGTATTCTGTGGGTAAAGTTACCCGACCCCATTAATAGCAATACTTCCTTAATTGCCTCAAGCCGTTTTGTATTTTCAGGTTGGTTCATGGTATTGTGATTTAGGTTAGGTTACAGCTGGTGTATATAAGCTTTTCCCTCAGTAGGATCTCTAAAAATCCGTATGGGAATACCAAACTTTCGGCTAATTTTATAATAGCGTGCAAAGGTATCTGTGCGATGCTCCTCAACAATAAAAGCAATTGCGATAATTCCCCAAACTCCTTCTTTGGTCAGGTATATTCTGGCATCATAATCCACTTTTAAAAGTCCTCGAATATCACAATAGACGGCATATTCCCTCGATTGCTGAAACTGAAGTCGATCCGCAACAATTTTTTTGGCGCCCTGGAGGTTAAGTATAGTATTTGGTTTAAAAATTACATAAAGAATATGATCTTCAATCCAGAACTCCGCATAAATATTCGAGTAATGCTTCTGCATTTGAATATAATTTGGGGGGAGTTAAGATTCTAAGTTAATGAAATCGCTTTAAATGTAATTATCAAAGAAGAAGTGATTCATATATAACAGGAATTAGTTATGCAGAAGTGTTTTTATAAACTGATCCTGGTTTTAATAGTTATAGGAGTGGGTAAGCCAAACTTTTTTAGTAGGCTCCAATGCATTGAACACTTTATAAGTTCTGAGTATAACAATGGCGATACAATGCTTTGTTCGATGTTTTAATACTCATTACTAAATCGTTTGATGTATTTTGACAGGCAGTCACTTTGATGGTAGAAGAAAGAAACCATGAGTAATAGCTAAGTATTCGCAACGCCTATGGGGCAGGGGAGAATACTAATATGCATCTAGGTTACTTAAATCTATTCCTCAAAATAAAGGTCAAAATCAATTTGTATTTCTTTTTTTACTTTTATCAAGCCAAAGACTTTTTTAGGAGGTTCCAGTTTAAAATCATCAATATTTAAATGAATTATTCCGGTATAATTTGACTTTAAGTTGTCAATTTTTACCGGAACCTGATAAGATTTTTCAATTCCGGCAATTTCAATATTTAATGTAATTAAAGCAGAGTGCTGAGTTAGGAATTTAAGTTCTTGCAGATCCAAAAAAATAAATGGATATTGTTCAGATTTAATGAGTGCTTCAAAATCCCGGTTTATGGGTCGGCTTCCGCAATCAAATGCCTTCGCATTAAGTTTTAGAGAAGTGTTTTCGAAAAATAGTGTTTGGTTGTTCCTTCTAAATCTTGTGCTTAGTTTTTCGGGCAATTCTTGCGGATTAAAAACACAGGTGAAACTATTGATATTGGTATCTCCACTAATTTTTAATTGAGATTCTTTAGAAATCAGTAATGTTTTTTGTTCCAGATTTTGCGAGGAGAGTATAGTACTGGTTAATAGAGTAAATAGAAAAATAGCTATAGTTTTCATTGCAAGGGGAATTTAATGAAACCTTCATCTAAAATTAAACTAGAAATAAGAAAAATAGGAGAGCGATTCCTTCGCTCTCCTATTTGTAATTTGAATTTATTTAAAAGCTAATCACTGCTTCAACTGTTGCGCCGTTGAATTTACCGTCGTTTAAAATACTTGTTTGGCTAAAGTCATCATAGTTTTGAACTACATATTCAGCTTTTAGTAGAATGTTTTTGGTCATAAACCATCCTGCGGCTGCTTGAAATCTGTTGATGTTTACATCTTGTCCAGAAATATCTTCAGCGTCAACTACATTGTAACGAGCACCGATGTACATATTTTCATCAAGTCCAAATCTGTAAATTAACTCACCTGCATATTGGTTAGCAGTTCTGTCATCAACTTCAGCACTGCCTTTTCCTGTAGCAGTTTCAATGGTTCCAAAGAATTCAAGACCTCTGTATTTCACGAAAGGGTTAATCATTATGGCAGTTATTTCGTTAGATAATTTAGGGTCGTATCTTGAAGCTCTGAAATCATCGCTTTCACTACCTAGTGCTTGCATTACATTATAATATCTGGCACCTGCTCTATCTGCGCTGTATAAATAAGTGTTAGGAATATAGCCAGTGTTATACATAGAACCAGTAAGGCGTACTCTTAAATCATTATTAATTTGTTTGTCATAACCTAATTTTGCAAGGAACGATGCTCCACCGGTTTTGCCATAATCATTTTCGCTAACAGATTGATTCAATTTACCATTGGTAAAACCTACCATACCTATAAATCCGTTACGACGATAGTATAGCTCGGCTCCTACTTCGGTAGTAAAAGCATCCATAATTAGGTTTCCTACAAATGGATTGTAGATAGCTTGTGCGTTATCTGATCTACGGAAGTGAGCATCACCATAGTTATTTTCCATATGACCAATTTTAATAGTGGTGTATTTCATAACATCCTCTAAAAAGTTTTTGTGCACAAAGTCTAATTTATCTACCAACAAATATCCCCCTTTTACATAAGGTTCATTGTGGTGTCTGGAAGACAAGTAAGTACGTAGGTGCATTCTAATCCCTTCGTAAAGCGCAACGTCTATATCGAAATTGGCAGTAGGAAGGTTAAAGTTTTCACCTATACCTTGTATTTGATACCCCTCTAAATTAGCATTTTCGTTATCTAAAGCCTGGAACTGTAAGGCGAAGGCTCCACCAATTCTAACTTTCAATCCATCGAAGGTAGAAATGGTATCTTTAGGGGCTTCAAAAACATTTATACCATCCTTGTCTGGTTCACGATAATTATCAAGATTTCTGTCGTTTTGTGCTTGTATATTACCGATTCCAAGGAATAAAAAGGAGGCAATTGCGAAGATTTTAAATATAGTTCTCATATTAATAGTATTATGTTGTTGATTATTGGTTTACTTGAAAATTAAAGTTTATGGTTACTTCTTCCCCTGTTTTAATGGTTCCCATAAGTGCTGTTGGAGGTTCAACACCGTAATGAGTCATGTTTATCTTGTATTTTCCTGAAATCTCTATGCTTTCACCAGATTTTTTGGTACTTACTGGAATAGAAACTGTTTTGGATTTTCCGTTAATGATAAGATGACCTTTTATTTTACTGGAACTTACTTCTGTAGAGCTGAATTTTATAGTGGGGTAATCATCTTCGTTAAGTGCTTTGTAAGCATTTTTGTCCATTCCTCCTTTTCCGCTTTCCAGGGATTTAACGGGGATTTCTATTGAAATTTCAGAAATAGTTCCGTTGCTGCTTTGAACAGTTCCTACAGCTTTTTCTGAAGTCATTTCCCAGTCGTGAATGTTGGAAGTACCTTCGACAAGGATTTCAGTTTTAATTGGTTTTAGGTTCTGACTGTTTACCGATGCTCCTACAAAAAGAAAAGCTAGTAGGGCGAATACTGCATAATAGTTGAGGGATTTTGTTTTCATGGCTTTATTGTTTTTGTTTGATACAAATGTCTCCCAATAGGCCAGTTTAAATTATGATTATTATCATGTTTCGTAGAAAATACGGTTAGTTTTTGAAGACTTGTTAACTATAACGCTGTAGTTTTGGAAAGGTTTAGGTGTATCGGTAAATAATTCATTCGTACGGATAAAATCGAGTGAAAACATTTATATTTACAACTTCAAAATTCAGATCAACGAAAATTATTTAAAAAACCCCCCGGATTCGTTTTTTAAATTTCTTACCCCAGCTAGTTTTCAATATTTAAAAGTTATTGGTATGCCCTGGTATGTAATTTATACAAAACCAAAATCAGAGATTAAGACCGCCCAAAGGCTGGAGAAAATTGGGGTAGAGGTTTTTTGTCCCGTTAAGAATGAGATACGACAATGGAGTGATCGTAAAAAAAAGTTTACAGTCCCATTATTTACTTCTTATTTGTTTGTTAGGCTGGAGGAAAAAGATCGTGCAATCGTGTTTGAAGTGCCTGGAGTGAATAATTATTTATTCTGGTTAGGGCAACCTGCGATAGTTCGTGATAATGAAATCGATATTATTAAAAAGTGGGTAAATGACGATGCAGTAGAGGATATACAACTGATGCATTTAAAAGCAGGAGACCGTCTTATCATTAAAAAAGGGGCTTTTAAGGATAGGGAAGCAGTGGTACAGAAGATAGGAAAAAGAAGATGCAAACTTGTGTTACCTACTATGGGAATATTGCTGGAGGCTAAACTAAATGAAGTTTGCGCTTCTGAAAATTATAGATTATAAAAAATAGGGCTATTGCAATTACAGTATTACTATTAAAGTTAATTGTTTTTTGTAATTAAGATAATAGTAACAAAATCTTAAATTTATCTTGGCTAAATTAACATTTATTTATAGGTTAGTGTGCTGTAAATAAATAGATTTGGCGTTCGATTTTATGAAAAAAATAATTAAAATTTAAGAAGATCTGGGTTGTTGGTAAAAACAATGTAGGATCTTTTTTGTTTTTTAATGAAGCTGTAAGTGAGAGCCCTGGGGACATTTAAATGTGACTCCTGTGGCGGAGCCTTGGAAAATCTTATCTTTAAAGCAAACTAATTAAATAAAATATGAGTGCGACGTATCATGTAATTCTTACCGGAGGTGTAGGTAGCCGTTTATGGCCACTTTCCAGAAAATCACAGCCTAAACAATATTTAGAGATTTTTAAAAATGACTCTTTATTTGAATTGGCGATAAAAAGAAATCAGAAGTTTTCTGATGGACTGATTGTAGTAGGAAATAAGGATAACAGGAGCTTATCTATAAGTAGCTTAAAAAAACTTGGGGTAAATAACTATCATGAAATTGTGGAAGCTACTCCCAGGAACACGGCTCCGGCGATTGCTTTTGCCGCTTTTCAGGTAAAACCGGATGATATTTTAGTGGTGACTCCGGCAGATCATATTATTAAAGCTGATGAGAATTATGATCATGCAGTTTCGAAAGCAATAAAATTAGCCGAAGAAGGTAATATCGTAACTTTTGGGGTTAAACCAACAAGACCAGAAACCGGATATGGTTATATAGAAAGTGATGGGCAAAATGTAGTGTCTTTCCGTGAGAAGCCTAATCTAGAAACTGCAAAAGATTTTTTGCATAGAGGCAATTTTCTATGGAATAGCGGAATGTTTTGTTTTAAAGCTGGTGTTTTTCTTTCTGAGCTGGAAAAATATGAACCCAAAGTCTTTGAAGCCTCAAAGGAAGCTTTCCAGAAATCGGAAGAAGGTAGATTAGATGAAGCATTATCTATGGATATTCCTTCCATAAGTGTTGATTATGCCGTAATGGAGCGTAGTGAACTTATTAAAGTTGTAAATGCCGATTTTGAATGGAGTGATATGGGGAGCTTTGAAGCTGTTTACGATTATTTTGTAGAATCAGGATACCCGGTGGATCAGGAAGGGAATATGGTGATAGGATGTGATAAATTTACGGCCTTTGTAGGTTTAAAGAATACTATTTTTGTAAATACCAGTGATGCTATTTTGATTTTATCGAAAGAGGCCTCGCAAGATGTAAAAGGAGTGTATCAGCAATTGGTAGACGAAAACTCTCCTTTAATCCAATAGATTTATTTAATTCTGCTTTTGTGTTTAAGTTGCAAGCTTTTTGAGTAGAATAGTTGATATGAGTAATATTATTCCGCATAAATATGAGATCACAGCCAATAAGAGAGCTTTGCAAAAAAAGCAAAGGCCTCTGGTAGTTTGGTTTAGTGGGCTCTCGGGTTCTGGAAAATCAACCCTGGCAAATCTTTTGGAAAAAGAATTGTTTACCGCGGGGTTTCATACCTATGTATTAGATGGCGATAATATTCGCTTGGGTCTGAATAAGGACTTAGGTTTTGATCAAGCCTCAAGGAATGAAAATATTAGAAGGATAGCAGAGGTTTGCAAATTATTTTTAGATAGCGGGTTGATTGTAATTGCGGCATTCATTACGCCTAAAGAAATAGATCGAAGAATTATTGAGTCTGTTTTAGGGGAGCATTATATAGAGGTTTATGTGGATACTCCTTTAGAACTCTGTGAAAAAAGAGATATTAAAGGATTATATAAAAAGGCAAGAAAAGGCGAAATCGCTAATTTTACCGGGGTAACCTGTGAATTTGAAAAGCCTGCCGATCCAGATTTGCATATAGAAACGCAAAGGGAAGAAATAGAAGAAAGTATTCGAAGAATATTTAAGTATATTCACGACCGAATAAATGAAAATTAAAAAATGAAAAAGTATTATCTGAATTATTTAGATGAACTTGAATCAGAAGCAATATATGTATTGCGTGAAGTTTGGGCACAGTTTGAAAATCCTGTGATCCTTTTTTCCGGAGGGAAAGATTCTATATTAGTCACTCATTTAGCTAAAAAAGCCTTTTATCCCAGTAAAATACCATTTTCTTTGTTGCATGTGGATACGGGGCATAATTTCCCAGAAACGATAGCCTTTAGGGATGATCTGGTAAAAGAGCTTGGGGTTAATCTATTAGTTGGTTCTGTACAGGAATCTATTGATGAAGGACGTGTACAGGAAGAAAAAGGAAAGAATGCAACAAGAAACGCCCTGCAAATTACGACGCTTTTAGATGCTATTGAAACGAATAAAATTGATTGCGCGATTGGAGGTGGTCGAAGGGATGAAGAAAAGGCACGTGCTAAAGAGCGTTTTTTCTCGCATCGGGATGATTTTGGACAATGGGATCCAAAAAATCAGCGTCCGGAATTATGGAACCTCTTAAATGGTAAATATTTCGAAGGCGAACATTTTAGAGCTTTTCCTATAAGTAACTGGACAGAAATGGACGTTTGGAATTATATTAAGCGGGAAAATATTCAGATTCCATCTTTATATTTTGCACATCAAAGAGAGGTGGTTTGGAGAAATAATTCATGGATTCCTGTTTCAGATTTTCTAAAATTAGAAGAAAGCGAGGAGGTTGTTACAAAGAAAATTAGGTTTAGAACACTGGGGGATATTACGATTACCGGAGGAATCGAATCTGAAGCAGATACGTTAGAAAAGATTGCCGAAGAGGTGTCTACCATGCGTAAAACCGAACGGGGAGATCGTTCAGACGATAAACGATCTGAAACAGCCATGGAAGATAGAAAAAAACAAGGTTATTTTTAAGTAAACAGGTCCTTGACCTTAAGATATAAATTACAATGGAAATTAGTAATAATCAGTTATTACGATTTACAACAGCAGGAAGTGTAGACGACGGTAAGAGTACCCTGATAGGTAGACTTTTATACGATTCTAAATCTATATTTGAAGATCAATTAGCATCGGTTACCGCTACGAGTTCAAAAAAGGGGCATGAAGGGGTAGATTTAGCCTTGTTTACCGATGGGTTGAAAGATGAAAGAGAACAGGGGATTACCATAGATGTCGCTTACCGCTATTTCACGACTCCTAAACGAAAATTTATCATTGCCGATACTCCTGGTCATATTCAGTATACCAGGAATATGGTTACCGGAGCTTCCACGGCTAATGCGGCAGTGATTCTTATTGATGCCAGAAATGGGGTGATCGAACAGACTAAAAGGCATTCTTTTATCGCATCGCTATTGAATATTCCCCATTTAGTAGTCTGCGTAAATAAAATGGATTTGGTAGATTATTCTGAAGAAGTTTTTAATAAGATTACCGCGCAGTTTGAAGAATTCAGCAGTAAATTATTGATGAAGGATGTACGGTTTATTCCAATTAGTGCTTTAGAAGGGGACAATGTGGTGAATAAATCAGAGAACATGGACTGGTATGTAGGTGGTACACTGCTTAATGTTTTGGAGACACTTCATATTAGTAGTGATATCAATAAGATTGATGCCAGATTCCCGGTGCAAACGGTGCTACGACCTCAATCTGAAGAATTCAGGGATTATAGAGGTTATGCAGGAAGGATCGCCAGCGGAATTTATAGAAAAGGAGATGAGGTTGCTGTATTACCTTCCGGCTTTACTTCAAAAATTAAATCTATAAATACCGGAGAAGATGAAATTGAGGAAGCATTCGCTCCAATGTCGGTCGCAATTACTTTAGAAGACGATATTGATATTAGTAGAGGGGATATGATTGTAAAGAAAAACAATCAGCCGGAACCTTCTCAGGAATTTGATGTGATGCTTTGCTGGTTAAATAATGATGCAGCAAAACCAAGAGCTAAGTATGTAATTCAGCATACCTCAAATGAAGAAAGAGCCATGATTAAGTCGGTTGTTTATAAGGTAGATATCAATTCTTACGAACGGCAAGAAGATGACGATAGTTTGCAGATGAATGATATTGCACGAGTAAAAATTCGTACGACAAGAAGGTTAATGATTGATTCTTATCGCGATAATAGAAATACCGGGAGTATTATTTTAATTGATGCCGGCACAAACGAAACTGTAGCAGCAGGAATGATTGTTTAAGTTGGAAGATCAGTATTTAGAGATAGCGATTAAGGCAAGTTTTAAGGCAGCCAAAGAGGTAATGTCGATTTATGAAGCCGGAGACTTTGATGTTGAAATGAAATCAGATCATTCACCATTGACCATAGCTGATAAAACTGCGCACACAATTATTAAAAAAGAGCTGGAAAAAACAGGAATTCCAATCCTTTCTGAAGAAGGAAAACATTTGTCCTATGAAGAAAGAAAGCATTGGGATAAACTATGGATTGTAGATCCTATAGATGGCACCAAAGAATTTATAAAAAAAAGCGGTGAGTTTACTATAAATATCGCTTTGATCGAACAGCAAAAACCGGTATTAGGAGTAGTGTATGCTCCTGCTTTAGAATTTTTATATTGGGGAGGGCAGTCAGGATCATATAAATTAACAGGAGTAAGAAATTTTAAGGAGTTTGAATTTAAACTGGATTCTAGAAAAAAGTTGCCTTTAACGCACAAAAATAAAGCTTTTGTAATTGCGGCCAGTAAATCGCATTTAACGAACACCACCAAAGATTTTATAAATCAAAAAAGAGCTTCATATGCTGATGTTGAAATTATTTCAAAAGGAAGTTCGTTAAAAATTTGCATGGTGGCAGAAGGTATTGTGGATTGCTATCCAAGATTCGGTACTACCATGGAATGGGACACCGCTGCCGGGCACGCTGTATGTGCTAATGCCCAGGCTGAGATAGAGGATTTAAATCAAGTCCCTTTATTATATAATAAAAAAGACTTAAGGAACGCTGATTTCCTTTGTAACAGTAAAAATAATTTTAAAGTAACTAACTAAAAATTTTAGAAATGAAAATTAAGAATATCTGCTGTATAGGGGCCGGTTATGTTGGAGGACCAACAATGTCGGTGATCGCTCAGAAATGCCCGGAAATAAATGTAACTGTGGTAGATCTTAATGAAAAAAGAATTGCAGCCTGGAATGATGAAGATGTTGAGAATATTCCAATTTACGAACCGGGATTGTCTGGTGTAGTGGCTGAAGCTAGAGGAAGAAATTTATTCTTTTCTACAGATGTTGATGAAGCCATCGATAAAGCAGATATGATCTTTATTTCGGTAAATACACCTACCAAAACCTATGGAATAGGTAAGGGCATGGCGGCTGATTTAAAATGGATTGAATTATGCGCAAGACAGATAGCCAGAGTGGCTACTTCAGATAAAATAGTGGTAGAGAAATCTACATTGCCCGTAAGAACGGCAGCAGCCTTGTCTGATATTCTACATAATACCGGGAATGGGGTGAAATACCATATTTTATCGAATCCTGAGTTTTTAGCGGAAGGTACTGCAGTGGAAGATCTTCATGCCCCAGATAGAGTTTTGATTGGGGGGGATTATACTACGGAAGAGGGAAGCAAAGCTTTGCAGGCTTTAGTAGATGTCTACGCCCACTGGGTACCCAAAGAAAATATTTTAACGACTAATGTATGGTCTTCAGAACTATCGAAATTAACTGCAAATGCATTTTTAGCACAAAGAGTTTCCAGTATCAATTCGTTATCTGAACTTTGTGAAGCCAGTGGTGCTGATGTAGCAGAAGTCGCTAGAGCCATTGGAAAAGATAGTAGAATAGGTCCTAAGTTTTTACAATCTTCCGTTGGTTTTGGAGGTTCCTGTTTTCAAAAAGACATTTTAAATCTGGTTTATATTGCTAAAAGCTTTGGTTTGAATGAGGTAGCTGATTACTGGGAGCAGGTAATTATAATGAATGATCACCAAAAGAGAAGGTTTGCAGCAAATATCGTAAAAACACTATATAATACAGTTTCTGGAAAGAAAATTGCGATGCTGGGTTGGGCCTTTAAGAAGGACACGAACGATACCAGAGAATCTGCAGCAATCTACGTAGCTGATTATTTATTAAACGAAAGAGCAGAAGTTGTGGTGTACGATCCAAAAGTTACTTCAGCACAAATTTATGCAGATCTAGATTATCTAGGTTCTCGATCTGAAGAAGAGAATAGAAATCTGGTTACTGTCGTGAATAGCCCTTATGAGGCTATTGAGGACGCTCATGCTACGGCAATCTTGACGGAGTGGGATGAGTTTAAAAAGTTGGATTGGGATAAAGTTTTTGAAAGTATGCTTAAACCGGCCTTTCTTTTTGATGGTAGAAGGTTATTAGAGCGAAACGAAATGGAAGAAAAAGGATTTAAGTTTTATTCTATCGGAAACTAAACCCATAGAATTTGAAATTATTAGTAGAGGGATTATTGCAATTGCTTATTTGTAAATAGAAATGGAAAAAGATTCTAAAATATATCTTGCTGGTCATCGAGGAATGGTTGGTGCTGCGATCTGGAGAGTGTTAAAAAAGAAAGGATACTCAAATCTAATTGGGAGAACGAGTAAAGAATTAGATCTTAGAAATCAAAAAGCTGTTTTTGATTTTATCAAAAGCGAAAAACCAGATGTGGTTATTGATGCTGCCGCACGTGTAGGAGGTATTTTGGCTAATAATAATTATCCATTTCAGTTTTTGATGGAGAATATGCAAATTCAAAATAATTTAATTGATGCTGCACATAAATTGGATGTAAAGAAATTTATATTTCTCGGAAGTTCCTGTATTTATCCTAAATTGGCACCACAACCTTTAAAGGAAGAGTATTTGTTGACTGATTCTTTAGAGCCGACTAATGAATGGTATGCCATTGCAAAAATCACCGGAGTAAAAGCCTGTCAGGCCATAAGAAAGCAATTCGGAAAAGATTTTGTGAGTTTGATGCCTACCAACTTGTATGGGACGCATGATAATTTTGATTTGGAAACTTCACATGTGTTACCGGCCATGATACGTAAATTTCATGAGGCCAAAGAAAATAATAACTCAGCCGTAACCTTATGGGGAAGTGGTACACCGATGCGAGAATTTCTTTTTGTGGATGATATGGCTGCTAGTGTGGTATTTGCGTTAGAAAATGAATTGCCGGAATATCTTTACAATGTGGGTACCGGTATTGATATCACAATTAAAGAATTGGCTGAAACAATTCAAAAGAAAGTTGGGCATACAGGTGAGATTGTTTGGGATAGTTCGAAACCTGATGGTACGCCTCGTAAGTTAATGGATATTACTAAAATGCATGACTTAGGATGGAAACATCAGGTGGAATTGGAGGAAGGAATTGAAAAAACTTACCAATGGTTCTTAACTAATAATGATAGCTTTAAGCAGGTAAAGATGTAACAGATGTTTCGTCTTTTCCCTATTTATAAAGATTATTTTTTACTATTAAATAAAATAAAAATAGGGTTTGGAAATTGGGTAATTATTATTGTGACTAAATTACTACTCACAATTCACTACTGAACTAAAATAAAAAAATATGAAAGTCGCACTAATCACGGGAATTACAGGACAAGATGGTTCCTATTTAGCGGAATTATTATTGGAAAAGGGATATATGGTACATGGTATCAAAAGGCGTGCTTCCCTTTTTAATACAGATCGTATAGATCATTTATATCAGGATCCACATGATCCAAATCAACGCCTAAAATTACATTATGGAGATTTAACTGACTCCATGAATTTAACTCGAATCATACAGGAAACCCAGCCCGATGAGATCTATAATTTGGGTGCGATGTCCCATGTAAAGGTTTCCTTTGATTCCCCTGAATATGTGGGTAATGTAGATGGATTAGGAACCCTACGTATTTTGGAAGCGGTACGTTTATTAGGTTTAGAGAAAAAAACCAGGATTTACCAGGCTTCTACTTCCGAACTATACGGAGGTTTACCGGAAAATAAAAATGCAAATGGTTTCTATGACGAAACCTGTCCTTTTTATCCCAGATCTCCTTATGGGGTGGCTAAAATCTATGGTTTCTGGATTACTAAGAATTATCGTGAAGCTTATAATATGTATGCCTGTAACGGAATCCTGTTTAATCATGAATCTCCAAGAAGAGGGGAAACTTTTGTAACCCGAAAAATTACCCGAGCCGTAGCAAAAATAGCACTAGGTTTACAGGATAAAATATATTTAGGAAATTTAGATGCGCAACGAGACTGGGGGCACGCCAAAGATTATGTGCGTATGATGTGGATGATCTTACAGGCAGATAAACCTGAAGATTGGGTGATTGCCACTGGGGTAACTACAACGGTTCGAGATTTTGTACGTATGGCTTTTGAGGAAGTAGGAATTGAGTTAGAATTTAAAGGCGTAGGAGTAGATGAGAAGGCTTTTGTGGTAGCTTGTAATGGAGATTATAAGGTTGAGATCGGTAAAGAAGTACTTTCTGTAGATCCTTCTTATTTCCGTCCGACAGAGGTTGATTTGTTATTAGGAGATCCTTCTAAAGCCAAAGAAAAGCTGGGTTGGGTTCCCGAGTATGATTTAAAGGCGTTGGTAAAAGATATGATGAAAGGCGATGTTAAATTGATGAAAAGAGATGTAGATCTTTTAAAAGCGGGGCATAAAATTTTAAAGCAAGTGGAGTAATTCCTTGAGTAGCTACAAAGGGAGTTACTTTATAAAGTAAGGAATTATAAAGAAGGTAAATATTATCGAATAACTATTATTAGTAGGAACGAAATGTTCTTATAACCTTGCAATGGCGATAATTAGGATATGTCAAAATGAATAAATTAACTTCGGGTACTTCAAAGGCTACTGTTTTGCAGTGGGGAAAATTACTAACGATTACTGGAGGAGCTCAAGCTTTAGTGCAAGGGTTAGGTTTGCTGGTAGGAGTATTGATTATACGATTATTGCCCAAAGAAGAATATGCCTTTTATACCATTGCCAATACCATGTTGGGTACCATGACGGTACTAGCTGACGGAGGAATCAACAATGGAGCTATGGCAGCTGGAGGAGAAGTATGGCAAGATCGGTATGGATTAGGAAAAGTATTGCGGACTAGTATACACATGCGAAAAAAGTTTGCCGTCTATAGTTTGATAGTGACCATTCCGATACTGATCTATTTATTGAACAAGCAAGATGCTCCTTGGACTTCAATTTTACTGATTACCTTAGCGCTGATTCCTTCTTTTTGGGCGGCCTTATCTGATTCCCTGTTACAAACGGTACCGAAATTGCATCAGGCGATTCCACCTTTGCAAAAGAATCAATTATTGGTGTCATTAATGCGCCTTTTTTTTAGCGGTGTGTTTGTCTTTTTATTTCCATTTACTTTTATAGCTGTTTTGGGTAATGGAATTCCCCGTTTGATCGGTAATTTTCGTTTGCACAAAATAGCAGCACCGTTTATAGATGAAGCAGCACCGGTAGATAAGAAAATCGAAGCACGTATTATGCGTATTGTAAGACGTACATTACCAGGTTCTATCTATTATTGTATTTCTGGACAGATTACCGTTTGGATTCTTTCATTCTTTGGAAATACCGGTTCTATTGCAAGTGTTGGGGCTTTGTCGCGCTTAGCCATGGTATTAACGTTGATTAGTACAGTGGTAAGTACTTTGGTAATACCTCGGTTTTCACGATTAAAACCTGTACGGTCCAATTTGTTAAAAAAATATATATTGATCTTTCTAGGGCTTTCGGTTGTACTGCTGATCTTTATTGCGGTAACGTATGGCTGTTCAGATTGGATTCTTTTGATTTTAGGAGATAAATACAAAGGATTGAACTTTGAATTGGTGTTAACGATTATCGGAAGCGCTTTTTCACTTCTGTCGGGTGTAGCTTTTGGTTTGTACAGTAATCGTGGATGGGTGATTCATCCAGTTGTAATGATAATGGTGAATTTGATCAGTATTATTCTATTTGTCAATGTAATGGATGTAACATCTTTGGTCGGTGTCTTGCAATTTAATATTGCAATAAATATGATTAGTTTTTTAATGAATTTCATATTTGGATTTTTTAAAATCCTTAAATTGAGAGATATTTGATAGTATATAGAGTTTAAATTCATATAGATTAAGGATTTTTTGGATGAATATTAAAGTTTGTACCTTATTTGAAGGTAGGTATCATTACGGTGTAGCGGTTTTAACTAATTCATTATATAAGTGGGGTTTTAGGGGAGAGATACATGTAGGTTATAGAGGGAATCTCCCAAATTGGACTTCTTCTAGAGAGGAGAATAAAAGTATTGATTGGGGTGGAGTTTCAACATTTGAAGTATTAGATGGTTTAACTCTTAATTTCTTGCCTTTGGAAACAGATATTTCTCTTACAAATTATAAACCAAACTTTATGATGGATCTTCTAGAAAATGAAACGACAACTGCGGATGGTTTACTATATTTTGATCCAGATATTGTAAATGTAACACCAATTAATTTTTTTGCTGAATGGATTGAATATGGCATAGCAATGGCTGCTGACGTAAATTCTCCTATTTCAAGAAATCATCCTCGTCGTATGAAATGGGTTGAATTTTATTCGAAATGTTCGATTGACTTAAATTATGAATCAGATATATATGTGAATGGTGGTTTTATTGGAGTAGCCAAGAAAGATATTGTTTTTCTAAATCTTTGGAAGAAGTCGCAAGATTTAATGGCTAATGAAATAGGAGGTTTGCATAAATCTATTTTTTCTGAAAAACCAAAGGTTGTCTATGGAGGAGATTTTGATGCGTTTAGTAAAACAGATCAAGATGCATTGAATGTGGCAATAGGTATATATGATGGAAAAACTTGTATAGTTGATCGTGATGCAATGGGTTTTTTCCCTGGTTTAGTGATGTTTCCACATGCCTTGGGACGACAGAAACCATGGGATGTAAAACCACTTTTATTTTGGTTAAAGGGTCTGAAGCCGAGGAGAGTTGACAAATTATTTTGGGAGTATGCGGAAGGACCAATAAAACCTTATAATAAGTTTATGGTGTATCAAAAACAAATTTTGATAAAGATCTGGAGTGTTTTGAGTCGTTTTTATAGTAAACCATTATGATTATAAAGAAAATACTTCGATTGGGTCTATTTAAAATTCGATTGGTATATATACCAAAATATTTTTCTTTTAGAACAAGCATTTACCGTTTTCAAGGGTTGAAAACAGGAAAAGGAACTGTTGTCGGAAATGCTAGATTTACTTGGCCTCATCAAGTGAAAATAGGGGATAGTAGTCGTTTTGAACATGATGTATACTTTCATTATGACGGAATATATTCTGACTCTGCTTCGATTATTATTGGAAACAATGTTTTTGTAGGATATGGAGTAGAGTTTAATATCCGGAAAGCAATTCATGTTGGAAATAATTGTTTGATAGCATCTGGATGCAAATTTATTGATCATGATCATGGAATGGCTATAGGAAGCTATATGAACAGTCAAATAGGCACTGAAGATGAAATATATTTGGAAGATGATGTTTGGTTAGGGGTAAATGTGGTGGTGTTAAAGGGGGTTACAATAGGGGAGGGAGCAGTGATTGCAGCAAATGCAGTAGTAACCAAATCAATACCCAAAAATGAGGTTTGGGCAGGTATTCCAGCCAAAAAAGTTAAGGACAGATTATGAAGTTTTCTAAAATATTGGTTATATGTGGTTCTTTGGAAAAAGGAAAGGATGGTGTAGGAGACTATACCAGAGCATTGGTATCGCAATTGAAAGAGAGAAGAATAGTGGTAGTGCTGTTGGCGCTTTCTGATAAGCATATAAAGGAAGTACAAGATGAAGTATTGCACTCCATACCTGTAAAACGGATACCTTTAATGTTAAAAGAATCGGAGCGCATATCCATAGCGAAGCATTTCATTGAGGAAAAGAAGCCTGATTTGGTAAGTTTACAGTTTGTGCCCTATGCTTTTGATGCGAAAGGCTTTCCTCATTATTTGTTAAAGGTATTGCCGTGTATCGTGCAGGGACATAATGTGCAATGGCATATTATGTTTCATGAACTTTGGGTAGCGATGGCAAAGGAAAGTTCGTTCAAATTGAAAATAATCGGAACCTTACAGCGAAGATTGATTAGAAATTTATTGAAAATACTAAATCCTTGCTGTGTGCATACCCATACCTCATTATATCAGGAAGAGTTGAGGTTGTTAGGTGTGAAAGCAAATTTGTTACCTTTATTTAGCAATATTGGTAAAATAGAGAGTGGCAGCAAAGAAAAGAAGGTTATGCATAGTATAGTTCATGTTGGGATTTTCGGAAGTATTCATCCCGGAGCACCGATAAAACAGTTTTTTAATATCTTGCAAACTTCCTTTGAAAGCGTAAAGATTCACTTTATTGGAGGCAATGGAAATGAACTTTCGAGTTGGATAAATCTGTTGGATGTTTCCGATATTCCTTATGAAGTACATGGGCGTCAATCTGAAAAAACTATTAGTACACTCCTGGACTACTGTGATCTGGGCATTAGTACGACTCCGTATTATGTGACCCAAAAAAGTGGTTCGATAGCTGCAATGTTGTTACACGATATGGCTGTTGTTTGCGTAGCACGTCCATGGACGCCATGGGTTTTGACTAAAAACTCAAACATGGCCGCAAATCTGACCAATCCCTATGTTTTACAATGGCAAGGAGGTAAGATTGACAAGGAAATGTTTCCTATTACAGAAAGTAGCCATTTCGAGGTATCGTATGTGGCAACACAATTTATAAACGATTTACATCTGTAATTATGGCTTCATTAAAATATTTATGGCAAAATAGAGCAGTGTTTCCCTTTTTTTCAAAGGATAATGCAAAAGCTTGGGCAAAACGAATCCATAGTTATCCCGTTTTAAGACGTAGAAATAGGGAACGGAAGTCATTGATAAGACAGGGTGGATTGATTGCTGAAACGGCCGAGTTGGGTAACGTTGATATTAATGGAGATAAAAAGAACTTAACTATAGGTGAGTTCTCTTTTTTAGGTCGTGTGGAAATTGCTTTACATGACCGTGTAACCATACAGGATTATGTATGTATTAATGATGGAGTGATTTTGTTATCAGCGTCTCACGACCTTATGGATCCCTTGTGGCAACATAAAAAGGCCCCCATAGTAATAGAGTCCTACGCATGGGTAGCTACCGGAGCCATCATCTTGCCTGGAGTAACCATAGGAAGAGGAGCAGTAGTAGGAGCTGGTGCTGTTGTGAGCAAAGATGTACCTCCTTATGGGATTGCAGCAGGTAATCCGGCTGTTTTACTTCATAAAAAAAGAACAGAAGAACTAAGATACAATCCGTGTGAATTTTTAGCAGCGAATCGTGCATGGTTGTTTGGATAAAATATGAAGTACATGAAAAATAGAAAAGTTATATTATCCCATCCATTAGGAAATCAAAATGTAAGAGCTGTCTTACGTGGTATGGAGCAGGCTGGAGTTTTAGGCGGGTTTGTGACTTCGGTGGCAACTTTTCCAGACTCATCTCTTGATAAAATAAGTCGTCGTATTTCATTTTTAGGAGAATTTCAAAAAAGAAGTTTTGATCCCTCTTTACGAAATTACACAAACACATATTTTTATAGAGAATTAGGACGCATAATTTGTGCTAAATTGAAATTGAAGTTTCTAACTACCCATGAATCAGGACAGTTTAGTATTGATAAAGTGTGTCACTATATTGATCATAAAACGGCACAGTTGCTTTCCAAAGAATCCGGTATCAAAGGAATGTATGCTTATGAAGATATAGCCCTTGAAAGCTTTCAGGTAGCCAAGTCACTTGGTATTTCCTGTCTGTACGATTTACCCATTGGGTATTGGCTTGCTGCCCGACGGTTAATGCAGCAAGAAGTGGAGGCGCGTCCGGAATGGGCGCCAACCATGGTGGGTTTTCGAGATTCAGCAGCGAAACTGGCTCGAAAAGATAAAGAATTGGCATTGGCCGATCATATTTTTGTAGCCAGCAGTTTTACCAAAGAAACCTTACAGGACTATCCGGGTACATTAGCGCCTATTTCCGTAGTGCCTTACGGTTTTCCTCCGGTAGCAATCAATAGAACCTATAACAACCCTCATGGAAAGTTGAAGCTCTTGTTTGTAGGAGGCTTGTCGCAACGCAAAGGACTCGCAAACTTGTTTGAAGCGGTGGATCTGATAGGGAAACAGCATATCGAATTGACTATTGTAGGGAGAAAGTCCGGCGGAGCTTGTGTTCCCTTAGAAAAGGCATTGCAAGAACATACTTATATACCGGGATTACCGCATGCTCAAATATTAGAATTGATGCAAACCCAGGATGTGTTTGTATTTCCATCCTTATTTGAAGGATTTGGTTTGGTGATCACAGAAGCCATGTCACAAGGACTGCCTGTGATCACTACCGAGCGCACCATAGGACCAGACATCATTACACATGCTGAAAATGGATGGTTGACCGAAGCGGGAAATACTGATAGTTTGGTAGCTGCCTTGGAACATATGTTGCAGCAGCGATCACATATACCACAGCTAGGGGAAGCGGCTATGCAAAAGGCGCAATCAAGGCCTTGGAATGTATACAGCCAGGAAACGGCAACTCAAGTTCAAAAATTGATAGATAACTAACTATGGCAGTAAGAAACGAAAGTGTAGCCTTGATGAACCAACAAAATGAGCAGATAGCAAAGCGTATCAAGCAAATGATATGGCTATATTTCTTTTTGTTGATTTTTGAAGGGGCTTTGCGAAAATGGTTTTTACCCTTTTTAGCGACTCCTTTATTAGTGGTACGAGAACCGGTTGCGATCTATGCGGTGTTTTTAGCTATTAAATATCGATTGTTTCCGGTAAGCCCTAGCCTTCTTTTATTTGTGCTTACAGGAATTGTCACTACTTTTTTAGCACTGTTTTTAGGGCATCAAAATTTATTTGTGGCTTTATTTGGAGCGCGGATCTTCTTTTTTCATGTTCCTTTTGTGTATTTAATAGCAAGCTTTTGGACATATAACGATTTTTTACAATTGGGAAAGATTTTTCTATGGTTGACTTTGTTGATGACCATAATCATTTTCTTTCAATTTTATTCCCCTCAATCTGCTTTGATCAACCGTGGAGTGGGTGGGGATACTTCTGGGGCAGGTTTTAGCGGAGCTAAAGGGTTTTTCAGGCCTCCCGGTACTTTTTCTTTCATTAATGGAACTACCTCCTTTTATGCCTTGGCAATCTGTTTTATTACTTACTTTTGGTTAAGTAGAAATAAGGTGAATAAAATATTATTGATAGGTGCTACCCTAGGGGCTATTATTGCTATCCCTTTAAGTATTAGCCGTACCTATTTCTTCAATGTAGTGTTACTCTTGTTGTTTGTAGGAGGTATTCAATTACGAAATCCTAGACAATTACCCAAAACGCTGATTGCAATAGTGGTGTTGGTATTGGTAGGAGTTGTTCTTGTGCAAGTTCCGGAAGTTTCAACCGCTTTAGAAGCATTCACTTCGAGATTCGATGCAGCTAATGAAAATGAAGGTGGTTTAGAAGGTGTATTACTTGTCCGTTTTTTAGGAGGAATGTATGAGTATTTATTTCAAGCTGGAGACATTCCTTTTTGGGGTGCCGGACTTGGGATGGGCTCCAACGTGGGAGCTATGTTATTATCGGGAGAAGCTGTTTTTTTGTTGCCGGAGGTGGAATGGGGGCGTATTCTTGGCGAAATAGGAGTGGTCTTTGGATTGTTAGTGATTATTTTACGTGTTCAAATAGGATTCGGTTCATTATGGAAGGCATTTAAAAAAATCGGTAAAGGAGAGTATTTGTCTTGGTTGTTGTTAAGTACGGGATTTGTAGTAATTATTCAAGGACAGTGGGGACAACCCACCAACTTGGGTTTTTTTGTAATCACGACAGGTTTGGTATTGGCGAGTTTAGAAGTTGAAAATAGTTTAGATGAATAAAAAAATTGTATTTATTGGTAATTATCCTTTAGACCACCAAGAAAGTATGGAACGCTTTGCTCAGATGCTTGTTATGGGATTTCAGGGTGACTGTACTGTTGAGATATTTCGTCCGAAGGTATGGTTTGCCAAACCGTTTAAGAACTCCTTGTCAGGTGTAGGGAAATGGTTAGGGTATATGGATAAATGGTTGTTATTTCCTTTGTTACTGAGATTAAAAGTAAAAAAAGAGACAACATACACATATTTTCATGTATGCGACCATTCCAATGCCTACTATATGCGTAGTTTGCCTGTAAACCGGAGCAGTATTACCTGTCATGATGTTTTGGCAATCCGAGGTGCTTTGGGGTATAAGGATGCTTATTGCCCCGCATCACGTTTTGGAGTGCTTTTGCAAAAATGGATCTTGCGGCATTTAACAATGAGCGATAAAATAGCCTGTGTTTCACAATTTACATTGGGTCAATTGGTCGATTTACATGGGAAGCAGACGAAACCGGGATGGACAGTGATTCATAATGGATTCAATGCCCCGTTTCAGCAACTATCAAATGAAGTAAAACTTCAGCGATTACAATCGGGAGGTTTACAGGGCTTGCTAAAGAATGACTATATATTGCATTTAGGGTCTAATTTGGCGCGTAAAAATAAGAAGCTACTGCTGCATATGTTGTCATATCTTCCGGACTGGGATGGGAAGATATGTTTTGCAGGGAAGCCTCTAACTTCGGAATTCAAAGAAATGATCCAGGAATTAGAGCTGTCAGATCGGGTGGTAGAGGTAATCAAACCGGAATTTACACTTTTAGAAGCGTTGATCAATCAAGCAAAAGTATTTATATTCCCTTCTTTTTCAGAAGGCTTTGGTTGGCCAGTAACCGAGGCACAGGCGTGTGGGACTCCGGTGGTAGCCAGTTTTTTGGCTCCCATGCCCGAAGTAGGTGGTACAGGAGCGCTCTATGCTGATCCGTACCAACCAGAGGCATTTGCCCAGCAAGTAGATCTTATTTTGAAGGATAGAAATCTGGAAACAACACTAAAAGCCGCAGGTTTTGAAAATATTAAACGATTTGAAACCACGTTGATGATACAACGGTATAAAGATTTTTTTCAATATGGGTAAACTTTTAAAACTATTTATCTGTATAGCACCAATGCCATTGAAGCGTTGGTTATTACAAAGATATTATGGGTATTGTATTCATCCTACAGCACGTATTGGATGGTCTTGGGTTTTTCCAGGTTATCTGGAAATGGAAGCGCATTCTAAGATTGGACATTTCAATACCGCAGTACATTTGGATGCCATACATTTGGAGAGCACGTATCTATAGGAAGAGGAAATTGGATTACGGGTTTTAGCTCGAAGGGTTCGTCAAAGCATTTCCAGCATCAAACCGATCGTAAGTCGATGTTTGCCGTAGGAGCACATAGTGCCATTACAAAGAATCATCATATTGATTGTACCAGCCCAATTTTTATTGGGAAGTTTGTGACTATAGCAGGCTATCAATCTCAGCTATTAACTCATTCGATCAATGTATATGACAACAGGCAGGATAGTCAATCTATTTATATTGGGGATTATACCTTTATAGGGACCAATGTGGTGATTTTAGGAGGTTCTAAATTACCGGCTAAATCTGTATTAGGAGCCAAAGCCTTGCTTAATAAATCGTATGAAGAGGAATGGATGTTATACGGAGGAAATCCAGCTAAACCTATTGTTCCTATTCAAAAAGATGCTAAATATTTTTCTAGAACTAAAGGATATGTTATTTAACTAATGAAAGTACTTAGAGTTATAACTTCTATGAATCCAAAGGCAGGAGGGCCATGTCAGGGTATAAGGAATAGTGTTCCAGCTTTGAGAAATTGTGGTATTGAAACAGAAGTAGTTTGTTTTGATGATCCAAGTACAGAGTATAAAGATTCATTTACGATCAATTCAATTGGACCAGCAAAAAAGCCATATTTGTATTGCAAGAGACTTGCTCCATGGCTAAACAAGAATATGTTACGTTTTGATGTGGTGATCATTCATGGATTGTGGATGTACAATAGTTATGGTACTTATAGAGTCTGGGAAAAATTGAAAAGAAAAATTTCCAAGGTGCCTAGACTTTATATAATGCCGCATGGAATGCTCGATCCTTATTTTCAAAAGGCTAAGGAAAGAAAATTGAAGGCTGTTAGAAATTTATTTTTCTGGCATTTAATTGAGTCAAAAGTAGTCAACGGTGTTGATGGGGTTTTATTTACATGTGAGCAAGAATTATTACTTGCTCGGACAACATTTAGTCATTATTTACCGAAAAGAGAAATCAACATAGGTTATGGTGTTATTGAACCACCTATCAAAAAAATGGAAATGAAGGGTGCTTTGATTAGCCATATTCCTGAATGGAATGAAAAACCTTTTTGGCTTTTTATGAGTAGAATTCATTCTAAGAAAGGTGTTGATTTATTAATAAATTCCTATTTGAAATTGGAGAGGGTCAAGGGGGGCTTACCACAATTAATTATTGCTGGTCCAGCACTGGATGCAGATTATGGAAGAGAGATGGAAGAACTAGCAAGCCCATCTAAAAATATAATTTTTCCGGGTATGTTAACTAAAAATGCAAAATGGGCAGCTTTTTATGAAGCTGAAGCCTTTATCTTGCCAAGTCATCAGGAAAATTTTGGGATAGCAGTGGTAGAAGCATTAGCCTGTGGAACACCAGTTCTAATTTCCGACAAGATTAATATTTATCGAGAAGTAATCGATTCAGGAGCGGGGTTACTATTTTCAGATACTCAAGATAGTTGCGATCAAATATTGGATGAATGGAATAATTTTAAAGATATTAAAAAAGAACAGTATGGTTTGAGAGCATTCGAGTGTTATAAGAAATATTATGATATTTACGAGGTCGCCAAGAAGTTTAAAACAAAAATACATGATTAGTATATGTCTGGAATACTTTTTATTATAGGTACCTATCCTAGTTATGGCGGAACTGAGCAGGTAACAACATACTTGGCAAATCAATTTGTTGCAAAGGGCTATAGGGTCGCCATAGCATCGTTTGAGCAGCCAGCTCCCGAATTACAAAAGGATTGTCATGATTCTATAAGATTAGTGGCACTTAATTATCCCGTAATGAGTAAAGATAACGTGCTTAAATTAAGCAATACTGCTACAGAGATGAATCTGAATTTAATCATCAATCAATGGGTATTACCTTTTCAGACTAATCGCCTTTGTAGGAGGGTGCGTAATAATAATTCTAAGTGTAAAATTATTTCGGTTTATCATAATGCGCCAAACAGGAATGCAAGAGTCACAGATGTGGATATCATTCTAAAGAATAATCCTAATATTGGTCTACTTAAAAAGAGTATGTTGCTTAGTAAGCGATTTATTATGGATTCGGTGATTCGTGCAAGCATGCATTATGTATACAAAAAAAGTGATCAATATGTAATATTATCTGAGAGTTTTAGAGATATTTTTAAAGCATATGCTAGGGTAGCTAATGATTATAAGTTATCTATTATTAGTAACCCTCTTACAATTCCAGATGAAGTCTTTGATATCTCAAAGAAAGAGAAGATTTTTCTCTATGTAGGAAGAATAGATTACAATCAAAAAAGGGTTCAAAGGATTATTGACGTGTGGGAGATTGTTTCAAATAAATTACCAGAATGGAGATTGGAAATTGTCGGAGATGGCCCTGATAAGGAGAAGTTAATGTCTAGAGTAAAAGAGAAAGGTATAAAGAGGATTAGTTTTGAAGGATTTCAAAATCCATTGGACTATTATAAAAAATCTTCTCTATTGTTACTTACATCAGAATATGAGGGATTTGGTTTAGTAATTATTGAAGGAATGCGCTATGGTGTTGTGCCAATTGTATATGGAAGTTATGAAGCTGTATATGATATTATTCAGAATGGAGAGACGGGGTTAATTACAAATCCTCCATATCAACAATCTGATATAGAAAAAGCCATGTTAAAATTAGCAAGTGATGACATTCAACGTCAACGTATGCTGCATAATTGCATGCAAAAATCTGAACATTTTACGATTGATGAAGTAGTCAAAAATTGGCAGGAATTATTTAACAAATTAATAAATGAAAATAGGACAACTAACCCTACCTTTTAATTGGAATTATGGAGGGATCTTACAGGGATATGCGCTAAAAACAACTCTTGAACAACTAGGCCATGAACCAGTTATAATTAGTAGAAGAAAAAATAGAGATAGTATAGTTATACGTTCAATTGTTTTGTTAAAATGGAAAACCATGCGCGCTTTGAGCTATCTACCTATATTTAGAGTTTTACCTTTGGTGAGTGTAGAAACCTTTAAAAGAAAATATATAAAAGATTTTACTAAAGATATTTATACAGATCAAGCTCTGAAAAATGTTATTGATCGGGAAAGATTTCGAGGTTATGTGGTGGGAAGTGATCAAATTTGGAATTATACTGCAGCTCCTCAAATCACCGATGCCTTCTTAAGTTTTGTTACAGATAAAAGTGACATTAAAAGAGTGTCTTATGCCGCTTCATTTGGAAGAGAACAATGGAAATACCCAGAAACTGAAACAAAAGAGTGCAAGAATCTAGTTCAGCAATTCGATGGAGTTTCGGTAAGGGAAAAGTCTGGTGTTACCTTATGTAAGGATTTTTTGGGTGTGGATGCAAACCATCATTTAGATCCTACAATGCTATTGTCTAAAGAAGATTACATAGATATTATTGAGTCTTCAAAGGTAGCTCCTTCAAATGGAAAGTTACTCTTATATATTCTTGATGCGACTGAAGAACGACAAAAAATTGTAAATGCAGTACAGAAAGAGCTGAACCTTGAACCTTATGGGATTCGACAATTTAAGAAAATTAAAATATTGAAGAATGCCTTGAAGGGAATTTACCCTTCGGTTCAGCAGTGGTTAAAAAGTTTTTATGATGCAGAATTTGTTGTAACCGATTCATTTCACGGAACTATATTTTCAATTATTTTTAATAAACCATTTATTTCATTAGGAAATAAGGAGCGGGGCATGGCGCGTTTTGAATCATTATTGTCAGATTTGGGGTTGCTTAGTAGATTAGTAACAGTATCAGATCAGGTAACTGTTGAGATGATTCGTCAAGAAATTGATTGGGATT
Source organism: Zunongwangia profunda SM-A87 (assembly GCF_000023465.1). Classification (NCBI taxonomy): domain Bacteria; kingdom Pseudomonadati; phylum Bacteroidota; class Flavobacteriia; order Flavobacteriales; family Flavobacteriaceae; genus Zunongwangia; species Zunongwangia profunda. Next base: position 585,091 of record NC_014041.1, read on the forward strand.
TGGTAGATGCAAAAATAGCCAAAGCTAAAGATGTAGGAATAGATTATTTAAATGAAAAATTGAAATAAAAAGATACTGTTGTTATGAATAAGGTCCCAAAGGTAATCACTCATGTAGTTAATAATGATTTATGTACAGGGTGTGGTCTATGTACTAGCTTTTGTGATTCCAAAGCGCTTAAAATGGATTGGAATGAGTTTGGATTTTTGGTCCCACACGAAATCAATGATTGTACAGATGAATCTGATTGTCTTTCTGTTTGTCCTTTTAACCCTTTTCCGGAAGAAACTGTCAAAACTGAAACCGAAATTGCAAATCTATTTTTTCCAGATGACACTACTACTAAAAAATTAGAGAAGCTAGGAAAATATAAGAATACATATGTAGGGTATAGCAATGAGTTCAGGGCTACTTCTTCCTCTGGAGGAATTGCTAGTTACGTGACAAAACAATTATTTGAACGTAATATTATTGAATATGTTGTAAATGTGCAACAGGTGGGAGAGAAGTTTGAGTATTCAATAAATAAAAAAGGAAATCCTGTTGTAAAATCCTCTAAAACAAGGTATTATCCAGTTACAATGGATAAGGTTTTTCAAAAAATAGAAGAGCTTGATGGCAATGTGGCCATTGTTAGTATTCCATGTTTTTTGAAAGGGGTCAGGTTAGCCCAATATCAGCGCCCAGCACTTAAAGAGAAAATTAATTTTACAATTGGAATTATTTGCGGAGGTGTAAAAAGTAAATTTTTTACAGAATATTTGACGCAGAAAGCTGGTGCGTTCAATGATGATGTTGAAAAAGTAGAATATAGAGTTAAGAATTTAGATAGTACAGCGGGGGATTATTCTTTTGGGGTGAAGGTAGCAGGAAAAGAGGATTTGAAAACTGTAAAAATGAGAAGTCTTGGAGATATGTGGGGTACTGGTCTTTTCAAGTGTAATGCCTGTGATTTTTGTGATGATGTATCAGGTGAATTAGCAGATATCGCTCTCGGAGATGCATGGATTCGTCCTTATGTGAATGATGGAGGAGGAACGAATGTTATGATTACTAGGTCTAACTTAGCAGATACAATAATCAAACAAGGAATGTCTAATGGCGATTTGCATGCAGATGATTTACCGGAAAGTGAATTTATTCGTTCTCAAAAGGGAAGTTTTACCCATCGACAAGATTGTTTACCCTATCGCGCAGATAAATTGAGTAATATAGAGAATATTCCGCCTAAAAGACCCAGAAAGAAGCGATTATCTCCGGAGGTGAAATTAATTCAGAAAAAAAGAAGAGAGACTAGAAAGCAAAGTCTTTTAATATGGAAAGATAATCCCAATGTGGACTTTTTTGATCTGAAAATGAAACCATATTTAAAGTCACTTCGAAGTATTACAAAGTTTAATCACTACAAAAGAGGAATTATTGATAGAATGAAAAGGATGTTTTGATGGAAGAGGTAAAATTGAACGAGTATACAGAAAAGAAGCCCAAATTTTTTTTAAGGATTATTTGGAGTGTCATCAATAGAACTATTTTCAGATTATTGATTGGGAAACGCCTTTTCTTTGCAAGAAATTTTTTACTAAGGCTATTTGGGGCGAAATTGCACTCAAGAGTTTTAATTTATTCAAGTTGTGATATTTTTGAGCCATGGAATTTAGAAGTGGATAAATTTTCTTGTCTGGGTCCTAATACTGAAATTTACAATAAAGCAAAAATCAAAATAGGGGCCAATGCAGTGATATCTCAAGGTTCTTATTTATGTTCTGCATCTCATGATATTTCTGAAAAATTACTACCATTAACCTTCAAGGATATAACTATAGGTGATCAATCTTGGATTGCAGCAGATGTTTTTATAGGCCCAGGAGTAACTATTGGAGAAGGGGCTGTTGTTGGAGCTAGGGCAGCCGTATTTAAAGATGTGGATCCATGGACAGTGGTTGGTGGTAATCCTGCCAAATTTTTAAAAAAGAGAGTGTTATCTCAGAAAGATTAAAGTATGTTTTTAATATGAAAAAGATACCTGTTACAGTTGTCATTCCTGTAAAGAACGAAGCTAAAAATATGGATCGCTGTATGCAGTTGGTAAGCGATTTTGATCAAATATTGGTCATTGATTCCCAAAGTACCGACGCTACTTGTAGTATTGCAGAATCGTATGGAGCCGAAGTGCATCAGTTTCATTGGGATGGTCAGTTTCCTAAAAAGCGAAACTGGGTATTGCGCAATTTGGAGTTACGCAACGAATGGATCTTATTTTTGGATGCCGATGAATACTTGACTCCTGAGTTTAGAACCGAATTACAAGAGGTGATCCAATCCCAAGAGTACAATGGCTATTGGATTCGTTTTATCAATTACTTTATGGGGCAGCAATTAAAGCATGGAGACCCTTTTCAAAAATTACCATTGATCCGAAAAGGAACCGGCGAATACGAGCGGATCAAAGAAGATTCCTGGAGTCACCTAGACATGGAAGTGCACGAGCATCCAGTGCTAGAGGGGAAAGTGGGCGTGATGAAAGCCCCCATCATTCACAATGATTTTAAGGGACTGGAACATTATATAGCCAAACACAATGCCTATTCTTCCTGGGAAGCACAGCGATTTTTAACCCTTAAAAAAGAAGGCTTTGTCGGCTTGAATAAAAGACAGCGCTTCAAGTACCAATTAATGGAACGTGGATGGCTACCCATGGTATATTTTTTAGGAGCTTATATAGGGAAATTAGGATTTTTAGATGGTAAAGTTGGCTACTATTTTTCTAAATACAAGGCACATTATTTTCTGCAGATTCAAACAAAAATAAAAGAACTACAATCATGAAAAAACGCATTTTAATTACCGGTGGAGCCGGGTTTATTGGATCTCATCTCTGTAAAAGAATGCTAGATGAAGGTAACGAAGTTATCTGTCTTGACAACTACTTTACGGGTTCTAAAAAAAATATAGTTACGTTAATGGAGAATCCCTATTTCGAAATGGTTCGTCATGACATAACCGAATCTTACTATGCTGAGGTCGATGAAATATATAATCTTGCCTGTCCCGCAAGTCCCGTTCATTATCAATATAATCCTATTAAAACGATGAAAACTTCGGTAATGGGAACTATAAATACATTGGGCCTAGCTAAACGTGTAAATGCTAAAATTCTCCAAGCAAGTACTAGTGAGGTTTACGGGGATCCAGATGTTCATCCTCAACCAGAAACGTACTGGGGGAATGTAAATACCATTGGTCCGCGTTCGTGCTATGATGAAGGTAAGAGATGCGCAGAAACTTTATGTATGGATTATCATTTACAGAATGGCGTAGATGTTAAGATCATTAGAATATTTAATACCTACGGTCCTAACATGAATCCAGAAGACGGAAGGGTTGTTTCTAATTTCATAGTACAGGCTTTAAAAGGTGAAGACATCACTATTTTCGGAGACGGAACTCAAACTAGATCATTTCAATATGTAGACGATTTGGTAGAAGGTATGGTGCGCCTTATGGGGACGCCAAATGGTTTTTGGAAACCAGTTAATATAGGGAACCAAAATGAATTTACGATGTTAGAACTTGCTGAGAATGTATTGAATATTACTGGTTCTAAAAGTAAATTAGTTTTTAAGGATTTACCGAAGGACGACCCTAAACAACGCCAGCCTGATATTTCTAGAGCAGATAAATATCTGAATGGTTGGAAACCTAAAATTCAATTAGAGGAAGGTTTGAAAAAAACAATTGCCTATTTCGATTCTGTTCTTTAAAAACTTCTATATTTATCTTTTAAAATCTGCACCGTGAAAATTTCTATAATCACTATTGTATTCAATAACGTTAATACTATTGCTTCGTGTATTGAGTCTGTTCAGGCTCAAAATTATAATAATATAGAGCATATAGTAATTGATGGTGAGTCTACAGATGGGACTATCGATGTTATTAAGGGATTTGAAAATAATATTGATGTATTTATTTCAGAAGAGGATAATGGTCTTTATGATGCATTAAATAAAGGGATTAAAAAAGCTACTGGCGATGTGATTGGAATTTTACATTCAGATGATATGTTCTATTCACCTCATACTATTAGCAACGTAGTGAAATGTATGCAAAAAAGCGGTGCAGATTTGCTTTACGGTAATGGTGTGTATGTAGAGCGAAATAATACTTCTAATGTTAAAAGAGTTTATTCTTCGAAATCATTTAAGAGAAGTTACTTGAAGTATGGCTGGATTCCACTCCATACTACTATCTATGTGAGATCTAATATTTTCGATAAATATGGTGATTATGATGAGCGATACTCTATAGCCAGTGATTATGATATTTCTTTAAGGTGGTTTTTAAATGAAAATATAAAAAAAATATTTCTAGATGAATTTCTTGTAAAAATGAGGTTGGGTGGTAAAAGCACAACGCTTAAATTGCAAAAAAGAAAATCATCTCAGGATATTCGAATTATCAAGGAGCATGGTCTTCCTGGATATTTAACTCTGGCGTGTAAAATTGGTAGAAAAATTCCTCAATACTTAAAAAGGGGATAGATAAATGAGAAAATCTTCTTTAATCATACCAATTTCTGTAGTTGCACATTTATTTATAATAAATGCAACGCTCTTTTTTCTAACGGAAGATACGTATTTGTCATTGCCGGCCATCGTATTTTATAATCTATCGTGGTTGTTAATTGCATTTGCGTTAAATTTTTATCCAACTAAAAGGACAGAACGTTTTTTTACGAATTTCGATAAGCTTATATACCTTTATATAATATATACGTTATCCTATTTTTCTAATCTGGCTTTTAGAGATATAGGATTTTCGCCTCTTTATCAATTGCGTATTATTCTGGTCTTGCTTGGAAGCATTACGGTGTATCGCTGGATATTTTATTATTTGCGGAATATTTATAGAACTGAAGGTGGGAATTTGGCAAATGTTATCGTTATAGGAAGGGATCGTAAATTAAAAAAAATAAGACAGGTTTTCGATATGCCTGAGTTAGGATATCGGTATCTGGGTTACTTCGATAATGAAAGTTCAAAAAGTATTACTTATTTAGGGCAAATAGAAGACTGTATTCCGTATTTAAGAAATACGCATGTCGAAGAAATATACTGTATGGCTTCCCGTTTAAGCTCGGAAGAATTGGGGAGTCTAATCAATTATGCTGATAATAATCTAAAGCGTATAAAAATCATACCGGATAATAAAGAAATTTATACCAGAGCGATGAATGTAGAGCTTTTTGGGAGTGTGCCGGTATTGAATTTAAGAAAACTTCCGCTTGAAACTGATATCGCAAAATATACTAAACGGACTTTTGATATTATTTTCTCCTTTTTAGTTTGTATCTTTCTTTTATCCTGGTTAGTTCCGATAATTGCAATACTGATAAAATCTGAAAGTAAGGGGCCTATTTTTTTTAGGCAGAAAAGGCATGGCGTAGGTAAAAAAGAATTTTGGTGCTATAAATTCAGATCGATGGCTGTAAATAAGGATTCCGATACCAGAATGATGACGAAAAATGATACCAGAGTGACTAAAATAGGTGCCTTTATGCGAAAAACCAGTATCGACGAATTACCGCAATTTTTTAATGTATTAAAAGGAGATATGAGTGTGGTCGGGCCACGCCCGCATATGGAGGCACATACCAATCAATACCAGAAATCAGTAGATAAATATCTGGTTCGTCATTTTGCAAAGCCCGGAATAACAGGCTTAGCACAGATAAAAGGATATCGAGGAGAAATTATTGAAGCATCAGATATAATTAATAGAACAAGACTAGATATATTTTATGTGGAAAAATGGTCATTATATTTAGATATTAAAATAATTCTTTCTACAGTGATTAATGCTGTAAGAGGGGAAGAAAAAGCTTATTAGATGAAGATAAAATTTTATAGTTTAATTGTTTTAGTCCTAGCTATTATAAGTTTGTCAGGATGTGTTTCTAGAAAACAGGTGCAATTTTATCAGGGTATTGATAATTTAACAGAATCACAAATATATGATAATGACAAAGTAAGGATTAAACCAGACGATCGATTGAGTATCAAAGTTTTTTCCAACAATCAGGAGGCCGCCTCCCCTTTTAACCCAATGATTGTGTCTCGATCTGGAGCTATGTCAGGTGGCGGAGATCAATCTTCAATAGAATATTTAGTTTCTCGTGAGGGTAAAATAAATTTTCCTGTGTTGGGCGAGATCAAAGTCGTAGATTATACTATTAATGAGTTAGCTGACATCTTACAAACTCAAATTGAGCCTTACTTATCAGAGCCCGTTATAATGGTGCGCATAAAGAATTTTCGAATAAATATTATAGGAGCAATTAATGGAATTATTGAAGTTGATGATGATCAGATTAACCTTGCGCAAGCCTTAAGTCAGGTAGATGGAATTTCTAATCAAGGAGAACTAAATAATATATTGGTTATTCGGGAGAAAGATGGATTAAGGACATCACATCGTTTGGATCTTACAGATTCAGAAGTTCTAAATTCACCATATTATTATTTAGAACAGAATGATATAATCTACATAGAGCCAACTGCTCCAGCTAGACAACAACGAGGATATTTAGGTACGGTTTCAAGCTATATAGGAATAGTGTCGAGCGTACTTTCCTTAATAGTAATTTTTACAAGGTAAAATGATGAATAGTAATAGTAATCTAAATAATGGATCATCGAATCAACCAATCGATTTTAGAGAGGAAGCTGCAAAATATTTAAAATACTGGTATTGGTTTTTGTTGTCTATAATTATTTGTTTAGCGATTGCTTTTATATATTTAAGATACACTCCGAGTATCTATTCCGCAAAGTCTAAAATTTTAATAAAGGATAGCGAAAACCCATCAGCGGAGACAGCTGTACTTTCAGAAATGGGAATTCTCTCAAATTCTAACGAAACGAGTATACAAAATGAGCTCGCTATTCTAAAAAGTCGTAGAATAATGTTACGAGTTGTAGAAAACCTTAATCTAAATGTTAATTATTTTGTGGAGGGTCAAGTTGTTGATGTTGAAATATATAATGAAAGTCCAATTATTGCATCACCGGAACAAAAAAACGCTTCACCTAATGTATATAAAGTCCAGTTTTCGAATGGTAAATTTCATATTACCTGTTTAGAAACTGGTAAAGTATATCGTAGTCTTCCAGGAAAAAAAATCGATTTGGGTTTTGATATTGTTTCCTTTAATTTATCATCTAATAGTATACCCGAAAATGCAATTTTAATAAGATTTCAAGATCCGGTTTTAGTAGCTAATTCTTATGCTAGTAAATTTTCGGCCACTTTGGCTCAAGATAAAGGCTCTATTGTGGATTTATCAATTAATGATAGGGTTCTTAATAGAGCGCGTGATGTCTTGAGCCAAATTGTTATAGAATATAATCAGGATGCTATAAGAGATAATCAAGTCATTGCGATGAATACTTCTGAATTTATAAATGAAAGATTAGACAGTTTAAATGTTGAATTAGATTCGGTAGAAAGGAATATTGAAAATTTCAAAGAAATAAATGGGCTCATTGATATTGAAACGGAATCGGAAAATATGGTCCAAAACATAAATCAATATCAAGAAAAAAGTCAAGAAATTGAAATTGAATTGAATATAGCTAGATCTTTGCAAAGTTTTTTAAAACAAAAAGGGGATCAGTTGTTACCGTCAAATTTGGGGACGCAAGAAAGCGGGGTAAACTCGTTAATAGCGCAATACAATGCTCTCATTGTTAAAAGGAATAATTTGTTATCGGGTTCCTCATCAAAGAATCCGCTAGTCAAAGAATTGAATAATCAAATTTCGAATTTGAGAGAAAATCTTTTTGAGAGTTTGGATAGATTAGTTCGAAATCTTGAAATGTCTTCCAAGAGTGTCGGGAGTCAACTTGCACAACTAAGAGCACAAGTGGCTAGCGTTCCTTCTAAAGAAAGAGAGTTTCGAGGAGTTTCCAGACCTCAAAATATTAAAGAACAATTATATCTTTTTTTATTGCAAAAAAGAGAAGAAAATTCCATATCATATGGAGTTGAAAATATAAAGGCTAAGATTGTAGATGAAGCGAGTTCTAATGGAGTTGTTTCTCCAAAACCAAATATCATATTATTAGCTTCATTTGTTCTAGGATTATTTATTCCTTTCGGAATCATTTTTGGAACAAACTTTTTGGATAACAAGTTAAGGTCTAAGCAAGATTTAGAGACTTTTACTAATGAAATAGCTATTCTGGGTCAAATTCCTAGCGTTAGTAAAGAAGAGTCAGACCTAATCCAAAAACATGACCGATCTATTTTAGCGGAAGCTTTTAGAATTCTAACTACCAGTATGCAATACGTGTTGGCTGGAATTCAAGATCGTGATAAAAATAATACGACTATTTATGTGACTTCCACGGTAAAAGGAGAAGGTAAGACTTTTACTGCTTTTAATTTAGCATTAACACTTTGCGAAGGTAATAATCGAGTACTTATTGTGGGTGCAGATCTTAGAAATCCTCAATTGCAACGTTATGAAGAAGGGGCGAAAGTTCTGAAAGGGGTTAGTGATTTTATCGTAAGTGATGATGAGAGTATTAAAGCTTATATCAATCAATCTAAATTACATCCCAATCTTTCTATAGTCACCTCTGGAAGTATCCCTCCAAATCCTTCCGAGTTATTGAGGAATGTAAAGATAGATAGCATGTTTAAAGAGCTTAAAGGATTGTATGATTATGTTATTGTAGATACAGCACCGGCAATGTTGGTGGCTGATACTTTCTTAATCAATCGGTTTGCTGATTTGACATTGTATGTAGCTAGAGCTGGGTATACCGAGAAAAATTTAATAAATTTTGCGATCGAAGCTAAAGAGAGTGGTAAGCTTTCTAATGTGAGTTTTGTGCTGAACGACGTAAAAATGTCGAACTTCGGGTATTATGGAAATAAATACGGGTATACCTACGCCGCAGAGGATAATGATAAGAGAAAAGGATTGATGAGTAGATTTAAAAAATAATGAATAAGTTATCTGTCATAATATCAACATTATTAATCCATCTTAGTGCTTTTGCTCAAGATGGATTTTTTTTGAATGCAAAGTTGGGTGGCGCTTATTCTAATACAGAAGAGTTGCCATTTTATTTCTATAAGAATACTAAAGGAAGATTATCAGATCAGAGCGAATTCTATGGAACATTGATGTTAGATTATAGCTTCGATATTAGTAGAAATTTTAATATGATTTTAGGAGGTGCTGCTTCTTACGATAACTCTCCAATTGCTGGGAATCATATATGGATGGATGAACTGTATTCTAAGATTGTTTATAAAAATCAAATAAGTCTTACTTTAGGTAGAAAGCACCAAGAAGAAAATTTGAGTGGGCTTAGTGCTTCCAATGCAAATTTTGCATGGTCGCTTAATACTCGAGCCATGCCTGGATTGCAATTAACATTAGATCCATTTTATTTTGATCGGTTTGATACCTTCGGCGTTTCTGCCTCCTTTGAGCAGTATCTTTTAGAAAAAGACCGCAGTGTGTCGAGAGCTCAAATCCATCATAAAAATTTCTATTTATTATATAATAGAAAGTCTTGGGCTATTAAAGCCGGAATTGAACACTACGCTATGTATGGGGGAACTTCAGAATTTTATGGTGAAGCGCCATCTGGTTTACAAAATTATTTAAAAGTTTTTTTTGGTAGAGAAGGTGGATCGGAGGCTATTGGAGGTGAGCGGCAAAATGTCATTGGGAATCATCTAGGCACTTACGTTTTTGATATTTCATACACTACTAATGTGAAATATAATTTTGTTTATAATCATTTTTTTGAAGACGGCTCTAGTTCTAAATTTAGTAATTTCCCAGATGGTAGTTACGCGTTATATATCGAAGATGTAGATAATCGGAATCTCTGGAAGGCTTTCATATTTGAAATATATTATACTAAGAACAGAAGTAAAAATTATAATGGACCAGAGAATGTTGAGCAGTACTTTAATAATTTTCTTTTCTATAAATCTGGTTGGAGTTATCAGCAAAGAATTTTAGGTGTACCATTCTTTGATTTTGATTCAAGCGCACCTAGAGGTAGTATTGTAAATGATGAGTTTATAGCATACCATCTAGGGATGAACGCAGAGTTAGCTAAGTATAGCCGAAGAAATACATTTCCGTTGAGGTTATTACTAACCCATGTGAATTATAGTAATTCAAGACCATCAGTTTTATCTAAGTCGAATGTGTTTTACTCGTATTTAGATATAGGATTAATTCAAAATAATCCTTTTAATTTGAATATTTCTTTTGGGACAGAATTTTCTGAAGGAGATAAACCAATATTTGCAGCCGGTCTTTCAGTTTCAAAATCTTTCTTTTAGAGATCTATAGTGCTAATGGCGTTAATAAGCCTCATTTTATTATCCATCACTGCAGAATTTACAAATAATGTAGGCCCTATGTTTTTCTTCCCGAAGTCATCGTGAACATGGCCAAAAAGATGTAAAGTAGGTTTTATATCCACTATTTGTTTTAATAGTTCTTCGCAACCAATATTTTTATAGGTTTGGCTTTCATCTAAAATCCCATAGGGAGGGGTGTGGGTTACGAGAATATCTATATTTTGCGGAATAAGATTCCATCTTTTTCGAATTGCTCTTCCTCTTTCCAGGTTAAATGCCCAATGGCCATTGCCCGGGGTGTATGGGCTCCCCCAAATCTTTATGTTTTCAAGAGTGATTCCTTTATCGTTTAAATAATGAATATTATTAGGAATATATTCTTCTAAATTGTGCTGATATTTCTCTAAAAAGAAATCATGATTGCCACCAATTAAAATTTTATGTTTATGGGGCTGTTTTGAAAACCATTCTAGAAAATCCAAAGTTTCAGATCTGGATCCGCCTTCAGTAAAGTCGCCACAATGAATAAGAAAGTCTCCTTTAGGGATATCTAAATCTTTATGCTTGTTATGAGTGTCGGAAATTGAAATGAGACGCATAGGCAGTTTTATTCGCCATCTACAACACCGTCTTCCTGCTCCTGGGAAATATAGTCTTTATCTACCGGTAAAAATTTGTTGGTAATTTTGGTAAGTGCAAACGCAATAATTACAGCAGTAAAGGCAAAGAAAATAAACTTTACCAATAAACTATCGCTCATAGCAAAACTGTAAAAAGCCAGAAAGATCTCGGCGATAACAAACAGTATTTTTATGGATAGCTTAAGGATCATTGGTTATTTAGTTATTGGCACCACCAAAGGATTTGATACCCTGGGCTTGCCACAAAATTTTAAAAATCTTTATTGATATCTTCGGCCTTGGCCAAGATTCTTGATTGCAAATATATATTCTAAATCCGTTTTTTGGTAATCAATCATCAGCTTTGACGTAATTTTAACGCGCTTATTTTATGAGAGGTAAAGCTTTTTAGTTAAATATTCTTAATCTTATATTCAGCTGGGCGTAAGTGTCGTAAATTTCAATTAAAAGCCTCTATTTTGAATAAGAAAACTAAAGTATTTATCCCAATATTAGTTGTGTTGACCATACTTCTTGTCGTTGGATTATTTCTGAATTCCTTCGTCGAGAAAAAAGCGATAAGCTTACTCGAGAGGCAGTTGCCAGAACTCAAATTTGATCAACTGAAAGTTCAGGTTTTTAAAAATGCTGCCCAATTATCCAATATTCGCTTAAAGCGAGGTGAAGTAGAAATTAACTCTGAAAAATTGGAAGTTAGTGGACTTAATTATTGGAAATTTCTTTTTGAAAAAAATATCGATCTAAATACGATCAGCATTAGTCATCCTGAAATCATATATCAGACCGCAGCAAATAAGTCGAGTGAGAAAGATTCAGTTGCGACAAAAGGGAATTCAAAGGAAAAAGGGCTGAATAAGCAGATTTTAGTTGAAAAGCTTATTCTTAATCGAGGTAAATTTGTTTTAACAGATAGTGTTTCTGAAAATAAAATCAAGGTAAAAACTTTCGATTTTCAGCTAAATCAACTACAGGTCGATAGTAGCAGCATCCAGAATAAAATTCCTTTTGAATTTAAAAGTTTTAGCCTTGATGCAGATTCCATATTTTTAAAAGTGGATGAAAGACATACTATTAATGTAGCTGATATTCGAGTCGAGGAAAATAAAAGTATGTTGCAAGGACTTTTGCTTACATCGATATATTCCAAGCAGGAATTTCAGAACCATACACCTATAGAGAAAGATCGTTATAATTTAAGTGTAGATAGTATTGCTATCAACCATCATGATTTTGGCTTTAAAAATGACAGTTTAAAGTATGTGGCTTCACGCTTTTCGATTCATAATGCAGATTTTGAAATTTACAGAGACAAAACACAACCTGATGATAATACTGTTAAGCCTATGTATAGCGAAATGCTTAGAAAATTACCATTTTTGCTTAAAATCGATACTTTAAATGTTGACAATGCCAGGATTGTCTATGAAGAACGAATAAAAGCAGGGAGGTCACCAGGTAAAGTGATATTTGCAAAAGTGCAGGGTGAAATATCAAACCTGACTAATTTTAGTGATTCAATCGAGTTTCCTACTACCAGGATTATTGCGGAAGCTGATTTTATGGATCAGGCTGCTTTGCAATTAAACTGGGCTTTTAAAGTGAATAATCGTAGTGATTGGTTTTCAGTTTCTGGTAATATGGGGACTCTTTCCGCGCAAAATATGAATACTTTTTTAACACCCGGAATGAATGTCAAGGCAAAAGGGGATATTACAAGTATGATTTTTAATTTTTCCGGGAATAGGAATGTAGCTACCGGTGGTTTAAATATTGCTTATAAAGATTTTAAAATTGAAGTCTTAAAAAATGACGGTACTGAAAAAAGCGGATTCTTAACCACTATCGCCAATATTTTTGTAAAACATAATGGCGAAAGTGGTGAAAATGTAAATAAAGGATTGGAGATAGAGCGGGATAAAACCAAATCATTTTGGAATTATCTCTGGTCTTGTATAAAAAAAGGGGCACTTAAAACCTTTACTTAGATCTTAAAAGTAATTACCGGTCGCCTGGCATGATTAACCAGATCCTCACTAATGCTGCCGTTAAAGAAATGAGCCAGACCTTTGCGACCATGCGTGCTAATGCCTATAAGGTCTGCTTTAATTTTCTCTGAAAAATTTAAAATTCCCTTTTCTACACTAATGTCATTGTAAATATGTTTTTTGATGCTGTTTAGGTTCATTTCTTGTAAAAACTCCTCTAAATCTGCGTAAGCTTGCTTCGTGGTTGTGAAATTATTTGGGGTATTCACAAATAAAAGATGTAATTCGGCTTCAAAAAGCTTGGAAAATTCGATAGCTTTTAATAGCGTTTTTTTATTGTCAATTTCGGTATCGGTAGCCAAAATGAACTTTTCAATTTTAAAATCTTTCGCTTCCTCTTTGATGACCAAAACAGGGATTTCAGATTGGCGAACCACTTTTTCGGTATTCGATCCTGCAAACATTTCCTGGAAACCACTGCTGCCGTGAGACCCCATAATGATAAGATCGCAATTATTATTTTTAGCGAATTCAGTGATCCCTTTAAAAGCATGATTAAATTGAACAGCTTCTGTAACTGAGAGGTCTTTTAGGTAATCGCTTTCTTTTATTTTGCTGAAATGCATATGTGCGAGCTTCATAAAATATAATGCTTCCGGTACATTCTGACTGTTTCCCTGTACGGGGTCAATAAGGTTTAAAGGCAGGTCTAGCATATGAAGTAAGTAAATTTCTGCATCGAATTTTTTAGCAATTATAGCGGCTGTTTTCAAAGCATTTTCGGCTTCTTTTGAAAAATCTGTTGGGACAAGAATCTTTTGCATTTCGGGAAAAATTAGTATTTTTTGTTTCTATATTAAATTTACGAAGATTTTTGCCTAAATGCCTGGTTTTCTTTCTCGGGAATTATTATTATATTTGCAGCGTTGAAACTAAAAAAGTACAGCGAGGGGACATAAAGTCCCCTCTTTTTATAACCGGTATGAAGTTGAAGGAGAACGTAGAAAAGTTGCTACAGCAAGCATTTGAAGAGAATAATTCCTTATTTTTGATTGATCTTATGATAACATCAGATAATCAGATAAGAGTGATTATCGATGGCGATAAAGGAGTTTCTGTCGAAGATTGTATGTATGTAAGCCGTAAGGTAGAGCATAATTTAGACAGGGAAGAAGAGGATTTTTCTTTAGAAGTGACATCGGCCGGAGTATCTGAGCCGCTACAAATTCCCAGACAGTATAAAAAAAATATTGGAAGAAAGTTGCAGGTTAAAACTGAAAATGAAAAATTTGAAGGAAATTTAATCGATGCTACCGAGTCTGATATTAAACTTCAGTGGAAAGCACGTGAACCTAAACCTGTAGGAAAAGGAAAGGTGACGGTAGAGAAAGAAGCTGTATTAGCATATTCAGCAATTGTTGAAGCAAAAGTTATGATAACATTTTAATTGTTTTAGTATGGAAAATCTCGCCTTAATAGATTCATTTTCAGAGTTTAAGGATGATAAGTTGATAGATCGTGTTACCTTGATGGCGATCTTGGAAGATGTGTTTAGAAATGCTTTAAAAAAGAAGTATGGTGAGGATGATAACTTTGATATCATTGTAAACCCTGATAAGGGAGATTTGGAGATCTGGAGAAACCGTGTGGTAGTGGCCGATGGTGAAGTTGAGGATCCAAATCAGGAAATTTCACTTGCAGAAGCACGTAAAATTGAACCGGATTTTGAAGTTGGTGAAGATGTTTCTGAGGAAGTTAAATTAAAGGATCTTGGGCGTAGAGCGATTTTAGCATTAAGGCAAAATCTTATTTCTAAGATTCATGAACATGATAACACAAATATCTATAAGCAGTTTAAAGATCTTGAAGGAGAGATTTATACAGCA